>DAISIM010000037.1:0-58553 GCA_036821995.1 Bryobacteraceae bacterium
GTGGTCTGCGACAGCCCAGGCAGCGCCAAAGTCGCGCACCACAGACCTAGCATCACAGAGCGCGCGGAAAACCTGTTTACAAACGTGTCAGCCATCACGCCCCAAGCATAGCCGAACTTCAGGGTTCCCGGAAGTGCTATCGGATCAAACTGTGCGAAATTTACATCTACGTTTCCTGACGTAAAGTGCGCGAAAATAGAGAATTCGGAAGGTGTGGATGTACTCGTCTCGCCCGCGCCGCTGGGTCCCCGTACGAGGTCACCCAGTCAGCCTCCACCCTTCTTCGGTCCACTCACGGAAAGGACAGGCCCTTATGCGGAACCCCGCTTTTCACTTTCGCGCCACGCTGCTGATTGCAGCCTTGGCGCTTGCCGGATGCTCCCCCATGAAAGAAACCATCAGCTATCCCGAAACCCGCAAGGCGGACCAAGTGGATACCTACCACGGAGTGCAGGTGGCTGACCCCTACCGATGGCTGGAGGACGACAACGCCCCCGAAACAGCCGCCTGGGTGGAGGCGCAGAACAAAGTGACCAACGCCTACCTAAGCAAGATCAGCTTCCGTGATACCCTCCGCCAGCGCCTGCGCGCGCTCTACGACTACCCGAAATTCGGTCAGCCCTCACGCCGCGGTGAACTGTACTTCTCGTCTCGCAACAGCGGCCTACAGAACCAGAACGTCTGGTTCGTGCAGAAAGGGCTAGACGGCGAAGCCACCGAGCTTCTTGACCCCAACGCCCTTTCCCCCGACGGCACCACCCGTCTGGATACCTTCGCGCCCTCCATCGACGGCAAGTACGTCGCCTATGCGCTTTCCGATGGAGGCTCCGATTGGAAGGTGATTCGCGTGATGGAGGTGGCCACCCGCAAGGTGCTGGACGATGAGGTCCGCTGGGTGAAGGTGTCGGGCATTGCCTGGGCAGGTGATGGCTTCTTCTATAGCCGCTATCCCGCGCCTGAAGGTGGCAATCTGCTTTCGGCCAAGAACGAGAACCATCAGGTTTTCTTCCACCGCGTGGGCACCGCGCAATCGGCTGACGAACTGGTCTACCAGGACCCTCCCAATCCTCAGCGCTTCCACACGCTGCAGACCACTGAGGATGAGCGCTATGCCGTTCTCACCGTATCGGAGCGCGGTAAGGGCCTGGACGGCAATGCACTCTTCTACAAGGATCTCAGCCGCCCGGGCACAACCTTCCAGCCCATTGTGGCGGAAATCACCAACGATCAGTACGACGTCCTGGATAGTGTTGCTGATGGCTTCCTTGTCATCACCAATGCCAAGGCTCCCAACAGCAAGGTGGCCCATTTCAGCATCGCTTCGAAGACCTGGAAGGATATCGTCCAGGAACAGCCTGAGGCGATTCAAGCCGCATCCACGGGTGGCGGCAAGCTCTTTGTTACCTACCTCAAGGACGTAGCCAGCCGCGTCGTGCGGTTTAGCTATGACGGCGCGCGCGAAGCGGATGTGGCGCTTCCCGGCATCGGCAACGTAGATGACTTCGGCGGCCGCCGTGATGACGGCGAACTCTTCTACCGGTACCAGTCCTTTGACTATCCTCCCACCATCTTCCGCTACAACGTCGCCACAGGCGAAAGCAAGATCTGGCAGGCACCGCAAATCCCTGGATTTGATCCGTCGAAGTACGAAACCAAGCAAGTCTTCGTCACCAGCAAGGACGGTACCAAGGTGCCCCTCTTCCTTGTGCACAAGAAAGGCATTGCCCTTGACGGGAAGAACCCCGCTTTGCTCTACGGATACGGCGGTTTCAACGTCGTCACTAGCCCCACGTTTAACCCGCTTCGTCTGGCGATGCTGGAGCAGGGCTTCGTCTACGCCTCCTGCAACATGCGTGGCGGCGGCGAGTATGGCGAAACCTGGCACGAGGCCGGCACTAAGCTGAAAAAGCAGAACGTCTTCGATGACTTCATTGCTGCCGCTGAGTGGATGATCGCAAACAAGTACACCAGCTCTGACAAACTGGCCGTGCAGGGCGGGTCTAATGGCGGGTTGCTGGTGGGTGCGGTCATCAATCAGCGCCCCGAACTCTTCCGCGCCGCCATCCCCATGGTGGGCGTCATGGATATGCTGCGTTTCCACAAGTTCACCATTGGCTGGAACTGGATTCCTGACTACGGCTCCAGTGATGAACCTGAGGAGTTCAAGGCGATCTACGCCTATTCGCCCATTCACAACATCCGGGAGGGCGGAGTTTATCCGGCCACGCTCATCACCACGGCTGACCATGACGACCGCGTGGTGCCCGCCCACTCCTTCAAGTACGCGGCCACCATGCAGGCAATGGCTGCTAAAGACCACCCCGTGCTTATCCGCATTGAAACCAAGAGTGGTCACGGCGCCAGCAATACAGAGAAAGCCATTGCCATGAATGCTGATGTCATGGCCTTCTTGATGAGTGAGCTAGGTGTGAATCCGAAGTGGTAGCTCCAGTCCAAGGACTGCGGGTATGCTGAGCCTCCTTGACCTCATCGACGCCATTCTGGCGGCCCGTGGCACCAAGGCGGCGGGCCTCCTTCTGTTTGTGGGCTGGGGTCCTCTCCTGTATGTGATTCTGTTCGGTGATAAGGAGGCCAACCCGATTGGCTTGGGTTTGTTGGCCTGGCTATCTACCCCGTTCATGATGGGAGCGGCACTTACCGGCTGTGTCTCGGGCTACCGGCGCTGGAAGGCATTATCCCGGTAGCGCCAGGGAGCCAAGTTCAGATTCCGCCCAACAGAATCGCTGGCGAACTCATACCGGAACTCTCCCCACCCTGTGTTATCCTACTGGTTTCGGGGCGCGTAGCTCAGTTGGTTAGAGCGCCTGCTTCACACGCAGGAGGTCACAGGTTCGAGTCCTGTCGCGCCCACCATTAGAACCGATGGCTTATGCTGCTAGGCTGAGGGTTTTCCCCGGTCACCTGCTCAATACGCAGTGCTAAACGCCAGACTCGTTTCACGATAGAACTCACTAAACATTTCCAGCTTGCCTGGATAACTTGAGTGTGTGCCGCGAGCCCGTTTTTGCGACTTGGCACTCGGCGGAGACACTCTCATCCGGTCCCGAATCATGCTGGCCCGGGTCCATCCGCTCAATAACCTTGATCATCTCGACTGCCGATAATGTCGTGTCATTGGGATGCATCTAGACCGCGAGAATCGCATTGGCTCCGAACCTTGCCTTGTTTGGTGTCCCGTCAGCTTGAATCATTACCTGATCCACACTGCGTTGATCGGATGCGTCCAGGCCAATGACTGCCTTGGCTACTTCACCGTCAATGTTGGCGACTGCCGTCCGAACATCCTTTCCGCGGTACGTGGATCGTCTCCATCTCTAAGCTCAACTGCTTCCTTTTCGCCAGTAGAAGCACCCAATGGCACTGCCGCCATCCCCTGCGTTCCGTCAGCTAATGTAACCTCAACCTCGATTGTCGGATTGCCGCGGGAGTCGAGAATTTCGCGTCCGATGATTGATGTGATCGTTGTCATGAAGCTCAGGTGCCTCTACCTGCAGTCTTCTCCTCAAGAACAAGGAAGTGAATGGCAAAGAGATGTCGTTGTACGTGAGGCGGCTCCCCTGCAGCCAGAGTTGAGGACAGCGGTGGCCATTTTTCTTTTTCGGCCTGGCATCCTCGCCGACCCCGCCGATGCGAGAGCCGGAACTTTGGTGGCTGCTCCTCTTTTGTTCATCGGCGATCTACCCTTCATGCGCTATGGTGGTAGTTGGTGCGGACAATCGTTTGAATCGAGCGTTGAAAGCGCTTGACACCGAGGGCACTGCGGAATCTGATCGCCGCAACCGAAAGCGCCTTCATGGAAAAGAAGCCCGCCTTATGGAACCGGGATTGCATGGCATCCTACACCCGTTATGCACGAACGGTTTCGTCGCACCGATGAGGGCGACGCTTGCGCTTCACTGGCGCTTGTGTGAGAGAATACGGGCCGTCGCTGGTCCAAGAAGAACCTGTTCATGTCAACGAAGAATCTTGTCATTGTCGAAAGCCCTACCAAGGCGCGCACCATTTCCAAGTTCCTTGCCAAGGAATATGATGTGGTGGCTTCCAACGGCCACATCCGCGACCTCCCCAACAACGCCGGGGAGATTCCCGCCAATCTCAAAAAGGAAAGCTGGGCCAGACTGGGTGTAAATATTGAAGACCAGTTTGAGGCCCTCTACGTGGTTCCCAAGGACAAGAAGGACCACGTTAAGTTGCTAAAGGATAAGCTGAAGGACGCCACCACCGTTTACCTCGCGACGGACGAAGACCGCGAAGGCGAGTCAATCAGTTGGCACCTCGTACAAACCCTGAAGCCCAAGGTTCCCGTCCACCGCATGGTGTTTCACGAAATCACCAAGGACGCCATTCTTGAGGCGCTGGCCAACCCTCGCAGCATTGATGAGAACCTCGTCAAGGCGCAGGAAACCCGCCGTATCGTGGACCGCCTCTATGGATACGAGGTGAGTCCGCTGCTATGGAAGAAGATGGCCCCTGGTCTCAGTGCCGGCCGCGTGCAGAGTGTCGCCGTTCGCCTTTTGGTTGAACGTGAGCGGCAGCGGATTCGCTTCCGCAAGGCTGGATTCTGGGCCTTGAAGTCGAAGCTTCGCTATGCCGGCGGAGACCCCGCCAGTGAATTTGAGGCGGAACTCACTCACCTCGGTGACCGCCGTATCGCCACCGGTAAGGACTTTGACCCTACCACTGGCCAACTGGCACCCTCGTCCAATCTGCTTCGCCTTGAGGCCACCCAGGCTGCTGATCTCAAGCGCCGTCTGGAAGAAGGCAATCCCGTCGTGGAACAGGTGGAGGAGAAGCCCTTCGTATCCAAGCCATCGGCCCCCTTCGTCACGAGCACCCTGCAACAGGAGTCCAACCGAAAGCTGCGTCTCTCAGCCCGCCGGACGATGACGGTTGCCCAGCAGTTGTACGAAAACGGCTTCATTACTTACATGCGTACTGACTCGACTACGCTAAGCGAGGAAGCCCTGCATGCCGCCCGCCAACTGATCTCGCGTGACTTCGGCAAGGAATACCTGCCCGCCGAACCGCGCAAGTACATCACGAAAGTGAAGAATGCCCAGGAGGCGCACGAAGCCATCCGCCCCGCAGGCCATGCCTTCGTTTCCCCTGACGTGGTTCGCGCCCAATTGGGCGAGGAGGCTTTCCGTCTCTACCAGCTCATCTGGCAGCGTACCGTTGCCTGCCAGATGGCCGATGCCCGCGGCACCTATGTGAACGTTACGGTGGCTGAAGGCGAATTGAAGCTGCGCGCCTCTGGCAAGACCATTGAGTTTCCCGGCTATTTGCGCGCCTACGTGGAAGGCGCTGACGACCCCGATGCCGAACTCGCTGACCAGGAACGAGTCCTGCCCAAGCTCACCGCCGGCCAGCCGCTGCGCACCCAGCAGGTGGATGCCCAGGAGAAGGTCACCCAGGCTGCCCCACGTTACACCGAAGGTAGCCTCATCAAGGAACTGGAGCGGCTTGGTATCGGCCGTCCTAGCACCTGGGCCACCATCGTGGAACTGGTTCTAAGCCGTGCCTACGCTTTCAAGAAAGGCACGGCGTTGGTTCCCACGTTCGTCGCCATGGCTGTGGTTGGTTTGCTGGAACAACACTTTACTGAGTTGCTTGACTACCAGTTCACCGCCAAGCTTGAAGACGATCTGGATGAGATCTCCCGCGGCGAATCCGCCAACAAGGAGTATCTGCAGCACTTTTACTTCGGCCGGGATTTCCCCGGTTTGAAAGAACTGGTGGAAAGCGGTGAAAAGTCCATTGACCCCCGCGCTGCCTGCAGCTTCGTGCCCACTAGCCGCCCCGATGGCGAGTCATACGAGGTCCGCATTGGCCGGTATGGACCCTTCCTGACCAACGGCGAACGGCGTGCCGGATTGCCTGAGGATATGGCCCCCGATGAACTCACGCCAGAGCGCGCGGCGGATTTGCTCAGCCATGCCGCTTCGGGGGACGAGCCCATCGGAAGGCATCCGGAAACCGGTGAGCCCGTCTACCTCAAGGCCGGGCGCTTTGGCCCCTACGTCCAGTTGGGCGATGGTGGCGAAGACAAGAAGCCCAAGATGGCGTCTCTGCTGCCAGGCATGAAGAAGGAATCTGTTGACCTCGAACAGGCCCTGGCATTGCTTGCCCTGCCCCGTACGGTTGGCGTTCACCCGGAGACGGGGGAAGAGGTCGTTGCCAGCAATGGCCGCTTTGGACCCTTCGTGAAGTCGGGCAACGAAACCCGATCGATTCCGCTCGACCGTCTTTCGCCGCTCACCATCACCCTGGATGACGCGATGGTGCTGTTGAAGGAACCCAAGTTCCGTGGCCGCGCCAGCGCTAAGCCGGAACCTCTCCGCGAGATCGGAGTCGTACCTGGTACGGAAAAGAAAGTCACCGTAATGACTGGCCGTTACGGGCCCTACGTGACAGACGGTGAAGTGAACGCCACCATCCCCAAAGGCGCCAAGCCGGAAGCCATTACGTTGGAAGAGGCCATTCAGCTGATTGCTGACCGTGCTGCGCGGATTGAGGCAGAAGGCGGCGTCAAGCGTCGAGGTGCACGCAAAGCGCCCGCAAATAAGGCCGCAGCCAAGAAGACGGCAACGAAAAAGGCGGCGGCGCGGAAGACAACCTCGAAGAAGGCAGTCAAGGAAGCAGTTCCCAGCCAGCCCTAATGGGCTTGAGATGGCAGCGTGTACTCCGTTAGCCTCGGCTCTCCGGGTCGTCGCTACGGACCAGCGATGGCATGCGGATGACGGGAATCAGCCCCCCTTTCGGTGCTGGTTCCGGGGCCTTCAGGTGCACCGCCATTTCCTGGTTCAGCGTCTCTACGAACTCCTGCATCTGGCGCTGCATCAGCTCCATCTTTTCGCGCATATTCAGGATGATCTCCACTCCAGCAAGATTCACGCCAAACTCGCGCGTCAGTTGCAGGATCACCTCCAGCCGCTCCAGGTCATCATCGGTGTAAAGGCGAGTGTTGCCGTCGCTTCGCGAGGGCGACAGCAGTCCCTCCCGCTCGTAGAGGCGTAGCGTTTGAGGATGGATGCCGAACTGTTCAGCAACCGACGAGATCATGTACGCCGCCTTGTCTTTCTTTCTCGCCATGCCTTGCTTTCCCGCCAACACCCTTAGCCCAATCGTCTGATCTCCAACCCTATCAGCCTACACCTTGGCCCACAACTCACGGCGAGGATCCTCGCGATCTGCCTCTCCCAGCTGCCGAAGCAGATCACGGATGTGCTCGTCCCGGGTGTCTGGCGCTCGAAGCACAATCTCTACCAACTGGTCACCACGGGCACTGCTCTTGGAATTCAGAACGCCCTTTTCCCGCATGCGCAACTTCTGGCCATTCTGGGTTCCCGGTGGAATCCGAAGCGTTGCCTTCCCATCGATAGTAGGTACCTCCACGCGCGCACCTAGCCCGGCCTCGCTTACCGTCACTGGCAAGCGCAGCAGGATGTCGTCGCCATCACGCTCAAACACTGGGTGCGGTCGTACCCGGGTGGTGATGTAGAGGTCGCCCGGCGGGCCACCTCCGGCCCCTGCATTTCCCTTGCCCGCAATCCGCAGCCGGCTGCCCGTACGGGCTCCCGACGGAATGCGCACTTCTACCGTCTCCTGCCGCATCTGGCGTCCTTCACCCCTGCAGGCGGGGCACACATTCCGCAAACGTCCGCTGCCTCCGCAGCGTGCACAGGCTACACGGAAGCGCATGGCGCCTGCCGCCTGTTCCACTGTGCCGCTGCCGTGGCACTGCGTACAGATGGTCTCCGCACCCCCGGCTGAGCCGCTGCCTCCACAAGACGTGCATTGCTCCTGGCGGCTGATGGTCAGCCGAACCTGAGTTCCGCGGATGGCCTGCCAGAAATCGATATCCAGGGCATACTCCAGGTCACTGCCCGGTTGCTGTTGCGGGCGTCCCTGGGTGCTCGCTCCTGTGCTCTGCCCACGGAAGAATTGCTCAAACAGATCCCGAAAGCCACCCCCACCGGGCTGGGCGCCAAATCCACCTGCTCCGCCCGCGGTGCGCGCGAAGTCACCAAAATCGAAGCCATTGAAGTCCATCCCGGGGGCGCCACGGAAGCCGCCCGCACCCCCTGCCCCGCCGGGCGGGATGTTGTCGGAATAGAACCCGTATTGGTCATACACCTCCCGCTTCTTCACGTCGCTGAGGATGTTGTATGCCTCCTGTACCTTCTTGAAGCGGTCCTCGGCCACCTTGTCCCCCGGGTTGAGGTCCGGGTGATACTTGCGCGCAAGCTTCTTGTAGGCCTTGCGGACATCATCCGCGCTGGCCTTCTTGCCTACGCCAAGCGTCTCGTAGTAATTCTCGGTGGCCATTGCGTTCCTTCGTGCGGCGGGCCGGTGTTAGGTTCTTTGGCCCCCCGCCCCCATAGGGCTCTTGCTTCACCCATGGGATGAGGGAGCTTCCGGGGGAAGCTTCCCTCATCCACTTCACAGGCTGGTGGCTGCCGCGCGTCGTTACTTCTTGTCGTCCACGTCTACGAACTCAGCGTCTACCACGTTGTCGTCGGCCTTCGTCTCGCCGGCGTTTGCACTACCCGTTGAGGAGTCGCCCCCTGCCGCGCCCGGCTCAGGACCGGCACCAGGCTGCCCGGCCGACGCGTACATTGCTTCGGCCAGCTTATGGCTGGCTTGCGTCAGTTTGCTGTTGGCTTCACGGATCTTTTCCAGGCTGCCGTCCTTCACTGCGTCTTTGGCTTCCTGGATTGCCGTCTCTACGTTCTTCACGTCGCTCTCGGCGATCTTCGCCCGATGCTCGCTTAGCATCTTCTCCGTGTTGTAGACCATGGAATCCAGCTGGTTGCGCGCCTCGATCTGTTCTTTGCGCTGCCGGTCTTCTCCCGAATGCGATTCGGCATCCTTCGCCATCTTCTCCACTTCGTCCTTGCTCAAGCCCGATGAGGAGGTGATGGTGATCTTCTGCTCGTTGTTGGTGGCCCGGTCCTTGGCGCTGACGTTCAGGATGCCGTTCGCGTCAATGTCGAAAGTCACTTCGATTTGCGGTACGCCGCGCGGGGCTGGCGGAATGCCCACCAGTTGGAATACGCCCAGCAGGCGGTTGTCAGCCGCCATCGCGCGCTCGCCCTGGAACACCTTGATCTCCACGCTGGTCTGGCTGTCGCTAGCGGTCGAGAACACTTCGCTCTTGCGGCTGGGGATGGTGGTATTGCGCTCAATCAGCCGTGTGAACACCCCGCCCAGCGTCTCAATGCCCAGCGAAAGCGGCGTTACATCCAGCAGCAGCACGTCCTTCACTTCGCCCGCCAGAACGCCGCCCTGCACGGCCGCGCCCACCGCCACGACCTCGTCCGGATTCACTGTCCGGTTCGGTTCACGGCCAAACAGGTCGCGTACGGCCGACTGTACCTTCGGGATGCGCGTCGTGCCGCCCACCAGCACTACTTCGTGGATGTCGGAGGGGCTCAACCCCGCATCGGTAAGCGCCTGCTTGCAGGGTTCTAGCGATCGTCGCACCAGCGGCTCAATCATCTGCTCAAACCGCGCCCGCGTGAGTTTCTGCAGCAAGTGCTTCGGACCGGTCTGGTTGGCCGTAATGAAGGGCAGGTTGATCTCCGTCTCCATCGTCGTGGAGAGCTCAATCTTCGCTTTTTCCGCCGCTTCCTTTAGCCGCTGCAGCGCCATTTGGTCGCCCGATAAGTCAATGCTCTCGGCTTGCTTGAACTCGGCAATCAGCCAGTCGATGATCAACTGGTCAATGTTGTCGCCGCCCAGATGCGTGTCGCCGTTCGTGGACTTTACTTCCACAATGCCGTCACCCACCTCCAGAATGGAGATATCAAAGGTGCCGCCGCCAAAGTCGTACACCGCAATCGTCTCGTTGGTCTTCTTGTCCAATCCATAGGCCAGAGCTGCCGCGGTGGGCTCGTTGATGATGCGCATCACCTCCAGCCCCGCGATCTGCCCCGCGTCCTTGGTGGCCTGGCGCTGCTCATCGTTGAAGTAGGCCGGAACCGTGATTACGGCCTTGCTCACCTTCTCACCAAGGTAGGCCTCCGCCGCTTCCTTCAGCTTGCCCAGCACCATCGCCGAAATCTCAGGCGGAGCCAGCTTCTTGTCGCCAATCGCTACGCGCGCGTCGCCCTTGTCGCCAGTCGTTACTGCGTAAGGCACCCGCTTGCTCTCTTCATTCACTTCGTTCAGCCGCCGGCCCATGAAGCGCTTGATTGAGTAGACTGTGTTTTCCGCATTGGTGACCGCCTGGCGCTTGGCCACCTGCCCCACCAGCCGTTCGTTATTCTTCGTGAAGGCCACAACCGAAGGCGTCGTTCTCGCACCTTCCTGGTTCGGGATCACCACAGGCGTCCCGCCTTCCATCACAGCCACCACTGAGTTCGTGGTGCCTAGATCAATGCCGATAATCTTGCTCATCGCCCTTTGCCTTCCTCCGCTGGAATCTTTCCCGCTCCGCGCTCAAGGGGATGCCTTGACGAGCAGAGCTTGGTTGTATGATGACCGATACTTAGTCAACCACTAGTATCAAATATGAGTGCCTTCATGTCAAGTAGGCGCGCACCCCAAACGGATTTACCTTCTCCTCTCTGCCCGGACTGCTCTGGGTTCGTTCCGTTGCACGGCAGCCCGGATTGGCGGAGAATCGGGACATGCCTCATCCGCCGTTCCCCCAATATGGCCTCTCCCCGCGGATTCCTGCCCCAGACCCTGCGCCCTCCCGCCGCCGGCTGCTTGCCGCCGCAGCGTTCTCTGCCGCATCCCTGCGTGGGGATGCCCAGGGTCCCACTTCTACCGGCGATGCCGCGCCTCCCTGGCCGCGCCTGGGCAAGAAGCTCCGCGTGGGGGTTGTTGGACTCGAAGGTCATCCCGGACTGGTGCTGGACGTAACGGCCAAGCATCCTGACCTCGAACTGGTGGCCATCGCTCGCGATACCGTGCCCGTGGATGGAGTGAAGCGCCGGCCTGAGTTCCAGAACACCCGTATCTACAACGACTTCAATGAGATGCTGGCGCGTGAACAGCTTGATGTTGTTGGGGCCTGCAACACCAATGGCCGTCGCGCCGAGGTGATCCTCGCCGCTGCCGCCAAGGGCTGCCATGTGATTGCTGAGAAGCCGGTTGCTCTCAACCGGGAGGAACTGGACGCCGTGCGCAATGCTTCCAGCCAACCCGGCATCGGCTTTACCTCACTGTTGCCCATGCGCTATGAGCCTGCCCTTTACACCATGGGCATGATGGTGCGCGAGGGTGCCATCGGGGAAGTTCTCTTGATGTCCGGCCAGAAGTCCTACAAACTGGGCAGCCGCCCTGACTGGTTTAAGAACCGCGAACTCTACGGCAGTACCATGCTTTGGATTGGCGTCCACCAGCTCGACCTGATGCACTGGGTGAGCGGCCAGCGCTTTTCCGCAGTCTACTGCTATGAGCAGAACGTCCAGGCTCCCGGCTACGGCGAAATGGAGAACATCTGCGGTGCGGTCTTGCACCTTGCCAACGGTGGCGTTGCCACCCTTTCCATGGATTACCACCGCCCGGACTCCGCCTCCACCCACGGCGATGACCGCCTGCGCGTGGTGGGTACCCAGGGCATTCTCGAATATCGCCTCGCCGATGGACTCATGCTCCTAAGCCAACACGGCAAAGCAATTGAGAAACCTCCCCTGCGCCGTCCCCCAGTTCCCTTGTTTGTGGACTTCCTCCAGGAAACCTACCTCGGGAAACCAATGCTGATTCGCAAGGATGAAATCTTCCACGTGGTGCAGACGCTCATCGCCGCACGCGAATCTGATCGGCTCCACACCCGCGTGGAGGTACCATGAGTGCCGGATAATCGGCGAAGATATACCCTGAGATAAGTTTGCGGAGCGAAGCTTCACCGACTACCGTCGTGGTGGTTCGCTCCAGTTCCTTGCTTGCGTGGATTTCTTCGGTCTCGGTCGACATGGAAGCTCACTGTACTTTGCCGTATCATTCTGCAACCATGAGGTTTATCCAGACTCGGCATGTTCCTGCCTTTTTCGCCACGCATCTCGTGAGCTTCTTCATCCTTAGACTTGTTGACGCATCACCTGTACTAGTAATTTACTTTTGTGAATTCCTCGGAATCAGAGCCCCAAATCTGTTATAGTCCACCTAGTAAGGGATTTTGCTTAAGTACTTCCCTTCGAAGCGATGGCCACATCGCTTTCGCGCCCGGCAGGTGTTTTGTCTGGTGCGCACTTCTTCTCTCCCGTCGCGGAGAATCCCACCTTCACGGTCGAGTTGTTTCAGTAGCACGGCTGCGATAGGCGAGGTCCATCCCAAAGCTGCACGTTCACTCCTGATGGGTGTGGTGGGTAGACACCCTCCCCAAAAGGCCTCGGGAGGAGTGTGTCAATCGGACTGAGGAGTATGCGCATGCAAGACTACACGGGACAAAGAACACCGAATCCGGTGGATACCTACCCAGCAGAAGCCGTTCCCGCCATTGGAGATCCTGAGGTTTCACTGGCTCAGACACCAGTCTCGATGAGTGAAGCGCTTCCCGTTCCTGAAGTGCTGAGGGCGATTGTGCTGCGTATTCGCCGCCACGATGAGGAGGCCAAGCAGCAGTTGTATCAGGTCTTCAACCGGGGCATCCGCTTTCAGTTGGTGCGGCACCTGGGAACCGTGGATATCGAGGACAAGGTCCACGACACCTTCCTGATTGTCTTGCAGGCCATCATGCGCGACGACTTGCGCAGCCCGGAGCGACTGTTGGGCTATATCCGCACCGTCGTGCGGCGCCAGATTGCGAACTACATTGAGCGCGCCATGCTGCGCCGCCGTGAGCATTCGGCCTATCTCGATGCCGAGGGCCGCCAATGGGCCTCTAACCCTGAGGATCGCCTCATGCGGCACGAGCAACAGTGTCTGATGCGCCAAATTCTCAGCGAACTGAATCCCCGGGATCGCGAAGTGCTGGTGCGATTCTACCTTGAGGAGATGTCGCAAGAACGCATTTGTGAGGAAATGGGGCTTAGCGTCAACCAGTTTCGTCTCTTGAAGTCTCGTGCCAAGGCACGTTTCAGCGAACTGGGCCGCCGTCAATTGCGGCCCAAAGTTCTCACGCGCTTCCATACCGCGGCAAGCTAACCGGCACGCCAACAGATGGACGGAAATTGGCGGCTCGCGATGAATGGTCGATTGCCCCTGACACAGAAAGGGAGTACAATCGGACCCGGGCAGCAAGCGGTCACAGGAGCGAGTGGGCCAACCAAGCATCCTCTTCTCAGGTGCTTTCATGTGCCTGCTGGGATCGCTCTCGGTACATGGTCAGCCGAACCGAATCGGCCGGGAAGACGCAGAATAGTGGCGATGCGCTGTTTGGCCGCCTCTCTGAAAGGAATGGCCCAATGTCCCACTTCTGGGAGCAGCACCCTGGCGAAGAAGTTCTGGAAGTTTACGCGCGCGGTTCGCTAAAGGGCTTGGCGTGGGAGCGCGTGGAGATGCACCTGCTCATCTGTGAAGTTTGCCAGCGCAGAGTGTCGGCGCTGGATGTGTTTGTCGCGTCCATGCGGGCAGTCACCATCCAGAGTGCGGCTCAGGCCAGGGAAGTATTGGATTCTCCCGCGGCTACCTCACTCATTCACGCTGTAGATTCGCAGGACTAGCCTGCTAGAAAACGCGCCGGGTTAGCCGGTCAATGCGGAACTTAGCCGTATCGGCAATCAACATCACGGCCATCACACCGGCTTGGACGGGGTCAGTGACCACCAGGTCAGCCGCGTCGGGCACGCTTCCAGCCATGTTTAGGCTAATCACAAGCAGCCCTTTCGCGCGCACCTCGCGCACCGCCCTCTCAATCTCGCCCCCCATCAAGGAACCGGCCAGCACCAGTAGTTTCGCCCGGGGTAGCCTTGCCACCGCGCGTACGGCGTCGGCCAATGGGATTTCGCCCACCAGTGGCATGGTGTCCACCGAAATATGCTCACCGCGGATGTTGTGGCGGTCCGCTTCAGAAATCGCTCCAATCGCTACCTGCCCCACTTGAGCTCCGCCCCCCATGATGATGATCCGCTTGCCGTAGATCTGCTGCAGAGTCTTCTCCTGCTCTAGGCCAAGCACGACGGCTAGGGCTTCAATCTCTGCGCGCAGGGCCTCGGGATCGCCCGGGAGTTCCACTTCCAGATAGGTGCGCTCGGTCTCCTCAAGCCGCTCAATGATCTCCACCAGAGTAATGTTGCCCTGGTGCTTCGCAATCGCGCCGGTCACCTGATGCAACGCACCAATCTCGGCCTTCATCTGTATGGCAAGTCCAATCCGTTGCGCCATGGTGTGTGCTCAATACTCCGGATGAGATGCCGTTACCAGCCAGCGCCCTTGGTGCTGGTCTTTACGCGGCAGATATACATGTCGCTGGTGATGTAGAGCACGCTGCCGTCGTTGCCCCATGCAATGTTGGAAGTAGCTTCACCGGTCTCCAGCCGTCCAAGTAATTTGCCTTCCGGGCCAATCACATACACCCCGCCGGGTCCGGTTGCCCACAGGTTGCCGTCGCGGTCCACCTTAAAGCCATCGGGCAAACCCGGTTTCTTGCCCACCATTGAGGTAGCGTCGTACAGCACGGTCCCCACTCCGATGCCTCCATCGGCTGTCACCGGATAGCGCATCCAGACGGCCTTGGCGGGGTCAGAATTGGCGATGTACAGCGTCTTCTCATCCGGAGAGAAAGCCAGTCCGTTGGGCCGCGTCATCGCGTCGGTGAGCAGCCGCAACTCGCCTTGCGCACCCAGCCGGAATACCCCGCAGAAATCCAGCTCGCGCATGGGGTCGTTCTCGCGCTTCGGCAGCCCGTAAATGGGATCGGTGAAGTAGAGTGATCCGTCGGACTTGTAAACCAGGTCGTTTGGGCTGTTCAGCCGCTTGCCCTGATAGTTGTCCACCAACGTTCGCTTGCCGCCATTCGCCTCAAGGCGGGCAATGCGCCGGTCCCCGTGCTCGCAAAGCGTCAGGCGGCCCTGGCTATCCAGCGTAAGGCCGTTCGAGCCCGGTTCGCGTCCATAGTCCGCCACGCCGGTGTATCCGGATGGCTTCATCCACAGGCTGATGCCCTCGGCCTCTTTCCACTTATAAATGGAGTTCCGCGGGATGTCCGAAAACAGCAGGTAGCCGCCGTCGTCCTTGATCCAGACCGGCCCTTCTGACCAGTCAAACCCAGACGCGATCACTTCAATCCGCGCACCCGCGGGCAGGATGGCATCCAACTCCGGGGCGTGGCGGTGGATCTCGCCAATCACAGGGAAGTTCGTTGTGTTCTGTGAGGGTGCGGTGTGTACAAGTGGCAACATAAGCACTCCCAGCATAACCAGCAAGCGCGGAAAACGGAATCTCGAGGCCAGGCAACGCATGGATCACTCCTCCCAGAAGGCATCGAATCAGGGACAGCGGCCGGTGCCGGTGTACCCATCGCCCATAGCATTTCACACCCCGCCCGAACCGCAAAGCGCATCGCGGAAAGGGACGGGCTTCCGGCAGTGCCCACCATACGAAGGTTTCAATCGCTACCTGTCGATGGCTGCCGTGTTACGTCTGTGATCCTATCGCACGAACACTCTCCAATCGTCGCTAGACTAAAAGCATTCTCATTCAGGCGAGGTTCCATCCATGGCAAAGCAACGCAGAGACTTCTTCAAACAGGCAGGGTTAGGCATGCTGGGTGTTTCGCTGCTCCGCACCAACGCGGAGGCGGCCCAAGCCCGCGCTGGAAAGCGCCCCAAAAACATCATCTTCATGGTGTCTGATGGCATGAGCGCCGGCGTGTTGCCGATGGCCGAACTTACCAGCCAACACGAGCGGAAGACATCCACCCATTGGGCGCAGCTGTTGCGGACTCCCAACGCTGCCAGAGGTCTATTTGACCAAGCTTCACTCAGCGGTTCCGTTACTGACTCTGCGGCGGCCAGCTCCAGTTGGGGCAGTGGTTCGCGCGTCAACAATGGCGCTATCAATACGCTGCCCGACGGCACATCGCTTACCCCCATCGGCAAGCTGGCCAAGGACAAGGGAATGATGCTGGGGCTGGTCACGACCACCGCGATTTGGGATGCAACCCCAGCCGGCTTTGCTGCCAGTGTGAAATCGCGGTCAATGCGCGAAGACATCGCATTGCAATACCGCAACCGCGTGGACGTGCTAATGGGCGGCGGGTTAGAGGCCTTCAGCTCACAGAAGCGCAGCGACAAGCGGGATGTGGTTGCTGACTATCGCGACAGTGGCTATCTGATTGCCCCCACAAAGGGCGATCTTGCCGCCGTCAAGCCCGGCTCCAAAGTGCTGGCGCTCTTTGGAGAGGGCACGCTTCCGTATTCCATTGACCATATCCGCAACGAAAAGGACAGCGCCACCATCCCCACCCTCGCTGAAATGACCCAAGTCGCCCTGCGCTCATTCGGCAATGCCGGCAAGGGCTTCCTGTTGCAGGTGGAGGGAGCGCGGATTGACCATTCGGCGCATGCCAACGACGCTGCTGCCATCATCCGCGAACAATTGGCCTTCGATGCCGCCGTGGGTGTTGCCCTGGAGTTTGCACGCAAGCGCGGCGACACCCTCGTAGTGCTTTGTACTGACCATGGCAACTCCAACCCCGGCCTGAATGGCATGGGCGGCACCTATGGCACCAGCGACGAGTGCCTGCGCCGTGCGATGAAGGTCACCGCTTCCTTCACGGAAATGGCTCGCCAGTTAGGCAACCGGTCAGACTACAACATGGACGCCAGCAAGGTATCTGATGCCAACGCGACCGCAGCCAGCCGCGTGGCAGCTGTCGTGAAGCAGCACTATCAGGTGGACCTGAAGCCGGAGCATGCCAGCGCCATCGCCCGTGCCGCTGCAGGGGAAAAGGGCATCGCGCTGAACGCCCAGCAGGACACCCTGGTTGGGGTCATGGGCCAGGTGATGGCAAACCATGTGGGCGTTGGCTTTGTGGGTACCAGCCACACCGCTGACTTCGTCACGTCCACGGCATTCGGCCCAGGTTGCGAGCATTTCGAGGGCCTACTACGGAACACCGACGTGTTCCAGAAGCTCACTACCCTCATGGGAACGCCATTCAAGAACCCAAGCGCGGAAGGCAAGCCCGTGAGCACCGCGGCTCTCGAACCGATTGCTGAGCCGGAATTCTGGCTGGTGTAGGCTGCCTCCCCATCCCGTGGGATGCGGACGCTTGCGCCCGTCGGCCTAGGGCGACGCTTGTTCCGGTTGGCCGAGGCTTTCCATCATGCGCAGTACTTTGGCCCGATACGCGCCACGGCGGTTATACATGCGCAGCTTCTGCAGAGTACTCTTGCCCGCGTAGTGAGGTGCCAGACGCAGACGCTGTGCCACGTGATGGATGGCTTGCGCGAAGCTGGCGAAAGCCATCCTGCCATTGGCCCAGCCGAACAGGTTGTGATTGCGCGTGGCGCGTCCACAGCCAGATTCCAGGACGGCTAGGGTGGGTAACAACCGGTAGTCCAGGCCGTTCAGCGTGGACGCCCGGACAAACTCAGGCGCCAGATCCTCTATAGGGCAGTGGTGCCGGTTCAGGAACTGCTGCACCGCTACAACTCGCGTGGGGTCTACCGCGTCGCCATGTGCGTACTGTGCACAGTCGCTGTCTGGCTCAGGTTCCATCGCGGTCACTGCAGCCACTGCCGCCGTTTGCGGGGCAGCACGGCCTGCGGATTGCGATGGCCGGGTATCCTGGCCGTTCGCCGTGTGCGCGACACACAGGACCAGTGCCATGCCGAAGGCCGCGATGGCTTCGCGAAAAGTCACTGTATCAGGGTATCACTGCCACTCGGGCAGTGTTCCCGCGTGTGCTTCCCGCCCACCGCAAGCGGAAGAACCTTGTGGGGACATATCTGCATGAATGCTCTGGGTTAGCGCGATCTATTTGAGGCGAAGCACAAGCGGAGGCTTCGTTTCTCCCTCGCCAAAGACGAGTAACTCCAGCTTCCTGATCTTCCTCAGATCCAGGTCACATGGGTAGTAGAGAAAGCCCGCCGTTTCTTGATGGACGACACCGCCGCGAAATGCCTGGCTGAGCACCAGATCGGCATCCGCATCCAGGGGGTCCTGCTTTGGCGGGTTGGCATTGCGTCCCGCCTCCGTCGGGCGTGGGGTCCGTGGATCTCCCGGAAAACGTCCCCGCCGCTGGCCACCGGTATCCAACACGATACCGCCACCACCGATCCCTGCACTCGCCTGCAACCGGCCACGCTGCGCATCCTGCTCAGTACGGATGTAGTAGCCTACCAACTCAGGCGTTTGCGGCATCCGTGGATCCCTCTCGTCATTCACACGCAGTTGCAGGAGGCCCAAATTCAGGGGGATGCCGTCAGAGTGCGGTGGCACCAGCAGTACTTCCACTACCAGGTGGTCCCGAACGAACACATTGTGAGCGCTGGCCATGACGGTGCGACCGGTGAACATCGCGCCCACCTGGAACAGGCCTACCTGGCCTTGATGATCAAAACGCCCCATCCGAACCCGCTCGCGAGCCGCCGCTTCGCGCCGCAATACCGCTTCAGGCGACTGCGCCAGCGCTGACATGCAACCGTTACCAATGCAGAGGGCGAGAATCCACTCGCGGCGGTTCAGCATTCCTGGCCTTTCGTGGCGGTCATCGCGCATCGGCGGGGGTGATGTCGCGCTGCTGGCTGGTAAGCGTAATCTTGGGATGTACCACCACCACCCTGTATTCATATTGCGTATCCGGCGCCAAACCGGTTACGGCTATCTGAAACCGGCCGTTCGCCTTCAGGGGCAGGGGGGGAGTGTCCGCCCAAAGCTCCGGATTATCATACAGCTCTTCCACCCTCTGCTTCCTGCGATATTGGAAGCGTGCTTCCACCCCATCATCTGCGGCCAGCCGGAACAGTTCCGCCTCCAAAACAGCCAAGCCTCGCTGTTGGTCCCAGGACGAACGGACAGGCAGCACCTGAGGTGGCAGGAAGCCTGGCTCGGCATGCGTAATCCGCAGCACCACCGGGTGCGGCCACTGCCGGTTATCGTACAGGCGATGAGCGCGCATGGCGCGGATCCGCAGTCCCGCGTCAGTCTGTTGAAACGTGGTTTTTGGGACAACGTCAGCGCGATACTCCAGCACCTCGTCACTCTGGCCCAAAACGGTCACTTCCGTCTGGGCGGTGGCGCGTACAGACAACAGTGTGATCTCCCGCCAGGTGCCCCACTTCCACAACTCCGTTTGCGGAATGATGGCGTATACCGTATTGCCGTCCTTGCCACGGGTGAACCAGATGTCGTTCTCGTTCGTCACTTGCCAGGGCCGAACCTCATGGATGGCGTCACGGTTCACCATCATCCATAAGCCAATCTCGCGCAGGCGGTCTGTCTGCTCGCGCGGCAACTCACCCGTGGGCATGGGGCCTACGTTCAGCAGCAAGTTGCCCCCCTTGGCGCGAGTCTCCACCAGCATCTGAATCATCTCGCCGGCAGACTTGTAGTTCTCGTTCACTGGCCGGTATTGCCAGGAATTGCCCATCGTGATGCAACTTTCCCAAGCCCCTTCCGGGGCGGCTCCGGGAATGTTCTGCTCTGGCGTGGCTATCGCTCCCCGCGTCACCACGGTTTGGGGCTGCAGGTCCCATGCCAGTTCGCGCAAGCCCTCCTCTGGCCCGTCGATGAAGAAGTAGTCTACCGGCCCATAGTTGGTATAGAGCTCGCGCACTTGAGCTTTGTCGAGTTCCATCAGGCCGGGGTTGTTGGCGGGGTAAACCTCATCCCGGTTGCGATCAATCACTTTGCCGTTCCGGTAGAGCCAATGGAAGTCGTCCGGCGAAAAATAGAAGCCCACCGCGATGTCCTCCGCGCGAAAGGCATCCACCACCTCTCTGGTGATGTCGCGGCCGAAGGGCGTGTTCATGACGTTCAGATCTGTAGTTCGGGTGTCGAACATACAGAAGCCGGAGTGATGCTTGGTAGTGAACACTACGTAGCGCATGCCCGCCAGTTTGGCCAGCCGCGCCCAGTGCCGGGGCTGGAACCGTTGAGGGTCAAAATAGCCAGGAAGCTCGTCGAAATAGCGCTGGGCATACTGCCGGGAAGCTCCGGCCAGTGAGTGGCTGATGGTGGGGCCCGTCGTGGTGTCCACACCCCAGTGGATGAACATCCCAAAGCCAAGATCACGGAAGCGCTCTACGCGCTCCGGCAGGTTCCGATTCCCCTCTTGGGGAGGCATTGTCTGGCTTGGTAGCGCCACACCCATAAATAACAGCGCAACGGAAACCAATACAGTAGGGACAAAAAAAGGGGGGGAGAACCGCCAGGCAGTCATGCCCAACATTCTCCCCCATTTCAAGTGGCTGGTTACACTCTGGCCCGCGCTGGGGAATTTGCGGGCCAGACTTAGCGTTGGCCGCTAAGGTCGGGGGACGGAAGGCTCACTGCGGATGGTTTCCACTAGAGCCCCCATCTGAATTCGAAATCTCTTCAATGACTCTTCATCCTTCTCATCCGGTAATGATGGCAGGATGGTGCTCTCCAGGTCCTCCAGCAGGCTCACCGTGTACGGTGCCTTGGCGACAAAGCGGACACCAGCTAAGTGCATTACCTCCAATAGATGCAGCCCAGGTGCATCCACTCGGGTGACCTCGTTGAGGTCAACGTATTCCGTCACGCGAACTTCTCGTGGCCGGGCGTTCACCCAGGCACTGCGAAGCTCCTCTACCCATGCCCCTGTCAGTTGCCCTTCCAGCAGGTAGACGTTGGATTTCGCGGTTTGAATCAAGTCGATGCGCAACATGGATTCTTTAGCCTCACCATTCTTTAAGCAATCTCACTTCCAAAGTGAATTTAGGAGTAAATAATCCGTAAATCGTGGATTCCGTACGACTTGCGATGGGATGCCGATGATGGCCGATTTCCATCGGCTCCAGAGTGCCGAAAAGCTGAGCCGATATTCCGGCATGGCTGCCGAAATGCCCGCATCATGGGCCTCGAGCGGATTAGTGATCAGCCTTGTTGCGTGCGATCCCCAGCTTCAGCATGCGGGACTGCAACGTGGTGCGCTTCATGCCCAGACGAGCCGCTGCGCCCTGGGGTCCGCCCACCACCCAGCGGCATTCCTCCAGCGCGGACACAATGAAGTGGCGTTCGGCATCGTCCATGGTGACGACGTCCACGGGGTGGCGATCACCGGAGGGCTCCAGCTCTGAAAGCGGTGGCTGCAAGGTCTCCCCTTGCGAGAGGATAACGGCACGCTCAATGAAGTTCTGAAGTTCCCGCACGTTCCCCGGCCAGGGATAGCGCTCCACGGCTTTCATGGCGTGGTCAGGGATGCGGGTGATGTTCCGGCCCAGCTTCCGGGACAGCAGTTGGACAAAATAGCGGACAAGTAAGGGAACGTCGCCCTGGCGCTCCCGGAGGGGAGGCGCAGTGAGCGGAAAGGCGCTGAGGCGATAATAGAGGTCCTCGCGAAAGCGTCCGCCAGCCACCATGGATCGCAGTTCGCGATTGGTTGCGGCAACCACGCGAACGTCGGTGGTGCGCGTGAAGTTAGAGCCGAGACGCTCAAACTCGCGCTCCTGCAGCACCCGCAGGAGCTTTGCCTGGAGCTCCAACGGCAACTCGCCGATTTCGTCTAGGAAGATCGTACCTTGGTCGGCAAGCTCGAAGCGCCCCTGGCGAGGCGCAACCGCACCGGTAAAGGCTCCCCGTTCATGACCGAACAACTCGCTTTCCAGCAACCCGGAGGGAATCGCGGCACAACTCACCTTTACGAATGCCTTGTCCTTGCGTTTGCTGCGTTGATGAATTGAGCGGGCGATGAGTTCCTTACCGGTGCCTGATTCGCCCTGGATGAGGACGGTGGCATCAGTCTTGGCCACCGCATCCACTTTGGATAGCACGGCTCGCAGAACGGAACTACGGCCCACGATCTCCTCAAAGTGCAGTTCCTCCTCAATCTCATACTCCAGCGCGAGGTTCTTTCGTTCGAGATCCTCGGCTCGCACGCGCATCTCGCGAATCAACGCACAGCGTTCCATTGCCAGGGAAAGATGGTTCGCCAAATGCTCCAGAAAGCCGAGGTCGTCCCGGCTGGGGGTGGAGGAAGCTTCGCCCCCGATGTTCAGCACACCCCATCGTCTGCGAGGCGTGGAGAGGGGAACCGCGCACATCCATTCCGAGCGGTAGCGGCGGACGATGTCCGCGGAGTAAGGGAACTGCCCATCATCGATACCAAGCCGGAACATCACCGTCCGTTGTTCATGATAGGCTAACCCGCTTACGGTAGCGCCCATGGGAATGATGTCACCAATCTCTCGCGAGGTGTCCTGGTCAACATCGTTCACATACAGCATCCGCAGGTGGTCCCGTTCCAACTCGTACTCGCAGACGCTGCCAAAGCGATGAGGGATGTGCTTGTAGACTGACTCCATGATGACGCGCTGCATGGCCTCCACCTCGAGTTCCGCGGCCATGGCGTGCGCGATGCGAAGCATCACGTGAAGACGGTTCCGTTCTTGCTCCAGGGATCGTTGAGCCTTGTGGGCATCCGTCAGGGCAATGCTGTTTTCCAGGGACAGTGCAATGAAGGGCGTAATCTCCAACAGCAGATTCATGATGTCGTCTTGGAAGACGTCCGATTCCCCGGAACCGCAGATCAAGCAGCCGGGGAAGGCGCGCGCGGTGCGCAACGGCAGGTATACCAGGCTTTGCAGGCCCACTGACCGATAAAGGGAGAATATGGCGGGATAGCGATTTTCGCTGGCTAGGTGTGGGAAGTGAACAGGGGACGCGGTTGAGCGTACCTCGGATGTGGGCGAGTCTGCCAGCGCAAAGCCATGTTCCATCGCGTGCTGTAGCCTCGCGGCGATGGACGGGTCGCCCGTCTCCGCGCTCCCCAGCGCCCGGCGGTAAGATGTGGTGATGTTCACGGTCTCCACCCCATCCTCCACGGCATACACTCCAATGCCGAAGTAGCAGATGGTCGCGAATTCGGGCAGCAGGTTGGGCAGTAAACCTACCAGCTCAGCCAAGTCACGTGCACCCGCGATGCGATGGATGGCCTCCATGCGAGTTAACGTTGTCCCGCTAGGGGTTGCGAAAGCTATGTGATGGCCCATCCCTGAATCCCTCCGCATGACGTGAGGGTCATGCCATGACAAAGAACAGGTGGCTCTTTGGCCAATCTGCTTCGCTCCAAACAAAAAAGGCACCCAGCCATTGCGGCCGATCCATGCCGACGCAAGGATCGACGCCTGGACTGCGCATTACAGTTATCTAACTCTCATTTGGAAGCGAGGTCAATGGGAAAATGGCCAACACTAACAAGATTAAGAATGGATGCGGGTGGAAGTCGTGCGCGATGATGAGCTACCTGGCCCGGGTAAGGGGTCAGGCAGCTCAAGAATGCACTCCCACCGGGGATGGTTGCCCATGGCAAATGCGCGCGACAAAGTTCCCGGTTGGATGGCTTGAAGGGCCAGTGGATCACCGAAGGCCTAAACGAACTTCGTGCGGCCCGGCAATGCCAGCGGTGGTGGTTCAAAGCTTCCGTTCCAATCGAGATTGTCTGGGAACAACTGCTCCTGGCTGTTCAGGGCCTGTTCCCAGGTGATGGACTGGCCAGTATAAGCGGCCATACGCCCCATGATCGCAAGCAGGGTGGAGTCCGCCATTCGCTTGCCATCGTTGAGCGTCTTGCCCTGACGGATGGCCGCGAAGAGCACGTCATGCTCCTGCTGGTACATGTCGTTTTTCTGGCCTTCAAAGGTCCATGTGGTTTGGCCCTCAATGCGTGGTAAGGGTCCGCGCCCGATGGTGCAGCTGCCCTTTGAGCCAAGGATGTAATCGGCGTTCTCGTTGTAACAGCCTGGAATCTGGCGGCAGGCGATAAATGCCCGGACATTGTTGGGATACAGGTAGTTCACCTCAAAGTGGTCGAAGATATTGCCGCCCTCGGCGGGAATCTGCCGGCCGCCGACAGCCACGCAGCTAAGCGGGGGCTGGTCGCGCATGGCCCAGGCTACCTTGTCGACAGAATGGACTGCCTGCTCCACCAGGCCGTCGCCGCAGAGGTAGGTGAAGTTGTACCAGTTCCGGGTCTGCCATTGGACGTCGCTCATCCCCTCTGGGCGGGTGCTGGCTGGGGGCATAGGCTTGACGGGGCTGGTGTAATAGGTCGCGTAATAGGTGAGCAGATCGCCGATGGCGCCACTCTGCAACTGCTGAAAGGTCTCCTGGATGTAGTTGCTATAGCGCCAGCAGAAGCCGGATACGACGTTCAGGCCTTTCTGGGCAGCAATCTCTGATTGTTCCAGCACGCTGCGCACACCGGGCGCGTCGACAGCCACGGGCTTCTCGACAAAGAGGTGCTTGCCTGCCGCCACCGCCGCCGCGTACTGCTTGGGGCGGAAGCCGGGAGGGGTTGCCAGCAGGACCACGTCCACATTACTTTCGATTACCTTCTGGTAGGCGTCCAGGCCCAGGAAGCGCGCTGACTCCGCCACCTGCACTTTCGTTTCGGTGCGCTCGCCAAACACCCGGCCGAGGGAAGTCAGGCTCTTTTCAATCTGCTCCGGGGCGATGTCGGCCATGGCCGTAAGCACAGAGTAGTCATCGGCCTTCAGCGCTTGTGCGGCGGCGCCGGTGCCGCGTCCACCGCAGCCCACCAGGCCCACCTTAATGCTGTTACTGATATCCGCAGCGCGCAGAATGGCAGGGAACCCAGCGGCCATGGCGCCGATGGCGCCGGTCTTCAAAAGGTCGCGCCGGTTCACTGCAGCGTGCGAGGGGACGGGTTGGTTGGATTGCATGCTTACTCGTATTTACTCCTGAAGGGGATATCTCTAGTCTAGCCAACTCAGCGGAGCGGCTGTTGGCGGAAGCATATGCTGAAGGAGGGGTGGCTAAGGGTAGGCAACATGAAGCGCGACGGAGTTGCTGGGCAGACCGTCCGCGAAGATCTGCAACTCGCGGAGACCCTCGTCCATCAGAGCGGGCAGCACGACCTCGACGAGATAGATGCCGGTGTACCCAGGGGCCAAAGTAGCACGCTCCACGCGAAGGGGAATCTGGTCAATGCGGGCCTCGATGGAAGCCACTACCTCCGGAGGCGCCTCCGCGGGGACTGGTAATCCGGCGGGCCAGTCGGGTCGTACGGCCCCCAGCCCGCTCACCATCACCTGAATGCGCTGCCCGGGCTGTGCGGAAAGGTTCTCATCCACCAGAGTGCCATTACTGCTGTGCAGAACGAAGGGGCTGCCATCGGGATGCAGAAACACAGCCGGAGAGACGCGCTGCAGAGGAAGCCGAGCACTGTTGATAGCCTCCCCCACGGTTTCCCACTCTAGCGCCATCTGGACGCCGGAAAGATCGTAGGGCAACTGGATCTGGGTAGCCTGGGAAGCCGTGGCCAGGATCGAGGCCTGGCGGCCGTTCGCTCGCATGCGGCGCAGTGGGGAGCCGTGGATACTCAGCAGGTCACCGGGAGCTGCCGGCCGCCGCGAAAGATCCGCTGCATGGCGCACCTTGTGGAGGGCATTGAGGGAGGGCATGGCTGCGTAGTAGACACCCTGGCGTGCGGTAACGGCAAACAAGAGGGTGCCGGAAGGGTCAAGGCACAGATCGCGCACGTCGGAGGGGAGGCCAGTCCTGGCAATGCGGCGTAGGGGAGCGGGCCTGGAGGCTCCGCGGAAATCAAATGCCGCCAGCTGCAACTGCTGCCGGGAGAGCATCACCAGCGCGTTCTGCTCCCAGTCCGCGGCGATGGCTTCCAGGTCTTCTGCCTGGGTGGGGGTGAGGTCTTCCCAGAAAAGGCCTCCGTTCAAGGTCCGGGCCAGCACAGGGACGCCGTTTTCGGAATCGAGGAGCGCGACTGCCATCAGAGGGTCAGCGGAGTTGATAAGGATCTGGCGCGCGCCGCCCCAGCCGGGTGCGTCAAAATCGCGCCAGGAGCGCCCACCGTCGCTGGATGCCAGCAATCTCCCGTCGCGCAGGCTGGCGTAGATGGAGGAACCGGTGGAGTCCCAGGAAACAAGCTGACCACCAAAGACGCTGAGTGCCGAGGGGCGGCCCCAGATGTCGTCCTGCGAGACGCTGCGGAAGCGCCAGCCATTCACGGCGCCGGGAACCCACTCGAGCACTGCATTACCTGGCTGCTCGACAACCAGTCCGCGGCGAGCCTCAGGGAACGCGAGGATCCGGGCCATGGGAAGGTTGTCCAAGCCATCGCCCGCAGGCAGCCAGGAAAGCCCACCATCGCGGCTGCGCCAAAGGCCCAAGTCCGAGGCAACCAGAAGGTCGTTGGGATCTTGAGGGTTCAGGGCTAGATCCCGCAGTGTCTCGCCCAGCAGGGACACTCCCCGGTAGCGGCTGAGCCCGGCAAAGCTGCGGCCGCCGTCTACTGACCGGTAGACCTGGCGGCCCAGCCCAAAGACCAAGGAAGGCTGCAAGGGATGAGCCAGCACCTGCCAGGCATCGTGAGGCGCGCCGGAGAAGTCTTTCTGCACGGGAGCAGGGGGGATGGCGGCGTCGGAAGATGTCCACGTAAGGAAGTCACTGGTCGCCCAGACGCTATCGTCTTCCAGGGCCACCATCACCTCACCAGAGTCAGTACGCCATACACGCTGGACGGGACCGGAGGCATAGCCCGCCACCCCTGCCAGGACGCGGGTGTTGCCGAAGGGAGTCCACTCAAGAGGCAGTAATCCGGGTGAGGATTCGGGCGCAGGCTGGGCAAGCAGCAGCGCCGTCAGCAGCAGGCTGAGGATGCCGCTTCGCCAGAGGACGGCGGGCTGCCGGGTTGTGCGGTACGTGGTCACCGTTCCTTTATCGTTCTTGCGGCACGGTCGTTCCTGTCGAACGGTCGTTCCTGTCGAACGGTCGTTCCTGTCGAACGTTCGTTCCTGCCGAACTGGGGCCGCCAGTTCTATAGACGGATTCTGGCCCATTTTCGACCCACCTGCAGCAATAATTCCTCCCTGTCGGGAGTGTACTTCAAGTCAGTCACTTTCTGGCCATTAATCTCAACCGCATTGGCCTTAACGCGGCGGACGGCCTCATTCACTGAGGGGGCAATCGCCAGCTTGGCGAGGAGTTTGTCCACGCGAATGATGCCGTCGTGCAGGACGCCTTCGGGCAAAGCGACGGCTTCGAGGTCAGACGGGGCCTGCCCCTGACGGACCACTCTGGTGAATTCATCGGCAGCGCGGGCGGCATCCTGCGGGGAGTGGAAGTCCGCGACGATGCGCCGGGCGAGGTCTGTCTTCACCTCCATCGGGTGCCGTTCGCCGCCCTCAGTGCGTTGGCGGAGAGCGGTGATGTCGTCGACCGTGAGGTCAGTAAGCAGTTCGTAGTAGCGCCACATCAAGGCATCGCTGATGGACATGAGCTTCTTGAACATCTCTTCGGGGGCCTCCGTGATGCCCACGTAGTTGCCCAAGGACTTCGACATCTTTTGCACGCCATCAAGGCCTTCCAGCAGCGGCGTGGTGGCGACGATTTGGGAAGGCTGGCCGTAGTCCTTCTGGAGCTCGCGCCCGACGAGGAGATTGAACTTCTGGTCAGTACCGCCGAGCTCGACATCGGCGCGTAGGGCAACCGAATCGTAGCCCTGCGAGATGGGATAAAGGAATTCGTGGAGGGAGATGGGGCTACCTTCGCGGTAGCGCTTGGTGAAGTCGTCGCGCTCCAGCAGGCGGGCCACGGTGTAGTGGCTGCAGAGCCTCACCAGCTGCTCAAAGCCCAGCGGCTCAAGCCACTCGCTGTTGAAGCGGATCTCAGTCTTGGCGGGGTCAAGGAGCTTGAAGATCTGTTGCCGGTAGGTTTCAGCGTTGGCGGCAATCTGTTGGCGAGTCATGGGTGGCCGAGTGAGATTGCGGCCTGTGGGATCGCCGATGAGGCCGGTCATGTCGCCAATGAGGAAGATGGCGGTATGACCGAGGTCCTGGAAATGTTTCAGCTTGCGGATGAGGACGGTGTGGCCCAGGTGGAGGTCAGGGGCCGTGGGGTCAAAACCAGCCTTCACGCGCAAGGGGCGGTTCTCTTTCTGGGCCAGCAGCAGGCGTTCGCGGAGATCCTCCACCCGGATGATTTCGGCGAACCCCTTGGTGAGGTAAGCCAGTTGTTCGTCAATAGATAGCACAGCCATATTTTCGCACCAATCGGCGGTGTCGCCTGCGGGCAGCGGCCACGCGGGACGGAGAAGTCAAGGCACCTGGCCGATGGCTAGAGCAAACTCGAGCGGTCAAACTGCTCAGGCGGAAAGGCACGGGGCGGCTTGCCAAGTTCCGGGCTGCCGCGCATCACGCAACGGTATTGGGCGTAGGTGTTGGCGTTTACGACGTACTGGCCTGTACGTAGATTAACGGCCACGGTCCAACCGTGCCACTGGTGGGTGAACAGCGCGGCGCAATCCTCCGGGCAGCCCTCCGCGGGAGCTGGGGGAGGGAAGCCATACTCGGCCGGGCTCCAACGGCCCATCTTTAGCCAGCGGATGAGGGGAGGTTTGGCGATGAGGGTTTGGCGGGTGGACACGGTGTAGAACATCTGTCCGGGGCATTGGCCCTCATTCAGGTGGATGCCGGGGAGGTTGTCGCCACTGGAAAGCACGGGCCACCAATCGCCCGCACCACTGAGGGCGCTGAGCACTTCCGGATTTTGCTGCCTAGCAATTAGCGGACCCATGGAAGCCTTGGCTGCCTCATGAGCCTTTAGAGCCCGGCGGTAGCGAATGGCCGCCCATCCAAGGACGGCGCAAAGGGCGGTCAACAGGGTGACAAGGCTATCCATAGCTTTGGTAACAGCAGTGTTTGCGGGCTCTACTGTCGCTGAGGGCTAGGCTAGCAGAATCCGACTCCTTATTCTCGCAGAATCACAGGGTTCCTTGGCAGAGAATCCGGTGAGGACGGGGGACAGGGGAATGAAGACGGCGGGAGCGACATGCCGTAGGGTCCGACACATCCGACAGGTTGGACGCATCCGTCGGATCCGGCAGATCCGACAGATCCGACACCTCCGCATGGCACGAGGGGAAGTATTGAGGCCGTCCTGTGGTGTGGTGGAACTAGCTTCCGGGACGCCTGTGCCGCCTCCTTCAGGTAGGCTGGTCACAGTTTCCGCGGTAGAGATTCCCGCGGAAACTGCGAACCGGCGAGCCGTTGCTGGAAGACGCCAAATGGGGAAGTGCAAGTTGCTAGCGGCCCCGGGTAGCGACGGTGGCAGGCCGGGTGTTGGGATCCTCCGGCGCACTCTGCACGGCCGGCAATAGCAGGCCAATCAGCGTAGCGCCGGTAGAAACCACCACCAGCAGTTCAATCAGTGTGAAGCCGAACTGGCTACGGAGGGTCCGGCGCTGGTTCGTGCGGGTTTCGGTTTGAATGGAAGTATTGTTCGTCTGCATTTCGATTCTCCTTGGATTTGGTCTGGCGGACCCCTGTTGGCGGTTCCGCCAAGTGGAGGGCAGCGGCGTTGGTTGCCCTTGCCGTCCACCTGACCATGAGGGCGAATTGCCTGATCCGCACGGTGCAGAAACCGTGCTTCGAACCGGCGTACAAAATTCCTACGGATTTCGTAGGGGAGTTAAGTGCAGCGGGGTGAAGGAGATGCGCACTCCCGGGAGGTGTATCCAGGTAGCGGATGATGCGGCTAAGCCGTTCGCGCCTAATCTGCCTTGACGGTTTCCATGGGGAGAGGCTTGGCCGCGGCCCGCCATTGGCCACGATATTCCTCATACAACGTGGTGAAGCCGGCCCAGAAATAGCCGCCGACGAAGATCATGAGGAAGGGGATGCAGAGAAACTGGAGGGAATCAATAGCCCAAAGGACGGCAAACCCGAAGTAAGCACCAGCGGCGATTTCCAGCCATGGCAGCATGCCGCTGGGACGCTTGTACTTGCGAGCCTTCTCAACCACCTTGGTCTTGCCTTGGATCGCGTACTTTGCAGTGCGGACAAAGCCGGATTGGACACCGAAGATGGCTTCGAGAAAGGCCTTGGTATTGATGAAGGTGAGTGCGACGCCGACGGCCATCAGGGCTGGGATGAAGAGGATGGAGCGCTTCCATGTGGTGGGGTGGAGTTCGCGCTGGGCTCCGCAGTAGAAGGCGATCAGAGAGGCGAAACAGGCTGTCATCACGGGGACGTCCAGCATGAGGAACTCAAACCAGCCCATGTAGAAGCGGACGATCATTACCGGCAGCATGAGGGCGGACACGCCAATCATCATGGGGTAACTGACATTGGGTACCAGATGCAGCACAGCCTGAATTTTGGCGTGACGGGGAACGTCAGCCTTCAGGAGGTCAGGCAACAACTTCTTTGCCACCTGAGTGAGGCCCTTGGCCCAACGGAACTGCTGGGTTTGAAAGCCGTACATCTCGACGGGCAGCTCTGAGGGGCAGACGACATCGGGCAGGTAGACGAAGTTCCAGCCCTTGGCCTGGGCGCGGTAGCTGAGGTCAGAGTCCTCGGTAAGGGTGTCGTGCTGCCAGCCTCCGGCGTCGCGGATCATAGAGACGCGAAGGATGCCGGCGGTGCCATTGAAATTGAAGAAGTCGCCACGGGCGTAGCGGGAACCGTGTTCGAGGACGAAGTGGCCATCGAGCAGCAGGGCCTGCACTTCGGTGAGCAGGTTGAAGTCGCGGTTGGTGTAGCCCCAGCGCGTTTGTACCACCCCCACCTTCGGGTTGGAGAAGTGGTGGATGGTGCGCATCAGGAAGTCAGCAGGGGGCAGGAAGTCCGCGTCGAAGATAGCGACAAATTCGCCGGTTGCAGTCTTCAAGCCTTCCTCAAGAGCCCCCGCCTTGTAGCCGTAGCGGTTGCTGCGGTGGTACAGCTCAATAGGCAGGCCCATTTGACGGTAACGGGCGACGACGCGGGCGCAAACGGCGGTGGTTTCGTCAGTGGAATCGTCCAGCACCTGAATCTGAAGCCGGTCGTGGGGGTAATCGATCCTGCTGACGGCTTCGACGAGCTGCTCAATCACATACTGCTCGTTGTAAATGGGCAGTTGGATGGTAACGCGGGGCAGTTCTTCGAAAAGCGCGGCGGGAGGCTGATTGAGCTTGTGCTTGTGGCGGAAATAGCGCCAAAGAATCTCAAAGCGGTGCAGGCCGAAGATGGAGAGAATGCCCAGCAGGACGAAGTAAGGCACCATGATCGCGTAATCAAACAGCGCGGGTTGGTGGATGCCGGCAAAGGTATCATCGAACAGTTGGGTGACCACCTGATCCCAGGTGGATGGTTTGGCGGCAAACAGCAGCATTGCGGTGAGGATGGTCATGGTGCAAGCGGAAAGGAAATGGTGGAAAGGGCCAAACCAGATCTTGATGCTGGCGGCTGCCGTCGTATGCTCGCAGACGCTGTACTTTGCACTAAGCCGGTGGGCGGGAATGCCGCAGGCGGAAAGCAACCGGATCGCGGACAACGGTTTGTCATCGATACCAGAATGGGTGGGCGCCAGCCTCCTACTCTATGTATTGTACTTGGTCCTGGTGTTTCTGCTAAGGAATTTCGTGGATGACCTGGATCAAGGATTCCGTGGACTAAAGACGGTGCTGGCGTTGGCGATTCTGTTTCGGGTGACGGTAGCGTGGATGTCGCCGGTGCTAAGCGACGACGTGTACCGGTACCGGTGGGAAGGGATGCTGCAGGCGGAGGGAGGCAATCCGTACGCGGTGACGCCGGACGACGCAGGTTGGCAGCGGCTGCGCGATGCAACGTACCCGCGGATTCCGATTCGGGACTATCCGGGGGGATACGGGCCGCTGGTGATGCTTGCCGAACGGGCAGCCTACGGGGTGGCATCGGCGGTGACGGCAGACCCATGGCGGCAGGCAATGGGGATGAAAATGCCGGCGATGCTGGCTGATTTGGCAGTGATGGGCTTGTTGCTGGGTTGGTTGCGGAGCCGGGGCAGGCCGTTGGCGTGGGTGGCGGTGTATGCGTTATGTCCACTTGTGGTGATCGAGTTTTGGGGCATGGGCCATAACGATGCGCTAGCGCTGGCGTTTCTGGTAGGGGCGTTCTGGGCGCTGGACGAGCGCCGCGATCGGCTTGGCTTCGTTCTGCTGGCGGGGGCGGTGGCAGTGAAATGGTGGCCTGCGCTGTTGCTGCCGGCGGCGGTTGGCTTTTCACGCCAAGCACCGCGGAGAGCAATGCTGGCCGCGGCGGGGCTATTGGTGGTGCCACTGGCGATGCTCCCCTATTGGACTGACTTGTCATTGAACCTGAAGTTTATGGGAGGCTTCGCGGGAGGCTGGCGGAACAACGACAGCCTGTTTGGCATCACCTATGTGCTAGCCGGAGGTGATTTTGAAGTGGCCAAACAGTGGACGCTGTGGTTGCTGGGAGTGTGGTGCCTGGCGGTGCCGCTGCTGTTCCGGGACCGCGTACACGGTGTGCTGGCGGCAATTGCCGGAGTGCTGTTGCTGGCGGCCAACTGTCATCCCTGGTATCTGACGTGGCTGCTGCCCTTTCTGGTCTTCGCGCCATGGCCGCCGCTGCTGTTGTGGGTTGGGCTGACGCCGCTCTTCTACGAGGTACTGATTGAGTACCACTTGCTTGGGATCTGGGAGGGCAGCCGTCCAGGACGCTGGCTGGTGTATGGTCCTGTGATTGCTGCGATGGCGGGGTGGTGGCTGAGGGTTGGCATCCACGGCAGAACCAAGCCTTGCGGAATGGTGGGGGTCACGAAAGAATAGAAGGCCTTATGCCCAGGAATTCCCAATCGAACAGTGCTAACTGGAATGCGAACAGTCCTGACTGGAATGTGGTGTCACGGCGCAGCCTGCTGGGGGCGGCAGGAGTCGTTTTGGCGGCGGGGCAGGGCAGAATTGCCGCGCAGGTGGGCCAGGCGCCGGACGGGACGACGCCCATCGATGGGGGTGACGCGGCAGAGGGGCTGCAGCTTTGGTACCGGCAGCCAGCGATGGATTGGAATGAGGCTTTGCCGCTGGGAAACGGCCGGCTGGGGGCCATGGTGTTTGGAGGGATGACGCTGGAGCGCGTCCAACTGAATGACGATACGCTCTACTCCGGTGAGCCGGGGCAGCGCGACCTTCCGCTGGACATCAGCCAGGACTACGACGAGATCGTTGGCATGGTGGCGGCGGGACGGCTGGTGGAGGCGGAAGAGCGGATCCGGCAGCGGTGGCTGGGGCGGGCGCAAAGCTGTTATCAGCCGCTGGGTGATTTGTGGCTGGAGACCAATGACACGGGTAGTACGGGCAGTTACCGGCGGGACTTGGATTTGGATACCGCGGTTGCGGTTGTGCAGTTTCCTGCATCCGGGACCAGCATCCGGCGCGAGATGTTCTGTAGCCATCCGGCGGGCTGCCTGGTGGTGCGGGTAAGTGGGCTGCATCCGGGACAGACGTTGCGGGTGCGGCTGACGTCGCCGCATCCGGCTGGCCTGGTGCATTCCGGGGTGGGGGCAATGCGGCTTGAGGGCCAGGTGCCGGGGCTGGTGTTGCGGCGGACCCTGGAGCAGGTGGAGCAGCGCGGAGAGACGTGGAAGTATCCGGAGTTGTGGACCGGCGACGGCAAGCGGAGGCCGGGGGCTGGACAGATTCTATACGGGGAGCGCATTGGCGGGCTGGGCACGCGCTTTGTGTGTGCATTGGAGGTGGAGGCAGAGGGGAGCACCGTGGATGCCGACGCGCAGGGACTGCGCATCACCTCTGGCGGTGGTGACATCCTGTTGCTCGTGACCAGCGGCAGCAGCTTCAATGGTCCTGCGAAGAGCCCCAGCAAGCAAGGCAAAGACGCGAAGGCGGAGGCGGAAGGCTTTCTGGCGCGGGCACGGGGGAAGGGCTACGCGGCTTTGCTGGCCGAGCATATCCAGGACTACCAACGGCTGTTCCGGCGGGTGAGGATGAAGTTGGGCAAGCCCAGTGCGAACGTGGGCTTGCCTACAGACGAACGCTTGCTGCGGAACCAACAGGAACCGGATCATGCGTTGGCGGCGCTCTACTTCCAATTTGGGCGCTACTTGCTGATTGCGGGGTCGCGTGAGGGGTCGCAGCCCCTGAACCTGCAGGGAATCTGGAACGAGCACGTGATCCCACCTTGGGGTGGCGCCTACACCATCAACATCAATACGCAGATGAACTACTGGCCGACAGAGGTGACGAACCTCAGCGAGTGCGCTGAGCCGCTGCTGCGGATGGTGGAAGAACTGGCCGTCGATGGACGTAAAGTGGCGCGGGAGATGTACCAGCGGCCGGGCTGGGTGGCACATCACAACACCACCCTCTGGCGGGATGCCCAGCCCGTGGATGGGGGGACGCGGGCATCCTACTGGCCGATGGCAGCGGGCTGGCTGACACCACACATGTGGGAGCATTACCGCTTCACGGGCAACGTGGATTTCCTGCGCGGACGGGCCTATCCGCTGATGCGGGCGGCGGCGGAGTTCTTCCTTGCCTGGCTGCGGGAGGATGCGCAGGGATTGCTGCAGACCCCGGTGGGGACATCGCCGGAGAATGCCTTCTGGACGGTGGGGGAAGGCAAACGGCAGCAGGCGTCAGTAAGCATCTCTCCAACCTGCGACCTGGCCACAATCCGTGAGAATTTTCTGGCGGTTCTGGCGGCGGCACGGGTGCTGGGTGAGGATGGGGAGGTGGAGCGAGGCGTCAAGGCGGCAATGCCAAAGCTGCCTGCGTATGGCATCGGCAGGGACGGGCAGTTGCTGGAATGGCGGCAGGAGGCCGAAGAAGTAGAACCACAGCACCGGCACGTATCGCACTTGTATGGGCTGCATCCGGGGACGCACATCCAGGCGGGCAGTATGGGCCGGGAGTTTGCGGCGGTGAAGCGCAGCCTGGAACGAAGGGGCGACGGCGGCACGGGATGGGCCATGGCCTGGAAGGTGAACCTGTGGGCGAGGCTGGGGGATGGAGACCGGGCATGGCGCTTGTACCAGAACCTGATTCAACCGGCGCGGCTGCCGGGCAGCGACCGGCTGCGGGGCGGTGCGATGCCCAACCTTCTTTGTGCGCATCCGCCCTTCCAGATTGACGGTAACTTCGGAGGGACAGCCGGTGTGGCGGAGATGCTGTTGCAGAGCCATGCGGGAGACATCCACCTGCTGCCCGCGCTGCCCGGAGCGTGGGCGGAGGGCCAGGTAACCGGCTTGCGGGCCCGGGGCGGGGTGGAGGTGTCGATGGCGTGGGCAGGGGGACGATTGCGATCTGCAATGCTGCGGGCTAGCCGCGCGCAATCGGCGAAAGTCCGCTATCAAGGGAAAGTCTGGGCGGGGGAGATCCCGGCGGGACAGCCGGTGGAAGTAGCGCCCTTCGTGATCTGACCTCGTGCGTTAGCTAGTCTGGCCCATCTCGCTTGGGCCGTGCTCATCCACGGCGGTTATCCGGGTGGCGTAGAGGTAGACCAGGCAGTTTTCGCAGCGGATGAGCTTGTCGCTGAGTTGGAGATCCTGGATGAGTTGCAGGCGGACGCTCATGCGGCAGGCGGCACAGTTACCGGCTTCAATCGTGGCCACCGTTTGCCTGCGTCCGCGGGCCTTGAGTGCCTTGTATGCGGCTAGTACGTCGCGATTGATATGTCCAAGCGCCTCCTGGCGCTCAGATTCCAGGTTGTCGCGTTCGGCGCGCACCTGAGCAATCCGCTTTTCCGCTTCAGCGGCTTCAGCCTTGACGGAAGACTCTTCGGCGGCGAGGGCCTTTTCAGCGGTCTTGACGTTCGCGGAGAGCAGTTCGGCTGACTCCATCAACTCAATTTCGCGGTCTTCCGCGTCGCGGATGGCCTTCTCGTGGAACTCAATCTCGTGCTGGAAGGCCTTGTACTGCTCGTTGGTCTTGGCCTGCATCATTTGGTCGCGCAGGCGGGAAATCTTCTGCCTATGGTCAGCCACCTGGCCTTCGAGATCGCGCATTTGCTTCTGGTTGGCGGCTAGCGCGTCTTTGTCGGCCTTCAGTTGCAGCTGGTGGGCGTGCAGGCGCTTGCGAATTTCAGCGATGTGGCGGGGGAGGGCATCAATCTCCGTGCTGCGCACGGCAATCTCATCGTCAAAGCCCTGCACCAGTACAAGATAGCGGACATCCTCGTTCATCAAGAGCGAATTCTACCACGCAGGCGGTCGAAGCGACGTTGCAGCGGTCCGGCGACGGCCTGTGCGGCGGCCCGCACTTCCTCAACGCCAAGCACGCGGCACGCCAGCAGAAATGCCAATAGACCCAAGGGGACCGACACGGCCACGTCCACCAGATAGCCGATTTTGGTGGTGCCCAGCCAGTGCATCAGCAGGCTGCTGCTGCCCCAGCAGATGAGTGCCATGAATCCGGAAGCAGAGAGGATCAGCATGAAACTGCGTAGGAGGCGGCGGCCAAAGACGCCCTGCAGACGGTTGCGAATGACGATGAAGAGTACCAGGAAGCTGACGGTAGCCACGACGGAGGTACTGAGGGCGAGTCCCCAGAAGCCGACATGAAAGATCTCCACCATCGAATAGGCGACGGCGAAGTTGGTGACGATGGAAGACAGGCTCACCCACATGGGGAAGCGGGCGTCATCGATGGCGTAGAAGGCGGGGGTGAGGATCTTGGTGGCGGCGTAACCAACCAGGCCAATCGTGTAGAACTTGAGGGCCATGGAGGTTTGCTGGGTGTCGTAGAGAACGAAGCGGCCGCCTTCGTAAATGGCACCAATCATGGAATCGCCAAGCAGCGCCAAGCCCACCGAGGAGGGGATGGTAAGCAGGAAGACGAGGCCGAGGGAGCGGCTGAGGGTTTCGCGGAACTCATTGAAATCGAGCCTGGCAGCGCTGCGGGAGATGGAGGGGAGGGTAGCCGAGGCGATGGCGACGCCAAAGAGGCCGAGCGGCAATTGCATAAAGCGGAACGCATAGCCCAGCCAACTGATGGGTCCGCTGGCGCCGCGCTCCGGGTCAAAGATGCCGGCGGCAAGGGCGGTGTTTACCATCACATTCACCTGGACAGCCGCTCCGCCAAGGATGGCGGGCCCCATCAGCTTCATGATGTGGCGGAGGCCGGGATGGCCCCAGTCTATGCGAATGCCAAAGGGGAAGCCCGCGCGCAGCAGGCTGGGGACCTGCCAAAGCAGCTGCAGTGCGCCTCCGCAGACCACGCCATAGGCCATGCCCTCAATGGGGGAAATTCCCAGATAGCCACCCGTCCAGTAGCCAAGGGTGAGGCCGATGGCGAGAGACCCGATGTTAAAAAAGCTGGAGGCGAGGGCAGGGACGCCGAATTGGTTGCAGGCGTTCAGCACTCCCATCGCCTGTGCTGCCAAAGAGACCAGCAGCAGGAAGGGGAACATGATGCGGGTGAGTTCGACAGCAAGCTCAAACTTGCCGGGTACGGCGTGAAAATCAGCGGCAATCAGATTGATGAACTGCGGCGTGAAGATCATGCCCAAGGCGCACAGACCCCCTACGAAGAGCACGATGGCGGTGGAAACCAGCTGTACCAGGACGGCTGCGTCGCGCTTTGACTTCTCAGAGAGGTATTGCGTGAAGGTGGGGACAAAGGCGGATGAGAGCGCGCCTTCGGCAAACAAGTCGCGCATCAGATTGGGGATGCGGAAGGCGAGGATGAAGGCGTCCATCACCGGACCGGCGCCGAAGAGGGTGGCCATCACCACTTCGCGCAGGAGGCCTGTTATGCGGCTGAGCGCAACCGCACCGGAGACAATCCCGGCGGAGCGGACAATCCTTGCGTGTTCCTGCTTGCCCGCTTCCACGGAAGGCGGCACGGTGCCATCGTCCAGCGATGGCGAGGGAGGGCTGGTAGTGTGCACGGGCGGCGTCAGGATACTTCCCCGTATGGCGCAGCGCCGTAGAGTTCCAGAAAGTGAGCGACGGTCTGAATCCCTTTGAAGTAGTTTTCGACGGCGAACTTCTCGTTAGGGGAATGCAAGCCGTCGTCAGGCAGGCCAAAGCCCATCAACACGGTGGGAATGCCGAGGTGGGCGGCAAAATCACCCACGATGGGGATGGAGCCACCGCTGCGGTCAAACACGGTCTCACGGCCGAAGGATTCCGCGAAGGCGTTGGCAGCCACACGAATAGCGGGATGATCCGGATTCACAACCACCGCAGGGCTGCCGCTTAATACGCGCAATTCCACGGTGACGCCGGCGGGGCAGTGCCGCTGCAGGAATGCGTCAAAGGCGGCGGCAACCTGATTGGGGTCCTGGCGAGGAACAAGCCGGAAGCTCACCTTGGCAGTAGCCTCAGCGGGGATGACTGTCTTGGCGCCCGCACCGGTGAAACCGCCGGCGATGCCGTGCACCTCCAGGGTAGGCCGGCTCCACATGCGCTCCAGCACCGTGCGGTCACTCTCGCCGGTAAGGGCGGTGGCGCCCACCTCATGGGCCAGGAACTCCGCCTCGTTGAAGGGCAGGGAATTCCAGCTTTCCAGTTCCACTGGCGTGGGCTCGTCGACGTCGTCGTAGAAGCCAGGGATAAGGATGCGGCCACCAGCGTCCTTGGCCTGGCTGAGGAGTTCGATGAGCGCGAAGATGGGATTCGGCGCAGCTCCGCCGTAGATGCCCGAGTGCAGGTCGCGCGCAGCGCCTTTTACCTTCACTTCTGTATAAACGAGTCCACGCAGGCCGACGCACAGGGTGGGCAGCCCAGGGGCGTACATGGAAGTGTCGGAGACCAGGGCGACATCGGCCTTCAGCTTTTCCGGGTTGGCGGCGACAAAGGCGGCGACACTCTTGCCGCCAATTTCTTCCTCTCCTTCCACCAGGAACTTGACGTTCACGGGCAGAGTACCGCTGGTCTGCATGATGGCTTCGATAGCCTTGACGTGGGTATACATCTGTCCCTTGTCATCAGCGGATCCACGGGCGTAGAGGTTACCGTCACGGATTTCGGGGGAGAACGGTGGGGAGTGCCAGAGGTCTATGGGGTCAGGGGGTTGGACGTCATAGTGCCCATAGCAGAGAACGGTGGGCTTGCCGGGGGCGTGCATCCAGTCAGCGTAGATCAGCGGATGGTGAGGGGTCTCAATGACTTCCACGTTTTCCATGCCCGCCGCGCGCAATCCGTCGGCAACGAAGTTAGCGGCGGCGCGGACATCGCCTGCGTGCTCCGGCAAGGTGGAGACGCTGGGGATGCGCAGGAAGGTGAGCAATTCATCCAACAGACGCGGTCTGTTGGCGTCCACGAACTGGGCCGGGGTATGTGCCATGGTGTACTCCGAAGGAATACCCCATTATATTTCGTTGGATCCGGTGACGGGCGCGGAATCGCCTGGATTAATGCGTGGCCTGTACTGGTTCGTCTGAAGGCGCTTCGGCGCGGCAAAGCAGCAGACAGCGGCGGACCTCCGGGGCGGCAAACGGCGCGGCGATGAGCTCAGCAACGCCAGCTTCAGCCGCTTCCGCCCATAAAGCCGGGCTATCGCTGACAGCGGTGACAAACACCGGGAGGGAGGGGTAAAACTGCTGACAAAATGCCAGCACATCACGCCAATCGCCATCGGCAAGCTGGCTATTCGTCCAGACTGCCGCAGCCGGAAATTGCCGGAGGTACTCACCCAGGTCGTCCAGAGTTTCGAGACCACAGAAGGTGAATCCTAGGGATTCCGCAATGTTGCCTAGGCGCGTGAGATGGTCAGGACGCGAAACAACAAAAGGAATGGTCCGGGGATGCCCTTCAGGACGGGGCGAGGATAGTGCCGCTGCCAAAGGCGAGGCGGCCGAATGCGAGGGGGCGAATCGACGGGGCCCCAACCGGCTGGCTTGACACTTCATGGTGCGTATCTACTTGGACGCAATCCAAAGCTTTCTGAATACAGTCTATATCAATAAACGGCGAAAACGGGCACTCGGACAGCGCATCCTGCGGTACTGTATTGGCAATCTGGTACTAATGCAATGTCGATTCGATAGCCTGGGATAAAGGCGATTCGCCTTACCTTGATCAGGCGGTAGGAGGCTGGCGGCGGTGCCAGTCTGATTCGCGCTGAAAGGCTGCCCCCAAAGCCAGAATGCGGTTCTCGTTGAAGGGCCGGGTTACCAACTGGATGCCCACGGGAAGCCCGCCAGCGAAGCCGCAGGGCAGGGAAAGGGCAGGCCAGCCCAGGAGGTTGCCGATGGCGCCAAGATCACTCAGGCCTCGCTTGGAGGGGCGTTCCCGTGGGGCTGCTGGAGTGCGCAGCGGGACATCCACGGGGTTGGCGGTACGGGTGCGGCTGGGAGCGATGAGGATGTCGTACTTGCGCCAAAGCGGCGTGACTTCATCCTGAATGCGGGAGCGGATGCGCATGGCGCGCAGGTAGTCAGCCGATTTCAGGTCCAGGGCGGCCTTCATGCCCGCGATCTGGCCCGCATCGGCGAGCTCATCTATCTGTCCGCTGGTGATAAGGGGCTCAAAGATGGAGGAGCCCTCAGCATCAATGATCATGCCCGCGGTGGTGCTGTAGGGCATTTCCGGGAACTCCACCTCTTCCATCTGGATGCCCAGGCGGCGAAGGAGGTCAAGTGCTTCCTGAAACGCGGGGCGGGTTTCAGGGTCAGCCCAATCCTGGAAGTCGACGGGATGGTAACCCACTTTCAGGCGGCTGATCTCCTGGACGTACTCGGGGCCATAGTAGAAGCTCTTACCAGCGGAGGCACGGTCGTTGGCGTCGCCACCCGCCATCACTTGCAAGACGAGGCCGCAATCTTCGGCTGAACGGCAGAGGGGTCCAATCTTGTCCATGGTCCAACTGAGGGCCATGGCGCCATGGCGGCTGACGTAGCCGTAGGTGGGACGCAATCCGGTGACTCCACAGAAGGCAGCGGGAGTGAGGATAGAGCCCCAGGTTTCTGAGCCAATCGCGAATGGTACAAGACCCGCGGCGACAGCGCTGCCCGAACCGCTGGATGAGCCGCCCGACCAACGGGTGATGTCCCAAGGGTTCAGGCCCGGCCCGAAGAGGGAAGCTCCGGCGCGTTCATATCCACCGCCTCCAGCCAGTTGCACCATAGCCAGTTTGCCCACCAGAAGGGCACCACGACCCTCCAGGCGTTCAATGCAGGTGGCCTTGAAATCGAAGGTCTGGGTGGCGAAGGGTCTGGCTCCCCAGGTGGTGGGATAGCCGGGATAGGCGAGGAGGTCCTTCGCGCCAAAGGGGATGCCCTGCAGGGGGCCGCGGAGCCGCTCACGTTTGAGGTCGCCATCCACGTCCTTGGCCATCTCCAGAGCGGTACGGCGGGTGCTGGCGGCAAGTGCATTGTAGGTTGGGCCTAGTTTCTCCAGCCGGTCACAGAAGGTGGAGGCCAATTCGCGCGCGGAAATCTGGCGCTTCACCAGCATCTGGTTCAGCTCCGGAATGGTGCGGAAGAAAAGATCGTCTGCCATGGGGTTACCTCACCACCAGGCGGAATGCGGGTTCGTCCGCATACTGAAGTTCGAATTTTCGCAGCTCCTCAGAGGCGCGAACCACGGATTCCTTGCGGCGAGCAAGCAGGTCCTGGGGTGAGGAAGGGCTTTCCTGAGGCGCGGCCTGGGCTGCCGTGGGGGCAGCAGCCACAGCGGCGGTTACGGTGGCGGCGAATTGACGGCGGCTGAAGTTACCCATGGTTCTCCAGAGTGGACGGTGCGTGTGCGTAGTCTGTTTCGAGCGCGCGGATGGCGGCGGCCTCCATGGCGCTGCGCGGCGCCTCTTCCCCGGTCCAGATCTGGAAGGATTCAGCGGCCTGCTCAACCAGCATCTGGAGTCCATCCATGCAGACCTTACCCTGTGCCGCGGCCTGTTGCAACAGGCGGGTCTGGCGGGGATTGTAGACCATATCAAAGACGATATCGCCCGGGATACGGTTTTCAAAGTAAAGGCCGTCCACGTGGGGATACATGCCAAGAGGGGTGGCGTGGACGAGGACATCGAAGTCCTGCCGCTCAGCCTCTTCATGCAGGAGGGAACGGCCACTCACGGCTTTGGCAAGGGCGCGCACTTTGTCGACGTTGCGTCCAGTCAAGAAGACCTGGGCGCCGGCATCACTGAGGGCAAAGGCGGCGGTGCGCGCGGCGCCTCCACTGCCTGCGATAAGGATGCGCGCCCCGCGAATCTTGATTTTGTCCTTGAGCGGCTTCAAGGTGCCGGCCACATCCGTGGTGGTTCCCCGCCACTTGCCGGCCTTTTTCCAGACGGTGTTTACAGCCCCGATGCGACGGGCAAGGGGATCGACCACATCCAGATAGCGCAAGATCTTTTGCTTGTGCGGAATGGTGACATTGAAGCCCTTCAGGGGAAGGTCAGTGGCCACCTGCATGAAATCCTTTAGTTGGCCGGTGTCGACGAGGAAGGGGATGTAGACGCCATTGATGCGGCGGGATTGCAGCGCGCGGTTGTGCATTTGGGGCGAGATGCTGTGCTTCACCGGGTAAGCGATGAGGCCGAAGACGGAAGTGTCGCGATTGAGCTTCTCCGCCGCATAGACGGTGCGCATCTTTTCCGAGCAGATCTGGCCGGGGGCGGTACCCTGGGCGGAGTTGGGTGCGGCGTACGAATAGAGGCAGCCCATCTTCACGGAAAGGATTCGGGAAGGGAAGCCGACTTCACCCATGCTTAGCAGGATGAGGGGGACTCCGGGTTTATCCTTTACCAGCGAAAGCAGCCGCCAAAGGTCAGTGGGTTTACGTGCTGTGGTGACCACCTTGTAGCCATCGGCGGGTGCGCGCTGCATGCGGACCATCAGCTTTTCCAGGGGCGGAGTGCCACTGTAGCTGTGATAGGAAATGATGAGGTCAGTGACGTTGCGCAGGCGGTCAACCGTTTGGGGAGCCGATTCGGCGCTCTCAATCTCAACGTCCACAGCAATAGCGCCAGCTTCCGCCGCGCGTTCGAGGAGGGCTACCTGTTCGTCAATGCTGCCGTTGAAGCGTCCGTGGTTCTGGTGGCGACGGCAGGTGGCCAGCAGCTTCACCTCGGGGTGCCGCTTCAAGATCTGCCGGATAGCCGCGATTCCGGTTTCCGGCTGGTCAAGGAAATCGAGGCGGAACTCAAAGAAAGCAGAGCCGCTTTCGATCTCGCGCTCCGCCATGTCCAGCAGTTGTCTGGTGGTGGGGAAGCCAAGCGCAACGCAAATTTTGGGGAGGCGGGAAGAGTTTCGCATGAGGGCTAGGTCCAGCACGAGCGCCCAACGGCGGCGTAGCGCGGTACCCAGTATTGTATACCGGGGATGGTGCTTCAGAGGGCAGTGGCCTAACTGGAGGGGGGAGGGGCAGGAGGCAACTCGGCTGCTGCTGCCGCGAGGGCCGCAGCTTCCTTGCGCTGGCGCTCAACTTCTTCGCGCCAAGCTGCGAGAAGAATGGGACCCTGGGGCGTGATCAGGCGAGTGACGCCATCCTGCCGCAAGCGCAATGCGCACTCCAGCGTCAGTAACGGAACGTGGACGCCAACGGTTAGCTTCTGCCGGGCGTGGTGCAGGACGTATCGGGCGACGCCCGTGACAAATTCCTCGTTTCCGCCCCTCAAGTAAAGGTCCATGCCTTGAACGCCGGTGCGTTTGCAGAGTCGCACCCCAATCAGGACGTGATCCTGTTGCATTTGCTCCACCTCAAACAGCACTCTCAGGGTGGCTTCGTTCTGCTGGCAGCACTCAGCCAATTGCAGGAGTTCTGATTCCAGATAGAGGAACTTCCTCGACACCAGCTTGCCCAGGTTCACTGTGACGACAAGCTGCTTGACACCACGCCTGAGGACATCCCGCGCTTCGTAGAGCCGTGCCGGAGTGGTGGATGCACCGCCAGGAAATCCAGTAATGCAGGTCAACCGCGAGGCAGCGCGATCCACCCAGTTGCGCGCAAGGTCCACATCAGAGGGGCGCACCAATACTTCCCCCGTATCCAGGCGGTTGCCCTCGCCGCAGCCGGCGAAAACCTGCTCTTCCGTAAGGGCAGAGTCGATCAGGGGAAGCCCCACCAAATGGGCGAGGTCTTCATAGACGGGCAATGGCGTCTCAGAGTGGGCGACGTCGATTGGCGTTTCTGGATTCACGAACAACTCCCCCACTTGCTAGTCTCCCTTAGCGCGGCGGGAGTGCGACGGTCCCCGGAAAACCGCGTTCAACAGCAGTAGCGAGTTGCCGTCCATCATGGCGCGGAAGGTGGGGTCAGTGACAAAGCCAATGACGTTGCCGCGACCGGCGGTTTGGGCCACCAGGAAGGGCTTGAAGGCCAATTGCATACGGAGGGAGTCCCACAGATAACCGCTCTGCATCAAGTTCTGGGGCGCCTCCAGGAATCCTACGTTGACGCCGTCACTGAGCTTGAGCGGCGCGTAGATGGCGTCGCCATTGTAGATGACGTTCACGCCGCGCTCAGCACCTACGCTCAGCCAGTGGTCGGGGTCAAGGCGTGCCCGCAGCAGGATGCCGAGGGCTTGGTCAGGGGAGCGCTTGGTGGCCTCAATGGCGGTGAGATACGTGGCTTCATCTCCAAGGATGCGTCCTTCCACGCGGCCACTCGCTTCGGCGGTGGGTTCCTTGGCATTCTTGGCCGCCTCAGAGGGCGCGGCGTACTCCTGCTTCAGGGTAAGCAGACCCATTTGCTCACTGCGCAGGAAGTCAATCGCCGAACCCATGCCGATGAGGGTGCCCCCATCGCGGACCCAGCGTTTGAGGTTGTCAATGCCGGAGGACCCCAGCGCGCGGGCGTAGGCGGCAGAAGAGCCCGCGGGCAGGATGAGGGTGTCGTAACGGGAGAGATCTCCCAGGGCTAGATCCTGTGTGCGGATGATGGTGACGGGGTAGCCGAACTCCCGCTCCAGCACGAAGCGCGTAGCGCCGGCGGATGCGGAACTGGTGGGGGCGTCCCATGCCATCGCGATGTTCACTTTGGGAAAGCGCCTTGCAAAGTTGCTTCCGAAGTTGATGCCGCTTTCCACCCAACCGCTGTTGGTAGCCACCACCTCAGCGCCGGTTTCTCGGGCCAACTCCGCAACGGTTTCGCCCAGGGAGGAGGGGTTATCGCCCACCAGCAGCACCAAGGTTCCGCGTGGATAATTGCGGCCTTCCTGCGCGAAGCCCTTATCCAGGCCCAGCACGTTGAGATTGCGGCGCAGGGCGGCGGCAAGGAAGCGTCCCGCGGCGCTGGTGCCCCAGGGGACGATGTAGGCGATGGGGTTAGAGGCGGTGCGGAGGCTGCCGGGCGAGGGGGTGTCGCCCTTCCAGTCTTCGAAGTCGCCGGTAGAAGGAGTGGCGACCGTGACGGCCTCGACGTTGAACATCAAGGGCAGGCTCCACGCCGTGACGTCGTAGATCTGGTCTCCCAGGCCCTTCGCGCGACGGCGCTCCTGCTCAGCCAGGAACTGATCGTCCATGGACACCTGCTTCTCCAGCAGTACTCGTGCCAGGCGTGCGCCGGGCTGGGCCAGCGGCACCACGTAGCTGCCCGCGGGGAACTCGCGATTGCCATTGCGGAATGCGGCTCGGGCGCGCTTTACCTCGAGTCCGTGGAAGGCCAGCAGGGAGGCGAGCTTATCGACGGTGGAGGTGTCGTCCACGCGGGGCAGGACGTATTCGCGCACGCTGCCCGTGCGGCCATCCTCAACGGCGGTGCGGCGATAATCGTAGAAATTTGCCAGGAGGTCAGCGCGCTTGTCGGCACCGGTTTCGCAGGTGGCCACGGAGGCCAGGAAATGGCCGCGCACGGTATCACTGTAGGGGAACTCGCGACCGTCCGTGGTGCGGGCCTTCAAGCCGCGCGAAGAGGCCTGCTCGTAGGTCATGGCAATGGAGCCGAAGTAAGCGGGCCAACTGGCGCCGTAGCCGGGAAAAAAAGCGTCGAAGATCTCGCGGGTGAAGTAGGGCAGGCCGGCGCGATCAAAGTAGCGTGCATTGGTTTGGCCGAACCAGTCAAGGCTGGTGCGTTGATTGGCGGTAAGCCAGGGGTTGTAGGGAACAGCCTCGGGTGCGAAATAGTACGTAGAGTCAGCGCCCATCTCATGGAGGTCAGCGAAGACGAGAGGCGTCCACTCGCGGAGCGCCTGGATGCGGGCGCGGGTTTCGGGCTGGGTGGCTGCCAGCCAATCGCGGTTCATGTCGAAGAGGTAATGGTTAGAGCGGCCGCGGGGCCAGGGTTCGCTGCGTTCGGCGGAAAGGGGGCTGGCATCGGGCTGAAGACCTAGGGCCTGCGTGAAGTTGTTCACCCAACGGTTGCGGCCGTCGGGGTTCTGCAGGGGATCCATTTGCACCAGGACATTGGCACGGATACGGTCAGCGACCGCGTCATTGCGGGCGGCTACCAGGTGGTAAGCCACCAGCAGGGCGGCATCGCCTGGAGAGAGTTCGTTTCCATGCACGGCATAGGAGAGGTTGACCAGCGCGGGGAGATCGTTCATGAGGGTGCGTGCGGCTGCCTGGTTGGTTCGGCGGGGGTCAGCCAACTGCTGCATTTTGCTCTTGATGTCGTCCAGGCGGGCAATATTGGCCTCGCTGCCGATGTAGACGAACATGAGGTCGCGGCCTTCCCAGCTCTTGCCGATCACCTGCACCTTGATGCGTGGGGAGGCGGCTTCCAAGGCGCGGAGGTAGCGGTGCATTTCATCGGGAGTGGCTACCTTCTCGCCCGGCTCAAAGCCCAACACCTGCTTGAGGGTGGGAATGGCGGGGTCGTAACTGGCGGGGGGCAACATGCCCACGCTGCGGTAAGCATCCGCACTTTGCGCAAGCGCGCGCGGGTGGAAGGGAAGCGCGGCCAGCAGCGTGAGGAGGGCGATGGCCAGACAAACGGGGGCGCGGAGGCCGCGACCATTAGGGAGAATGGCACGAGACATAATCTCTTAGGATAGCGCCTACCGGAGCGTGCCCCAATCATGGTGTCCCAGCACACAACCGTGACGCCGGAAGGAACTACCCGCAGGCGGACGCAATTGCATGATGGCTAGGGCGCGATGGTGACGCTAGCCACCGCCTCATTATCGAACTCGTCCCGCGCGCGGACCGTGAATACAGAGCCTGTCTCGGGCGCGGGCTTCAGCACCAGTTCGTATTCCAGGCTGCGGGCGTCCGAAAGGCCGTTGCGTGGCTCAATGCGGGTCCAATCCTTGCCATTGAGCGAGTATTCCGCGCGGCGTAACTGGCTGCTGGCATCGGTTGCTTTCCAGCGTGCAGTGACGGATGCGTTCGGACCAGCGCCGGCGAGGATAGCGCGGAGATCCGCAATGACGGGCTTCGTGTTGTCGATGAGGAAAGCCTCGGTGAGGGCGTTGGTGGAAAGCGCGTCGGAGGGCGGATTGGTTTTGCCGTCGTGGACGTGAATGCGGACCTCATAGAGGCCATCGGGCCAGGAGGTGGAATCCCAACTGTACTGGGGCTCTTCCAGGCTTTCGGCAAGCGTGAGCCAGTTGCTACCGGCTGCGGGACGGATCTCAAGTTTGTAGATGAGTTCGTCGCGATTGGCGTCTTCGGCCAACCAGCGAACGCCCACATGGCCCTTGGTATAGGTCATGCCCAATGCGCCCGATTGGAGGGAAGGACTGAGGGTGGAAGAGGCAGGCCGTGTCTTGGCGCTAAGCGGGCTGAGGGTGATCTTGTCGCTGGGGTTGATGGAAAGGGAGCGCGGGGGGAAGGCGTAGTTGGGCGGCGTGGCCTCCGTGACGACAATGGTGGGGGCTACATTGCGATTGCGATAGGCGACGCTCACAAGACGTAGGTGTGGTCCGTCAGAACTGCCACGCTTGAGCTCAGCGCGCCACTGCAGATAGCGGGCTGGCGGAACGCTGGTGGATTGCTCCTCCGCCAGTGGCAGCGTGTTTGACCATGGGCTCCAATCCTTGCGAGGGCGGTTCACGTTGCCGCTACGGACCGACAGGGCGACTGATCCGTCATCGCTGCTACCGAGTGCTGAGAGCTTTCCCCAAGTGGCGAAGAACTCTGAGTCAAAGACGCTGCTCTCAAACACGCCGTTGCTGGCGACTTCAGGCCCAGCCTGAAAGACCTTACCGATATTCGAGGTGGCGAGCGCGATGCCTCCGTTGGAGAGAGGCAGCAAGGCGGTAATCTGTTCACCAGAGGCGTTCAGCAAAGCGGTGGACTTGCCCTGTGCTTCCAGTTCGTACAAGGCGCCGTCGTTACCCGTGCCGGCGAGGAGCTTGCCCTTGGTGTTCAGGGCGAGTGAATAGACGTACTCAGTATCGCTTGCCCACATGACGGTGGGGAACCCATTGCGGTCAAGCCGCAGAACTTGGGATCCGCCTGTAAGCGGAGACCGGGCGGTGGGGACCGTAGGCTGGGCCTGGCCTTGCGGCCGCGGGGGGGATGGCTGCCCTGGAGTGGACGGTGCGGGCGTTGGGGTGGGCAGCGACGTGGGCGCTGGCCGGGGGGCAGACAGGTTGCGCTTAGGGCCAAGCGCAGCCGCAAAAAGGTTGCCCTCCGCGTCACGTGCTAGCGAGACGATCTCCTCGCGGTCACTCTGATGGAGCACAAAGCCCTCGCCGCCAGGCGTGATGCGCATGACCAGAGCGCCAGGCGATGTGCCGGCATAGACGTTGCCATCAGCGTCCAGCAGCAGAGCGCGGACATGGGTTTCTTCGGTCTCAAAGAAGACGGTCCCGGTGCCTTGAGGGGTGACGCGATAGATCACTCCTTTATCGCCAGTAGCCACCAGGAGGTCGCCATTCGGGGCGAAGGCCATTTGCCAGATGTAGTCGGAGGGGGCGGTGTAGAACAACTCGGCTGTGCCGTTGGCGATGCGATAGATGCGGCTCTGCGGGGATACGCCCACATAGACGCGATCCTGCGCGTCCACGGCGAGGGCGAAGGCAGTGAGGCCTTCCACGTCGGCGAGGGTTTCCACCGGGCCGTTTAGCGGCGTGCGAAAGACGCGCACCTTGCCCCCTTCCGGGGCGGGCGCGGCTGCGAGAACGGCACCAGTCTTGTCAGCGGCAAGGGCCCACACCGCACTGGAGGAGGCATCCAGAAGTTCCTTTAGCGCTGGAGCCAGCATCAAGGTACCGTCACTGCGCAGGGACACGCGTTCGCGCTTGCCTTTCTGGAACTCGTCGGCTGAGGACTGCGTCCATGTGGCGGTTTCCACCGCGGGCGTACTGATGCTGAGCAGGCCCAGCAAAGCCAGGCAGGATACCATGCGTTTCATCTGCGGAATGTTCTCTTTTCTTTTACCGGTACGAAGCTTCACGGAAGCCAGCGGTGGACACGCCCATCCTTCAGGGCAGGGATGCTAGTTCACCTTCAGGCGTAGCGCCAGGCTGCCGTCAATCATGTAGTCAAAGGGAATCGCCTTTGCTTCTTCAATCGTCTGGCTGAGGTTGACGGTGGAGCGCGTGGGGGACAGCACCGGGTTCATGACGTTCAGCACGGAATTAGGAAGGCGCGGCAGTACTTTATCCTCCGCATAGAGAGAAGGCGTGGACTGCACCAGGGATACGTAAAGCTTGTCGTTGCTGCGCTCCTGGTTAAGGAGCGACACCGTCTGGTCAAGTCCCAAATGCTTGTTGGCGTTGCGCACCAGCAGCTGCTGCCGGTTGAGGGTCTCGGCGTCAGAGAACAGCAGGCGGTGCTCGCCAGGCGGCATTTGCGGCGGAATCCTAAGTGCGAAGGTGTGCTGAATGCGTTCCCCGCGATATGGCCGCAGGAAGACCTTCACGTTCACGGTGTCGCCGGGGGCAACCTCGCTGCGGTCAATCCAGGCGTTCTCAATGGCGGCTACGCGGCGCTGGGGAAGCAGGTCCACGGTCATGGAAACGTTGCGCACGCGCGGGACGGTAATGGGGTTCTGGAACAACTGGTTGAATTTGTCGGCCCACCAGCCAGCCAGCATCAGGTGGGCGGGCATGGGCACGTCCTGTTGGGGACGAATGGTGGAGAGCTGAATGCGCTGGTTGTTCTCAAACTCAATTGAGCCTTGAAAGCGGTAGGTGGCGTCATCCATGAAATCGTTCAACCCGTTGATGGAGTTGAACAGGGTGAGCATCATCAGCACGGGAGTCCACTTCTGGTGGACGAAGACCTGAAAATTGAGGTCTTTCTCTGAGCGCATCTGACTACTGTCGGTGAAGCTGCGAACCTTCACGGAGACGGGCACCATCTCAGCGCTTTCCCCCAGCACGCCCATGATGCCACTATGGCGATCCTGCTTCAGGACACCTACGACGTCGGTGGCGTTGGCGATTTTGTTCGGCTGAAACTGGCTGGCAAGCACCATCAACACATCGCCCTGGGCCATGGGCATGCTTACCGGGCCGAGGTTGAAGAAGGAATGCCCAAATGCCAGGATGCGCTTGCCGTCGTTGTAGGTGACGGTGCCCAAGCCGCTCATGCTCATGTCGCCGGAAACCAGAATGCCCGCGATGGGGCTGCCCGGGGGAAGAGCATTCTGCCAACCGTCTACCGGCTTGGCGGTGTTCATGGCGGCGGTGGAGCCGCTGGAGGAGGCGGTTGCGCCCAAGGCAGCGCCTCCACGGACGGGGTTGAGGCCCATTTGCTTCAGCAGAGGAGTGAATGTGTTGAGAGTATCTTCGGTGAATCCACTGAAGGAGAGGGGCGTTTCGATGGGAGTTAACTGTGCACCGGCCAGGGCGCTAAGGCCATCGGAACCGGCAGCGAAGACCTTCGACGCAAAGCCATCCGGTAGGGTGAGACCGGCGGTGGTGTTGGCCTTATCCGGAGTTTTGGCGGCGGGGGGCTGGCTTTCGTCAAACTCATTGATTTCCAGCATCTGGTCAATGGGAGTAATGCCGCAAATCGCGTCGGGTGAAAAGACGCTCAAGCGCAGGGATACGGCACCCACCAGCTTGCCGTCAATGTAAACAGGGCTCCCGCTCATGCCTCCGGCAACGTTCGTGATTGCGGCTTTGCCACCCATCTTGCCAAGAATTATGTGTTGTCTCGGACCCCAAGCGTTCTTCCACAGTCCAATGATTTCAATGGGGACCTGCTCTGCCTCGCTGCCAGTGAAGACGGTCCAAGCCGTGGCCTGCATGCCGGGCTGGACTTGGTCGAGCGGGAAGGTTTCCACTGCTCCAGCGCGTGGAGGGTTCGCCTGCCCGCACAAGGCGAAGGCAGACAGCATCACCAGCGTTGCCATTAAAATAGTCCGCATCATCCGGTGTTCTCCAGGTGTAGCGGTATGGGGATTCCAGGAGCCGCTGCTTGTTTTGATTATGGTGGAGAGGGGCATCGCGTTACAAATCCCCTACCGCGCGCAAGAAATAGCGGCGGCGGGTTTGTAGCGGGCGGCCACACTCCGGTAGCCTGGAACGGAGACACGGCGCACGCAAGCGGAGCGCGGGCGCCGGGAGTCAACCAGGAGGATCTAATGCCCTATCTGACGCTTCCCAATCGCCGCGAGTTCCTTAGCGCTGCTGGCGCTGCTGCGTTGCTGTCGCAGGGAGGTGCCGAGTTGCTGGCGCAAAGCACCGCTGCAGCAAAGGCCCAAGGTGCTCGGGTTCGCTGGGCTTTCTTTTCCGATACCCATGTGGCGGCGGATAAAGCGAATACGTATCGGGGCTTCCGGCCCTTCGATCAACTATCAAAGGTTGCGCCGGCGGTGGCGAACTCCGGGGTGACGGGGGCAGTGATTGACGGGGATCTCGCACGGTTGACGGGCGAGCCCGGGGACTACCAAAACCTCATCCAACTGCTGACGCCAGTTTCCGCGAAGATGCCCATCGCGATGGCTCTTGGCAATCATGACCACCGGAAGAACTTCCACGCCGCCGTCACCCGCCATCCTGGCGATGTGCAGACGGTGCGCGAGCGGCATGTGCTGGCGGTGAATGCGGGGCCAGTGCGTTTGCTGGTGCTGGATTCGCTGATCATGCCGGACTACACCCCCGGCTTTCTAGGCAAGGAGCAGCGCACGTGGCTGGAGCGCTATCTGGGAGCCTCAGACGATACACCCATACTGGTGTTTGTGCATCACACGCCGGGAGACAACGATGGGGAACTGCTGGACGCGGAGCGCCTGCTGCGGATCTTGAAGCCCAGCAAGAAGGTGAAGGCGCTCATCTACGGCCACTCCCACCGCTATCGCTTCGATGTGATGGATGGGCTGCACTGCATCAACCTTCCAGCGGTGGGCTACAACTTCAACGACGCCGAACCCACAGGTTGGACGGAAGTGGAACTGGGCGGCGAAGGTGCGGATTTCAAGCTGCACGCTATCGGCGGCAACATGACGGGTGATGGAAAGGTCACCAGTATCGCCTGGCGTGGATAGCCGGAAGCACAGCGGGCGAAGCCTCTAAACCGTTGCTTCCACGCGGTAGTTGGGCGCTTCTTTCGTAATGATGACGTCGTGAACGTGGCTTTCGCGCAGACCGGCGTTTGACACTTTCACGAAGCGAGCTTTTTCCTGCAGTTCGGGGATGTTGCGTGCGCCCACATATCCCATGCCGGACTTCACGCCCCCCACCATCTGGTAGACCATGTCGGAGAGGGACCCCTTGAAAGCAACGCGTCCCTCGACGCCCTCGGGCACCAGTTTCCGGGAAGGGTCAAGGGCGTAACGGTCAGAACTTCCTTGCGACATGGCCCCCAGTGAACCCATTCCGCGGTAGCTCTTGAAGGTGCGTCCCTGGAAGAGGATGGTTTCGCCAGGACTTTCCTCAGTGCCTGCGAAGAGGCTACCGATCATCACGCAATCACCACCACAGGCAATGGCCTTGGTGATGTCGCCAGAGTACTTGATTCCGCCATCGGCGATTAGCGGGACGCCAGCGTCCTTACAGGCGCGCGAACACTCCAGGATTGCCGTGATTTGCGGGACGCCCACGCCCGAAACGATGCGGGTGGTGCAAATAGAGCCTGGTCCAATGCCCACCTTCACGCCATCCACGCCAGCGTCAATGAGGGCCTTCGCGCCTTCGTAGGTTGCTACGTTGCCAGCAATCAGTTGCACTTCCGGGTAGTGGCTCTTGATTTTGCGTATGGATTCCAGCACCCGCTGCGAGTGGCCATGGGCGGTGTCAATGGCTAGAATGTCGGCCTTCATGCGGATGAGTTCTTGAGCCCGCTCAAAGAAATCTCCGCCTGCGCCAATGGCCGCGCCAGAGCGCAAACGTCCTTGTTCGTCTTTCGCCGCGTTGGGGTATTTGACCTTTTTCTGAATATCCTTAACGGTAATGAGTCCCTTCAGGTTGTACTCATCATCTACCACCAGCAGTTTCTCCACGCGATGCTGGTGAAGAATCTCTTCAGCCTGTTCAAGGGTTGTACCCACCGGAACCGTGATGAGGTTGTCTTTGGTCATCACATCGGCAATGGGCAGGTCAAAACGGGTTTCAAAACGCAGATCGCGATTCGTAAGGATGCCCACCAGCCTGTTGTTCTTCACCACCGGGACGCCGGAAATGCGGTAACGGCGCATGACGTCCAGCGCATCGGCGATTTTCTTCTCCGGCTCAATCGTCACCGGATCCACAATCATGCCGCTTTCTGAGCGCTTGACGCGGTCAACCTCTTCGGCCTGCCGGTCGATAGGCATATTCCGGTGAATAATTCCGATTCCCCCCTCGCGAGCCAAGGCAATGGCAAGGTGAGCTTCGGTGACAGTGTCCATCGCCGCACTGACGATGGGAACGTTCAGCCGGATGGATCTGGTGATTTGTGTGCTGGTGTCGGCCTCGGCAGGCAAAACGCTGCTGTAACCGGGCTGCAAGAGGATGTCGTCGAAGGTGAGGCCTTCCTGGAAGCGCTGAGGATCCATAGAGGGTAGATTCCATCATAGGGGACGCCGGGACGCGAGGGCAATGGCGGCATCTGGCGTAATCTGCGTGGGGAGGCATTTCCCCCAGTAAACTAAGGCGGTTATGATGGGAGTCAGCCCGCAAATGCAGCCATCTCGCACCAACCCGTTATCCATCCTCCGTTCCATGGTGGTGCATGGTGTGTTGTTGGTAGCGTCTTCCCTCACGCTGCTGGCGGTGCCACTCACTCTTGACCAAATCCTGACGGCGCTCAAGAGGGGCCGTCCCGCACAGCCGGTGCTGGTGAGGCAGGTGAGTGAGCGGCACGTGAATTTCCGCCTTACCAGTGAGATTCGGGCGAGACTGATGGCGGCGGGGGCGAACCAGCGCCTGCTGCGCGCGATTGAGTTCAATCCGGAGTTGGATGGAGGTGCCCAGGTAGAGACTACCGTGGACGCCACAGCAGTTGAATCACAAGCGCCCGCTATTGCGGCACCGCAAGCCGAGGTCCCCACCTTCCAGGGCGATGCAGTGGCTGACATTCCGGAGGGGCCAGTGTCTCCCAGCGAGATTAGCTCGGCGCTGGGCAACCAGGACGACCAGGCGATTCTAGCAGCTACGATTTCGGCGCGGGGAGTTTCGTTCCAGTACACACCGGATCTCGGTCGTGCCTGGCGCGAAGGCGGCGCGACGGCGGAACTGCTGGCCGCCATCGCCACTGCTACGGTCACCTTGCCCCCCATTCCTGAGGGGTTTGAACCGCTGCCGGTAGCCCGCGCTACGGGCTATAACGAGCAAGCCCTTCAGGGCCGCCTTGACCTGCGCGTCCATGTGGACGATACGGTAGAGATTCATTTGCAGGGCGAACGGATCCTCTGGAAGACATTGAAGGGGGCGGACGGGAAAGATGCGGGGACGGAGGCGACGCAGTCCTTCCCAATGGGCCCTTTGCGGAACCTGGACGTGACCAAGCGCGATGGCCGTGGCCAGTTCGTGGTGATGCAGAAGCCCACCGCTGAGAACAACTTCGCGATGATCATACGGGTTTATGATCCGAAGGGTGGCGCTGACCGCTACCACCTGCGCATTGACTGGGAGCACTTTGACTGAACGGCAGCAACCTTACGCTGCATGCCTTAGCCACGTTTGCCCAACGCAGTAAGCGCGGAACCGGCGGTCACCAACCCGGCCCCCAAGAGGCTGGAAAGAGCGATGCTCTCTGCTTGCGCGTAGCCAGGTGCCACGACCGAAGCGGCCTGATTGATACTCCAGGTGATTAGCGGCGTGATTGCGATGACGGCGCTTACCCGAGTTGCTTCCCAATGCGCCAGGGCTTCCGCGAAGGCACCGTAGCCCAGGATGGTGAGAATTGAGCAGTACAGCAGCACCCCAATATGCACGCCGTCGAGGGCGAGCAGTTGCGAGGGCGAGGCAATGGGTAGAATCATCACTGCGCCGCTGAAGTAGATCATCCACATCAGCACCGGCGAGCCATACTCAGTCAGCAGTTGTTTTTGCGCCATGGCGTAGGCCGCCCATAACGCAGCGGCCACCAGCACCAGCAGAACGCCAAAAGCATAGTCCCCTTGGCCACCGAAGAGCTCCTGCAGGCGGTCACGAAAGAAAAGCGCCACACCACCCACCAGCATCAGCACTCCGAATCCCTGGCCGCGATGGAAGCGTTCCTTGAAAACGAACACTCCTCCAGCCAGAAGCATCATCGGCGCCAGCTGGATGAGTACCTGGGCGGCGGTGGGGGTAATGTAGCCTAAGGCCATCACAAAGATGACGTTATTGGCGGCAAAGGCGACGGTTGCGGCGACCAGCAGCTTCCATACAGTGCGCTTCCGGGGCATGGGAGCGGGCAGCTTGCCACGCCAGGCGAGCACCGCGCCCAACAGCAGTGCGGCCACGGTGAAGCGATACCAAACAACGGTGTGCGCCTCCATGGCGCTCAGCAGGCTCCTCAGCGCGACGGGGAGGGAGCCCCAAAGTGCCGCGGTGATTAGCGCCAGGCCGAATCCAAGTCTCCAGCGTCCGCTGGTGGTGTGCAGGGTGCCCAAACCATCCAGTGTAAGCGTTACGGCGGGCGAGAACGAAGCCCTATTGCACCGTATCCCGCCGCAAGGGATTAGGCTGCCGGAACAAATAGCACCATCTCATCCTCGGACGCTTCCTTGGCCAGATGGTTGATGTAGAAAACCAGCAGCGAGGTGGCGTGTCTGGTGTGGAAAGCATCAAACACTCGCTGCTGCCAGCCATCGCTAAGGTGATCTTTCAAAGGGGTTTCTTTTTCAAAGAAGCCGTCGCGGTGGGGAATGCTGAGGAAGTCTAGCACCTCAATGACAACATCCATTTTGGAGACGAGAATCGATTGGGCCAGTTCGGCTGCAAGGGCTTCGTCGCCCGCGGCAGTGCGCTCCCAAAGGCGTGGGGCTGCCTTCTTGAGTGACTCCGCGTTCAGCTTGTGTAGGTGCGTGCGCACCTTCAGGGGTTCGAACAACTGGTAGGTCTTCAGACGGCCCATGGAAATTTGGGTAAGCAGGTCCCGGAAGCGTTCTTCGCCGAGGGATTGAAAGATTGCGTGGAGCTCCATCTTTGGCAAGCGTAACATATAGGGTGGGCTATAATTAGGAGTTTTGGTCCACTTTCCATGAGTAACATCATCGTGTTGGGTGCCCAGTGGGGCGATGAAGGCAAAGGCAAGATCGTCGATTTGTTCTCAGAGAGCTTCGACGTGATTGTGCGGTATCAGGGCGGGCACAACGCCGGGCATACGGTTTACGTGGGTCCGCGCAAGTTCGTATTGAAGCTGATTCCGGCTGGGATACTGCGTCCGGGCAAGCTGGCTGTGATTGGCAATGGCCTGGTAGTGGACCCCGGGGCGCTGATGACGGAAATCGCCAGCCTGCGTGCCAACGGGGTGGAAGTGGAGAGGCAACTGGCCATCAGTGACCGGGCGCACATCATCTTTCCTTATCACCCGCTGGTGGAGAAGCTCACCGAATCGAGGGAGGGCCGTACGGCGATCGGCACGACATCGCGGGGCATAGGCCCGGCCTATGAGGATAAGTACGGGCGGCGGGGTTTGCGTGTAGTGGACCTATTGGACCGCAACTTTTTTCCGGAAGCATTTAAGACTCTGGCTGACGATAAGCAGACCGTCCTGGCGGCATTTCACCTGGAGGACCGTATCGATTCCGGTGCCATCGCCGCGCAGTATGAGGAGTTAGCGGAACTCATCCGGCCGATGGTGACTGACACCGCGCAGTTGCTCCACCGCGAGATCAAGGCGGGGAAGCGCATGATGTTTGAGGGTGCGCAGGGAACCTTGCTGGATATTGACCACGGGACCTTCCCCTTCGTCACCAGTTCCAACGCGTCGGCGGGTGGAGCGTGTACCGGGGCGGGCGTTCCGCCCACAGCCATTGACGGCATCATCGGCGTGTCCAAGGCCTACATCACCCGCGTGGGTGGCGGCCCTTTCCCCACTGAGGACCACGGCGCAGGAGGCGAGGAACTGCGCAAGAAGGGCAACGAGTTCGGCGCGGTGACCGGGCGCCCCCGGCGCTGCGGCTGGTTCGATGTGCCCATCTTGAAGTACACCGCCACCATCAACGGTTTCGACTCGCTGGTGCTGACCAAGCTGGATGTACTGGACGGGCTGAAGGAGATTCCGGTGTGCACGCGCTACAAGCTGCGCGGGCAGGAGATTGACTGGCTGCCCGCATCCATCCGCGACGTGGAAGCGCTGGAGCCGGTCTATGAAACCGTGCCGGGATGGGAAGGTGCTACCGCGGGCATCACCGACTTCGCCAAGCTGCCCGAGGGAGCCAAACGCTACATCGACTTCCTGGAAGCGAAGACGGGCGTGGAGGTGGGTTGCGTGGCCACGGGGCCAGAGCGCGACGAAACCATCGTGCGTCCGGGCAGCAAACTTGCGAAACTCATCGAGCGATAGCGGGTATACTGGCAGGGACTTTTCGCTATGCCCGCCAATCCTGCAATTGTTGCAGCCTTCGCGCAGCGCTTGCGTCCGCTGGAAGTCATGCGCCGCAAGGCCAGCCGCATCGTGCTGGGGCAAATGGCAGGGTACATCGCAATCTTTGTGGTCTTTCTGATCCTCCTTGCGGGCGGCTTCGTGGGGACAATCTGGTTCCTGGGCAACCATGTAACGCAGAGCCTTGCGGTAGTGTTTGGATCCGCGCTGGTGGTGGCAGGGTGCGTGGTGGCCCTTGCGGTCTTCAGCTTCAAGCGCTTTTCGCGCTGGCGTGGCGACGCCCAGGACCAGTACGAGGCAGCCTTTCGCAGTCAGGCGGTGATCCCGGTTCTGCGCGACTTTCTCCCCAGCTTAAACGTGAGCGCCAACGGCGCCATGAGTGTGGAGACTTTCAAAGCAAGCCAGCTTTTCGAACCACGTCATGACCGGTTCAAGGCCGCCTACGGATTCGAGGGCAACCTGGGGGGCGTTCACTATACCGGCTCGACGATCCGCGCATGGAAATACATTCATGATGTCCGCCATGAACGGAAGGAGGACGTTACCTACTTCAATGGGCTGTTCTTCCACCTGGAGCGTCCTGTGGGCTGGCCGGGCACTGTACGCCTTGTCGACCGGGAACACTATACGGCCGGGGAAGTTGGTGGCATACGCGTGGTTCGCCGTGGCGGCACGATGCATGCAAGCAACGCTGAGCAAGTCTTCGACCCGGAAGCGATGCTGGTGATTGATGAGGCTGAAGGGACGCCACCGGCGATCCCCCAGCAGGTATTCCACGCCTGGCTGGAGATGCGCAAGCTGCTGGGCAAGCCGCTGTTCGTTTCGTTCAACGCCACGGGGGTCTACCTGGCGCTGGCAATTCCCGAGCGGCAGCGATGGCCACTGGAGGACCGGCTACATACGCCGAACCAGGCAGAGGAACTGGCCGAAGATACAGAGCTGTTGCGGCGGACGCTGCAGGCG
>DAISIM010000038.1:0-56429 GCA_036821995.1 Bryobacteraceae bacterium
GAGAAGTAGCGCTTCGACGAGGGAATCACGTCGCTCTGAAAAACCATGCCCGACGCAACAGCGATGGTGGAACCCCCGTAAACCGGGGCGCTGAGCCATTCGTCGAGATGGATGAGGTGGCCCGGGTTCAGGAAGACGCCGAAGGTCTCAAAGGGCAGCATGGTCTGCACAAGCTGGTAGAGTTCATCCCCGGTGACGCCGATGCGCAGGTGTTCCAGCCACGCAGCCATGGCCGCGAAATAGGGCTTGGCGAAGGCATCGAGGTAATCGCGGGCGGCTTCAGGCAGGTCGGCGTCGCTTTCCGCTATCCAGCCGGCGCGGCAGATGTTGCTCCCCCAGTAGGCGATGTTGGCGGACCAGGGATAGCCCTTTTCCACCACGTCGCCACGGGGGCTTGCCAGGCTGATGCGGTTGGGGCCAGTCTTGCAAGTGATGTGGCAGTTCAGCGGCGTGCCATCGTAACGGGCCTCTTCCAGCAGCTGATGATCCGTGATGCCCTCGCGCAAGGCGAAGTGGACGCGGCGCATGGCCTCGGATGCCTTCCAGTTGTTGTACTCGAAGTAGGCGATCTCCCAGGCTGAGCAGCGCGCGCGAAGGCCGTATTCGGCGTGCATGAACAGGTCAGTGGCGCAGGCTACCTGCGAGGCGCCGGCGATGAGGCGGAGAGTGTCGACAAGATACGCGGGAAGATCAATGCGGTTGGGATCCCCATAGTATTTGAAGCCCACGCAGCCCACCATGCTGGATTTGCTGATGCCCTCCTCGCGGAAGATATCGTCCAGAGACCGGGAACTGTCGCGAGGCTGATCAAGTAAGGAGAACGGCTGGTAACGTTCAGCGCGCAGTTTGCCCACCACGTAGAGCGGGCTGATGGGGAGGTAGCTTTCGCACTCGTTGCCGACCACCAGCAAAGGGTGTCGATCGAGACTCACGATGCACATGGCCTCCTCGAAGCGGGGGTCGAGGTTGGTGAGCCAAGTGAGATTGGCAAAATGCTCACGGTCACCGAAGACGATGAGATGAGTGAGTCCGCGAGCGTGCATGGCGTTGCGAGTGCGCAGCAGGCGGGCTTCGAGTTCGGTGGTGTCAAGGCTAGGCAGTATGGGTGCGGGATCGAAGTGGGGCCACTCCAGTTCAACCAGGTGAACGGCGGAGGATGTGGGCGAGGGGCGGGCTTCCATGAACGGATGATACCGGAATGGCGGCAGGAGTGCCGAAGGGCGATGCCAGGAGCAAGCGTAAGCTGGGGGCATTACGGTCTCCTTAAGGTGATTCCTTATTCAAACTGTGTCAGCGAAGGACCGATGAGCCCAAAGTAGGCTGAAGGGACCACGCGGCCAACCTGTCAGCCGAAGACGGCTGGTGAGCAAGGCGAGTCTGCGTATGCGATTGATACTCACACACGGGATTGCGTCGATTGACGAACTGAGGGCGGCCATTCGCCCAGCGGTAGTCCCACTGGATGTTGTTCTGGCAGAGCATGCGGAGGCGATTGCGGAGCAGTTGGCGGACGGCGAATTGAACGTGGTGCTGACGCCATTGTCTGGTGACTTGGCCGCACTTCGAGAAGCATTGGGCGGGAGCCTACTGGAGGAGCGTCCGCTGGTGCTGGTGGTAGATCGCAGGAATGCTCCCAGTGAGGGCAAAGCAGCTGTGGGGGAAGGGCTGGCAGCAGAGCCGGAAGACGGGCGAGTAGGAATTGGGGAGGCAGTTGCGCGGCCCATGAACTGGATGCGGGACGGCTCCGTCGCGGGTCACCGCCAGGAGTTTGGCGAATGTCGTGCTGAGGACGAACTCAACTTGCGGCAGTGGTTGGATGCGTTGTCGCGCGTCACCGATGGCGCGGTGCTGCGGGTGGAGCGGGGGCGATGCGTGGCCATGGATGCCAGTTTCCCAGCGAAACTGGGCTTCCGGACGTTACTGATGGAGGGATCGCGTCTTGGCCGTGGTTTTGCGGTAGAGGACCGCTTGTTGCTGAACCGGTGGTTGAGCAGCCGAATGGAGAAGGCGGAACGCGTAATTCCGTTTCGTGGAAATGCGGAGGCAGGCCGGTTGTTGGTGACGATGAGAGGTACGCACGGCAATCACCCGGTGGTGATTGAGTGGGTTCCGTGCACCGGTGCGCCCATCAGTAGCCGCATTCTGCTGGTGAGCCAAGCCCGCGTGACAGAGACGGCGCAAGGTGCCGTCTCCGTGGCGGGCGATGAGGAAGAGGACGAGACGGGCCTGCGGGGAGCGGAGGCTTTCCTGGATGGGGTGCGGCAGGCAGTGGCGAGGGGCCGTCGGGATGGGCAGGGCTGTGCGGTGCTGGTATGCCGGCTGGACGGGTTGGACCGGATTGAGCGCACGCTGGGCACGGAGGCTGCCGTGACGGCCTTTCAGACGGTAGCCACACGGCTGCGGCGAGCCGGGGGTGAAGTGGAGTCAATGGCGCGGCTGGGTCCCCATGAGATCGCGTTTGTGTTTGTGTCGTCGGATCCGCTGAGCGTGATTGAGCAGCAGATCCTACGATTTCAGCGTGCGCTGCAGTCGCCGCTGACGGGCGGGGACGAACCGCAATCCGTAGCGCTGCGGTTTGGGATTAGCGAATCAACGCAAACCTTCCTAAGGCCGCGTGCGCTGGTGCGTCTGGCTCGGACGCGTGCCGCGGCTGCGTTGCTGCTGAACCACGCCATGCCACGGAGCCCGGAGCGCACCGATAGCATGATGCGCAAGCGGCTGATCCCCATGGAGAAGGAACTGGAACGCGCCTGCCAGGAGAACGAGCTGGAGATTTTCCTTCAGCCCGTCGTGCATTTGAGAACCTTCCAAGTGCGTGGGGCGGAGGTGCTGGTGCGGTGGAGGCATCCAGTGCGGGGCTTGTTGGGCCCGGCGCATTTCCTGCCTCTTGCGGAAAGTACCGGGCAGGTTTCGATGATTGGCCAGTGGGTGCTGCTCGAAGTCTGCAAGCAGGCTAGCCACTGGGGACGGATGTTCTCTGACCGAGCGCGTTTTGCGGTGAACGTATCGCCGGTGGAACTACACGACGACCGGTTCCTCGCGACCACTCTTGGCATTCTTGGGCAGCAATCGCTGGGCAATGCGGAGGTGGAGCTGGAGATTACAGAGACAGCAGTACTGGCCAGTGAACGGAAGACTGCGGAGGTGGTTGAGGTGCTCCGGCGGCAAGGGGTGAGGGTGGCCCTGGATGATTTCGGAGTGGGGTATTCGTCACTGGCGCATCTGCGCGAGATCCCTTTCTCCAAGCTGAAGATTGACCGCACCTTTGTGCATGGCTCCACTGCCAGCCACCGCTGCCGGACCATTGTGCGCAGCATGGTGGAATTGGGCCGGGGGCTTCGCGTGGAAGTGAACGCGGAGGGCGTGGAAACCGCTGAGCAGTTGCGCTTTCTGTATGAGTCAGGATGCGACGAAGTGCAGGGCTATCTGTTTGCGCGGCCCATGCCGACCAACCGGTTTGAATCATGGGTGGCAGGCTACCAGGGAAAGGCGCTGGCGGCGTTTGAGGAACTGCAGGAACCTGGGGAATCGTCAAAAATTGTGCCCATCGGGCGCGGGCGGCACGGGTAAATCTGGGCAAACGGGTAAACCTGGGCAAACGGGTAAACCCGGGCAAACGGGTAAACCCGGGCAAACGGGTAAACCTGGGCAAACGGGTAAGCCTGGGCAAACGGGTAAACCTGGGCAAACGGGTAAGCCTGGGCAAACGGGTAAACCCGGGCAAGCGGGCCGGCCCTGACTACGCTGGCGGCTCTTCTGGCTGGTTGCGGACCAGTTCGAGGAAGGCGCGGGCCGCATGGCTGAGTGCGCGCTTGGCGGGGGACGCAAGACGGATCTTGCGCTCGATATCAAGCTCCTTCACCCGCACCTCATGGAGTAGGCCACGCCGAATCTCAGGCTCCACACACATCTTCGGCAGGAAGGCTACCCCCTCGTTCATCTGCACCAGCTTGCGGATGGTTTCCACCGTTGGCATCTCTACATCCATGTTCAGGGGCACCTTGTGCTCGCGAAAGCAGCGAATAACCACTTCGCGGTAGGGCGACAAGACGTTGTGGGCGATGAAGGTCTCCATACCCAAATCGTTAATGCTAACCGTTTTGCGTTTGGCAAGGCGATGCTGCGGGGAGACAACAAATGCTAGGCGGTCTGTATAAATGACACTGGTGCTGACGCGCTCGTCCTGAGGATCGTAGCTGATTACACCCAATTCCAGGTCTCCATCAATCAGCTGGGAGGGGATCTTGCTGGAAAGGCTACGGCGGACCTGTACCTTAATCTTGGGATAGGTGCGGCGGTAGCGCTCAATGTGCTGTAGCAAGTAGAGGGCTGTGGATTCGTTGGCGCCAATGGAGAGGCGGCCGGCGGCGTTGTCGCGGAGTTCGGTGAGAGCGTTGTCGAGATCGAGCTGTAAGTTGGAGAATCGGCGGGCGTAGTCCAGTACGATACGTCCGGCATCGGTGAGGATGAGGTCTTTCCCGGAACGGTCGATGAGCTTTTCGCCTAATTCGTCCTCCAGGCGCTGGAGCGCAAGGGACACCGCAGGCTGAGTGCGACCAAGCTTTTCCGCGGCGCGTGAGAAGCTCTTCTCGGTCGCGACGGTTAGCAGAACTTTTAGCAGGTAGAGTTCCATGGGGATCCACTGGTGCGCCGCGGCTGGTTGGGCCGGGCGAAAGCGAGGCCAATCCAAGAGGCCAACGCCATAAACACCACTTATACCATAGGTTCGGTTTATGAAACCCTGCAAAAAGATAAATTTGCCAAATCACCCGAGAATAGCGGATCCTGTTTTTGTAGCCGCTGCGGCGAAGCAACAGGTTGCCGCGGGCTAGCATCAAGAGCGCGACCGGATACGCTAACCATGAATCCTCACGTATTCATATTTGACACAACCCTGAGAGACGGGGAGCAGTCCCCAGGATGCAGCATGACGGTGCCGGAGAAAGTCCGGATGGCCCGAAAGCTGGTGGAACTAGGCGCAGACATCCTCGAAGCCGGGTTTCCCATCGCATCGGAAGGCGATTACGAATCGGTGCTTGCCGTTTCAAAAGAGTTCCCGGAAGCCCGCGTAGCCGCACTGGCGCGCGCGGTGCCAAAGGACATTGAGCGAGCCGCTCGCGCTCTTGAACCAGCCAAGAGGCCTCGTATTCATACGTTTATCGCAACCAGCGATATCCACTTGAAGTACAAGCTGCGCAAGACGCGGGCGCAGGTGCTGGAAGATGCGGTGAATGCCGTACGGCAGGCACGGCAGTACACCGATGACGTAGAATTCTCGGCCGAGGATGCTACGCGCACAGACCTGGACTTCCTGGAAGAGATCTCCGTGGCCACGGTGGAAGCGGGCGCGACGACGGTGAACCTGCCTGACACGGTGGGTTATACGGTCCCTCGGGAGTACGCCGCGATCATCGGGCGAATCGCCAACCGGCTGAATGGCAATGCGATTGTAAGTGTCCACTGCCACAACGATCTAGGTCTGGCGGTGGCAAATTCGATTGCCGCAGTCGAAGCCGGGGCGAGGCAGGTAGAGTGCACCATCAACGGCATTGGTGAGCGGGCGGGTAACTGCGCGCTGGAAGAGATTGTGATGATCATGAAGGTGCGGGAAGAGATCATGCCCTTCCGCACGAGCATCAATGCCCAGCACCTGTACCCGGCCAGCCAGTTGCTTAGCGAGATCATCACCTTTGGACCTCAGCCGAACAAAGCGATCGTGGGCAGCAATGCGTTTGCGCATGAGGCGGGCATCCATCAGGATGGCTATCTGAAGGAGCGAAGCACGTACGAGATTATGGATCCGCAGAGCGTCGGTGTGCCCGACAGCAAACTCGTGCTGGGCAAGCACAGTGGACGCCATGCGCTGCAGGAACGCGCCAGGAGTTTCGGCTTTGAGCCGACGAAGGAACAACTCGACGCCTTGTACGAGAAGTTCACTACGATGGCAGACCGCAAGAAGGGCGTAACCAACGAAGAAATCCTGCAACTGCTTCAGCAGGAACTGACGCCGGCGGCAAGCCTTGCGAAGTAGCTGCTGGTTCGAAAAGGTTGCATGGAGAGAGGGCCGCTCGCTGGGCCCATCACGATTCCCCGCGTCATCCAGACGCCAGAGAAAAACACAATGAAGATGAGTGTGCTGGTCCTGCCCGGAGACGGTATTGGGACCGAAGTGACGCATGAAGCTGTGCGAGTGCTGGAGCGGGTAGCCGCGAAGTTCGGGCATGAACTGACGCTTACCGAGGGTCTATTGGGGGGCATTGCCATCCACAAGACAGGCAAGCCGATGCCCGAGGAAACGGAGAAACTGGCGCACGACGCAGATGCCACGCTGCTGGGTGCGGTGGGTTTGCCGGAGTTTGATGATGCGCCACCACAACTGCGTCCGGAGAAGGGCCTGCTAGGAATTCGCAAGACCCTAGGCGTGTATGCGAATCTGCGGCCGGTGCGCAGTTTTCGTTCTCTGTTGGATTCCTCCCCACTGAAGAATGAGCGGGTGGATGGCGTGGACATGATTATTGTCCGCGAGTTGAACGGGGGGTTGTACTACGGTCTGCCGCGCGGAGTGGAAGGCGAGGGGCTGGAAGAGCGCGGCACCAACACCATGACCTATACGCGGGCGGAGATTCAACGCATCACGCGGATGGCCTTCGGGCTTGCCCGGAACCGCCGCAAACGGGTGACCAGCGTTGACAAGAGCAATGTGCTGGAGACCTCCCAGTTGTGGCGCAAAGTTGTGAACGAGGTGGCGGCGGAGTATCCGGACGTACAGTGCGATCACCTGTTGGTGGACAACGCGGCAATGCAGTTGATCCTGAACCCCAAACAGTTCGATGTAATGCTGACTGAGAATATGTTCGGCGACATCCTTAGCGACGAGGGCAGTGTGCTGTCCGGCTCAATCGGAATGCTGCCGTCGGCATCGATTGGATCCCAGCGGCCGAATGGGGCCTTTGTGGGATTGTACGAGCCGGTTCATGGGTCAGCGCCTGACATTGCGGGTCAGAACAAGGCGAATCCGCTTGGCGCGATTGGATCAGTAGCGGCGATGCTGGAGTACAGCTTCCAATTGCTGGATGAGGCGGCAGCCGTCAACCGGGCGATTGATGCGGTGTTGGATAGCGGTAAGGTCACTGCGGATCTGCGCCCGAAGGGCACACCAGCAACTACAAGCGACGTGGGTACGGCCATCTGCGACGCGATTGGCTAGCCGGTGTTCGGATTAGGCAGCCGATGTTGCCGTATCGCAAGCAAGCGGGAATGAGAATGGAAGAGAGAAGTACAGGCCTATGAGCAAGCCACGCACAATCATCCAGAAGGTATGGGACAACCATGTGGTTGCCCAGCAGGACGGCGCGCCCGCCCTGCTTTATATCGACCTGCACCTGGTGCATGAAGTGACATCCCCACAGGCGTTTGAGGGGCTTCGGCAGCGCGGGCTGAAGGTGCGGCAGCCGTCGCGAACGATTGCAACGACAGACCATAGCATTCCCACCACGCCACGCTCGTTGCCGATTGTCGATCCCATTGCAGCCACCCAGGTGGCGAAGCTGGAATCGAATTGCAAGGAGTTCGGCATTCCATGCTTCGGTTTCCATTCGCAGGACCAGGGCATCGTGCACGTGATGGGTCCGGAACTAGGCCTCACGCAGCCGGGCATGACGGTAGTGTGCGGCGATTCGCATACGGCAACTCACGGCGCGTTCGGCGCGCTGGCGTTCGGCATCGGCACCAGCCAGGTGGAGCATGTCCTGGCTACCCAATGCCTGCTGCAGCAGCCCTCGCAGAGCTTTGAGGTGAGGGTGGATGGCGTGCTGAAGCCGGGCGTGACGGCCAAGGATATCATCCTGGCTCTGATTGCCCGCATTGGCATCGGTGGCGGAACGGCTTGTGTGTTCGAGTACCGTGGGACGGCCATTTCCGCGCTTTCGATGGAAGAGCGGATGACCGTCTGCAATATGTCCATTGAGGGTGGAGCGCGTGCCGGGTTGATTGCTCCGGATGACACTACCTACCAGTACATGCATGGCCGTCGCTTTGCGCCTCAGGGTGCGGATTGGGATGCAGCGGTGGCGCGGTGGCGGATGCTGCCAACTGACGACGGAGCGGCGTACGACAAGTCTATTGTGATCGATGCCGATGCGCTGGAACCGATGATTACCTACGGAACGAACCCTGGTATGGGGATTTCGATTTCGCAGCCGGTACCTACCCCAGATTCGGGCAAGGACGCCATTGAGCGGGATTCCATTCGCAAGGCGCTGGACTACATGGCGCTGGAAGGTGGCAAGCCTCTGCTTGGCCACCCGGTGAACGTGGTGTTTATTGGGAGTTGCACGAATTCGCGGATGTCTGACCTGCGTCAGGCGGCGGCCATCTTGAAGGGCCGCAAGGTGAACTCTTCCGTGCGAACGATGGTGGTGCCGGGTTCGCAGGAAGTGAAAAGGCAGGCTGAGGCCGAAGGGCTACATGAAGTGTTTCGCGCGGCGGGTGCGGAGTGGCGCGAAGCAGGCTGCAGTATGTGTATCGCGATGAATGGGGATCAACTCGCGCCGGGCGAGTACTGCGTCTCCACCAGCAACCGCAACTTTGAAGGCCGCCAGGGCAAGGGCGGACGCACCTTTCTGGCCAGCCCGCTGACGGCGGCCGCCACCGCCATCCAGGGATCCATTGCTGACGTCAGGAGTATTCTATGACCCCCTTCACGACACTCACCAGCCGGATTGTGCCGCTGCCGATCGACAACATCGACACTGACCAGATTATTCCCGCGCGCTTCCTGAAGACGATCTCGAAAGAGGGTCTTGACCGCAATCTGTTTTGTGACTGGCGTTACAACGAGGATGGCAGTGAGCGTCCGGAGTTCATCCTGAACCAGCCGGATGCCAAGGGAGCGCAGGTATTGCTGGCGGGAGACAATTTTGGCTGTGGTAGTTCGCGCGAGCATGCACCCTGGGCGCTAACGCAGTTTGGCTTTCGTGCGATCCTCAGCAGTTCATTCGCCGACATCTTCCGCGGTAACTCGCTGAAGAACTCATTGCTTCCGGTGGAGATTTCCGAAGACGTCAAGCAGGAGTTGTTTGCGTTGCGGGAAAAGGACGCGAGCGTGCAAGTAGGCATCGATTTGGAAAGCCAGACCTTGACGCTGCCCGACGGGCGGAAGGTTGAGTTTCCGGTTGACCCGTTTGCGAAGTATTGCCTGCTGAACGGGGTGGATGAACTAGGCTATCTGTTGAAGCACGAGACCGGTATCGCGGCGTGGGAAGCGCGGCAACCTTGGGCGCTGAACACGCTGGGTGCGTAGTCAGGGTCCGCTAACCTAGTCCGCATCAAGGAAGCGGACTTCCTTTGCGCCGGCCGCAAGCAGCAGGGCGCGAATGGCTTCCTCGGCATTGCGGCGGGCTTGAGTCAGAATGCCCATCTCCAGGGCAGCCTTTTCGCAATCAGACTTGGCCATGAGACGGGCTTGGCGTTCGAGGTCCTGGTTGTAGGGTACCCAAGGGGTCCACCAGGTAATGGTGCGGTCCCATACGCGCGTGTGATTGTCGTCAACGGTAATGCTGGTAATTGAGGCGGGCCGAAGCGCGACGGCTATGACCCCGTCGGAGAGGGCCTTGATGTGCTGCTCCTGCATCTGGCCGAAATCAATTCCTGCAGCAACCTCGGCCTGGACGAAAAGGAGTAGACGTTCCGATCCGAAGGGTATTTTCTTTTCTTCGATCGCCACCACCTTCTGAATTCCGTACTTGACGGTCACCAATTCGCGAAGGCTTTGCACTTGAGTGAGAATCGCAGGAGGGTTAAGTACCTTGCGAGTAGCATCCCGGCTGAGCCCGACACCAATCATCAGGAATATCGCGATGCCCAGTAGGAAGAGTGTGAGCGAGGTGAGTGTCCAGACCAAGATGCTGCGTTTCGCCATTGTTTCCTCTCAGTGCGGCTTGGTTACGAGTACAACGCTCAGGCGCCGTAGTCAGTCATATAGAACAGGCTGAGGCGGGGTAGTCCCGCGGCGTCCAACAGGCGCTTTGCCAGATATTGCTCTTCCAGTTGACGCAGTTGCTCTACACTCATCTTTGAGCGGTGCGGCCGCAGTTGCGTTTCTAGTTCACGGCGGGCCGCCAGCAGGGCCTCGTCAGATTGGGCGAGACGCAACTGGGCCAGCATCTTCTCCTCCATGCCAGTGAGGCGGCGCTCAAGCTCCTCAATGTCGGTGATCAGTGTATCGACATCAGAGGCGATGGAGCCCAGTTGCTGGCCAATGTTCTGAATGGGTGTGTGTGGTGATTGCAGCAGGGCCGAGGCGTTGGCGTGCAGATACTTCGCCAGCGCATCAGGCGAGAACGGAGCGGCTGCCTCGCGGCTCCGCGCGGCGGGCTGACCAGTAGCAACCTCCGCCAGACGCTTAGCTTCCTCCATCACGGCCTGTGCGCAATAGGCCAGAGAGTTCACTTGCCTGGTCTTGCTCTTGCGCGAGCGCCACTTCTCAAAGGCGGCGTCGATGCCCTTCAGTACCGCTTCCAGGGGAATGCCGCTGCCCTTCCATGTGGCGATCAAGGCCCAATCGAGCGGTGACAACAGGAACAGGGACGTGCCACGTGCCCGCTGGAAATGTTCTTCAATCTCCGTGAAGTAATTGAAGTAGTTCGTAGGCCAGTCTGGTGGCTGGTTATCGAATGCAGGGGGCTCGTTCAACGTGGACCTCGGCTATTCCCACTGTAGCAGTGGTGGTGATTGGTGGCCCGCACGACAGGCAAAGGGAATACACTAGGGGCCATGAGAAGGCGAGCGTTCGTGGCGGGCTTGGCGGGGGCTCCACTGGTGTTCGGGCAGAATGCCCCGATCCCGGTGAGAGCGATTACGAAAGGCCCCAGTTTTCATTGGTTCGGCTACTACGACAAGCTACAGTTCTGTCCGGATAACCGGCTGGTGCTTGGGATGCAGGTGGGGTTTGAGCATCGTTCGCCCAGCGCGGATGACGAGATTCGTGTGGGAATGGTGGACCTTCAGGACGGGGACCGGTGGACAGATTTTGGGAGCTCGCGGGCCTGGGGATGGCAGCAGGGCTGCATGTTGCAGTGGGTGCCAGGGTCAAGAGATGAGGTAGTCTGGAACGACCGGCAGGAAGGGCAGTTTGTCAGCCACGTATTGAACGTGAAGTCTGGCAAACGCCGGACGCTGCCGATGCCTGTGTACGCCTTGGCGCCGGATGGCAAGTGGGCGGTGACGACAGACTTCTCGCGCCTGAACGATACCCGGCCGGGATATGGTTATGCGGGTGTTCAAGACCCCAATCGTGAAGTATTGATCCCCACCAACACGGGAATCTGGCGGATGGACTTGCACACGGGCAAGCATATGCAAGTGGTGTCCCTGGCACAGGCGGCGGCCGTGCCGAACAACAATCCGGATACTGAGGGCGCCAAGCATTGGTTCAATCATCTTCTGGTGAACACGGACGGTTCGCGCTTCTGTTTCCTGCACCGGTGGAAGGGAGGGAAAGGGCAGAAACGGGCCTTCTCGACGCGATTTTTCACGTGCAATCCAGATGGAAGCGATCTGTATGTGCTGGATCCCTATGGTGGCACATCTCACTTCATCTGGCGCGACCCCGGGCACATTATGGCATGGGCGCATCATCCCAGCCATGGGGACAAGTTCTACCTGTATAAAGACCGTTCGGCTACGGTGGAAGTGGTTGCACCGGAAGTGATGACCGTAAATGGCCATAATACCTATCTACCGCAGGATAGCCAGTGGGTTCTGAACGACACCTATCCTGACCGTAACCGGATGCAGAACCCATACCTCTATCATTTGGGCAAGAGGCAGCGGATTCCACTGGGGCAGTTTCATTCGCCGAAGGATTACACCGGGGAATGGCGCTGCGATTTGCATCCGCGCGCTGACCGTGCGGGCAGGCAGGTGTGTATTGACTCTGTGCACATGGGGGCCGGGCGGCAGATGTATCTGATCGACATTTCAGCGCTGGTTTGATCTGATGGAAATAGGTTGCCGTAAAGAGAACGGCGACCTGCGGCGTGAGGATGAGAGCATGAAACGGATCTTGATGGACGAAAGGCGGTTGAGCCGCCGGGAATGGGCTGGGGCGCTCATCGTGACGGGCACCTGCGGCGGTGTCTTGACCTCTTGCGGAGGTAGCTCCGTGAAAACACCCGCTGAGCCACCACCACCTCCTGAGCCTGTATCGGCAATGCGCGCCTTCACATTCGCCTACGGAAAGGCACGTCCGAAGGCCTCAGATCTGGATATCTTCAATATCTCGAACTTGAACTTGGAGAGCGTTCCCAGCGCGGAGGGGAAAGCGGGCGCGTGGCAGTTTCAGTTCGTCTCGCAGAGCAAGAAGGCAATCTACAGCATGCGCTATGCAGTGGCGGATGAATTGCCCAGTTTCCGTGAAGGGGCATGGGATTCGGGGTCGCAATCTTACAGTCCACGGGGAATGCGGGCGAAGCCGTTTCCAGTGCAGGCGCTACGCTGCGACAGCACGGTAGCTTATGAGATTGCCATGGAGAACGCGAAGGAGTACCTCAAGAATGAGAAGGTGCCGCCTGTGCACTTCATTCTGGAGCAAACCGATATGTACGCACTGCCGACATGGCGTGTGTATTGGGGGAACTCACTCAGCACAGCGGAGTATTCCGTGTATATCGATGCCAACCAGAGCAAGTTTCTGAAGAAGGGTAAGGGCTAGCGCTGGTAGCCCTCGAGTGCCTGTTCTAGCGCGGCAAGACCAGTGCGGCTGGCCGGTAGCTGTTGCCCGTTGCTAAGCAGCACCACCTTGCTATCGCGCGAATAGGGCTCAATGCGTTCGATGCGGCTGAGGTTTACGATCGCGCTGCGATGAATGCGCACGAACTCGGCGGGGTCAAGAGATGCCTCCAGTGAGGACAGCGTCTGCTGCTTGAGGAATTCCTTCCCGCCACTGTGGATTCCAACGTAATCGTCGCGGGCGAGGATGTAGTCCACGCGGTCAAGCGGAAGCACGTGAAGCTTGGCACCGTCGCGGATCACGATTCGCTCAAGGTAGCTGCCGGGCGGGCGTGAATCGCGGGCGGCTTGGCTGTAGTCGGGGCGAGGCTGACGAAGGCGTTCCGTGACGCGGAGGATGGCCGTATCGAATCGTTCTTTGCGGAAGGGCTTCAGTAGGTAATCTACCGCGTGCACCTCAAAGGCTTTTAGGGCAAACTCGTCATAGGCAGTGACGAACACTACCAAGGGGCGTTCCTCAAGCAACTCCAGCACCTCGAAACCATCCAGTTTGGGCATCTGGATATCCAGGAACACAAGGTCAGGTTTGAGCTCGGCTACATGTTTGACGGCGTCGAAGCCGTTGGAACACTCTCCAACCAGTTCGAAATCAGGATGCGCGGAGAGGTGTTCGCGAAGGACCTGGCGCGCCAGTTCTTCATCGTCGACAATCAGGGTGCGTATACGGGAACTCATACGGGTTCAGTCTCCTGCGTAGTGGTGGACGTTGCTGGGTTCGTGGGCGCGATGCTTGCCTGGGTACTAAGAATCTGGATTCTGGCGCGATAACGATTCTCTTCGCGAGTGACAGTGAAGCTTGCGTTGGGGCCGTAGCGCATGTCTAGCCGCGAACGAACGTTCTCCAGCCCAATTCCCTTGCGGCGGCGGCGGGGTTGGTCAGGGTCAAACGGATTCTCAACGATAATCGCCAGACCATGGTTGGAGACAGCGCGGGCGTGGATGCGGACAGTGCCGCCCTCCACAAGTCCGGCGATGCCGTGTTTGACAGCGTTCTCAACCAGAGGCTGCAGAATGAGGGGCGGAACCGGGAAGAGGCGAAGGGTATCGGGGACATCCAAATCGAGTTGGAGACGCTTGCCGAAGCGGGCCATCTCAATCTGCAGGTAGTGGAATACCAGATCTACCTCCTCGCCGAGGGTGGTGGACTGCTGATTGCCCACGTCGAGGTTACGGCGGAAGAAGTCGGCTAGCAATAGACACATCTCACGAGCTTGTTCGGGATTGGACGCGGTAAGCGCGCTTACCGAGTTGAGACTGTTGAAGAGGAAGTGCGGGTTGATCTGGGCGCGCAGGCTGCGCAACTCGGCCTCCCGGGCGAGGGTGCGCATGTGCTCCTGGCGGCGCACGGCCTCCCGTTGGTCGTCGAGTGAGAGCAGCAGGTAGTTGACCGCTTGGGCAAGGCTTAACACAACTGAGGAGAAGAGGAGTAAGGCGGGAGAAATCGCGATGACGTAGTCCAAGCGGAAGGCGGTCTCGTCAATGCGGTCGAGGACAAAGACGAGCAGCAGAGCGGTTATCACCCACAAAGTGCTGGCCGCAAGAATGGCGGCTGCCTGGCTGGGAAGCAGCACGCTCAATTGAGTGCTGTTGAGCGGTAGTGCGCGGCAAAGGAAGTATAGCGAAAGAAACAGGAAGGCCAACTCAAGGCAGAGAAGCAGCGAGACGCCCACGGCTTCCCGGAGAGGCCATGGGGGGCTTGTCATGGCAAGCGACCGTGAAAAATAAGCGGCAATCGGAAGCCAGAGGGCAAGGTAGAGGAAGAATTGCTGCCGATTGCGCAGGAAGGGATGCAAGGGGCACTCCTAATTCTTGATCTCTACGCCGCCAAAAAGGGCGATGCCACGAACAACCAGAGTGGGACGACTGTCGGTGGGGTCGTCGGAGCGATCGTCGATGAACTTGCGGGAGTCAGCAAATCCGCCAAGGATGGCAACGCCTTCCATGACAACGCGCCAATCCTGAGGAACACGCATCTCCACGCCTCCAAAGATCGCGTTGGCGGTGAGAACAGGCTGGACGTCGCGGGCAAGACGAGCGCGGCTGAGATCAACATCCACGCCCCCAAAGATGGCAAAGGCCTCGCCGCCACGGAAGTTGTGAGAATCTACTTTCTTTTCTACGCCGCCAAAGAAGGCTCCGTCATTGAGCACGTCGGGATTGCCGCTGGGGGAACTGACCGGCTCAAGCGCCCGGCTGCGAAGGGAGTTGTAGAGTACGACAACGCCAATGGCAATCAGGACAACCGGCCAAAGCTCGCGCAAGCCTACGTTCAACAGGCCTAGACGCTGCAGCAGCAGGACGCTGCCAGCCACCAGAAGAACGCAGCCAGAAACCACTGCCTGGCGGCCGCGGCGGACCAGTAGACCAATGCCAAAGATCACCAGGGCGAGGGGCCAATAGTAGAAGATCTCGCGCGCGTTCAGGTAGCCCAGGCGATCAAGCAGCAGTGCTGTACCAGCAAGGATGAAGAGGACGCCAAATGTGAGGTTGGCCGAAAACAAGCTGCCGCAGTTGCGCGCACGGGGCTTGTGGAAGCCGGGTTCCGGCGATGAGTTGGGCATGCGAAAGTCACTCATTGATCTTCCCTCCACCAATCCAGGAGCCGCGAAAGTCCGGCTACTAATCAATGCGATGGGCCAAAGACGACATAGGTCATTGACGGCAATCCACTCCAGCTTCACATCCAGCGCGACCGCACCCAATACCAGCCCGGCTGTCGCGACGGGCCAGCAGGCCAACGCCGAAGATTACCAGGGCGAGGGGCCAGTAGTAGAAGAACTCAGGCGCGTTCAGGTAGCCCAGGCGTTCAAACAGCAGGGCGGTTCCAGCAAGAATGAATAGGACGCCGAATGTGAGGTTGGGCGAAAACAGAGTGCCGCAGTTGCGCGCGCTGGGCTCGTGGAAGCCGGGTTCCGGCGATGAGCCGGGCATGTAGTTGCTCATTGATCTTTTCTCCTCCAATCCAGAAGTTGTGAAAGTCCGGCCACAATCAAGGCGATGGGCCAAAGACGCCACAGGTCATCGGCGGCAATCCACCCAAGCTTCACCACCAGTGCGACCACACCCAACACGATGAGGACGATTCCGGGAGTCGCGGGTGCAGTTCTCACTATTTGGCAGTTGGGACTAGCCGTTGCCTTAGCGGATCCCTGAAGTCCTTGGGTCACTTTGAATGTACCTTTCCATCGGTGAGGGCCGACGCACCGCGCATCTGAGCCCTCTCTAGGTTGAGCATAGCTGCTGCCTAGCGGGACGCAATAAGGAACTCGGTGAATTGCGTAAGGGGATCGGTGAACGACGGTAGGTTAGGCCGGAGCGCTTCGATTGGGTTGCGGAGACTGGGCAAGAATTGTGTTGGTATGCAGTACAGGGTATCCTTACGAATTCCCCGGACTTAGCGCGGCCGACGCCGTTGTTCACGCACCCGGCCAGAGCGTCGCGCCTAGAACGGACTCACTGCGATTGTGCTTGCCTGGCTGCAACAACCCGTGAACCGATGGAAGCTGCGTATCTTTGCGGTGACGTGGCTGGCCTATGGGGGCCTCTATCTGTGCCGCAAGAATCTCAGCGTCCTGATGCCTGTCTTGCAGAGTGACCTGGCCGTCGAGAAGCTTGACCTGGCGAACATCGTGTTTGCCTATAGCCTGGCCTATGCGTTGGGTCAGTTCGTGACGGGCATGCTGGCGGACCGATATGGTGCGCGCGCAGTGGTGACAGGAGGACTTCTGCTTTCGGTTGGCAGTAATCTGGCGATGGGCTGGAACCCGTCCGTGCTGATGTTGTTTGTGCTGGGCATGTTGAATGGGGCGGGGCAATCAGCGGGATGGCCTGGATTAGTGAAGAACATGGCGGCGTGGTTCAGCCCGAAAGAGCGCGGTGTTGTGATGGCATGGTGGACCACCAACTATGTCCTGGGCGGCTTCCTGGCAACCTTGGTAGCCACTTACGTCATCAGCAATCCAATGCCCTTGCCGGGAGCGGCATGGCAGCATGGCTTCTGGATTCCCTCGCTGCTGCTGCTGGTGGTTACGTTCGTGTTCGTTGTGTTTGCACGGAACCGCCCGCGTGAAGCTGGCATCGCTGAGATCGAAGAACATGGGGTTGACGCGGCGGCGGGCGAAGGCGGGCAGCGCGGCGTGATGCTGCGTGTCCTGGCGCGTCCCGCGGTTTGGATCACCGGGGTAACAGCTTTCCTGCTGAAGGTGATCCGCTACTCGTTTCTGTTCTGGTTGCCTCTCTACATGACGGAGCACTTGCACTACACGGCAGAGCGGGCGGGTTATGCGTCTTCGGTGTTTGAGCTGGTGGGCTTTGTGGGCGCGCTCGCCGCTGGCTATGCGTCGGACAGGATTTTTGGGGCTCGGCGCTTTCCCGTGGCTAGCATCATGATGGCAGGGTTGGCACTGGTGTGTTTGGTGCATCCTTACATGGCCGGACGCGGCCTGCTGTGGAACCTGCTAGGCATCGCGTTGATCGGAATCATGACCTACGGGCCGGACACGCTGATGCAAGGTGCTGCATCGCAGGATGCGGGCGCCGGCGGCGGAGAAGCGTCCGCGGCGGGAGTGATCTGCGGCATCGCATCGCTGGGGCAACTGGTGTCCCCTTACTTCGTCGCGGTAGCGGCGGAGAGGTTCGGATGGGATGCGCTGTTCGCGATGTTCGTGGTGGTGGCACTGGCGGGGTCGGCGTTGACGGCGTTCTTTTGGAACTTCCGGGTGGCGCTTCCGCGGGAAGCCAGGGATCTGCCATCCTGAGGAATAGCCCGCAACCTGGGCGTGCGGGTGAGATGGATCATGTCTGACAAGTACCTATTTACACCTGGACCCCTGACGACAACGGCTTCGGTTAAGCAGGCGGCGATGCGCGACCTGGGTTCACGCGATGCCGAATTCTTGCGTGTGGTGGCTGATCTGCGACGACGGCTGCTGGCAGTTGCTGGGGCGCAGGATGCAGGCTACGAAGCCATTCCGATGCAGGGATCCGGTACATTCACCGTAGAGAGCGTGTTAGGGAGTCTGATTCCTGAAGCCGGCAAGCTGCTGGTGGTGGCAAACGGAGCTTACGGGGAACGTATGGCGAAGATCGCCAGTGTATTGAGGATCCCTCATGGGAAGCTGGCACTGCCGGAATGGGAGCCAGTATCCATGGAAGCCGTCGAGCGTACATTGATCGCCGACAGCGCCATTACGCATCTGGGAGTGATTCACTGTGAGACGTCGACAGGCCTGCTGAATGATGTGCACGCGCTTGGCGCGATGTGTAAGGCGCGCGGAATCACGTTCCTGGTAGACGCGATGAGCAGTCTGGGCGGCGTACCGCTGAGTGTACCGGAAGCGCATATCGACGCGATCGTATCTTCGGCAAACAAGTGTGTGCAAGGAGTTCCCGGATTCGGGTTCGCAATTGTGCGCCGGACCTTGCTGGAGGCTTCCGAGAGTGTCGCGCGCAGCCTCAGCCTGGACCTGGTGGCGCAGTGGAGGGGGCTTGAAGGCAACGGGCAGTTTCGCTTCACGCCGCCCGTGCAGGCGCTGCTGGCCTTCCATCAGGCGCTGCTGGAACTGGACGCTGAGGGGGGGGTGGAGGCACGCGCCGCGCGCTACTCGCGGAATCATCAGACACTGGAGACGCGGATGGCGGGGCTTGGCTTCGTTCCGTTCCTGGATGCCTCCTATCGCAGCCATATCATTTCGGCTTACCGCTATCCTGAACACGCGGCGTGGAACTTCGAGCGATTCTACAGGGAGCTTTCCGCGGAGGGCTATGTGATTTATCCGGGCAAGGTAAGCAACGCGGATTGTTTCCGGATTGGGACGATTGGAGACCTGCATCCGCCACAGTTTGAGGCATTGTGCGACGCCATGGCGCGTGCCCTTCAGCGGATGGACGTAGCGTTGGAAGGGACATCGACAGCGCGGGCATGAGGGACGAAGCTCAACCCCGAAGCGGTGCGCCTCCGCAATCAGAGGGTGACGTGAACCACTCCAGCCTTCGCGCGGAATGGCAGCGGAAGCACCTGGGCGAATCCACGCTCGAGATGCTGGCTGAAGATGCAAAGCACTTCCTGCATCAATCCCTTTCCACCCCCTGCCTGAATGTGCTTGCCAAGGCAGAAGGTAGTTGGATTGAAGACGTGGAGGGGCGACGGTTTCTGGATTTCCACGGCAACAACGTGCATCACCTGGGCTTCGGGAACCCGCGAGTGATGGAGGCAATCTCGCGTCAGATGGCGACGTTGCCGTTTTGCACGCGCCGATATACCTGCGAGCCCGCCATCGCACTGGCACGCAAGTTGACGTCGCTGGCTCCTGGCGAGCTGAACCGTGTGCTGCTGGCGCCTGGTGGTACGTCGGCGATGGGCATCGCAATGAAACTGGCGCGGGCAGCGACGGGCCGTTACAAGACGATTTCCTTGTGGGACGCTTTTCACGGTGCGTCGCTGGATGCGGCGTCCATCGGGGGCGAGCGATTGTTCCGTGACCAGATGGGGCCGTTACTTCCGGGTACTCTGCATGTGCCCCCTCCGGAACCGCAGGGCTGTCCTTTCCACTGTGGAACGCAGTGCAACCTGCAATGCGCGCGGATGGTGAACTACCTGATGGAGAAAGAAGGCGAGATCGGTGCTGTGATTGTGGAAACCGTGCGGTCCACTTCGGGCATCCCGCCAGCGGGCTATCTGCAGCAGTTACGCGAAGCCTGCGACCGTCATGGGGCGCTGCTGATTTTTGATGAGATTCCACACGGGCTGGGGCGCACCGGGCGCATGTTTACGTTTGAGCATTTTGGCGTGCAGCCAGACATAGTGGTTGTGGGCAAGGCGCTGGGCGGCGGTGTGTTTCCATTGGCGGCGGTCATCGCCCATGAGCGGCTGAATGTGGCTGAGGAGCTTGCATTGGGGCACTATACACACGAGAAGAATCCGGTTGCGTGCGCCGCTGCGCTAGCCGTGCTGGAGACGATTCAATCGCCCGGATTCCTTGACCGTGTGGTGACCTTGGGTGAGCAGGCAGCCACAGAGCTAAGGGGGCTTGCGTCGCGTTACCCGTTGATCGCCGATGTGCGCGCGCTGGGGCTGCTGCTATGCGTCGTGTTACGGCATCCGGCTACGGGAGCCCCCGCACCGGAGGCAGCGGAACGCATCATGTACCGCTGCCTGGAACTCGGCCTCAGCTTCAAGGTGTCAATGGGCAACGTATTAACGCTCACGCCGCCATTGACGATCAGCGATGAGGAAATGCGCTTCGCCCTGAACGCCGTTACCGTGGCGGTACGCGAGGAGTGCGCGTCTACCCTATAGCACTGGCCCGATTCGCCAAGGCACAAACTCTCGATGGCCAAACTGCTCGGCCGCTGTCTTGCGCCCGCTGGCGACTTCGAGGGCGAAATCAAAGATCTCCTGGCCGACGCTTTCCACCGTGGCGTTGCCGTCCATGATGCGACCGGCGTTGATGTCCATGTTCTCCCGCATGCGCTCATACATGGGAGTGTTGGTGGCAATTTTGATGACGGGCGCGATGGGGTTGCCAGACGCGCTTCCGCGTCCGGTCGTGAAGGCCATGAGGTTGCATCCGCCGGAGGCAAGACCGGTGAGAGAAACGGGGTCGTAGCCGGGCGTATTCATGAATCCCAGTCCCGGAGACGTGACGCGCTCCGCATACTGCAGCACCTCCATTAACGGGGAGGTTCCGCTTTTGGCAACGGCCCCCAGGCTCTTTTCAAGGATGGTGGTGAGACCGCCCTCTTTGTTGCCGGGGGAAGGGTTGTCGTCGAAGCTGCCTGTGAAGCGGTTGAGGTATGTCTTGTAGTCGCGGATGCACTGAAGCAACTTCTCAGCGGTTTCGCGATTGCGGCAACGGCGCACCAGCAAGTGCTCCGCTCCGAAAATTTCGGGCGTTTCCGCCAGGATGGCGGACGCTCCGATGGCTGCAAGAAGATCACTGGCATGGCCGAGCGCTGGGTTGGCTGTGATGCCAGAAAACGAATCAGAGCCGCCGCATTGGAGGCCTAGGCAGATGTGTGAAGCCACCACTTCCTGCCGCTCCATACAGCGCATCTGCTCAAAGAACTCGCGGACTGCCTGAGTTCCAGCCTGCACCGCAGCGCGGGTGCCTCCTGAATCCTGCAGAGTGAGTGCGACCACATGTTCCGTCCGCTTGGCGCCGGGGGGCAGGTAAGCGTCAATCTGGTTTACCTCGCAACCAAGCCCCAGCAGCAGGGCTCCAGCGACATTGGGGTGATCCAGGATACCAGCGACGACACGGTGCAACTGATCCGTATCTTCGCCGATGCTATGGCCGCAACCTTCGCCGTGCGCGAAAGACACCACGCCATCGATATTTGGGGGCAGGGTTTCCCCGCGGAAGGCGTCGGCGATCAACTCAGACGCATGGGCGGCGCAATTGCTGGCAGCCACAATCGCCACATAGTTTCGTGTCCCTACCCGGCCATCGGGCCGCGGATAAGCGCGGATGCGGGGCAGCGGTTCGTGCGGGGTGGGGATGCCCACGTCCGACTGCGGGAACTCGTACAACAATTCGAATTCCTCAAAGCCGACGTTATGCGTATGTACGTGATCCCCTGGGGCGATGGCCGCTCTGGCGCGGCCGATTACCTCGGCATAGCGCAACACCACCTCGCCCGCGGCAATCGGCGCGATTGCCACTTTGTGTCCGGTGGGGATCTGCGTGCGGGTTCTAAGCTCTGCCCCGCCCACGACAATGCGCTGGCCAAGGCTAAGATTGACGCGTGCGATGGCGACATTGTCGCGCATGTGAAGGCGGATCACGGCATTTTCCGCGGTGGCGAGGGGCTGGATGCCCACGAGGTTACTGCTCATCGGGTTTCTGATTCTTTCGCTGTCGATGCACGCGGTGTTCTGGGCGCGAGGGGCTGCCCGCCACGTTTCCTTATCTTACAGAATCCCTTGGGCGTGCCCTAGGGTGTACGATACACCCATGGCTAGTGCAACGATTTCTCGCCGCGGCTTGCTGACTGCCGCAGCCCCCATGATTGTGCCCTCAAGCGTATTTGGCGCCCAGGCCCCCAGCAACCGGATGACCTTGGGATTCATCGGAACGGGGAACAATGGGTACGGATGGATGTCGTCCTTCTTTAAGGACAGCCGTGTGCGCGTGCTGGCGGTGTGCGATGTGAACCGGGAAGGCCCTGGATATTGGGATGGCACCGTTCGTGGCTGGAAGCCTGCCCTGGAGAAAGTAAACCAGCACCATGGAAATTCCGATTGCAAGGCATATGAGGACTATCGCGAATTGCTGGCGCGCACGGATTTGGATGCGGTGTACATTGCCTCACCAGACCATTGGCATGCGCTCCATGCGATTCACGCTGCGCAAGCAAAGAAGCATATCCTCTGCCAGAAACCGTTGACCACGACCGTGGCGGAGGGGCGGGCGATGGTGGAGGCGGTAAAGGCTTCGGGGGTCGTATGGCAAACGGGCAGCCAGCAGCGCAGCGACTGGGCTTTCCTGCGAGCGCGCGAGATTCTGGCCTCGGGGCAGGTCGGCCGGGTACGTTTTGTGCGGATCGGGTTGCCAGGAGGGATCCCGGATTTCGGCAAGACTGCGGATCAGACTAAGGAAAGTCCGGTGCCCGAAGGCTTCCGCTACGACTGGTGGTTGGGCCCGGCGCCCGAGGCCGCGTACTGTCCAGCGCGCGTGGGCGTGAACTTTCGCTGGAATCGCGACTACTCCGGAGGGCAGATTACTGACTGGGGAGCGCATCATATTGACTGCGCACAGTGGCTGCTAGGGCGCGAGAATACGGGGCCGTCGATGATCCGCAACGCTCACGGCAAGTGGGCCAAGCACCCAATTTATAACACGGCTACAGATTTCTATTTCGACTGTGAGTACCCCGATGGACTTCGCTACTTGGTATCGAGCAATGAGCGGGGCGGCGTGCGTTTTGTGGGTACTGATGGATGGCTGTGGGTGAATCGTAGCAGGCTGGAAGCCAGTTTCCCTCTGCCTGAGGACGCCATGACCGATGTGGAGCGAAGAGCAAAGCCCAATGCCGATAACGAGCACTGCCGTAACTTCACGGATGCGGTGCTGCAGGGTGCCAAGCCGGTTGCGCCCATCGAGGCCGCACACCGTTCCATCAGCATTGCGCATCTTGCCAACATCTCCCTGCTTGTGGGCAGGGACTTGCGATGGGATGCGAAGGCGGAGACCATCCTGAACGATAGCGCGGCGAACGCCATGCTGCGGCGCGAGTACCGGAAGCCATACTCGCTTGGCTAATCGCGGAAGGAGACCGAGAACCGGAGTTGGTTCATCTGGAACTCCTGGCGGGTGTTATCGAAGTAGCGATACTCGAAGCGGAGGCCGACTCTGGGGGCCGGCCAATACGTAACGCCGCCACCCAACTGATAGAGGCTGAGAGCGCCCTGACGGAAGGCGAGTCCATAGCCTCCAGTTACGAAAGGAACCAGCTTGCGCGGGTTCACGCGATCGTCGAAGTGGTAAGACGGGCCCAGCGAAAGCAGGCCGAAGTATTCACTGGATTGCTCACGGGGCCAGACGAACTGACCGTCGCCACCGAACGCCAGGCCCTTATATAGGTAGCCCTCGCCTCCGGCAGCGAAACTGATGATCTTGCCGAAAGCCTCGCCGCGGTCAGCACGACCGCTCACTCCAAAGCCAACCGAACCAACGGCATGATAGGCCGGTACTGCCTGCGCGGCCGCCCCCACGGTGAGGGCGGCGGCGAAGACAACCACAAGGAGCATTCGAAGCATACGACCAGATAGACGGAGAGCGCGCAAAGAAAGTTTGGAAGGAGTTGAGATTGGCGGTATGTTCCAGCAAGAGCGGCGTAATTGCTCCCGTGCCAGGTTCGCGATATGCTCGGGCGCATGCGTGTGGCGGAGACTTGGTCCCTATGTGCTGCACTTCTGGTGCTGCTGATCTCGGCGTCTGCACAGAAGCCCTCAACGGCCGTGAAGTTTGTGGATCGCAGTGCGCGAAGTGGCCTGGATATGGTGCTGCTCAACGACGCCAGTGATCGCAAGCGGCTGATAGAAACAATGACCGGCGGCGTCGCCATGATTGACTACGACAACGATGGACTGCCTGATCTCTATTTCGTGAACGGTGCGCCCATGGGAGGCTTGCGCAAGGACGGCCAGCAGTGGTGGAACCGGCTTTACCGCAATCTGGGTGACTTTCGCTTCGAAGATGTCACTGTGGCGGCCGGGGTCGCGGGCAAGGGTTACGACATGGGTGTGGCGGCTGGGGACTTTGATGGTGACGGCCACGTGGACCTGTTCGTAACCGGGGTACGCGAAAATACACTGCTCCGGAACCGGGGCGATGGGACCTTCGAAGACGTCACAGTGGCTGCCGGCCTCGCAGCGAAGCCCGGGGAGGAGCGCTGGGCGGTTTCCGCTGGCTGGCTGGACTATGACGGCGACGGAGATCTTGACCTCTTTGTCGCCAACTATGTCCGATGGGATCCTGCAACTGAGCCGGTGTGCGGTGACCCGTTGCGCAGAACGCCCACCTACTGCCATCCGGACCGCTATCAAGGTACGGCGAATCAATTGTTTCGCAACGAAGGTAACGGGCGCTTCACCGATGTGAGCCGCGAGTCGGGAATCGCCGCACATGCCGGCAAAGGGATGGGGTTGGGCATTGCGGATGTGGATGGCGATGGACGTCTGGATGTCTTTGTTCCCAACGACACTGTGCCCAACTTCCTATTTTTTCAAGAGACGGGAGGCCGATTCATCGAGGGTGCCTTTGACGCTGGAGTGGCGCTGAACGACGATGGGCTGGCGCTATCCTCAATGGGCGTTGACCTGCGCGACGTCGACAACGATGGTCTTCCTGACGTCTTCGTAAGCGCGCTGGCCAACGAAACCTGGCCCTTGTTTCGGAATCTGGGGAAGCGGGTATTCGCTGAGGTCACTTACCCCAGCGGCATTGGCAAGGCGACGTTGGCCTATACGGGCTGGGGGCTGGGGGTGTTCGACTTCAATCACGACGGATGGAAGGACATCTTCGTGGCTGGGGGTGATGTGAACTCCAATACCGAACTCTACTCCAGCCGGCAGAGCCGCCAGTTTAGCCGATTGCTGACGGGCGTCGACGGGAAGCGCTTCGTGGACTCCACTTTGGAAGCGGGGCTTGATCGCGCCGGATCGGCGCTACACCGAGGTGCGGCGTTTGGAGACTTGAATGGAGACGGATGCCTGGACGTGGTGCTTACGCGCCTGAACCAGTCGCCGCTGGTGTTGGAAAACCAGTGTGGCAGCCTCGGGTGGGTTGGCTTCGACTTGCGACAGTCAGGGGCGAACCGGCTGGCCTATGGTGCCCACGTTACTCTGGAACTGGCGGACGGCGGACGGTTGAGCAATGCCGTACAGACGACCGTAGGCTATGCCAGCAGCAGCGACCCGCGTGTGCACTTCGGCTTGGGGTCCGCTAGGGTCACGCGTGCGCGCATTCGCTGGCCGGATGGCGTTGAGCAGATCGTGGAACGTCCGCCGTCAGGGAAGTGGCTGCGCGTGGAGCGTCAGGCAGCGGACTAACGTGCTGTTCCCAAACGGCGGTGAAGCATCGCTTTATCCGCATCGCCCTGGCGGGCGTAGATCTTGGCTAAAAGAAGGTGAGCTTCGGGATAACGGGTTCTGGACTCGACGGCGCGCTGCAGCGACGCAATGGCCGCATCCAACTGATCCAGGTGCAATTCTGCTTTTCCTTGCTCGAACCAGGCGCGTGCCGCGCGGGGATGCGCCTCCGTCACCTCGCGCAGGATACGGAGGGCCTTTTCCGGCTGCCCTGCGCGCAGGTGTAAGGATCCCAGGTTGATGGCGGGCTTTTCGTCAAGGTTCGCGGCACCACCCTCTCGTGCAATGGCTTGCTGGAAGGCAGCTTCCGCTTCTGGATAGCGCCCCATGGCATGCAGAGCCAGTCCGCGCCCATTGAGGTAACGCCAGTCCTGGTTTGCGGAACGAAGTAGACGGTCAAACAAGTTCAAGGCTTCTTCGAAGCGATTGCGCAGGTAGTGGTTGCGGGCCAGGTAGTAACAAGAGTCGGGTTCTTTTGGATTGATTTCGCAGGCCTTCAAGAAGGGTTCACTGGCGAGATCGTGCTGGCCTTGCGCAGCGTGAACGACACCCAGAACTTTCCACGCATGGGCGTTGCGGGGATGCTGCTGCAGGAGGCTGCGAAGCAGGGATTCCGCCTGATTGAAGTTACCCGATTGCAGCGCCGCGACGGCAGCTTGGAGCCTTGATTCAGGGTTCGCTGGTGAATCCTGGCCTGCGGCGGCCCAAGGCAACAACAGTGCAGCAAGTATCCAGCCCAACGCGCGGGCGTGGCCAGCTACTGTCCGGCGACTGCAGTTCTGTCGTCGCTTGGAGGCCGGGATACTCGCGGGTGCCGTCTTGCCTCGCATGGTGCGTCTGCACTCCTGCTATGAGTATCTCCCGAACCAGCGCCATTCGGTGACTAAGGTGCCGCTTGCAAGTGCGGCAGCGAATCGGTACGGAAGCCAAGTTTAGGGTTCTCTTTTCGGAGAATGGGCGTACACTGGAGCCAGGAAAGCAGTTTGGGTTCCGCGCGAGACCGCTCGCGCGAAACGCCGTGGAGGCCGGTTCCACACGGGGCGCAGGCCGGAAACGTGGGCTCACTCCCGCCAGCTCATTGACGAGGGCGGTCCCGCGCTGCGTTGTCCGGTCCAGAGCAGTCACTCCCCCGCTATGCCCCGGAACCGGCCCCACGTGTCTGATGGCCATCAGCAAGTTGATGGGGCTCCTGAACTGTGATCCTGCGCAGTGCGGCACCGAAGGGGTTCGGCGTTTCCTGGCCGATTGCAATCCTAGCCCAGCGCAACGGCAACCAGCACCGAGTCTCCGGTTCCCGCCGTGAAGAGGAGGTTGTAAGCGATGTCCACCACGATGGAGCGCGTCGTCCCTATTCTGCTGTGTGATGACTTGGCTCGCACCCTGCATTTCTTTGTCGACACGCTGGGTTTTCAGGCAGTCGACCACCATGCACATGCGGGGAAGGAGGATTGGCACTTCTTGCGCCGGGGCCATGCGGAGATCATTTTGGCTGACTCAGGCGAAGCGCCACCGGCCATCGACATTATTGAGCGGGACAAGAAGGCAGCGTACTACTTCTTTCCAGATGATCTCAGTGGGTTCCGCGAGGAGATCATGCATAAGGGCGCCGATGTGAGCCCGATTCGGATGACAGCTGACGGCATCAACGAGTTTGAGTTACTGGATCCAGACGGCCACGTGTTGGTGTTTGGCGAGAGTGTGCGCGAGGGCGTGACCGCATAGAATCCATAGGTGCCCCAAGCTGGCCGCGATAGGCCCTGGGTAGTGACAGCAATTGCCGTGATCGCGCACGGGGTGGCCATCTAGAAGAGGTGGAGAGGCCCGTCGCCACGACTGACACCGGGCAGCAGAAGGAGTGTGCCATGCATTTTGGAACGTTTCGAAGACCGCGACAACCAGCGTCTCAGCCGGGGAAGGCACAGCCCGCGCTGTGGGCGAAGCCGATTGAAGAAGCCAAGCGTAAGCGTTCGTCGCCGGTCGCGGAGTTCTCGGCTCCTCGTGAGAAGGTGCAGACGCCCAAGCGAACCGGATGAAACTTCACTCTACTTGAGGGCCGCCGTGGAGAAAGGTACGCAGACGGAAACTGCGGCTGGGGTGCCGTAGCTTGCGGAGCGCCTTGGCTTCAATCTGCCGGATCCGCTCGCGGGTAACCGCGAAATGCTGGCCCACCTCTTCCAGAGTGTGCTCACTGCCGTCCTGCAGCCCGAAGCGCATCTTGATGATCTTCTCTTCACGAGGGCTCAGCGTTCGCAAAACCTCGGCGGTCTGTTCGCGCAAATTGAGGTTAATGACGGCGTCGGACGGGTTGGCCGCCCTCTTGTCGATGATGAAGTCGCCCAGATGCGATTCCTCTTCCTCGCCCACGGGAGTTTCCAATGAGATGGGCTCCTGGGCCACACGCATGATCTTGCGCACCTTGTTGACGGGAAGTTCCATCTCCCGGGCGATTTCCTCGGTGGTGGGATCCCGCCCCAGGGTTTGCTGCATCACTCGCTGCATGCGGACCAGCTTATTGATGGTTTCAATCATGTGAACGGGGATGCGGATGGTTCGGGCTTGGTCAGCGATAGCCCGGGTGATTGCCTGCCGGACCCACCACGTGGCGTAGGTAGAAAACTTATAACCGCGCTTATAATTAAACTTCTCCACGGCCTTCATCAGGCCAATGTTTCCTTCCTGGATAAGGTCAAGAAACTGGAGACCGCGATTGGTATATCGCTTGGCGATTGAAACCACCAGCCGTAGGTTAGCCTCAATCAGCTGTTTCTTGGCAGCTTCTGCCTCCGCTTGACCGCGCTCAACCATACGGAGTGTGCGCATGAGTTGGGCGGAGTCCGCGCCGAACTCATCTTCCAGCTCAGTCACGCGGTCTCGCAGGTCCTTCAGCTGGCGGCGTAGCTCGCGTTCCAACCCGCGGTCAGTGATTCGGCCTTCGCTAAGCACCAGGTGCAAACGAGAGGCCTCGCGTTCCGCTGGGCCAAGCTTGTCCAGCGCGGCGCTCACCTCAAGGGCCAGTGTGCGGTAAACGTGCGAGGTGAATGGGATTGAGCAGAACTCGCGTGAAAGACGGACGATGCACCGCCCAAGCTCCGTCCTGGTTGTGCCGGTAGGGCGGCGTCCTTTTCGTGCTGATTGGGGCCGAAGCAGGGGTACTAATTCAGCGTAGTGCCGCGAGATGCCGTCGACAATTTCGCCGAACTCCTGCACGTAACGTTCGCTATCGCGCTCTTCTGGGACCTCCTCGGGAAGCACCAGCACATCGTAGATGGCATCGGGATTGCGGAGAATTCCCTCGCGCATGCGTTCCAGACACTTGATGATAAACGGACAGCGGGAGAGGGCCTTGGCGACGATATGATCCCCATGCTCCATCCGGCGGGCTAGTTCCACTTCGCCATCCCGCGTGAGCAGCGCTACGGTGCCCATCTCGCGCAAATACATGCGCACAGGATCGTTGGTCTTCTCTGCACTCTCAGCAAACTCGCCGTCGGCCAGATCGTCGCGATCCGCACCACGTTTGGCCGTGCCAAACTTCACCTCTTCCAACAACTCAGCGTCGCTGGACTCCAGGTCGGCGAGGATCTCGTCAAGTTCTGGCTGCGCGCTGGAATCGTCAGCAACAAGCTGGCTAACCGCGCTATACAGATCGTAGCCAGCGTCTGTGGACGATTCATCGTTGTCCCGGATACGCCCGATATTGTGCTCGATGGACACCCTGAACACCAACCCCCGGGGCATTGCCCCTAATTTCGCCAATTGTACAACAACCAATTGCCGCGAACATCCCGAAGCGCAGACTTTCATGCCACAGTGAATGATTTCATCCGGTAGTAACGGACAGGAATTCGGGCGGGAAGAACTTGCGGCTAACGTAGGCGCTGTGCATCCAACTGCATCAACTCCTCGGAAAGGCGCAGTGCCTCCTCGAAGTTGCCTCCTTGTTCCGCTTCGCGCACACGTCTCTTTAATTCGCGTCGAAAATCGGCGATTTGGATCAAGTCGAGTTTCTGCAAACAGGCAATTGCCTGGTCGCGGGTATGGGACTCCTTGTGTGCCTCCTCATCCAATAGCATTCTGCTCAAGATGTCCTTATCGGTCGTTGCCAGCCGCGGTTCGATCGTGGAGAATCGTAACGGCTCCCCAGCCTGCCACACGCGGAGCATGGCGTCCAGGACCGGAGCGGAGGGCAACTTTCGCCAGCCATCCAGCTTCGCAAGAAAGGGCAGAATCTCCGCGGCCACATCCGGCAAATTCACCAGGCAGCTGATAAGGATGTGCTCCAAGTGGCTGGCCGCCGGCGCCGACGTGCGGAAGTCTTCCTCCTTCCTGGCGATGGCGGCGGAGCGGAATTTCTGCAGCACCATGCTTCGCTCGAGACCCAAGTACGAGGTAACTTCATCGGCCAGCGCTGAGCGCCGTAAGCGGTCGTTCACCTTCTGGATGGCGGGCAACAGAAACTCCAGCGCCTTCACGCGACCAGCGGTGCTGGTGGTGTCGAAGCGGGCCTTAGCGCGATCGGCTAGCCAGAGGAAATAGCCGCGGGCATTTTCAATGGCCTGTTGGTAAGCCTCAGGGCCATGCTCCTGCACGAACTCATCCGGGTCAAGCCCGCCGGGTAGTTGCAGCACCCGGACATCGACGCTTTCGTCCAACAGCACCTGAATGGAGCGCTCAGTGGCATTCTCGCCGGCACGGTCTGGGTCAAAGTTCACTACAACCACGTCGGTATGCCTGCGGATATTGCGGACATGCTCCGGGCTGAGGGAGGTGCCGCAACTAGCCACAGCTTCGTGGACGCCCGCCGCCCAAGCGCCCAACACGTCCATGTAACCTTCCACCAGGACGGCCCGGCCTGTCTTGCGCATGCTCTCCTTGGCCCGATGGAACTGGTAAAGCACGGTGCGTTTCTTATAGATTTCGGTCTCTGGGGAGTTGAGGTACTTGGGTTGCTCCTCGGGGTCAAGGACACGGGCGCCGAAGGCCACCAGCTTTCCGCTCTCGTTATAGATTGGGAAGGTGAGCCGGCCACGGAACGTATCGTAAAAGCCGTCTCCGGAGGTGCGCCGTTTCACCAGGCCGGAGGTCTCAAGTAGAGCAGGGTCAATCCGTTGCCGATCAAACAGCCGTACCAGTTCGCTACCGCCAGGGCTGGCGTAGCCTAGGCCGAAGTCTCTCGCCTGGGCTTCTGGAATCCCGCGGCGGGAGAGATAGGCGCGAGCAATTTCGCCCGCATCTGCCCATAGATTGCGGCTGAAAAGATCCTGCGCCATCTCGTTCAGCCGGTAAAGGTCAGTCCGCCTCCTGGCGTCTTCGTCAGAGTAACTGGTGCTGCGAGGCAGAGGGATCCCGTTACGCTCCGCCAGTGCCTTTACGGCTTCCAGGAAGGTGTACCCTTCCATTTCCATGACGAACTTGATGGCGTCGCCTCCCGCCCCGCAGCCAAAGCACTTGTAGAAGCCGTGTCCTGCATGTACCGAGAAAGACGGAGTTTTCTCGGTGTGAAACGGGCACAAGCCCACATAGCGCTCCCCAGCGCCCTGCCGTTTCAGGCGTACGTAGTCGCCAACGACACGCACGATGTCGATCTGGCTTTTTACCTGTTCCACGAAGTCCATAGATGGGGGCTGGCTGCTGGCTTCATTATCCCCCCGGAGGGCTAGCCTTCGGGATGATCCGATCAACGTTCCGATTGCGGCAGGGAAAGATCGCGAACGGGCTGCCAGCGGGGGCACGTCACCAGGTGGTCGTTCACCATGCCCACCGCTTGCATAAAGGCGTAGCAGATGGTGGGCCCTACGAACTTGAATCCACGTTGCAGCAGGTCCTTGCTGATGGCCTTGGCTTGCGGGGTCACGGCCGGCACCTCCTTCAGCGTCTTCCAGGCGTTCTGCAAGGGTTGCCCATCCACGAAACGCCAGACGTAGGCGTCGAAGCTGCCGAACTGCTGCTGGATATGCAGGAAGGCCTGTGCGTTGCCAATCGCGGAGTGCACTTTGGCACGGTTGCGGACGATGCCATCGTCAGCAAGAAGTGTGGCGATGCGATTACCATCAAATCGCGCGACGATGCTAGGGTCAAAACCATGGAACAGTCGCCGGTAGTTCTCGCGTTTGTTTAGGATGGTTTGCCAGCTTAGTCCTGCCTGCGCGCCTTCGAGAATCAGCATCTCGAACAGATGTTGGTCGTCATGGGATGGAACGCCCCATTCGTGATCGTGATACGCGCAATAAAGGGCGCCTTTTGCCCAGGGACACCGCTCTTGAGCTTGTCGCATGATATACAGGGTAGCGTGCCTTGTGCTGGACCTAATCCACTTCCGTGCCACCCGTCCCATGCCCATCGGCGTTCCGCAGCAAGGCAGAATAGGAAGCTTCCATGAAGATCCGTAGGCTGCAAGACGAACTACAGCAGAACAAGCCTTTCGCATCCAAACAGGAGGAGGCGATGCTTGCCCTGATGAAGACGGCAGATGTTGTGCGGCGGCGAATTGCCTCCATCATGGAGCCGTTTGGCGTCACCATGCAGCAGTACAATGTGCTTCGCATCTTGCGGGGTGCGGGTCCGATGGGACTTCCGACGCTTTCCATTGGCCAGAGGCTGATTGAACAAACGCCGGGCATTACGCGGCTTCTTGATCGGATGGAGGGCCGTGGCTGGGTTACGCGGTTGCGCTGCGAACGGGACCGTCGCATTGTGTATGCGATCATCACGGACGCTGGGCTGGCGCTTTTGGCTGATATTGATGCGCCTCTAGATGGGTTTAACCAGACCGCCCTGCCCCTGCTGAACCTGCAGCAACTGGATGATCTGGTTACCCTTCTTGAATTGGCTCGAGCTGAGGAAGACTAGTGGAATGACGGCGGGACGAGGTGGCGGCTTAGCCCAAGCGCCCTGGCGTCGCGGTTTCTTTTAGGCGATCTCCTTGGTGAACTCCTTCATGTCGGCGACGCTGAACGCGCGCATCGAGTGCGACTTCACGTTGCCGAAGCTCACTTGATTCAGCATCACCTTCATGAGCGTGGCTTCGTCAGGCGCCTCGCTGATGAGCACCAGATCCGCCTCACCCATCGTGTAGTAGACGCCTACGGTCTTCACGCCGGCCGCCTTTGCGCCCTTGATGTAAGCCTCCACCCGCTTCGGTGAATCTTTGATCGCCTTGACGCCTTGCTCAGTGAAACTCAGCAACGAAATGTAAGTAACCATTGTTCCTCCAGGTAACACTCCACACCGTTTTCCATGTGGCTGGGGGAAGTCTACTTCAGTTCGCGGTAGTTTAACAGATTCAATTTGGCGGGCAAGCCCTGGCAGGTCGACACCCTGGCAGGTCAATTCGCGTGGTGCGCAGTTTTCCTTCTTCCAGTTGGCTCTAGTAGACGCAGGCGGCGTTGTTGGCCTTCACGAAGTAGCTCTTGTAGTTCTTCGCCTTGGCGTCCATGCAGCCTTCCAGGTTCAATAGTTCCACCTTGCGAAACTCTACCGGGTGGCTTTCGCTCTGCAAGGAGATTGAACCACCCCGCAACAGAAAGCCATCCTGCTTCATGGAGGGGTCGTGTTTGCCGACGTTGCCTCCTCCCACCTGGGGCAGCACATAACGGTGGACCTGCTTGCCGTTGATGAAGTGAACAATCTCCGCCTCACCCAGGGCCAGCACTTCGGCGGTCACCCATTGGTCGCCGTCGAAGGTATCTGAACTCGATGGCATGCAGTGGCGGGTTTCCAGTTTTCCGTTCATCACGACATGGGTGCCCGGCGTGCAGAGGTTCGCGGTTGGGCGGGCTCCCTGACCCAAACCTCCCAGCAGTTGCACTTCGATGGAAATGGGGAAGTCCTGGTCCTTACCCATCGTTTGGGGAGCTTGCCCGTGGATCATGATCCCGCTGTTGCGGGTAGCCCACCCGGCGCCACCGGGAGCCTGATTTCCTGTGAATCGATACTCCACTCGAATGCGGTAGTAGGAGAACGGATCCTTGTAGAAGATATGCCCAAAGCGGTTGTCGAAGTTGGTGTACTGGTCGTAGCCAACCTTCATGACACCGTCCTCCACGCGAAAGGTATTGCCGTAGTTCTCATTCAGCGGATAACCAGTGATCTTAGGTAGCCAGCCGTCGAGGTTCTTCCCGTTGAACAATTGCTGCCATTCTTCCTTGGCAGCGTCATTCTGCGCGAATGCGCATCCAGCCAGTGCAAACAGCAGCAGGATGCCAAATAGGGTGTGAGAGATCGGATGGAATACTGAGCGGGCCATGATGCCGTTGAGTATATCGAGGACTCCGCCGCGTTGCGCGGGCGTAGCACGCAGCGCAGGCGCCGGGGGGTGAGAAACTGCTGGCGGGTTACGTGACGATCGCAGAATTCGGGGCACACCCGTAGGGCACGCTATTCTGGAATTGTGCGGATTTTGCTAACCAACGATGACGGAATTGATGCCCCGGGGATTGCCGCGCTGGCGGAAGCACTGGGCCACTTTGGCGAGGTTTGGACCGTAGCGCCGGCCACGGGAATGTCCGGATGCGGACATTCAGCCAGTGAAGGTTCGTTCCGCGTATTCAACCTGAGTGAACGCCGCTATGCGGTGGAAGGCACGCCGGCAGACTGCACGCGGGTGGGGTTGCATCTGCTACGCGGAGACTTGGATTGGGTGTTCGCTGGCATCAACGATGGCGGCAACCTGGGGATGGACGTGTACCATTCGGGTACCGTCGCTGCCGTCCGTGAGGCGGTGATGCGCGGCGTTCGTGGTTTCGCAATCTCCCACTATCGAGATCGCGCCCTGACGGAGAAGGACTGGAAGCGCGCGGCTAGTTGGGCACCCGCGGTGGTGCGAGATTTGCTGGCGCGTCCGCGGGCTGAGCTTGGTTTTTGGAACGTGAATCTGCCTTGCCCGCCAGAGACCTTAGCTACCATGCCCGAACTGGTAGTATGCGACCTGGACGCATCCCCCTTGCCCTTGGATTACCTGGTGGAAGGAAACGTTTACCGCTATCACGGGCGCTACAAGCTGCGGGAACGGCAGCCAGGACGGGATGTGGCAACCTGCTTTGGAGGCCGGATTTCGGCTAGCTATGTGTTGCCGGGCGAGCGGTGCGCCTCCCCCGATGTGGATGAAATGGTGGTTGAGCAAGCGTGATGCCTTGCCGATCGGGAGGATGAGGATTCGCAGACTATGGAAACCAGAGTATTGGGAAACAGCGATCTGGCCATCACGGTGCTGGGTATTGGCGCGTGGGCGATGGGCGGAGGCAACTGGAAGTTCGCTTGGGGTCCGCAAGATGACGACCAAAGCGTTGCCGCCATCTATGCGGCACTGGACGCGGGCGTGAACTGGATTGATACTGCCGCTGTCTATGGGCTTGGCCATGCGGAACAGGTGGTGGGACGCGCCGTGAAGGATTTGTCCGCCAAGCCGCTGATATTCACCAAGTGCGCGCGGGTGTGGAATGAACAGCGCGAAATTGGCAAGGTGCTGAAGCGTGATTCGGTGATTCGCGAGTGTGAGGACAGTCTGCGCCGTTTGCAGGTGGAGGTCATCGACCTCTACCAGATCCACTGGCCGGAGCCCGATGAAGATATCGAAGAGGGCTGGGAGGCATGCGCGCGGTTGAAGCAGCAGGGCAAGGTGCGCTGGATTGGGGTGTCGAACTTCAGCGTGGCGCAGTTGGAGCGTATTGCTGAGGTTGCTCCCATCACGTCCTTGCAACCCCCTTACAACATGCTGGTGCGGGGAGTTGAGCAGGAGCAGCTACCCTACTGCCAGCAGCACGGGGTGGGCGTGATTGGCTACTCGCCCATGCGCAGCGGCCTGCTTACCGGCAAGATGACCGCGGAGCGCATCGCGGCAATGCCGGAAGACGACCATCGTCAGCGGGTTCCCGATTTCCAGGAACCGAAGCTCTCGAAGAATCTGGCGTTGGTGGAGCTACTACGCGAGATTGGCGCGGCCCACGGGGTGTCTCCCGGTGAGGTTGCCATCGCCTGGACCTTGCGCCACCCGGCCATCACGGGCGCCATTGTAGGCATGCGCAGCGCCGCGCAGGCCAAGGGAGTGATGGGCGCGGCCAGCCTGAAGCTGACAGACGACGACCTGCACCGCATCGTGGGCTTCCTTGCGGAGCAAGGGCTCTAGCGGCGCTAGGAACGGTTCCCAAAGGCGGAGGAGCTAATTCGACCGTGGCGATGCATCGCCGGTATCCATGACAGGTTGTGGTTCCGCGGTACCAGGCACCGGGGGGATGCTGCCGATGCGGAGGGCGGGTTCAATTAGCCGCGTGGTCTGATGGATGACAAATACCGCTGGGGGCACCGCGAGCATGGTCATGACGTTTGAGAAAACACTGAAACTGATCGCGTAGAGTGTATCGCCCACAGTCTCGCTGCGGATGTCCACGCGAAAGGCTGCATTGGAGGCGAAGGCCTGGACGAGATACAAGGCCCACCAGGAGCCAATCCAGCGCTGGGGCATCTTGTGCTGGGCGCTGATCTCAGGACGCTGGGTCCAGACTTCCGTGAAGCCGTCCCAAATCTCACGCATGATCCCGTAGGGCCGCCATAGGGAGAGCACAGGCACAACGAATCCCCAGCCTGTCCAGGAGAGGCCGTGCTCACGTGACGCGCCTCCCAACTCATCCACGAACTCGTAGGCCCGGCGAAACCAGAGGATGAAGCAGGTGGCGGCCACCACCCACAGCGCGATATGCGCCAGACCGACCAAAATCACGACCAGCGTCGTGCGTTCGAACTCCAACTCGTCCAGGCTCGTGTCTGACGGGAAACCGCTCAGGTGGCTAGAGTAGAACACGTTTGCGATCATGCTGAGCAGGCAGGTACCGCCCACCGCGACGATGGAGATCATCGATGCATGGGACATGGCGACGAAGCGGCGAATCCGTTGGTCCGTTACTGGACGGACACTCACGGAGTTGCGAAGTTGAAACAAGCGGGGCCTCCATAGGGCCAGGAATCAACCGACGCCGCTAGAGTAGCACGAAGGGGCCGTTGGCTTGAGAGGATCGTTTCTCCGTGACACCGGTTTCGGTGACCGCGCCAATCTCCACTTCCACCAGTTGATTGGGTGGGAGTGGCTGGGCCAGTTCCACCTTGAGGTAATGATCGCTAAGCGCGAAGCCAGGGGTATCCAGCGTTACCACGCTTAGGCGCTTGCCCACCATGCGTCGGCGAAAGTCCAGGTTCTTGGCTGCCGCCAGATCCCGCAGCACAGCGTTGCGCTGCTTACGTACTGGAACGGGAACGGAATTGGCCAGCTCCGCGGCGGGTGTGCCTGGGCGCTCAGAGTAAGTGAACACATGAAGATAGGTGTAGGGCATGCGGTCAATGAAGGCGCGCGTTTCCTCAAACTCCGCATCAGTCTCGCCTGGAAAGCCCACCATCACGTCCGCGCCGAAGGCGGCATCTGGTAGCAGGTCGTGGGCCAATTGCATGCGCTGCTCGTAGTGGCGCACGCGGTAGCGGCGCTTCATGCGCTTCAGTACAGCGTCGGAACCGGATTGCAGAGGCGCATGCCAGTGGCGGGCGATGCGGGGACTGCCAGCCATCAGCGCCAGTAGTTCGCCGGAGTAGTCCATCGGCTCCACGGAACTCAGTCGCAACCGCTCTACGGGAGTGTCGTCCAGAAGGATCCCCACCAAATCGTGCAACCGCATCTGCACTCCGTTGTCGCGTCCCCAGCGCCCCAGGTTGATGCCGCTGAGCACCACTTCCCGGTAGCGCGCGGCCAACTGCCTCACCTGCGCCACCACGTCGGCGAGTGGAGCACTGCGGCTCTTGCCCCGCACGAAGGGGATGATGCAGAAACTGCAGCGATTATTGCAGCCATCCTGGATCTTCAGGTTAGGCCTGGTGCGGTCGCCGGCTGCATCTTCCACAGGGGCTGAGAGGAACCTGCTCTGCGCAAAAATATCGCCCACATGAATGTTGCCGTGGAAGGGCGTGGTTGCGGCTGCATCCGTGACGATATCCGGAATCTGTGTCTTGTGCGAGTTGCCCACCACCCAGGCGACGCCGGGCAACCGCGCAATCGTTTCAGGGTCGCGCTGGGCATAGCAGCCAGTCACCAGTATACGGGCCGCGTTGTTCTCTCTGTTTACCCGGCGTGCAGTCTTGCGCACGTCATCATCGGCCGTCGCGGTGACGGTGCAGGTGTTCAGCACTACCAGGTCAGCATGTTCCCGCGAGGGCGAAGGCTGTAGGCCTCGCAGCGAGAGCAGGGTTTCCAGTGCCGCGCCGTCGGCCTGGGTTGCACGGCAGCCAAAATTTTGAACAAAGAAGGACTTCACCTGCTTTCAGTATACGAGCGGACTTCCCACACACGCGGAAGTAGGCCTACTGTCACCGGTACGTGCCCTCCCTCTTACTCGCCCCACACGATCCCATGAGAGGCTACAGTAATAGCCGTGAGCACCGTTTACGCCCTACATACCACGTTCGCGCTGGTTGAACCCTTGAAGCCGCTGTTTGCCGAACTCCTTCCTGGAGTGAGGTTGGTAAATGTGGTGGATGACAGCCTGCTGGCTGACGTGCGCGCAACTGGCGGGTTAACTGCCCCGGTTGTCCGGCGCGTCGTGGGCTACGGAGCGCTGGCAGCCGCCTCCGGCGCGGACGCGATTCTGAACTGTTGCTCATCGGTGGGCGAAGCGGCTGATGTGCTGGCCAGCATGCTTGAGATCCCAGTGGTGAAGATCGACGACCGGATGGCGTCACGCGCGGTCGAGTGGGGTGAGCGCCTCGCGGTGGTGGCCACGGTGCCCACCACGCTTGCGCCCACAGCGCGATTGCTGGAACGGAAGGCCCAACTGGCTGGCAAGCCAGTCAAGGTGACGCCCTGCCTGGTGGAGGGCGCCTTCGACGCGTTGATTGGCGGTGACGCAAGCCAGCATGATAGTTGGGTTCTGGAGGCGATTGTGCGCGCCGCGGCGGGGAACGATGTTGTCGTGCTGGCTCAGGGAAGCATGGCACGGCTCCTGTCCGCCCTGCCCGCCAGCCTCACCACTCCCGTATTGTCCAGTCCCAGGTTAGGTGTGGAGGCGCTGCGGGATTCCTTGGGCGTCGCGACGCCAGAATCACTAGAACTGTAACGCTGAAGGGACACGTCGGTCATCGCTTTCCACGAATTCATGCTGCTGGCCGCAGACGGTGTCTTCCGCGCAGACACCAATCCTGCCGTATGCTAATTGCGAGAGGCATAGGCAATGGCTGGGTGGCTGCAACTTCATCCAAGCAGGCGAGAATGGCTGTGGCGTAGCGCGGTTGCTACGTCGGCATGCGTATTGCATGGGGGCAACTCTGCAGCCTGGGCAGCCACGTTGGACGGCGCGATGGAACAAAGGGTCACGAAAGCCCTTCGGGCCGCGCTGGGAAAGCGCCGTGGTGGTTTGGCGTTGACCTTGTTGGGTGGGGGTGACGTTGTGTTGTCTCCGCGCCCAGAGGGCACTAGCGATCGGCTGCTGGACGCTGCGCAGGTGCTATGGCGTCCGGGTTCCACGGTGAAACCACTGCTGCTGGAGTTGCTTGCCAAGAAGCATCTGGTTGGGCTTGCCAGCCAGCATCGCTGCAAGGGCAGGTTGCAGGTGGGTGCATCCAATCTTTCCTGCAGCCATGTATCGCAGCCCGGGGCGATGGTGGCAGCGGAGGCGCTGGCGCTAAGTTGTAACGAGTTCTTTGCCCACTATGCGGCCCTGCTGCCTGTAGGCGCCTTCGCCCAAACCCTCCGAGAGGCTGGAGTGGCGCACCGCCAGCCTTTTGGCCGCCAAACAGCACCAGCTCTCGTGGAACCAGTTACCAGTCCGGATGCGCACCTCGTGCAATGCCTGGGTCAGGAGGCCGTCCTCACCACCCCGCTCGCATTGTTAATGGCCTTCCGGCATTTGCTTGAGCGGATGGAGAAGAGCCCACGGGCGCTGAGCTCCTTGTTGCTGCGGGATGGCATGCGCGCTTGTGTGGAAACGGGAACGGGGGTGGGTGCCCAAGTAGCTGGCCTTGCGATCAGTGGGAAAACCGGCACCGGCGGCGCCCGCGGCCGAACGCACCTGAACGGCTGGTTCCTGAGCTATGCCCCTGCCACTGCACCACGCTACGTATTGGTTGTCTTCGTGGAGCACGGCAGCGGTGCCGCCGACGCCGCGCCGGCTGCCGCCGCAGTTTGGAGTGCCCTGGGAGATTCCGGTGCCTTCGGTTAGCGCCACGTGGCGGGTCCTTGCCTTCCTGCTGCTGGCAGCCTGCTCCGCTGCAGCGGCTGCGGACGGTTATACCATCCGGCTCTTCTGGGCACACGCGCCCAACGCGGTTGAGATCGCGCCGATACAGCCCTTCTCAGCTCGCACCAGTCCGCTGCTGCAATTCAGCGACGGGCGCCAGGTAATGCTGCGTGCCCCGCTGCGCGTGACAGCCGAGGGCGCCGAACTGCGGTTGGGGGGCCGCTTCCCGAATCGTGTGCATGCCTTGCAGTCAGACTCTCCACTTCGGCTACGCGTCGCCGGGGGCGATTGGGCTGAGTTCTCAGGCGCGTTGCGGGTGTGGGCAGCTGACGATGAGTTGCATGCGGAGATTCACCTCGAGACTGAGGCCTACGTGCGCGCCGTACTGGCGGGAGAAGCGGGAGGTGTCCGCGACATTGAGGCGCTGAAGGCCGTCGCGGTAGCCATTCGTTCGTATGCCTTCGCGACCAACGCGCGCCACGTCGACGAGGGCTTTACGTTCTGCGACACTACCCACTGCCAGGATCTCCGGCTTGCCGCACGCCATCCCCTTTTGGATGAGGCAGTTGCGGAAACGGAGGGGCAACTGCTGTGGCGCGATGGTTCCGCGGTGGTGGCCTGGCATCATGCTGACTCTGGCGGCCATACTGAGGATGCCCGCGCCGTGTGGGGCAAGGACGCGCCCGCGTGGATGCGGGGCCAGCCGGACCCCCATAGCCTCCAGCCCCAGCCGTTTCGGTGGAACGCACGCATTCCCATCCAGGACCTCGCGCGTGCATTGAGGGCAGAGGGGATCGGGGTTGCCGACCGGGAGCCCCCGGTTGTGTCCACGCGTCATGCGTCTGGACGCGCGGCCACCATCGCCATGGGCGGGCGTTCGTTTCCAGCCTCCGCGCTTCGCTTCGCCCTTGGGCGCCAACTTGGCTGGAACCTTGTACGTAGTGACCTTTACGAGATTGCCTTTGAGGGAGGGCATGTGGTGTTTGAGGGCCGCGGCGCGGGCCACGGAGTTGGGCTGTCTCAGCGCGGTGCGGCCATCATGGCCAGGGCAGGGAAGAGTTATCGAGAAGTCCTGGACTTCTATTTCCCAGGGGCAAAGGTGGGCTTGAACGCGCAGGATCTCCGCTGGACCCGTCGCGGCGGCGGGCTGTTGCAGATCTGGTACGCGGGTCCCGTGGACGAAGGCTTCGCGGCGATGGCGTCGCGCGAATTGCGGCGTATGGAGGAGGCCACCGGGATATCGCTGAGGCGCACCTTGGAGATTCGCGTCTATGCGGACCTCGACAGTTTTCGCAACCATACAGGAAATCCGGGATGGGTAGCGGCGGGGACCACTTCCGGAGCGCGTGCTGATCGCATTGTGCTGCAGCCGCTGGCCATCCTGCGGCGGAGCAATCAATTGGAGTCACTCATCCGGCATGAATTCGTGCATGTGCTGGCCATGCAGGAGGCCACGCGTCCGCTGCCGCGATGGTTCCAGGAAGGGTTGGGGAGATGGCTGGCACGAGAGGGTTCTGTCACGGCCACACATCCATCGGTAGCCGGTAGCGCAGTGCACTTCCTCACGATGCGGGATCTGGACGAAGGCCTTGTTCACGCAGAAGGGGCACGTCGCCATGCTGCCGCTAGTCTGGCCGAGCGTATTGTGCGGGCCTCTGTGGCGCGGTATGGGCGCGATGAGGTGCTAGGCTGGGTCCGGCGTGGACCTCCGGACGATGATCATATTCTGCTTCGGGAACTTCAGCATGCGCGCTAGCGCTGACAGAAATAACAGCCATCCCAGGAACAGCAGCAGAAAGGCTGTTCCAAAGCGCAGCAATAAACTGGCTGTGGCCGCGGGGATGCCATCCAGCGCCGGCACCCAGCCGGTCAACTGCAGCGGCGCCCAAAATGCGACGCCCAGAAAGAGGAACCATGCCAACCAGTATTGAGGAAGTCGCAGCAGGCTGAGGGAATGTCGCAGCCACCGCTTCCGGCCTCCACCCCACACTGCCGCTCCAGCCAAACCCGCAAACATCGCCAGGAACAGCATGGGAAGCGCCACCCATTGCACGAAGTCCAACACCCCCTCCAGGACGGCATTCACGCTGTAGAAGCTTACCGGTTGCTGCGTAAACATCGTAATCCACGAAGCCACTGGCTTGGCCCATTCCAGCGTCTGCCGTTGCAGGACGCTGATGCCCGCGCAGACCAGGCCGAATCCAGCGAGCCAGACCACCAGCGGAGGCAACCCGCTAATTGCCCTCCGCCACAAGGACTTTTCCTTTGGGTGAATCTTCACCGAACCCATGATCGGCATTGGATGGTGCGACCGGTAGTAACTGAAAAAGGTGTACTCCACCACCAGTAGCAGACCCAGTGAGACGACAAGGGCCAGCAGCAGTGAGGCTGCAACTACCCCCACATTTGAGTCTGGCAGGTAGAGCCAGCCCCACGCCGCCAAACCAGCCGCTGGCAACGCCACCAAATTCAAGAGTGCAAGTAGGGGCTGGCGGGCAACCACGCGCCAGGCGCCCGCGGGCAAGGACAGCCAGTGCGTCATTGGCTCACCTCCAGACGCATGCTTGCGGTGGTGGCTTGGTATCCGGGTTGGTACATCGGTTGCACTTGCGCTGGACTCACGCGGAAACTCCCTGGATTCACTACTCGCAAAAGATGCGTAAACTGCCGTTGTCCTCTGTCAAACTCGTACTGGAAGATCGCAGCACGATCATCGCGGTATTCCTTGGCAGAGCCATACCAGTCCCACCAGGAAGGTCGCGACTCCAGTTCGAACGATTCCCGGCGGTCAATAAACTCCGTTCCCGCCGGAATAGGGTCCTCAATCATCAGATAGCGCCAATCGTTGCCGGTTACCGTCAACCGAACCGCAATAAGGTCACCGGGGCGCAGGGTGCCAGGCATCGGACCAAGGCGGTACAACGTTCTTCCGTCGCGTTCTACCCGCTGCAAACTGAAGTACTCACGCAGCAAGTTCAGTCCGATGCTGCCCTCTCGCTCACGGCCATCAGGATTGCTGAAATGCTTTGCAATGGCTGACCAATAAACCCGGCCCTCGCCTTTGGCCACTACGCGCACCTGAGCGCCTTGGGCGCCGATCGCCTGTGAGTCCAGCCGCAGAGTTGGTACGTCTACTTTCAGTGCATCGGCCGCGGTGAAGCGGGTCTGCATGGCACTCTTGCCATCGATGAAGACCTCGACATCCAGATTCGGCCTCAGTTCTCCGCTGCGCTTCAGGTAGTCAGTCAGGCCAAACACAACCATGGCGGTTGTCTTGGTGCTGTCCCAGTACCTGCCGCGCGAACGGTTCGCCACCAGCCACTGCGCAGCTCCAGGAATCAGCGGGCTGTCTGGCTTCGCCGCAAGTAACAGTTTCAGGGCGAATGCGGTGGTTTCCGCCGAGTTGTTGTGGCTGATGCCCATCACGTCATCGCGGTCAGCCGCCCACGAAACCACGCCGCCGCCGTCCTGGGCGTTTCGTTCCACCTTGGACAGAAATTCAGCAGCCCGGGCATCCGCCACCATATGCAACGCCAAGCCCGCCATCGCGGCGCCGTGTGAGGACACCGCCCCAAGTTGGGCGTGCAGCATGTCCTGTACGGGTGGGTCAGGAACGCCGTTGTTCAGGATGGCGTAAGCCATGTACGCTCGAAGGTCCGATGCCAGTCTCTGGTCCTCCAGCAGGCGAAGGCGCAGCCAATCGCGGGCGGTGGAGAGCCGATAGCCTGATACCGGATAACCGGCCTTCCTCGCCTCGCCCAACCCGTAAAGCACATAGGCGGTCATGAAGGGATGACTTTCGTCCGTCGCCCACCAGCCCCAGCCTCCATCGGGGTGCTGTTGGCTCACCAGGCGCTCAATGCCCTCGCGCACCTTCTTGTCTAGATCGCTACGCTTGACGTTCGACGGAATCCCCAGCTCGTCCAGTGCCTTCGACACGATGATGTTCGGCAGGAAACTGGACATTGTCTGCTCTGTACAGCCATACGGGAAACTGGTGAGATACTCGAGTGCGCTGAAGATGTTGCCAGCAACAGAAGGTGTGATCTTCAATTCCAAGGCGCGGGTGTCCGCGACGGAATCGGCCGGAAACTCAATGCGGAATTCGCGGGCATCCTCGCCTCCGATCATGGATCCGGTGGTACTGCTGAGCATCTCAATGCCGAAGGGGCGCACCGGTAGGCGAAGCTCCAGCGCGTCGGATTCCTGCGTGCCCAAGGCCCGCCCCGTAATCTTCACTTCGCCTGGCTTGGTGGCCCGCACGCGATAACGAGCGACGGCCTCGCCGCGCGGAGGGATCTCCACTTCCTGCTGGTTCGCGCTAATCAACTCCAGGCCCTCTACAGCAAGGCTGGTTTGGATGCGCTGCGTGCTGTCGAGATAGTTCATCACGATGGCGGGGATCTCCACCTCGTCACCAACAGTGAAGAACCGGGGCGTTCCCAGCCTCAGGATGAGATTCTTGCGTACGATACGCCGGTCAATGGCTGAGCCGGTGCGGGTTTCCTTGGTCACCGCACGGGCAGTGGTGCGCCATGTGGTGAGTGCGTCTGGAAAGGTGATTTCCGTGGTTGCCTTCCCATTGCGGTCAGTCTTCACGTCAGCCACCCAAAGCGCGGTATCCGGGAAATACTTGCGAACCTTGGGGTCCACGTAGCGCTCGCCCTTCAATTCCGCCAGGGTTTTCCGCTGTTGGCGCTTGGCAAGCTGCATCCGGCGTTTACCGGCTTCCCCGCTGAAGTAGTAGTCCAGGGAATCGAATTGGTAAACCTCGTGATAACGGCGGCCATGGAAAAAGGCATGCAACTCGGGCAAGGCCTCGGGCCTTACCGCGTAAATGGCCTCATCCACCACGCCCAGGCTGACTTCCGCGTTTGCGGCGGGCTTGCCCTCCCAGTCCCGCGCCTCGATTTCCAGTGTTGCTTTCTCTCCCGGCTGGAACTCGGTCTTCGGTGCACGAATGGCAATGTCCAGCTTCTGTCTCCTGGCAGGAACTGCAATGCTGCGCGAGCCGGTGAAGCGCTGGTTATCGTTCATGAACGAGGCAAGCACAAACACATTTGGCGCGTGTTCCTCCAGAATGGGAAACCGGAAGCGTACCGTTCCATCTGTTGCCGGCATGATGGCCTGTTGATACACCTTGCTTGCTTCCACGGTCACCAGCACCGGCACGCCGGGGACACCAGCGACAATCAGCACTTCCGCTGTGTCGCCAATTTCGTAGCGGGACTTATCAGGCACAATCTCGATGCGGCGGTTCTCGCTCCACGTCCATCCCTCAGTGCCGGTCACCCATAGGTACTCATCTGCCCTAATTTGCCTGCCATTTGCATCGGTGCTGATGGCGGCAAGGCCCAGCGATCCGCTTTCGCTGGGCGTCAGTCTGCCGGTGCCCGTACCGGAGGCGCCGGTCTGCACCTGCACACTGCGAAGAGGAATCCGGCGCAGTTGTCCCTTCTCCCATTGGCGCCGCTCCAGGGTAACGTTTACACTTGCCGCCACCGGCCTGCCATCGTAGCGGCGCGTCTGAACGGTGAACTCCACCTCCTCGCCTGGTCGATACAGCCATTTCGATTTCCTTAGCGAAACGTGATGGTCCCCGTAGGTAGCAACAAAACGTCCGCTACCGGTCACTTCCCGGTTTGCGGCATCTCGCACTTTGGCCTGGATGGTGATGCGCTCATCCCAAGCCTGCGGTTGCACCTTCAGCGGCACGTTGATTAGGGCCTTTCCTTCAGCGGTTAACGTGGCCTTGCCTTGTGCGATCTCAGCGCCGTAGTAGCCGTCGTAACCCCCATCGGATTCAGGTTCAAAGCGGTCTTCCGGCTCCTCGCCAAACCAATGGTAGTGGCGGGAGGAATACATCACCCATTCCAGTGAGGCATTGGCGACGGGCTCGCCGAAGTAATAGCGGGCGTCAATCTCAACCGCCGCCTGGCGTCCTTGCAACACATACGCCTCGCGGGGCCTCACCTTCACCTCATACTCGGGCTTCTTGTACTCCTCTACGTAGAACCCGCCTGAGAGCGGATACTCTCCCAGATCCACTTCCACGCGAAAATAACCAAGCGGTGCGTTGTCGCCCAGGGTTAACTCTCCATGCAGTGTGCCCAAGGCCGAAATCACGCGGTCCTGCTCATAAACCGGCTGGCCGTTGCCATCATGTACGGTCACCTTCACGGTTCGCTGTGAAGGGACGGCATAGCCTTCCGCGTTTTCCTGGCGGACAATCGCCTTGAAGTGAACGGTGTCGCCGGGGCGATACACAGGCCGGTCAGTGTAGATGTACCCCTTGAAGTTTTCCCGTGCGGCGCGGCGCAAGGTCCAGGACTCCAGGGAGGTGACTGCGATATCGCTACCGTTGGCGGCAACCAGTAGAAGATCTCCTCCAGTTGCGTCGCTTCCGTCCAGCGTGGTGTCCACCAACCCATTTTCGTCACTGTTCCAGCTAGCCAGTGTCTGGCGGCCCTGAATCAGGTGAAGCCCCGCGCCTGGGACCGGCTCGCCGGTCTTGCGGTTCACCAGGATGCTCAATAGCCGGCCGTCCGCGACCTTGGTGCTCAAGGCTAGGTCAGTTACCATCACCACCGTGTAGGCGGCCAATTCCCCGGCGGTTGCCTCCACCAGGTACAGGCCTCTCTCCTTCACGGGGATGGGGACGCTGGCGGTATCCCAGCGCTCTCGCGCCACTACCTGCTGGTTCCAACTCGCCACAAGTTGCCTGCTGTTCAGCACGGGCAACTGGGCAAACTGTGTTGTCGTTGGGCCGGTATTCTCCCGCGGATTGCCCTGCAGCCAGGCGCGAATCTCACTACGGTCGCTAGGCGAATACTGGGCACGGACGAAATTTCGGATAGCCACACGGGTCCGGATCTTCCAGCGGTGGAAGCTCTCCAGTGCGGTCCGTGGCGAGGGAGGCTGGGGGGCACGGCCCCCAAACCGGTGCGGTTCATCCAGGCTGGCGAAAAAAGCAACCGGGTTGTCGACGCGATAGACGCGGAAGTTGAGATCCGTCACGCCGAAAGCCCAAACGCCTACCGTTGGTTCCGCACCCTCGGCGAAGGTTTGGTTGCTGTTCAGGCCAAAGTAGGGTGCAGCTTCCTCCTGGGATGCCAGCGGCAAAGCCAGCAACCCAATCAGCAGCAAAATTGCCACCCGCGCGCAGCGCTTTCCAGCTAAGCGCCGCCTACTGCAGTCACGATCTTCCATCGGTAGACCCCCAAGAAGGCCGGATTCGCTGCCACAGGATGCCAGCGCGGCTCCGGATGACGCCGCAGTTCCTCCACGGTACGCCGCCTCATTTCCCCGGGCCAACTACCATCCGGCCCGGTGTGATAGAGGACGTACTCGCTGGGGTTGTCCTGCTCCACCATGCTACGCCCCAAGTACAGCATGACGTGGAAGGGCATGTCCTGGCCCTCCTGGCGAAAGAACAGCAAGTCGCCCGCCGAAGCACGACCTATATCTTTCCCAATCCTAGACGAGTTGTAAAGTAGCAGGTTCTCAGCGTCGGCAAACTGCCCGAATGCGCCGGTCCGCGCGTCGTCAGGCTGGAAGGGGCCTGGGCGCAATCGGAATAGATCTGCCTTCAGAGGCGTAAACGGATAGTTGTATTTCTGAACGCCCGGCATGGGCCGGACCATGCGCAGGCCAATCCGATTGGCCCATTCTCCGTCGTGCTTTCGAAGCGCTTCCCGATAGGCGAAGCGTAGCAGTGCCGCGCAATCGCCTATCTCTGGATCCAGGGCGTCACCGCGAAAGTACTGGTCTTCCGCCAGGTAGCGGAGCCAATCCAGAAAGGCCTTGCGGTCAGCCGCCTGATCCAAATGCAGATTGTCTGGAAAACCATCTCCGTCGCGATCTCGCCAGTCTGGATGAATCTCCAGCTCGGCAACCACCGCGGAGGCTGCATCTCCCTTTCCCGAACTTGGCTTCCTCGCCAGCCGCACCTTCCCGCCAATGACACCGCTTTGGATGACGGCCACATCCCGATTCTGCTCTCGTCGCAACTGCAACAGCCTGGCGACGCCAGGGGCTGCATCTAGTTGGTAGCTGGTACCGTTCTCACCCCGGTGCGGATGCAGCGCTAGTTCTACGGTTGAGTAGCCGTCCGCACGCAGTTCCAGGACTTTAAGGCTGGTGGCCCCGCTACGGTCGACGCTTAGCGTTAGCCAACCCAGCAGCGCTGTTGCCGCCACGCCCAAGCCCATCCAAATGCCCCATCGCTTCATGGCTGCTTGTGCTTCCTTCTGTCGCAATCGGCTTCACGTAGTCGGCCCAACTTCATGGTGGAGATCGCCAAAATCGCCACGTCCACCTCTGCAAAGCCTGGCCTCAGAGTGTATGTCTCTATCGTGTGTGATCTCAGTCCGCAATCTTACGTGGGCTCCCCCAGCCTTCAAGGGGAACCGCTATTGGGAGATGCGCGAGGTCGTGGCCATACAGCTCAACTCCATCCAACCCTTCTGCCTTGCCCGGTGCTGGGTGTACCAGTTCCTCCAAGCAGAGGGTATACTCGAAAAGCTGCGTGTCTCACCCTCTATTCCCGAGTCTCTCATGCTGCCTATTCAGGATCCCCCGTCCCATGCACCATTGGCCCCACAAAGGGTGCTTTCGGTGGATGCCTTCCGCGGATTTACCATGTTCTGCATGTTCGCCGGACCCTTCGGGTTGGATGCATTTGAAGCCGTAACTTGGCTGTCGCCAGTGCTTTGGCAACTGGAGCATGAACCCTGGGTGGGTGTCCGATTCTGGGACCTCATCCAACCTTTCTTCATGTTCATTGTGGGAGTAGTGATGCCATGGTCATTCGCCCGGCGTTGGCAGCAGGGCGAGACATGGACGCAAAGCCTGGTTCACGTGTTGAAGCGCGCTGCGCTGCTGGTTGTCTGGGGGTTGATCGCCCGAAGCGTACAAGCGCAGAAGCCAGTAATTGATCTCATTAACGTACTGGCCCAGATTGCCTTCACCTACACCGTTGCTTTTCTTGTTCTGCGCAAGAGCTGGCGCGTACAACTGGCAGTCGCACTTGCATTGCTGGCCGCCCATACGGCCGCCTATGCCCTTTGGGCGGCGGGAAATCCCGCTGGCCCCTGGGTCCGCGATGCCAATTTCGGGCAGTGGCTGGACCTGCTGCTGCTGGGAAAGACATGGGGAGGTTCCTACGCAACAGTGAATTGTGTGAGTTCTGCCTTCAACACCATTCTTGGCGTAATGGCTGGGAGCGTTTTCTTTTCCGCCGCCACCCCAACCCGCAAAATACGCCTGTTCCTGGGAAGCGGATTGCTGCTGGTTGCGGTCGGGCTAGCCCTTCACCCCTTCATTCCCATCGTTAAGAAGATCTGGACGGCATCATTCGCCCTGGTAAGCGGCGGCCTAACCTTGCTGGCGCTTGTGCTGTTTTATTGGCTCTGCGATGTCGCCCTGCGTCAGAAATGGGCAATCCTCTTTGTGGCGGTAGGCGCAAACTCCATCTTCATTTACCTCTTCCATGAGATCTTCGGACGCTGGATGCGGCAAACAGCCCCCGTCTTCACCAGTTGGGCGGAACCGCAAGTGGGCGCTCTGGCTCCCTTCGCGGCTGCGTGGCTAGCCATTGCCTTTCAGGTATACCTGTGTTGGTGGCTCTACCAGCGGCGGATCTTCCTCAAGCTTTAGCCGGAATTGTGATGTTTTCCGCAGAAGTCTGACTGGTTCCGCCTCCAATTGCCGCGTTCGTATTTGTGACGCCATTCACGGAAAAGAGATTGGCAATTCTCCCTGTCGCTGCTACACTCGGGAAGGTAGTTCGATGAAAATCCTCGCTAATGCCCGCGTCCTTGTAAGCTAGGTTCCTTTCTCGCCCACAGTCGATGGCCGTCTACTTGACTGCCAATGGCCTTGAGCCGGAATCTGGCTCACGTCCCCCCCCCGTTCCATAGGTATTCAGGAGATTCTTATATGCAGGAGCAGTTCGCTCCGGCGGAGGCTATTCCGCCGCCACCCTCAATCTGGCGCACCGTCAAAGACGCCATTCGCGGCGTTGAGTTTGACTATACCGCCATCAATCTCAATCGCTCGATCTTGCTGCTGGCCATTCCCATGGTTCTGGAGATGGCCATGGAAAGTCTGTTCGCCGTGGTTGACGTGTTCTTCGTGTCTCGACTTGGCGCGGAGGCCGTGGCCACGGTGGGCATCACTGAGTCGCTAATCACCCTTGTATTCGCCGTGGCTCTCGGACTTAGCATGGCCGTCACCGCGATGGTGTCGCGCCGTATCGGAGAGGGGCATCGGGAAGAGGCCTGCGTTGCCGCCATGCAGGCCATCTGGATTGGCGTCTTCTTCGCCGTGATGATTGGGATTGCAGGTTTCCTGCTGGCACCGGAGCTGCTGGGCTGGATGGGCGCTGAGCCCTCGTTGATTGCCTCCGGCACTGCCTACGCGCAAGTGCTGCTAAGCGGCTGCGGTACCGTGCTGATGCTGTTTCTGATCAACGCCATCTTTCGCGGCGCAGGGAACGCCGCCATCGCGATGCGTGTGCTCTGGATCGCCAATGGGGTGAATCTGGTGCTGGATCCCTGCCTGATTTTCGGGCTGGGTCCTTTCCCGGAAATGGGCGTCACTGGCGCGGCCGTGGCCACCACCATTGGTCGTGGCGTAGGCGTCGCCATTCAACTCTGGGCGCTGTTCTGGGGTGGCGGCCGCATTTCGCTTGGCCGCCGTCATCTGCTTCTTCGTGTGGACATCATCGGGCGTTTGCTTCGAGTGGCCTCCACGGGCACCCTGCAATATTTGGTTGCCACCGCCAGCTGGGTAGCGATGGTGCGCATCATCTCGCAGTTTGGCAGCCCGGCTCTTGCGGGGTATACCATTGCCATTCGCGTGATTGTGTTCACCATTCTGCCATCTTGGGGGCTCAGCAATGCAGCGGCGACGCTGGTGGGTCAGAATCTGGGTGCAGGCAAGCCTGACCGTGCCGAAAAGAGCGTCTGGCTAAGCGGCCTCTACAACATGTTGTTTCTGGGGGGCGTGAGTCTCGTGTTTATCCTCGCGCCAGAGGTCATCATGGAACTATTTACGAGCGATGCGGAGGTTCTTGCCGTGGGCTCCAATTGCCTGCGAATTATCGCTTACGGCTACATGGCGTATGCCTATGGCATGGTGATTGTGCAGGCCTTCAACGGGGCGGGTGACACGCTCACGCCCACCATCATCAACTTGGGCTGCTACTGGCTATTCCAAATTCCCGCCGCCTACGCACTTGCCGTGCAATGGAAGCTGGAGGGCCAGGGAGTGTTCTGGGCGATTCTGGCCGCAGAGACGGTGATGGCCGCCGTGGCAATCCTCTTGTTCCGCAGGGGGAAGTGGAAGCTGCAATCCATCTAGAGGGAGGGGGGCGCTGCCCCTTTCCCTTACTATTGCTGCGAGTCGTCGTTGCCGCGCTCCGGAACATTCGGGACCTTGTTCACCAGACGGTTGGCCTTGCCCGGCTCCTTGGTCAACTCAAACGCGTCATAGAGGATGCCCCGCGCAGTGCGGCTTTCGTAGCTGAGTTTGTTCCCGTCAATGCGAATTACCTGATACAGCTGCGTCCGGCCGGCTGAGCGCGCCATCCACTCCTGCTTATCAACGCTGTACATCTTGGGCCCGGAGACGGAAACCACATACACCGTGCCGCTTTCTGCACGCACGTTATTGCCGCTCACCAGGTTGCTGCGGCCGTAGGTGTGGTCGTGTCCGGTAAGCACCATGTCCACCTTGTACTTGTCGAAGATCGGCTTCCACAGATCGCGCAATTGCTTGTTATCGCGGCCTCGCGACGCCGAGAAAATCGGATGGTGGAATGTGAGGACGGTCCAACGGTTGGGGTTGTTGGCAAGTACCGTCTCAAGCCACTCGGCTTGCTCCTTCTGCTTCACGTTGGAGTTCAGGGCGATGACACGGAGACCCTGGATGTCCGTGTAATAGCAGGTCTCCTCCAGGCCCTTCGGTCCGTTCTCGGGTAGCGCAAACTGGGGGCGCCAATGCGTGGAAACTTCACGGTCGCCTGAAGGGCCAGTGCCATACTCGTGGTTACCTGGAACAGCCACCATCGGCACCTTGGAGTTAATCCAGCCCGCCCCATAAAACCACTCGCCCCACTCCGCATCCCGGTCGCGCCGGTTAATAAGATCCCCCGCGTGCAGGATAAACCGCGTATCCGGCGCTGAAGAATAGGCAGCGCGAATGACGCGGCTCCACATCGAATAGACATTGTTCTGCGCATCGCCCACGTAGATGAATGTGAGCGGTTCGGCCCCTGCCGTAGAGGTGCGGAACTGGTTCCATTCGCTCCAGTTCTTTCCGTCGCCAACGCGATACACGTAAAGTGTGTCGGGCTTCAGGCTGGTGAACTGCACGGTATGGAAGTGCGCTTCATTCAGATCAGTCTTCAGGGTCTGGCTGGTGGCGCTGATGGTTTTGGATCGTTTGGTGAAGTCAGGTCCATCTTCTGCTTCCGCGATCTCTGCCTTCGCGTCGGAGACGTCGGCGCTGGTCCGCCAGTTCACGCTCATCGACGTGGACGGCTCAGGTGTGATGCCCAGCATAATGCGGTCCGGCTGTGGAGTAGGCGCGTGCCACGCCTTCTCATCGCTGGCCTGAGCGGAAGCTCTGCCGGGCAGCCACGCCAGAAAGAGCCCTGCCAACGCCATGAATGTAGCTAGACGAACCAAATCGAAAGCAAAGAGACGAGGGGAAGCGAGCATCAGGAAGGTACTCCAACAACGAGGTGAGTGAGACGCTCTCAGGTTAGCGCAGAATCATGTTGCACGGCGATGACGGCCTGGTTGTTGACAGTGTGCCGGTATCTTGGCTGGTCCGGATCCTGGTGGCATTCTCTCCAATGACCTTCCACATGCGGTTGTCGAAGATGCTCTACCTGCGCGCCTCGGAATTTCGTTGATCTAAAATAGGAGTCGTTTGCCATTTCACCTCCCCCACATCTATCCCATCATCGACACCGCCACATTGGTGGAGCGGCGGATCACGCCCCTGGATGCCGCGCAGGCGCTGCTGGATGGTGGAGCGCAGATCCTGCAGTTTCGTCATAAGCAGTCCTACACTCGCTCTATTTTCAGCGAAGCCGAATCCATCGCCTCCCTCTGCGTCGCTCGCAGCGTGCCGTTTGTGATGAATGATCGGGCGGACCTAGCGCGGCTGCTGAACGCCGCGCTGCACGTGGGTCAGGACGACCTTCCACCCAGACTGGCGCGCCACGTGCTCGGGGACGGCCTGCCCATGGGCTACTCCACCCATAATCTCAAGCAGTTGCGGGAGGCTGCCACGCAACCCGTCGACTACCTGGCCATTGGCCCCATTTTTGGCACTGTCAGCAAACAGAACCCTGACCCTATGGTGGGCCTTGAAGTGCTCCGCGAGGTGATCGCCGCCAGCCCGCTTCCACTCGTGGCCATTGGCGGTATCACGATTGAGAACGCGCAGCGGCTATACGACGTGGGCGTACGCTCGGTGTCGCTGATCTCTGACCTTTATGCGTTGGGAGACAGCGCGGATGCTCTCCGCCGGCGTATCGCGCAATGGTACGATTTGTATCCTCAGCCCTCCGCGTAGCAGGCGATCCTGGAGACGCGTATTTTGCCCACCGAATCACCAAAACCTCTCTCTACCGGCACCGGCTTCGTTCAGGGTTTGGGGCTGCTAGATGCCACCACCATCGTGATGGGTTCCATGATCGGCTCCGGGATCTTCATCGTATCTGCCGATATCGCCCGCCAGGTGAACTCGCCCGGTCTGCTGATGCTTACTTGGGTGGTGACGGCTGTCCTAACACTGTTTGCCGCGCTCAGCTTTGGTGAACTTGCGGCAGCCTTGCCCAAGGCGGGTGGCCAGTACGTCTACCTGCGTGAGGCCTACGGCCCGTTGAGCGGGTTCCTTTATGGCTGGACGCTGTTCACCGTCATTCAGACGGGAACCATCGCAGCTGTGGCCGTGGCCTTTGCACGCTTCACTGGCGTGGTAATTCCATGGGTGTCCCAACCGGAAGCGCTATGGGTGCTTGGTCCGCTTGCGGTACGAAATGAGCAGTTAGTGGCCATCGCCGCTATCGCTTTTCTCACCTGGTGGAACATGCGCGGACTGCGCTACGGTGCGGTCCTGCAGAATGTGTTCACCTTCACCAAGGTGGGCGCCTTGTTGGGCCTCATTGGCCTGGGCCTGTTCCTCGGCGGCCGCGGAGCCGGCGCGGACGTGAACTTCCAGAACTTCTGGCCCCAGGATGTCGGCTGGGGAGAAGCCGCCCGGCTTGTAGGCGTAGCCCTGGTGGGTGCGCTGTTTAGCTCAGACTCCTGGCACAACGTCACCTTTACCGGCGAGGAAGTGCGCAATCCCAAGCGCAATCTACCCCTGTCCATGGCGATCGGTGTGCTTACGGTGTCTGCGCTGTACCTGTGCACAAATTGGATCTACCTGCAGGTGCTGCCGCTGGAAGCCATCCAAAGCGCTCCAGCGGATCGGGTGGGAACGGCCGTTGCTCAACAACTCCTGGGCCCGGTGGCGCAGCAAGGGATGGCCATCGCCATCATGATCTCCACCTTTGGCTGTATGAACGGGCTCATCCTGGCCGGGGCGCGAGTGCTGTTCGCAATGGGCCGCGACGGACTCTTCTTTCCGCAGGCTACCCGCCTGCACCCATCCACCCACACGCCCAACGTGTCTCTGGTTGTCCAGGCGGTCTGGGCCGCTCTGCTTTGCCTCAGCGGTACCTACAGCGACTTGCTGGACTACGTGATTTTTGCCGTACTGCTGTTCTACGCCCTCACCATCGCCGGCGTGTTTGTGCTGCGCATCCGGCGGCCTGACCTGCCCAGACCCTACAAGGTATGGGGCTATCCACTGCTGCCTGGCGTCTATGTCCTTTGCGCACTGGCCATCTGCCTGCTGCTGTTGATCTACAAGCCCAACTACACGTGGCCCGGCTTAGGGCTCGTGTTGCTTGGGATGCCTGTGTACTTTCTATGGGGGCGATGGATGCCGGTTCGCTAAACCGAGGTGCATGCGCGCCTAAGTTTCGTCGCGTCCAGCAGCGCCTTTCCGGCATCCATGCAATTGCCGGGTACACTAAAAGCAAGTGCTGATAACCATCGACACCCTCACAAACAAAGGCAGTCGCCCGGAGTGGCTAAAGGCTCCCGCTCCGGTGGGCGACAACTACCGCAACCTCAAGGAGTTGGTGGGACGCCTTAACCTCCATACCGTTTGCGAAAGCGCCGCTTGCCCCAATATCGGTGAGTGTTGGAACCATCGAACGGCCACCTTCATGATTTTGGGAAACGTCTGCACCCGCCGCTGCGGCTTCTGCAACGTCCAGAAAGGCGCCCCGCTTGAGGTAGATTTGGATGAGCCCAATCGCGTCGCCGAAGCCGTGGATGCTCTGCAGTTACGCTTCGCTGTCGTCACCAGCGTGAATCGTGACGACCGTAAGGACGGCGGCGCTCAGCAGTTTGCTGACACCATCCGCGCCATCCGCCTTCGCGTCCCCACCTGCAAGGTGGAGGTGCTGGTGCCAGATTTCCAGGGCCGGAAAGAGTCTCTGGATGTCGTCCTCGACGCGCGTCCCGATGTGCTGAATCACAACACGGAAACCGTACCGCGGCTGTATCGCAACGTACGCCTTGGGGCCAGCTACGAACGGTCTCTCGACATGCTCGCCCATGCAAAACGCCATGCTCCAGCAGTTCCCACTAAGAGCGGACTGATGGTGGGTTTAGGCGAGACGATGGAAGAGGTTCGCGGTGTCTTACGGGATTTGCGCCAATCCCAAGTGGATATCGTCACTATTGGCCAATACCTGCGGCCCACGCCCAATCACCTGCCCGTCATTCGACACGTCCATCCCGACGAGTTTCTGCAACTGAAGCAGGAGGGAATGGCAATGGGGTTCCAGCACGTTGAAAGTGGCCCTCTGGTGCGGAGCAGCTATCATGCAGCTTCGCACGCAGGCTATGAAGACTCTGGAGATTCTGCCCCAGCCCTCTTGAGCGTTCGCTAGGGTGGGCTTCACCGCGAATTTTTATGGACTTGCGCGCTTCGGTTGTGCATCCATGCAATCCTGGGGTGCTGGAAGTGCATGCGGTTTTCGCCAGCCCTTTTCGCATCCTGCATTGCCATGGCATTCGACAATATACGACGAGTCATTTTTGATCCAACCGCAGTTGGCGCGGGTGCGATTCGCGATCATCGGCGCTTCCGCTACTACGACCTTTACGTTCATGCCTTCGTCACGATTCTGCTGATCTCCAATATCGTGGCTCCAAAGCTGGTAGAGGCAGGCCCATACCATTTGGGTTTCATCACGCTTGGCCCCTTCCTGCTTAGTGGCGCGCAGATCCTCTTCCCTCTTACCTACATCTTTGGAGATATCTTCACTGAGGTTTATGGATACGCCGCCAGCAGGCGCGCAATCTGGATTGGTTTCTTCTCTTCGCTGCTGCTGGCAGCGGTGGCAATGACGATTGTGGCCATGCCTGCCGCTTCAACATGGACTGGTCAAGCCGCCTACGAATACGTCCTTGGTTTTCTGCCCCGCATTGTCATCGCTAGTCTGGTGGCCTTTCTTGTGGGAGAGTTTGCCAATGCCTACGTAATGTCCCGCATGAAGGTCTGGACCCAGGGAAGGCATCTCTGGATGCGCACCATCGGCAGCACCATCGTGGGTCAGGGTGTAGACTCTTTCCTGGTCATTCTGATCGCATTCGGGGGTACCCAGCCATGGCCGGTGCTGTGGAATCTCATGGTCTCCGGTTACTTTGCCAAGGTCCTATTTGAAGCAGCGGCCACACCGCTTACTTACTTGGTCGTGAATT
>DAISIM010000039.1:0-52564 GCA_036821995.1 Bryobacteraceae bacterium
ATGAGTTGCGGCTCCACTTCATTGAGCCCATTTTCGGAGAGGAGAACCTGGCCGGCGGCGGGGAAACCAGCCGCTTGTTTGCCGTTTACCTCAATGGCGAGCCGGCCCTGCTGGAGTTCGACATCCTTGCTGACGCATTCGGAGCCACCAATGCGGATGTGAAGATCTTTCGCGATGTGCGCCCGGGCGCGGACGGCCGGCTACGCATCGATTTCCGTCCGGGCATGCATGAGTCACCCGTGGTTTCTGCCATTGAGCTGTTGCCCACGCAGCCGGGAGTGACCTATCCCGTTCGCATTGTCGCCAGTGAGCGCGGCTTTACCGATCAGCATGGACACTATTGGAGTGCCGACCACTACGTCAACGGCGGTCGATTCGTGCGCCGCGGTCCCATTTCTCATCCAGAATTCGACGGCCTGCTCTTCCAGGGCGAGCGCTACGGCAATTTCACCTACATGGTTCCGGTGGCACCGGACGGCAAGTACCGTGTACGTTTGTATTTCTGTGAGCGATGGTGGGGACCCAATACCCATGCCGGCGGAGGTGTGGGCAGCCGTCGATTCGATGTCTTTGTGAATGGCCGGGCGCTGTTGGTTGATTTCGACTTGTTTCAGCAGGCGGGCGGCACTGACAAGCCCATTGTGCGTGAGTTTAGCGGCGTGGTGCCCAATGCCCAGGGGAAGCTGATTCTGCAGTTCGTCCCTCGCAAAAACTACGCCATGCTGAACGCGCTTGAGGTGTGGGACGAATCCTCCCGCAATCCCTTATAACCGTTGGCCCTAGTCCGCGGGGAGTGATCGCGCCAGTATCGGTGCACGGGCCACATTGCGTTGGCCCGCGGTTTCACGATAGACTGCCCCCTTCGGACCTTTCGGTCTCTCACTGCATTTTCCGGAGCACACGCTTGAAGCTCACAGCGGTTGACTACCTCATCCTGATCCTGTATTTCGCCTTCACCATGGGCATTGGCTGGTTGGTGAAGAAGACGGTATCCAGCTCAAAAGACTTCCTCACCTCTGACCGCTCGGTCCCGGTTTGGATCACCTCACTCGCCTTCATTGCCACCAATCTTGGCGCACAGGAAGTGATTGGAATGTGTGCTTCTGGCGCCAAGTACGGCATCATGACGTCGCACTTCTACTGGATTGGCGCCATCCCCGCTATGGTGTTTGTGGGCATCTTCATGATGCCCTTCTACTGGAGCAGCAAGGCGCGCAGCGTTCCTGAGTACTTGAAGCTGCGCTTCGACGAGAAGACGCGAGGCCTGAACGCCATCACCTTCGCGATGATGACGCTGTTCTCCTCCGGCATTTCCATGTATGCCCTTGGGCTGCTGTTCCAGTTGGTGCTGGGCTGGAGTTTTGAACAGTCTGTACTGGTCTCCGCCGCCATCGTGCTGGTGTATACCTACCTGGGCGGCCTCACCAGTGCCATTTATAACGAGGTCCTGCAGTTCTTTCTGATTGTGGTAGGATTCGCTCCTCTCGCAATTCTGGCAGTGAACAAGGCCGGCGGTTGGGAGGGCATGAAGGCCAATCTTGACCCCGCCATGGTGCATTCGTGGAAATACATGGGTAGCGCTTCGCAGAATCCCATGGGGCTGGAGATCATCGGGTTGTCGATGGGCTTGGCCTTCGTGATGAGTTTTGGTTACTGGTGTACGAACTTCCTGGTAGTGCAGCGCGCCATGGCAGCGAACTCCTATGAGGCGGCCCGCAACACACCGCTAATCGCAGCCTTCCCCAAGATGGTGATGCCATTCATCGTGATCGTGCCTGGCATGGCAGCGGTGGCGCTTGCCTCAATGACCGCCGGTTACCAGATGCCCGTAGGGCAGGATGGCACTACCAACTACGACCTTGTGCTCACCACGATGATGGCGGAGTTCTACCCCAGCGGCATGCTGGGTATCGGCATCACGGCGCTGCTGGCTTCCTTCATGTCGGGCATGGCCGGCAATGTCACCGCCTTCAACACAGTATTCACCTACGACATTTACCAGAGCTACATCCGTAAGAACGCACCAGACTCTCACTACCTGTGGGTAGGCCGGATGACGACCATCGTGGGCACCATCCTGTCGATCGGCGCCGCTTACGTCGCGCGCCAGTACAACAACATCAATGACATTCTGCAGTTGGTGTTCAGCTTCGTGAATGCACCATTGCTGGCTACCTTCCTTCTTGGCATGTTCTGGAAGCGAACCACGGCCAATGGCGCGTTTTGGGGATTGCTGCTTGGCACCTTTAGCGCTGCGGCCACTCACGGCCTGACGGTGGCTGAGAACAAGGGTGGCTGGCTTGGCCTCAACCTATGGGAGTTCACCAGTTCCATGGCCCAGAATTTCTGGATCGCCATTGTCGCCTGGACCGTATGCTTCGTCATGACGATTGCAATCAGTCTGGTGACCAAGGCGAAAACGGATGCGGAGCTGAAGGACCTGGTGATGGGTTTCACGCAGCATCCACCCGACATTGACCTGCCTTGGTACCGCCGGCCCGTGCCCTTGGGAATCATCGTGCTCGTGTGCTGCCTGATCTTCAATCTCTACTTCTGGTAGGAGCGTTATGAACGACCTGCGAACCCCAGTTGGGATGCTGTTTCTTCTGTTCGGACTAATCGTGACCGCGGTTGGGATCTTTGCACCAGACTCCCGTGCCCCCCTTACTGAGGTGAATGTGAACCTCTACGTTGGGCTGTTTATGCTGGTGTTTGGCGGAGGCATGTTATGGATGGGATTACGCAGCGCATCCTAGAAGGCTTGAAGACACTCGGCAATCGCCGGGTGGAGGAAGCCAGGATATTTCGCGCTCCCGGCCGGGTGAACCTCATCGGTGAGCATACTGACTATAACCTCGGCTTCGTCATGCCCGTGGCTCTGGATCTGGCATGCTCCGTGGCTACGGCTCCTAGGGCCGACGGCATCCTTCGCATTCATTCCTGGAATATGAATGACACGCGGGAGGTACCGGTCCACAGCCTTCCCGAACTACAGCCATCAGGCCATTGGAGCGACTACGTTTTGGGCGCGGCCAAGGAAGTATTGGCTGCCGGCTACCCGGTGGAAGCCGCTGATTTGGCAATCGAAAGTAGCGTACCCGTAGGTGCTGGGCTTAGCAGTTCCGCAGCGATTGAGGTCTCCAGCGCCCTTGCATTCCTGCGCGGTCGAGCTATCGACAAGCTCGACCTGGTGAGGTTGGCGCGCCGCGTGGAGAACGATTTCGTCGGCATGCCCTGCGGCATCATGGACCAATTTATCTCCGTTCACGGGCAGGAGAATCGCGCCGTTAAGCTGGACTGCCGCAGCCTCGGCCACGAGCTGGTGCCGCTTCCCTTCAGCGTACGCGTCATCGCTGTGAATTCGATGGTGAAGCACGACCTGGGTGCCAGCGCCTATCCGCAGCGGGTGAAGGAGTGCCAGGAAGCAGTCGCCGTGTATGCCAACCGCATCCCGGACGTGCAAAGCTTGCGCGATCTGAACGCAGAGCAGTATGTTCATTACGACGAGTACGTTCCCATCCCCGCACGGTGGCGGGCAAGGCACGTAGTTAGTGAAAACGAACGCGTACAGGCTTTTCGCGAAGCGTGCATCCGGCACGACCGCGCGGAGATGGGGCATCTGTTCTACGCCAGCCACAAAAGCATGCGCGACGATTACGAGATCAGTTGCGTGGAGATCGACTTCCTGGTGGAGACTGCAATGTCGCTCAGTGGCTGCTACGGCGCGCGCCTCACCGGTGGTGGATTTGGTGGCTGTACCGTGAACCTGGTATCGCCGGAAGCCGTGGACGCCTTCAAGCAGCAGCTTGCAGCCGCCTACCAGCAGCAGTTTGGAATTACTCCCCTGTTCTACGATTGCCACCCGGCAACGGGCGCGGGCGAAGTAGCGGTTGTCTGATTCAGCGCACTAAGCTCAAGCCGGAACTGGAACCAGGGGCGTCACGGTTATGCCGCCCCTGGTTCGTTTCGGACTAGAAGTAGAACTTTGCCCCCAGCACAATGCGGCGGGCATCCAGGGTTCCAATGTACTGGCCGAACCGGCCATTCACCTGGTTGCCCTGCGCATCGAAGCGGGCTGCATTGTCCACCGAGTTGAAGTTCGCATGGTTGAGGAAGTTGTAGAACTCGAAGCGAAGCTGCAGACGTCGCTGCTCTGCCCCTAGTGGAATGTTCTTGAAGAAGGAAACGTCCCAATTAGCCAGACCCGGCCCACGGTATACATCCTTGGGTGCATTCCCGATGCCGAAGTTTGCTCTATCCGGCTGACGGATTGCGTTCACATTGAAGGCTCTGCCGTCCACCCTGGGCCTCGGGTCTTCCACAATGTTCACCCTGGAATCGACTCCAGCACCAGATGCGCCGACGATGTCCACCGCCTGCACGAAACTGTACCCGATCCCTTGGGGCGCACCGCTAAGTGCGGTGAAGATCGTGGATAGGTCCCAATTGTCGAACACCGCCTTCACGAACGGGTTGTCCCACTTCTGCGAGAGTTTGGGGAAGGTGTAGATGTTGTTGACCACAAAATTGTGGGTTCGGTCGATGTTCGCGCGGCCGTAATTTCGCATGCGGAAATCCAGGTTCGGATTGATCGCATTGTTATTGCCATTCACGAAGTTCATGGCCTTTGACCAGGTCCATGTGGCGCCAAATGTCCAATTGCTGGAGAACCGCTTGTTCAACTGCGTTTGCAGCGAGTGGTAGTTTGAGTTGCTGGCAAACTCCATGTACTGGATGTCGCCAAACCCCGGATTCGGCCTCAGGAAGTTGTCTGGCAGTGGGGTCGTTCCCGTGGACGGATCCACATTTCCGGGCAGGAAGCGTGTTCCATACTGCAACGCATTCAAGCTGCGGCGTTGCAAGAGGTATCTCCCCACATTGCCCACATAGGCCACATCGAACACAAAGCCGCCACCAATGTTCTGCTGGATGCCGAAGCTCCAGTTGTACACCGTGGGCGGATTGAACGTCCGCTGAACCCCAAACACATTCGGCGGGTTCTGCCGCAGAGGCGTCGAGAGCAGGTCGTTGATGGTGGTATAGAACGCGGTGTTCGTCACCAACACGGGTGGCGCCTCTACCAACTGCAGGATCTGGTCGTCGTTGAATCGGTCGTAGAAAATTCCTACGCCACCTCGGATAGCAGTCTTTGCATTGCCGAACACGTCCCAAGCGAAACCTACACGGGGCGCGACCTGAATCGGCGGTGTTTCCATGATGCGCTCGTTGAAGACATTCATTCCCTGGAAGGGAGTGCCGCTGTTGGGCGCAAAGGTTCCAATGGTTGCGGCGGGCAATAGTTGACCGGTGATCGGGTCTCGTCCCACGCGCGCTCCCGCTGGCGAACGGAAGGGTTGAATCAGCTGTGGCTGTTGGCCAGGGTTGTAGACGTCTGAATCAAACGCCGCCAGTTGGTCGCCAGCGCTCCACGTAGGTTGGATGAAGTAGAAGCGGACGCCCGCGTCTATGGTGAAGCGGCTGTTCACGCGCCAAGTGTCTTGGGCAAACCATTCCACATTCAGATACCGCGCGTGTGCCTGCGGGTGACCCGTCGCCTCCGTATAGGTCTGGATCGATCCCAGCAACGCATTTGAGTACGCGTAGTTGCTTTCGAGTGGATTGTTGACATCCCGATTGAAGTTCATGGTCCCGTTGAAAGCCGCACTCCGCTGTGCGTTACGCGTCGTGCGCTCCACATAGATGCCGAACTTCATGTTGTGGGCACCCGCAATCTTGGATAGGTTGTTTGACCAGTTCCAAATATTGTTTGTCCCGAAGAAGGGGAACCTCTGTTCGATATTCAACACGCCGGCGTTTGGGACGCCGCCGAAGTTGGCATTCGGAATGAGGTTCCGCGGGTTCGCCTGTGGGAAGAACTGAGGCAGCCCCAGTCCAATGGCGTCCCGCTGGTTGCGGCGCAGTCCATCTTCAGTAAGTGGTTCTACTGTCTGCAGTGCTCGATTCACGCCAAATGTAAATTCATTAATGAGCGTCGGGCTGAATGTGTGAATCAGCGTGCTGACGATGCCGCGGCTGTCGATCTGGTAATTGATCGGCAGTTGTGGCCAACTGGAGGAAGCCAACACAAAGCCAAACTCGCCCTTGAAGGCTTCGTAGTTTTGAATCCCGCGCGCGTAGAATGTGGTGTTCGGGCCGATGTTGTAGTCCACCCGCAGAATCTCCTCTCTGCGTGGCTGGTTGACATCGGACTGAATCAACGCGTTGTAGGCGCGGCTTACATCCAAAGCGTTGGGTTCAGGAAACACGTTTAGCAGCCGTTGGCCAATCGGGTTGATTCGATTTGTGGGGACCCGGTTTCCGGCAAACGGTGCCCTGTTGTTTAGCGGATCCCAAATCGGAATCAATGCCCCGTTTTGGTCGCGCGAGTTGGAGAAGTCACCAATCCGCTCGGCGGCCGTGGGGAAGGTACGTTGCACCAGGTTGGTAGGCCGGGTGCGTGGCAGGAACTCCTGTGACCAGAAAAAGAACAACTTGTCTTTATTCCGGTTGAAGGTGGTCCCGGGGAGCAGCACCGGGCCGCCAATGAAGTAACCGGGGTAGTTGAAGCGGTATCGCGGCCTGGCTAGCCCGTCGCGGTTCCGGAAGAATTCATTGGCATTCAGCGCTTCGTTGCGCAGGAAGTAGTAAGCGCCGCCATGGAATTCACGGGTCCCGCTCTTGATGATGGTGTTGATCGTGCCGCCGGAGCTACGGCCATACTCCGCCTGGTAGTTGGTAAGCAGCACCTTTACTTCGGCCACCGCGTCAATGGACGGGGCCAGATAGGGTCCCCCCATCGAACCGGTATCCAGGCTGGAAATACCGTCTAGCGTCAGGTTGATTGTTCCGCCGCGGTTGCCATTGATGCTGATGCCTCCAAGGTTGTTCCACCCCGGGGCCTCGCGATTGGCTGTGTCGATGACACCGGGCAGCAGCCTTACAAGGCCCAAGTAGTCGCGGCCCTTGAGTGAGAGGTCTTGCATCTGTCTGGTGTTGATGAGCCCGCTGCGCTCCGCACTCTGCGTCTGAATGCGAACCGCTTCGGCATCCACGGTAACCACTTCCGATACCTCGCCAAGAGCGAGATTGATGGGTGGCAATGTCACGCGCTCGTTGGCGGACACAGAAATTTCGCGCTGTACATACTGCCGGAATCCCGCGGCAGTCGCCGTCAGGCTATAGCGGCCTGGCAGTAGTTGCGTAAATACAAAGGAACCAACTTGGTCAGTAGTGATCACGCGCTCCTGCGCGGTGTTCAGGCTGGTGATGTTTACAGTGGCGCCAGGAACGGCACTACCGCTTTGGTCCAGAATGTTCCCGGAGATCTGCCCGGTGAGACCTTGGGCAAGAAGCGGAATGGTACCCACGCATGCGGCGAGATAAAGCGCAAGCGTGGTGCGAAGTAATCCTTGCATATAAACCCCCAATTTCGCGCAAAATTCCGTTGGTCCAACTGCGTTGGATTTTGGAACCGCATCGTACATTGCCGTTATCCCGGCATTGCGTGGAGCGATTATATGCCTGCTTGTTGCGCAGTGCAATCCCCTATTGTTGGGGGGTCCTATAGATCACAGTTTTCTCGGTTTGCAACTGAATGGATGGCAATGAATGGTAGCGCGGCATCTCTGTGATATTCGCCATTTGCCGTCTTCGGAGCGATATGATGTGCGCATGCAACGCTCCATCGCCCTTCCTCTAGGACTGCTTCTGGCAGTATGTGCGTTCACCGCGTCCCGGCCACTCGACATCCCCTTCCGCATTCATACATTGGATATTGGCGCTAGCGAAACTGCCGCCATCACCGATGTCAATGGAGACGGAAGACCTGACATTGTCAGCGGAGAGTTTTGGTACGAAGGGCCAACCTGGAAACCGCACCGATTCCGCGAGGTGCACTTCCAGAACAACTACGTGGATGCCTTTAGTGACCTCCCTCTGGATGTGGACGGAGATGGCTTGGTGGACATCATCACCTGCACTTGGTTTTCGAAGAAAATGTCCTGGTTCAAGAATCCAGGTAAGGCGGGGGGCACGTGGACGGAATCGCCCATTTCCCAGGGACACAACACTGAGTTCTGCTTCCTGGTGGACATGGATAACGATGGGGTCGCCCGTGAGGTACTGCCGCAGTACGGCGGCAAGGCCAGCCCCACCGCATGGTATGAGTACAAAGGCGGCAGGTGGGTAGAACACATCGCCAGCAACAAAAACTTTGGCCATGGAATCGGTGCGGGTGACCTGAATGGCGACGGCAGGACAGACATCCTTCACAAGACGGGATGGCTTGAAGCGCCCGAGGATCCGCGTAGCGGCGAGTGGCAGGAACACGCTGATTGGGACTTCAAGGAGCATCTCAGCTTCATGCATGTCGAGGATGTGAACGGCGACGGGAAGCCAGACGTCATTTTCGGCAACGCCCACGACTACGGGTTGTTCTGGCTGGAAAACCAGGGCGAGGGGAAGTGGCAGAAGCGCGAGATTGACCGTGCCTGGAGCCAGGTGCACCCGGTGACGCTTGTAGATTTGAATGGCGACGGTAAGCTGGATATCGTCACCGGCAAGCGCTTCCTGGCCCACGATCACGATCCTGGCGCGCAGGACCCGAACGGACTCTTTTGGTATGAACGCATCCGTACCCCAGACGGAAAGGGCATCACCTGGGTGCGGCATATCCTTAGCTACGGAGGGGCCATTGGTGGTGGTATGCAGATGCCGGTGGGGGATGTGGACGGCGACGGTGACCTGGATATCGTGGCTCCCGGCAAGGGCGGACTTTACCTCCTGGAAAATTTGACGAAGGGCAAGAAGTGATGAAATTCGGTATCAACACACTGTTGTGGACTGCTGCGTTTGGGGAAGAACATCTGTACCTGCTACCTAAGTTCAAGGAGTGGGGCTTTGATGGCGTTGAGATTGCACGGTTTGCGTTTGAAGGATTTCCTGCAGCCAGGATTCGGGCGGCCCTGGAACGGGAGGGGCTTGCCTGCACTTTCTGCTCTGCACTCACTGGTGAGGCTAGTCTCATCTCGACTGACGCCTCAGTAAGGGCGGCAGCCAGGGAGTTTCTCGTCACTGGCATTCGTACCGCCGCGGAACTGGGTGCAAAGGTGTTTCTGGGTCCGTTCTGTGGTCCGGTGGGAAAGCTCACCGGCCAGCGTCCTACCGAGAACGAATGGAAGTACGCGGTCGAGGGATTCCATTCACTCGGTTCTGAGCTGGATGCCTGTGACATCACATTGGCCCACGAACCTCTGAACCGCTTCGAAACCTACTTCACCAACTTGTCAGGTGACGTCTTCCGGCTTTGCGAGGAGGCAGGACATCCGCGTCTGGGTATCCTGTTCGATACCTTCCACGCCAACATCGAAGAAAAGGACTCGGCTGCTGCCATTCGGGCTGTGGCCTCCCGCTTGCATCATGTGCACACCTGCGAGAGTGACCGTGGCATCCCTGGTACCGGACAGGTGCATTGGGATGCAGTGTTGCCCGCGCTTGTGGAGGTGGGCTACGACGGTTGGCTGGTGATTGAAAGCTTTGGGTCACGGATTCCGGAGATTGCCGCGGCTGCCTGCCTGTGGCGTGACGTGGCGCCGTCGGCCGATGCGATCGCCTTAGAGGGTGTCCAGTTCCTGAAGTCGCGACTATTCTGAATCCTTTCCCGGCGCACCATCGGCCCGCCAGGTGCTACAACGGTTGAATGACGTATCAGACTGGCTTCGTTCTGTTGTGGGCGCTGTTATTGACGACTATGGCTGGCATTTCGCAAGGGAATCCACCCGTTGACCTCCCGGGTATGGTTGTCAGCGGGGAATGGCTGCAGTCGCGGCTGGGTAACCCGGGTCTCGTCATTCTTCATGTGGGTGGCGACTCGGATTACGACCAAGGGCATTTGCCCGGCGCACTGCTATTGAAGCTTTCTGACATATCCGTTACTAGCGAGAGCGGATTGCGTCTCGAACTGCCAGCCCCGGAGGCACTTGCCAGGACGCTTGGTGCGATGGGAATTTCCAATCAGCACCGTGTGGTGATCTACCACGGTACGGAATCAGTGCAATCCGCCACGCGTGTGTGGTTCACGTTCGACTACTTGGGTCTTGGACAGCAGGCAGTCATGCTGGATGGTGGGCTTGCGCTTTGGCGGCGCGAAGGAAGGCCCATGTCAACGAATGCCGCTACGCCACCAGCGGCATCGCTAATGGTAAGCCCGCGCCAGGAGGTGGTGGCCAGCCTGGACTGGATGCGCAGCCAGCACTTCACTGAATCGCAGCGGCTGGTGGACGCGCGGTTGCCGCAGTTCTACTCCGGAGCTGAAATGGGGATTGCGTCTCGGGCCGGACATATCCCGCATGCGGTTAGCATCCCATACCCGTCATTCTTTGACGAAGCAGGCCGGTGGATGCAGCCGGATGCCTTAAGAGATCTGCTGGTGCGGAATCAGGAGAGCCCTGCACTGTTGGTCACTTATTGCCACATTGGCCAACAGGCTACGGTACCCTACTTCGCGGCGCGCCTTCTGGGACTGAATGTGAAGATGTTCGATGGGTCGTTCCAAGCTTGGAGCCGGGAGGAAGTGCTGCCGGTGGAGAAGGTGCCATAAGCACTTTGCGGGAAGGCGGAAGGTTAGGGCAACCGGAGACGATCGCCGGAGTGGGCTGACCTGCAGGTTAGCCAGCAAGCATTGAGAAGAACTTTGTGGTGCAGTCCTTGCAGATGTGCGGGTAGGATTCAGTCACCTTCGTGACAAGGCGCTCCATCCAGTTGCGGTGCAGCCGCCGTACGCTATGGCTGCCGCACTGCGGACATCGAACCGCAACCGAGAAGGATACCTTCATTCTCCGGCGAGGAGCGTCTGCGATTGTCTGTGACGGACCTACGTGTGCTGGAGTCATGGGCAATGCTGTTGGGCCATTCGGGACAGCGGACCTCAGTCCCGTGGAGGGATCCGTACTGATCGCCGCGACCCGACGAACCCAAATTTACCACTGTGACGTGATCAAACTTCGACTAATGTCCGCTTGGACGGGATAGTAATGGTCATGTTCTATAACTGGGTATACGTTGAAGTCCCAACGACCCGAAGTTTGCCAATAACTGTTGCTGGACACTTAGGACGATCTCTACCCCGTAACTTCAGTCCCATACTGAGGCAGAAAGCGGGAGTTCAGGGACTTCCTAATGCCAGTTGGCCCTCGGGGAGCGAGGCCTTCTGCGGCATGCTGCCGTCTTTCGATATGATCGCGAGGGTGAGTACAACCATGAACCGAAGGTACTGGACTTATTTGACTTGCGTGACAGTAGCGGCCCTTGGTGCGGGTGAAAGGTTCGCGAGCGCGCAACCGGAACCCCGGCGTCCCGGGCTGTTTTTTCGTGAGGATTGGAGGGAGTTGCCCGCAGCACTTCCTGTCACTCAGGAACATGTCGCACACCCGGACCTCCAGCTTGAACTTTATGGTCCGGGCAAGCAGGGCATCAAGAAGAGTAATCATGACAAGCCCTACGACGACCCCTTCTACATTTGGAGCGGTGAGGCAGAAGGCAACTGGGCAGTGGCATTACGGCATCGCAGCCAGCAGGTTGATCTCAGCCGCCAGGGTCGAATCGTCTGGCGGTCAAAACAACAAGGTCTGCGGCAGTTGCGAGTGATTCTTCGGCTGGGGGATGGCACTTGGTTGGTGAGTGAGGAATCGGATGGTCCCTCACGCGACTGGCGAATCAAAGAGTTCGTGCTGGCCGATACGCGATGGCTCCGTCTGGATATCGAAACGGTGGTGGAGCTGGCACCCGTCGCGAATCCCGACCTGCGGCAGGTGGATGCCGTCGGCTTTACTGACCTCATGCGCGGTGGGCGCACATCCGCCTGTTCAAGGCTGGACTGGTTAGAAGTGTATGGTCACCCCATAGCCCGCTCGCAGCGCTAAGCGGGCGGGACGCCTCCTCCCGGGATTGGCTGGGCGGCTGCGCTACCATGAAGGTGCGGCGTATCGAGGCAGAGAACTGGTGCCGCCTTGAGTTGCCCGCAACGAAATGAGCCCCCCGGCAATCTGATGAGTTGGAGGCCAATGAGGACGAAGTTCAGCGCAATGTGGATGGGTTTGGTGTCTCTACTTTTCCTTGGGACGCTGATTGTGAGCGCACAGAAGAGTGAGTTCGCTTATTCTCTGGATGACTCCGTGCAAGCTGGTGGGTTCGAGGTCCGGAAGGTGCAGGACACGAAAACTGCGCGCTGGCATGTGGAGATACGCCAAGGAGATCGTGCCCTCTTTCGTAGCGGCAACGGTGCAAAAGTGAAGACTGACCTTCTGCTGGGTTCATTCGATTTGCTGGGAGACGGCACCAAGCAGCTCCTGATAGAGGAATACACGGGAGAGGCCTTTTGTTGCACCCACAACTACGTGTTGCGGGTCGGGGAAAGCATTGATGTGCTCTACTCCAGCAGCCAGTACCCGGTAGGTTATGGCCTATCACCGGAGGATCTGGATGGCGACGGTGCGTTTGAGCTTGTAACGACCCTTACCCGCTTTGAGAACTTCTTCAACATGCCTCATGAGGAGTCTCCCACGGTTCCCGTCGTTTTCCGCTATGATCCTCGAGCGAAACGCTACGCGGTGGCCAACCGGCAATTTGCCGAGGTTGTGCGGGCGAGTATCCCTCAGGATCTTGAACGTGTAAAGAAACTTCTGGCGGAGCGGCAAAGCGGAAAACCAGCTTCTGGACGCTGGCGAACTCGCTTCACCGGAGCCGTATTGAGCGTCGCTCTTGCCCACTTTTACGCGGGAGACCAGGAACAAGGCTGGCAGTATCTGATTGCTGCTTACGACCTGGAAGACCGTGACGCCGTGTTGGCGAACCTTCGCTACTATGTTCTCCGCTGCCCCATATTTCGAGGCATTTATCCGGACGCGAAAGAGATTCTGCAAACCCGCATTCTGAGTAATCAATAGGCCTTCCTTCGGTCCCAGATCTCTGTATCTTCGCCCTATTGTTTCGCTGGATGCGTACCGATCGGGTGGTATGATTGGGGCAGAAATGGCATGCTGTCTCCACGACTCCAGTTAAAGGTCGCACAGAAGCAGATACTCACCCCCAGCCTTGTGCAGATGGTGACCCTGCTTCAACTGAACCGTCTGGAGCTGCGCGAACTCATTGAGCAGGAACTCACGGAGAACCCCGTCTTGGAAGAGGGTTCCGCAGTGGATGATGCAGAGATGACTGCCCAGGAGCTGCAAGGGCTTTTGGAGAAGGAGCGCGACAGCGATCCCTCGGACCAAAGTATCCTGGAAGCGCTACGCGGCGATTCCGATGGGGAAAGCGATGGAACAGGGGCTGGCCTGCACGAGAGGCAGGACCTGGAGACTTCGTACCCGGATGGTAGTTACCCGGAGGGTGCGGCGGCTGCGAGTCCTTCCGAGGGGGACACCCAAAAGGAACCGGATCCCTTCGAAGAGATTGACTTCGGCGAGTTTTTCAATGAGTATCTAGACCCGGGATTCCGCACCGCTGGGCAGGAACGGCCAGATCTGGATAGCCCAACATTCGAATCGTTCCTTTCGTCGCCCGTACACCTGTCTGACCACCTCCAACAGCAACTTAGCGTCGAAGTGTTGAACGATCCACTGCGTGCCGCAGCAGAGGCGGTGATCGGTAACCTGGATGAGAACGGGTATCTCCGCATGACGTTGGAGGAGTTGGCGGAAAGTGAGCAAATCTCGCTTGAGCTAGCGGAGCAGGGATTGCGCGTCGTACAAATCCTGGATCCTTCCGGAGTAGCCGCGCGTGACCTAAAGGAATGCCTGCTTTTGCAGTTGGCTGACCGCGCAGAGGAGGATAGCCTCGCTTGGCGTATGGTGGAGAGCCACTTGGAGTTGCTGGATGGACGGCATGCCAAGGAACTCTGCCGGCTGCTGAAGGTGCAACCGGAAGACGTGGCTTCGGCACTTGCTCTCATTCGCACCTTGGATCCAATGCCGGGTTCGCGCTTCGCGGCAAACCAGGCCCAGCCGGTGGAGCCCGAGATTTTCATCTTCAAGGATGGGGACCAATGGGTGATCCAGGTATCGGATGATGGAATCCCCCAACTCCGGTTGAATCGTGGATACCGCCACCTGTTGGAGCGCAACGACCAAAACGATAAGGAAGTGCGGAGTTATGTCAAGGATCGTTATCAGTCTGCACTCCAACTGATCAAAAACATTGAGCAACGTAAACAGACCATCCTGCGGGTGTGCCAATGTGTGGTGGAGCGCCAGGGCGAGTTTCTGGAACGGGGCCTGGACTACTTGCGGCCAATGATGATTAAGGAGATCGCGGAGGAGATCGGCGTACATCCGTCCACAGTCAGCCGCGCCGTTTCCAACAAGTACTGCCATACCCCACAGGGCACATTTGAGCTGCGGTTCTTCTTCACAGAAGCGGTGCAGGGCGCGGGCGGCAACAGTACGTCCCTTTTGGCGGTGAAGCGGTTGGTGAAGAAGATTATCGACGAGGAGGATCCGGCCAGGCCATTAACGGATGAGCAGATCATGGAGAGGTTGCGCGGCGAAGGCGTGGATGTGACGCGCCGCACGGTAGCCAAGTACCGGGAAGATCTGAAGATCCCATCCACGCACCAGAGGCGCGTACGGACTTAACTGTAACGGCGCCAAACGGAGGCATCATGAAAATCGCCTATTCTGGAAAAACCAATGGGCTCAATGAGCTTGACACGCTAAAGCTGGAGACCCGGCTACAGAAGCTGGCTCGCTTCGTGGACATGAAGAAGGGAGAGCGCGAGGCGCACGTAAGTTTGCGCGTGGAGAAGCGCTCGCACCTGGCGGACGTCAGTTTGCTGTACAAGGGTGAGGTGCTAGCCACCTCCGGAGAGGGAACTGACCTGTTTACCGCAGCCACCGCAGCAGTGGAGAAGCTAGAGCGGCAGTTGTTGAAGAGCCGGGAGAAACGGCAGGACACCCGTAAACGCGCGGCCGCGAAGAATGATCTGCGTGGCACCACCGTGGTGAGTCCCGATGTAGTGACGCCATCCTTCACTGCCCTGGAGAATTCCGGCGGTGACGATGAGACGGTTGGCCCAACCGTGACAATCCACCGGGTGAATCATCTGGCACGGCGTAAGCCGATGTCCGTGGATGAGGCGGTGGGCGCTATCAAGAAGAACGCTCCTTACCTGGTATTCCGAGATGTGGATTCTGAGTCGGTGGCGATTCTGATTCGTCGTGTGGATGGCGATTTTGACTTGATTCAGACAGAAACCCGGTAGCACTTTTCGCTTTCTGTCTTGTGAGTGGTGGGGGGCGGCGTCATCCGCCCCCACCCCGTCTCAATTCCATAGCACTCCATTGTGGTCCGCAACTGTCGGGCCATACCCTCCTCACTTGAAGAGTAGTCTCGCCGGACTCGGTCAGAAACCAAGATAATCCCATTGAAATGCCGGGCCTACATCCCATTTGTCTTTTCGGAAGTTGGAATGGCTCGCGACCCCCTGATACGTGGCAAATACGGCAGGGTCAAAAGTACCCTCTCTAGCGGACGCATTGGCCGCCTTAGGAATGCCAAAGTGGTTGCAGAGGGAATGCACCAGCGACGCAGTTGCCATCAATTGAATCTCCGGCATCGCTGCGAAATACAGTATGCCTCGGTAGCTGGCCTCCACATAGCGGCCTGCTTCGTGCTTCCGGCAATAGGGTGCACCCCAGTTTCTGGGCCACCAGTTCAGTTGATCTGGATCTTTGGGATCCTGCTGTAGCGGGCCCGCATTCGCTATTTCAATGCCGATGGATCTTCTGTCGTGGTGGCTTGTTCCCTTCACCCCAAGGTGATAGGCCCATGCCTCAGGTGGAAAAAACTCAACGATGGTGCCGTCCGGGTCCACTCCATACGCAGTTGCAATTCGACGTGGATCCGCCTGCCAAGTCCGGTAGGCACTCTCACAGGAGGTGCCGGCTGTAAAGTGAAGGACGATCAGATCCTTTCGGTGATGTTGAGGGAGGTAGCGGGACGGCTCTAGACGAAATCGTTTTTTTTCGAACCCGTGTGATTGGGGAAGCTGCGGCGGCGGTACTTCTACTGAGTTTTCGCCGAAAGGATTGGCAACCCTCGCGGGTGCCTGGTGAAAGGAAGCGCAGACAGCCGGATTAGGCTGTATCTGGGCGTTCCTGTAAGTGACTGATGAATCAAGGTACTCCTGTCGCGAGCGGGTGCCACCTATGGGTCGTTTCCTAAGTTCTCGGACGGACCTTGTTTTGTTGGGTTCCATGTCCACCTCCGACTCACTATAGAGGCGGACTCCCTCAGAATGATGGTGTTACTGTCAGCCGAAGGACGCTTTGCGATCGTCGATAGCCGCTTCCACGTGAGGTTGAGTTGGGCGATAGTGCCCCTCCTTCTGCGTTGACAGCACAACCGTGGTGCGAGTGCGCAGCACGCCAGGAATCGCCCGCAGTTGCTCGCTCACTAGATGGTCAAGATGTCCCGTGTCGCGAGTGAGTACTTTCAGTAGGAAATCCTCATCTCCCGCGACATGGTGACACTCGAGGATTTCCGGAATGCGTTGAATTGCCTTCAGGAAGGGCTTGCGGTGCTTTGACTTCCCAAAAGTGACCCCAACAAATGCGGTGAGCTGTAGTCCCATAGCCTGGGGAGGGATGATGGCGGCATAGCCGCGGACAATGCCCGCTTCCTCCAGCTTTCGAACGCGATCCGCTGCTGCTGGTGCCGACATACCGAGTTGGTGGGCCAAGTCTGCCCAGCTGATGCGCCCGTTTTGGGCCAGACAAGAGAGTACTTTCGAATCGATGGCGTCCATCAATGTTCTCCTTGGATCATGTGGCTGAACTGCAAATCGTGTTTCGGAGTATATCCCTGGTGGGTATACTTGGGCAATGGGAATCCGTGTGCAATCTGATCTTGATGCTGGGCTGTCGGAACGTTGGCTACGGGACGAGCGGTCTTTGGATACTTTCCTTAGCGCCTTTCGCGAGTGCTCCATACCCCACCGGGAATGGACCCATAGGGCACATCTGGGCGTAGCCGCCGCTCTCATTCTTGAGATGGGAGCGGATAGCGCGCTGGGAAGTATGCGTGCAACCATCCCGCGGCTTAATGAGTCTCACGGAGGTGCGAATACGAATCTGTCTGGCTACCATGAGACGCTCACGGTCTTCTGGGTGAGGCTGCTGTCAAGGATGCTTTCCCGCCTGCCAAAGCATCTCAGCCGATTGGATAAGGTGACCGTAGCAGTGGAGGCTTATGGCGTCTTGCGCCGGCTTGATCGGGCGGTCTTTGATTCCGACGTGCTTGGTGATGCGGAGGCCAGACTTCGATGGATCTATCCGGATACAGGGCCGGATTGGCTGCGAGGTGCATGAGACGATTGGTGAGGGGATTTGAGGCACTAGAGGAGGCCGCATGAAGCGCCGCACATGGTTACGAAATGCCGGAGCCGGATTGCCCGCCTTGCCTCTCGTCCTCGAAGCCGCCCAGCGGAGACCACAGCGGGATGTTGAGCACCACTTGGTCAAGCAGTCACTTCCGTTTCCGCTTGATATCCATCGCCCTCGGTACCACTTCCTCCCGCCCCGCTTCTGGATGAATGATCCAAACGGACTAATCTTTTACCGGGGCGAGTTTCACGTGTTCTATCAGCACAACCCTGGCGGGGCGGTTTGGGGCGACATGCACTGGGGACACGCAGTCAGCAGGGACCTGTTGCAGTGGCAGCACCTGCCGATAGCGCTCGCTCCCACTCCTGGCGGTTACGACAAGGATGGCGTCTTTTCCGGATGCATGGTGGTGGATGGAGAAACTCCCACAATCGTCTACACCGGAACGCAGCCAGAGGTTCAGGCTATTGCTACCAGTAGTCATCCCCGCCTGGAAAGCTGGACGAAGTGGAAAGGCAATCCCGTAATTCTGGGACCCCCCGCGGGTTTGGATGTCACCGGCTTCCGTGACCCTTTCATCTGGAAAGAAGACGGCGAATGGCTTATGGCACTTGGTTCGGGAGCAAAGGGTAAAGGGGGATTGGTGCTGCTGTACCGTAGCGAGGACCTTACGAAGTGGGAGTACCTGCATCCTCTGGCTGCCAGTGACGATTCAGCATTGGGAACGATGTGGGAGTGCCCGAACTTCTTTCCGCTGGGGAGGAAGCATGTGCTGCTGCTGTCTCCAATCCCCCTGCGCAAGGCGATCTACATGGTTGGGGAGTACCGCAACCGGCGGTTCACCATTGAGCGGGTGGGAAGTCTTGACGATGGCGGACATTTCTACGCGCCGCAAGTTTTCTTGGATGGCGCGGATCGTCGAGTGATGTTCGGCTGGAGTTGGGAAGGACGTTCGCGGGAGGCGCAGGTTGCAGCGGGTTGGGCGGGTGCCCTTACGCTGCCGCGCGTGTTGAGTCTGGATTCCGGTGGAGGCCTTCGCATGGAGCCTCATCCGCTTTGCAATCGACTCTATCGCTTCCAGAGGGCAGTGAAGAGTTCTCCGCTTGGCGAGGCGCTGAACAAGGAGATTGCGGAGGCCGGAATTGCTGGAAACGCTGGACGGCTAGACATAACCATTGAGCCGGCGGACGCCCGCGAGCTGGTATTGAGTTTCTATGCGAGTCCCGATGGGCGAGAGGAAACGCGCTTGGTTTGGAACAGGGAGCCAGAGCAACTGTGGGTTGATCGCGCTAAGGCTTCTCTCAGCGAATCCCAGGAACGTACAGTGCATCGTACATCACTAACCCGAGCGAAGGGCGAGAGTCTTCAGCTAACTCTTTATCTGGACCGGTCGCTTGTGGAGATTTACGCAAATGGAACTTGTTGCCTAACCACAAGGATTTACCCGACGCTTCGAGACAGCCTAGGGATTTCCCTGAAAGGCAATGGCAAGAAGACTGTGCTTAGAGAAATGGTGTGGAGGCCGATTGCACTGCAGGTTTCTTAGCAAGATGGCGGCAAACTGGTAGGCACGGCTGGATTCGAACCAGCGACCTTCCGCTTAGGAGGCGGACGCTCTATCCGGCTGAGCTACGTGCCCTCAGGTTCCCCTACAGTGTAGCTTGCTGGTGATGGGGCTGCGTCAGTTAGAGTGTTGTGGCTTATCGCCAGCGTTTCAGACCTTTAATTCCGATGTCGCTTCTTTGCTGCTTTCCTTCAAAGTGGATGCGGTCCGCGGCAGCATAGGCTCGCTTGATTGCCATCGGCAGGGTGTCGCCGCTGGCCGTCACGCCAAGCACGCGACCACCTGCGGTAAGCACCTGGCCGGCGTCATTCCGGGTTCCAGCGTGAAAGACCACAGCACCTAGCTGCTCAGCCTCCTGCAGTCCGGAGATTGGGTCGCCGGTGCGAGGAGTGGACGGATAATTGGCTGCGGCAATCACCACGCACACAGAAGGTTCTTCATCCCAAGACACCGCGTCTGGATTCAATTCACCGTCGGCGCATGTTTGCAGCAGCTCGAGGAAGTTTCCGCGCATGCCGTGAAGTAGCGCTTGCGTTTCGGGGTCTCCTGACCGAACATTGAACTCGAGCACTTTGGGACCCGACGCCGTCATCATGAGGCCTGCGAAGAGGAAGCCGTGAAATGGCCGCCCCTCTTCCCGTAAGCCGCGAAGCGTAGGATAGATGATCTCTTGCAGGATCAGTGCATGCTGTTCGGGCCCCAGAATGCGCGAATCCGCGTAGGCACCCATACCACCAGTGTTCGGGCCGCAATCACCATCGTAGATGGCCTTGTGATCCTGGCACGGTGGAAAGCTTAGGATGCGTTCACCATCCGTCAGCACAATGAAGCTAACCTCCTCGCCGACCAGGAATTCCTCAAGCACTATCCTTTGCCCGGCTTTGCCCAGCGACTGCGCCGTCATGAGGGCGTGAATGGCGGTGGTTGCTTCGTCCTTGGAGTGGGCTATTACTACGCCCTTGCCAGCTGCCAACCCGTCTGCCTTGATGACCACTGGGCCTGCAAACTGAGAGAGCGCGTCCAGAGCTTCTTGTGGCGAGTCCGCAGTGTAGAACGCTGCCGTGGGAATTTGGTTCCGCGCAAAGAAATGCTTGGCAAATACCTTACTTCCCTCCAACTCCGCCGCCAAGGCCGATGGTCCAATGACAGGTATGTTCTTTTCCCTAAGGCGATCCGCAAGGCCAGCGACCAACGGTGCTTCAGGACCGACAACCACGAGGTTTATCCCGGCACCGGCCGCAAAGTCAGCAATATCTCCAGGACTTGAACCCAAGCTCGTTAGGTTCGTAGCGATCGAGGCTGTACCTGCATTGCCCGGTGCCAAAATCAACTCGGGACTATTCTTAGACTGAGCCAGCTTCCACGCAATGGCGTGCTCTCTTCCACCATTGCCAACAATCAGAACTTTCAATGGTACCTCCCGCATCCCTGAGGCTAGTGACTCGGAGATCTTTTGTCAATGAAATCAGCGGCTCACTACAATGGGTTTGTGGCTGTCTGGCACTCTGATCAACGGAGGTCCAAGTGCCAGGATCGACTCGAGGGCAGTATGCGTGTTTTTGATGTAATTGTGATTGGGGGCGGCCATGCTGGCTGCGAGGCAGCTTATGCCTCAGCCAGACTTGGGGCAAGGACTGCCCTGGTCAGCATGAATCTCGATCTCATCGCCCAAATGAGCTGTAATCCCGCGATGGGAGGCATCGCGAAAGGGCATTTGGCCCGCGAGATCGATGCCTTGGGCGGATTGTTGGGCCGTGTCACTGATTTCGCTGGAATTCAGTTTCGATTGCTGAATACCAGTCGGGGGCCAGCGGTTTGGGCTCCACGCGCTCAATGCGACAAGAAGATCTACCGGACTCACATGCGTGAGATTCTTGAGCAGGAGCCCAATCTTCGGCTGGTTCAGGCGGAAATTGCAGCGCTTATTCTTTCCGATGAGTCGCCGGAGCAACGGCGGGTGCGAGGGGTGTACCTTGCCGATGGCCGGGAGCTTTCAGGGGCAGCGGTAATTCTGACAACGGGAACCTTCTTGAATGGAATGGCTCGGGTTGGCGAGAAGGCCTTCGGATGTGGCCGCAGCGGGGAGTTGCCCTCAGTGATGTTGGCTGAGCAGGTTCGGGAGCTCGGCATGCGTTGGACCCGCATGAAAACGGGTACTCCACCTAGAATCGACGGGCGTTCAGTGGATTGGTCGCAGTTTGACGTTCAGGACGGAGATGTTCAGCCGACCTTCTTCAGTTTCCTCTCTAGAGAGGTCATGCAGAGACAGGTATGCTGTTACCACTCCTACACGACGGATGCCACACGGAGTGCGATTGAGGACAATCTGGCGCGGTCGCCATTGTATAGCGGCCAAATTCAGGGGGTTGGCCCACGGTATTGCCCATCGATTGAAGACAAGTTTGTGAAGTTTCCCGAGAAGGATCGTCACCAGATCTTCCTGGAGCCCGAAGGACTCGATACCCACGAGGTCTACGTGAATGGGATGTCCACGAGCATGCCCGTGGATGTACAGGAGTTAATGATCACGTCGATTCCAGGCTTGGAGCGCGCAGAACTGATTCGGCCGGGTTATGCGATTGAGTACGATTGCATCGACGCGCGCGAGGTGTCGCACTCACTGGAGGCAAAGAAGGTGGGTGGGCTCTACCTAGCGGGGCAGATAAATGGCACATCTGGGTATGAGGAAGCTGCTGCGCAAGGAATTCTGGCGGGAATCAACGCAGCCGTGGCAATTGGGGGCGGGACGCCCTTTGTTGTTGGCCGTCATGAGGGTTACGTTGGGATCCTCATTGATGACTTGGTCACCAAGGGAACAGATGAACCGTATCGAATGTTCACGTCCCGCGCGGAGTATCGGCTCCATTTGCGAATTGACAATGCAGAGGAACGCTTGACCGGTCATGCGATCCGACTGGGACTTGCCTGCAATATCCGTGAGCGACAGTTTCGGGAGAGAGAACGACAGAGACAGCGGCTGAGGGAGCTGTTTACGACCGTGCGCTGCCGGGATTTTCAGTCTGGTTACGATTTTGAGCTTGGATCTGACCTGAATCCTGCGGTTCGTGATTGGATTCGTAGGCCTGACGCAACCTTGGGTCCGCTTCACAGGGAGCTGGAGCAGATGATTGGCGAATGCTTGGATACTGCGGTTCTATGTACCGTGGAGACTGAGATGAAGTACGCGGGGTACTTTCAGCAGCAGGATCGTCAATTGGAACGCTTGAAGAGCATGGAGTCGCGGCGGATTCCAGAGAGCTTTGAGTACCGAGGGTTGCCAGGGTTGTCGTTGGAGATCCAGCAGAAGCTGCAGCGGGTGCGTCCGCATTCGCTGGCACAGGCCGCGCGTATCCCTGGGGTCACGCCAGCGGCGCTCTCTCTGCTTGAGATTCGCTTGGCTATGCGTGGTGAGGTGGCTGCAGATTGAACCGGATCATGCAAAGTGCGCCTGCGCGTGAATTTTCCGTCCAACTCAAGGAGTTTCTCCATCCGTTTGGGGTCTTCGCGAGCCTGGAAGCCGTGAATCGGTGTGCCGAGCACTGGGAAGTGTTATGCCGGTGGAATCGCGTAATGAACCTGGTGGGTGACCTGACATTGGAATCAGCGATTCGTCGACATTATGGAGAAAGCCTGTTTCTTGCCTCGCTGATTCCAGTTGGAGTCAGCTCGGTGATTGACGTGGGTTCTGGCGCCGGCTTTCCGGGCATTGGTATCGCTGCATGGCACGAGAGCGTTCGCGTCCTGTTGGTGGAATCACGGCAGAAGAAGGCGGCGTTCCTGAGCGAATCGACGCGCGGATGGGCTAACTGCCGGGTCCACACCGGTGTTGCTGATGCAGTTCAGATTGCCGCGGATATGGTGACGTCTCGCGCCGTGGCTCCAGATGTCGTTCTGGGCGTTGCTCGCCGGTTGAGTTGTGGGCTGGGGTTGCTCGTTGGTTCCGGTGATGCAGCGGTATTGCAGGAGTCCCTCGCTGACAAGGGTTTCGTCGGAAACTCCCATCCGGTTCCCTGGCGTCCTGAGGCATCGGCGCTCGTTTTCTCACTTCCTGTGTAATTTGTTCCAAACATTTCATGGGCGATTGGTTCCACGTGAAACAGCCTCATCCTGGAGTAGAGGTATGCTAGGATGTCGGAGGCAATCGCAACAACACGTATGGGCCGAATCATTGCAGTGGCCAACCAGAAGGGTGGTGTTGGCAAAACCACGACGGCAATCAATCTCGCCGCAGCCCTAGCGGCCTCAGACCTACGCATTCTCCTTGTCGACTGCGATCCTCAAGCCAACTCCACCTCAGGCTTAGGTATCCCGCGCAAGCACGGGAGAAACTCCCTCTATCACCTACTGGTGGGTGAAGCCACCTTATCCGAAGTGGTAATTCAAACCCAGTTTGATGGGCTCTACATCATTCCTTCAGAAAAGGCCCTCGTTGGGGGAAACATCGAACTTGTCGATATCGAGGACCGCGAACGACAGCTCGCAAAACAACTCGCCCCAGCTCGCGACAACTACGACTTCGTCATCCTCGACTGCCCACCCGCACTCGATCTCCTCACGCTCAACGCGCTTCTAGCAGCGGACACCGTACTCATCCCTATACAATGCGAATTCTTCGCCCTCGAAGGAATATCTGAGCTCGTCGACACCGTCGCCCGGATACGCGAGAACTTCCAGCACCCGTTGCGCATTGAAGGCGTGCTACTCACGATGTACGACGACCGCACAAACCTCACAAGACAGATAGCCGCTGATCTCCGGGAATTCTTCGAAGCTGACATCTTTGAAACCGTAATTCCCCGCAACATTAAGCTTGCAGAAGCCCCTAGCTTTGGCAAACCCATCATTGCCTACGACGTACGTTCCCGCGGTGCCGAATGCTACATTCAACTTGCACGAGAGATTCTTACCGATGACCGATCAGCAGCCTAAGAAACGCGCCCTTGGACGCGGCCTAAGTGCTCTACTCACAACCAGACCATCCAGTCTGACAGCGGACATCACGCCTGACCAATCAACTGCACGGTCAATCCCAATAAAGAACATCGAGCCCAACCCGCTACAACCGCGCACCATCTTTAACCAAGGATCGCTGGACGAACTGGCTCAATCCATTCGCGCAAACGGCATCATTCAACCCCTCATCGTCCGCTCCGTAAACGGCGTCATCCAACTGGTAGCTGGCGAGCGGCGCCTCCGCGCCGCATCCCTTGCCGGACTAACCCAGGTTCCAGTGGTGTTTACGGACATCGATGACAGCCGGCTGCTGGAAGTTACTCTTATCGAAAACATCCAGCGTGAAGACCTTAACCCCCTAGAAATCGCAGAGGCGTATCAACGCCTTATTGACGAACTAGGTCTCACCCACGAACAGATTGCTGAGCGAACCGGCAAAGACCGCTCCACAATAACCAATCACCTACGCTTGCTACGACTGCCTGCAAGCATTCAGCAATTGGTTGCTGATCGCCGTCTATCCATGGGGCATGCCCGGGCACTGGTAGCCATTCCTGACGCAGAGCAGCAATGCGCGCTCGCGCACAAAGTGGCAGCGGAGTCCCTCTCGGTCCGGGAAATGGAAAGGCTCGCCCGTCAACACACAGCAACCCCCAGGGAAAGTCTGCCTCCCAACCGTGAGAAACACTTAGACCCGAACTGGAAAGCGGCGCTGGCGGATCTGCAACGAATCCTAGGAACAAAAGTAACCGTGCAATTGGGGAGCAAAGGTGCTGGTAAATTAGAGATTGCCTTCTATAGCCACCAGGACCTGGAGAGAATCTACGAACTGCTGGTTGGCCAACGAGGAGATTAGAAGAGGTGATGGTGGCGGCGACTGGACTCGAACCAGTGACCTACGGATTATGAGACCGTCGCTCTAACCAGCTGAGCTACGCCGCCAAAGGCCGAAACCTTGATTATACCCTATCCCAGCAATTCGAATGGCCTAAAGAGCTAGCCCTGTGCCAAGATAAGATAGGTGGCTCTCTAGGTGCCGCCCTGCCTGCGACATGGAAAAGTCTGGTTTCTCCGTTCGAGCACTTGGCCTTTCGAAGTCCTACCCCGCGTTTACTTCACCCAGCCAGCGACTCCGGCAATTGTTTCTCCCTCGTCGCCAGTCCGCAGCTGCCAACTTTTGGGCGCTTCGGAATGCAACGTTTGATATCCATACTGGTGAGACCTTTTGCATCATCGGCCAAAACGGTTCTGGTAAGAGTACGCTTCTCCAAATCATCGCCGGAATCCTACCCCCAACCGAGGGCACCGTACAAGTAAAAGGGAAGCTAGCGGCGCTACTGGAATTGGGAGCGGGATTCAATCCAGAATTTTCTGGAAGAGAAAACGTCGTCTTGAATGGCAGCCTCCTCGGCCTGTCCAACGAGGAAATCCAGCAGCGAATGCTCTCTATCGAAAGATTCGCCGAAATCGGCTCCTTCATTGACCAGCCGGTAAAGACCTTTTCCAGCGGCATGCTGGTACGTTTGGCCTTCGCAGTCGCGGTACATGTGGATCCGGAAATCTTAATCGTGGACGAGGCGCTCGCCGTAGGGGATGTCTATTTCCGCCAGCGCTGCATGCGCAAAGTCCACGAGCTCAAGCGCAGTGGCGCCACTATCATCTACGTCACTCACTCCGCATCGGACGTGCGCGCGATCGGGGATCGCTGCCTCTGGCTTGACTCGGGAGAGGTGCGGGCATGCGGCGATCCCGAAGCCGTGGTTTCGCACTACCTTGCGGAGATGGTGAACCGGGACAGTCGCTACATCGAGTCAAATCCGGATCATTCCGAATACACCCACCTCCCAGAAACTATCGAAGCTCCCGAGGTCATTACAGGTATTCCGAATGTGGACCATCGCTGGGGCAATGCAAACGCAGAAATCCTCGGCATCGCCCTTACCAATCCATCAGGCCGGAGCCTCTCAACGATGCATCCGAATCAGGAGGTGGTGCTCCGGATAAGCGCTCGCGCCAGACAGACTATCCATCGGCCGATCATTGGGTTCGTCATGAGGAACCATTTGGGCATAGACTTGGCGGTGTCCAACACTCTCAGGGAGGAAGTTCCTCTCGCACCTTTGCACCCAGGCTGCGCCGTAACGGTTGACTTCCACCTTACGATTCCAGAGCTCTACCCAGCCCCATTCGCGTTCTCCGCTGCCATTGCCGATGGAACGCTCGATGCTTACGCCATGTGCGACTTCATTGAGAATGCACTTTCCGTGCCCATGGCCCCGAACGAAAAGGCTATCTACGGATACATCCACCTGCCCTGTCGCATAGGCGTAAACCAGCGACTAGCGGACACTACCCCAAAAGAGGTCCTCCATGGCTGAGTTCACTGGCGAGCGGCTAGTGCCTGGCCAAGTGGATATCGACCTCTACCACGAGCATCTCGCCAGGTACGAATTCTGCTCCCAATTGCCCCTGGGCAGCTTGGTTTTGGATGCAGGGTGCGGAATGGGTTACGGCACCGCGCTGTTGGGCTCCAGCACATGCGGAGCCGTGGGCGTTGACTATGACGCCCCTTCCATTCTGGCAGCACGACGCGACTACTCAACCTCCGCAACCCGCTTCCTCAACGCCGACGTATGTGCCCTTCCGTTTCCCAACCACACCTTCACATCCTCCGTGTCCTTCGAGGTAATCGAACATCTGGACCACCCTGAGCGGCTTGTCCGGCAACTCAGCAGGGTTACCAAACCAGATGGCCTGGTGATAATTTCTACACCCAACAAACAGATCTATGATGTCTTGCGAGGCGATGCCGGCCCAAACCCCTACCATGTCCACGAGTTCAACCTCAGCGAGTTTCTGGAGATCCTTTGCCGGCATTTCGCCCACGTGAGAATGTTTGGACAGGACCATACTCCCGCCATAGCTATTCGGCAAACAGAGCCCACCCCCGAACGATCCGCAATCGCCGCCCTGCCTCGAAACGCGGTCCTGCTCGACCAATCCCAATTCTTCATCTCCGTTTGTTCCCAGGTACCCATTCCCGATACCAAGGACTTCGTTTCCGCCGCGATATCCGGAAATGTCCTGTTTGAGCGCGAGCGGCATATTCGGCTCCTCACGGACGAGGTGGCAACCAAGGACCAGTGGCTGGAGCAGAGTCAAAAGGATCACCAAGCGCTCCTCTTGGCCCACAAGAAGCTTGAGTTGGAGTTAGAGGAGAAAACCCTGTGGGCGCAAGCGAATGCACATGCACTGGAAACCAAATCTGCCGACCTTGCCAGCGTGGTCTCCCAGTTGCACCAGACAGAGAACATGCTGGAAGAGCGCACCCAGTGGGCGACTGCTGTATCGGCAGACCTCAAAGCGAAGTGCGAAGAACTCTCTAACGCCGTAGCACAACTCCACCACACAGAACAGGAACTTACGGAACGAACTAGCTGGGCGATGACCACCATCGAAGACCTGCAGACCGCCAATGGCAATCTCGCCTCCCAGCTGTCGGCGAAATGTGACGAACTCAAGCTAGCCGTTGATCAACTCCATCATGTGGAGGGCCAGCTGAACACCGAACGCTCTGAGCTGCAGATGACCATTGATGCCCTTCGAAACGAGGTCACGAAGTCGGCCCAACTCGAAGCGGAGCTGGCAAGGGTAACGTTTGAGCGCAGCGCGCTGGCAAATTCCCGAATCGTGAAGCTTGCCCAATGGGCTGGCTTGCTCCGCGCATCCCGCTATCCGAAGGCGCAGGAATAATGGCTATCCTCTTGAGCGTCTTCCGGGGGCTTCTCCACCTGTTCGTCCTAATGCTCTGGATCCTGGTGATCCCGCTGTTCACCCTCGTTCTGGCGTTTACCCACACGCTGGGTCGGATGCGCGGCGCACCCCAAGGTGCTGCCAAACCGCCAATATTCCAGGGCACGAATCGACCCCCGTGCAGCATCGTCATTCCAAACTGGAACGGCAAAGACCTCCTCGAACGGTATCTCCCAACGGTCGTAGCTGCCTGCAACTTCGATCTGGGTGACGAGGTGATTGTGGTGGACAACGCATCTACCGACGGAAGCGCCACCTGGGTCAGCAATCACCTACCTGCGGTGCGCCTGCTGCAGCTAAACACAAACCTCGGCTTCGGCGGTGGTTCAAACGCCGGAGTAAGGGCTGCCCTCAACCCGATTGTGGTTCTGTTGAATTCGGACATGCGCGTCGAACCCAACTTCCTGGAACCCCTCATCCAGCCATTTCGAGAGCCCGATGTCTTTGCAGTTGCAGCCCAGATCTTGTTCACCGATCCAAACAAGCGGCGTGAAGAAAGTGGACTTACCTACGCCGCCTTTGCGAATGGGCGTATCACCCTTGGCCACCACGTAAACAGCATCAACCAAACTGTACGACCCTGCTTCTACCCCGGTGGTGGGTCCTCCGCCTTCAACAGGGAAATGCTTCTTGAGATTGGTGGTTTTGACCTGCTCTACCATCCCTTCTACCTGGAGGATACCGATCTCGGATTCGAGGCTTGGCGTCGAGGTTGGCGCGTGCTGTTTCAGCCAGCTAGCGTGGTGTATCACGAACATAGGGGTACGATCGGTAAACACTTCGATGCGAACCGCATCCAAAGCATCGTCGCCAAGAATCGGCTACTGTTTCAGTGGAAGCACCTCCACACCACCAGCCTGCTCGTGGGTTCTCAGTTCGCCCTCGCGTACGATCTTCTGTACGCTTGCTTCAACAGCCAAATCCCCACCTACCGCACATCCCTGCGCGCGTTCCTTCAGGCGCTGGCTCAGCTACCCGGACTTCTGGATTCCCGCTACCGGTCTTCAAGATTCGCCTCACTCTCAGACACCGAAGCCCTCGCCCTCCATCAGCCGGACGTCTACTTTGACCGCTACTACGCAGGCAGGCTGCCTCCCACGAAACTACGTGTTCTCTTTGTTTCACCGTACCCTCTCTATCCAGCGCGGCACGGTGGTGCGGTGCTCATTACGCAGTCACTGGTTCATTTGCGATCACTCTGTGATGTCCACCTCGTCGTTGTCCTGGAAGACGAATGCGAGCGTGTGCTTCATCAGCAACACGCCCATGAATTTGCATCACTGCACTTGGTTCTGCGCAACCAGCAGGGCCGTTCTGGACGCTTCGGCTTTGCCCCAAAAGCAAGTCGAGAGTTTGACCTCCCAGATCTGCACCGGCTGCTGCCAGATCTCATCCACGATTGCCATATTGATGTCATCCAACTGGAATACACACAGATGGCGCAATACGCCCGCACCTATCAGAACATCCTGACAGCACTGTTCGAACACGATGTCTATTTCCAGACGGTCGGCAGGCGCATTTCCACTAGGGGCGCTCACGCAGGTCTTCGCACAATGCTCGAGTACCTGCGTGCCATACGGTTCGAACTGCAGGCGCTGCAAAACGTCGACTATGTTCAGGTATGCACTCCTGACAACGCACGGCTGCTCCAGTCCTTCCTCCCCAGCCTGGACGGCCGCTTAGACGCGAACCTGCGTGCAGGTATCGAACTACGGGCCTACCCGGCTGTGTTTCAAGGACGGCTGCCCTCAACACTGCTATTCGTCGGCAACTTCCGGCACACTCCGAATAGAGAGGGCCTTCGCTGGCTGACTAGTAACGTCATGCCCATCGTCTGCAAATTATGTCCCGATGTCTCCCTCCGGATCGTCGGAGCAAACTGCGATCAAGTAGACTTTCCCAGTCCGCTGCCACCCTGGCTCAATGTCGTGGGCGAAGTGCCTGAAGTCCTTCCGCACCTGCATGAGTGTAGTGTCTTTGTCTGTCCGGTTCTTACTGGTTCCGGCGTCCGGGTGAAGCTGCTGGAGGCATACGCGTCAGGCATCCCAGTAGTCTCAACGACGGTGGGCGCTGAGGGCCTGCATGAGGATTCCGGATCATTGTGCCGCTTGGGCAACACGCCGGAGGCATTCGCGGATGCGATCGCTGCATCGCTGTCAAGCCCTGCTGAGAGCATCGCCATGGCACAGCGAGCTCGGCAATTCGTCGAAACCTACTGGGATGCCGCAGTGAACGCCCAGAGAGTCGAGAGCCGCTACCGCGAGATCCTGCAGCGGAAGCGCGAAAGCAAGCACCTTCCCCCAGTTGTCACAGCATCCCGCAAAATAGCTACGGATTAGGCCCCATCGCAGCTCTTTCATCCTCAGTCATTTGCTTCTTCAAGCGCTTCACCACTTCTCCGGCATTCTTGTGCAGCATCTCCTCGCGGCTGTCCTGGCGGCGCAAAAAGGTGCTCCACACCACACTTGAATCCGCCCGGCGGACAAGAAACACTGTCCCAGAGGAACGTCCAAATGATGACGCCCGCACCGGTGCCTTGGCGCTCATTGCTACCATAGCCCCAGACTTCTTGTCGCCTGACCCGCCGCTATCTTTGTCCTCCTCCGACTTCGCTTCCTCATCCTCTGGAGCGCGGAAGAGTTGCTCCATGTACGCCTCAAACCTTGGCCCTACTCCCTCGGTGAGTACATAATCCGCCTCCCGTGGATCAGTCACCACGGTCATCAAGCCGGCTTCCGTCAACCGGTTTGCCAGATGAAGATCGAAGCCATCCTTCATCCGCAACAGATACACCTTCGCGTTGGATTCAGGTGGAGCGCTACTGAGCAAAGGAACAAGGATGAGAGAGAATGCCAAAAGGGAGTGACGGAAAGCTGATCTCGTGAGCATAATGTATCTTCATAGACGCGGCCAAAGTGGAAAAAGCCGGAGGCCGCGATCATGGCAGGTCCCCCTTGCCGGAGCCACGCACCACTCTTATCATCCCCAACTACAATGGCGTGCGCCACCTTCGTCTTCTGTGGCCATCCATTGCCCAGCAAACTCGCAGGCCCGCTCGCGTATTGCTGGTGGACAATGGCTCAACTGACGGCAGTCACCAGCTCCTGCCTCATGGCGTCGAGCTACTTGCACTGCCGGATAATCTGGGCTTTGCTGCTGCCGTGAATCGCGGGCTCGACCTGGTGGATACCCCCTACGTCGCAATCCTCAACAACGATGTCGTCCTACACGAACACTGGCTGGAAGCGCTAGAGGATGCACTTGATCACGACGGCGGCATGTTTGCTTGTCCTCTTCTGTTGGCAGCCGATAACCAGCAGCTCGCTGACGGAGCCTACGATCTGGTGAGCCGGTCCGGGTGCGCCGCCCGTGTCCTGCATCGCACTCCCGTCAGCCATCCCGCTACCTGCGCTCAATGCAACATTCAGTTTCCACCCATGACCGCTGCCCTCTTCCGGAATCGGGCATTCTCGGTAGTCGGGCCGTTGAATGAGCACCTCGAAAGCTACTATGAGGATGTGGAGTGGGGACTGCGGGCAGCAGCTGCCGGTTGCACTGGTATCTTCGTTCCCCGCGCGGAAGCCACCCACTTCGGCAGCGCCACGTTGGGAAAGGGAAGTGCTCGCGCCACCTTCCTCATTTCCAGAAATCAACTGCTTGCGGTAGCCGCCACGTATCCAAACAGCCTTCTGCTAGCTTGGTGGTGGCCGATTGTCTGGGGCAATCTCCTCTTCCTGCTTGGTTCACTGCACAGACGTCAGGGGCTAGCCGCCCTTCACGGAAAGCTTACCGCCGTCTGGCGCTGGCCAAGATTCCGACGACTACAGCAACTGCAGCAGCAATCGATCCCCGGCGAAATCCTGGTAACGCGCGAGACCTCTCTTCGCAACGCTATCCTCGAAAGTGAGCGCAATCTGCAGCGTTTGGCGCAGGACACCAGCACAGGCTACTTTTGGCGGGTCTACTTCCGTCTTGCTCCGCCCCTTCCAACAGAACCGCATAACCCGGGCGATCCCACAACAGCATGAGTAGGCAAACAGATTCACCCGTGGAACCCATCCACCCACGACGGATTGGCGTCGTGATCGTCACCTACCAGTCTGAACACGAAATTGGCGCCTGCCTTGAATCCCTCGCTTCCATCAATTGCGACATCGTCGTTGTCGACAATGCCTCCCAGGACGAGACGCTTCGCAGTACCTCTGCTCACCCCGTGACGGTGATCGCGAATCCTACGAACCGGGGTTTTGCTGCTGCGGCCAACCAGGGCTTCGCCGCTCTTTCCAATGAGTGGGTTCTCCTTCTGAATCCCGATGTGGTCGTCACCCCACAACTCACTCAGCTTTTCCTGCAGGAAATGCCGGCTGACGCAGGGGCGCTCACCGCCATCCTCACCGGGCCAAGTGGAGAATCGCAGGCACAGTTCCAGTTCCGCCGCTTCCCCACCCCGTTCACGTTACTATTTGAGATCATCGGCCTGAACCGCCTATGGCCAACGAACGCAGTTAACCGGCGCTACCGGTATCTCGATAAGAACTGGAACTCTCCTTGCTCAGTTGAGCAGCCCGCTGGAGCGCTACTTCTCGTCCGTCACGCGGCTTGGCAAAGGCTGGGCGGCTTTGATGAACTGTTCTATCCCCTTTGGTTTGAGGATGTTGATTTTTGCCGGAGGCTCGTGGCAGACGGTTTCACCATTCGCCTGTCGCCGGTCGTTGCCGGGCGCCACGCGGGAGGCCATTCAATTCGACATTTGGAACCTGGGATCCGTCAGCTATACTGGTATCGAAGTTTATTGCGCTACGCCCAAAAACATTTCTCGTTGTTCTGGGTTCGGGTTCTGGCACTCGCAGTGAGCATGAGTTTACTCGTTAAATCACTCCCCCTTCTGCTCCAATCTGGCCGTGCCATCGGCCCGCGAAGTCTCTTCCCTGCCATGCAGATGTCGTTCTTCATCTTTATACACGGGAGGCATCCACTATCGGAAACCACCCGATAGGTGCAGTTGGCGCTCCGCCAACCACTACGGACTAGCACCCCACCCATGATGAAGCAGCGTTCAGAACGGGACTTCGTTTCCATCACTCTGGTGACCTACAACAGCGGACGATTCATCAAGCGCTGCCTGGAGTCAGTGCTTGACCAGCGCTATGATGCCAAAGAAATCATTGTTGTAGACAACGCATCCACGGACGGCACTATCGATATCCTTGAGCAGTTTGCGGATCGCTGCACGATCATCTTGAACGATGAGAACGCAGGATTTGCTGCCGCGCAAAACCAAGCAATCCGGATTTCTCAGGGCGACTGGGTCCTTACGCTGAACCCGGACGTGCTTCTCCTTCCTGACTTTATTCAATCCCTGGTGGAAGCGGGGAATGCCGATCCGAAAGTGGGGGCTGTTTGCGGAAAGCTCCTCGCCATCCGGGCCACGTTTGATTTCCCTGATCAACCGCTCGTTGACTCCACCGGCATCTATTTCACCCCCATGTTGCGGCATCTTGATCGTGGCAGCCAGGAAGTGGACAACGGGCACTTCACTCGCACGGAATACGTCTTCGGTGCCACCGCCGCCGCCGCTCTTTATCGCCGCCGCATGATCGATGACATCAGCATTGATGGTGAATTCTTCGATCACGACTTCTTCGTGTATCGCGAGGATGCGGACGTCGCCTGGCGCGCCCAGCTCGCTGGCTGGCGTTGCCTATACACTCCAATGGCCCGTGGCTACCACGTCCGCAACGTTCTGCCAGGGAACCGCAGAGCCCTCCCGGCTGAGATCAACATGCACTCCGTGAAGAACCGCTTCCTGATGCGCATCAAGAATATCTCCCCGCCGCTGTATAGGAAGTTCTTCTGGTCGATCCTCTGGCGGGATTTGGTGGTGATTGCCTGTTGTTTGCTTTGGGAGCATTCTTCCCTGAAGGCGTTTTTGTTCCTTGTCCGAAACTGGCCGGTGACTATGCGCAAACGCCGACAGATTCAGGCCATCACTCGTGTATCGGATCGCTACATGGAGAGTTGGTTCTCTTACCAACCGATTTCCAAACCCGCACCGGTGGCGATGGCCAGAATTCCAGCGCGCCGCAAGAACAAAGTCACACGATCCTAGAGATCCATGCGCATCGCCATTCTCGGCACCCGCGGCATTCCAGCCAACTATGGTGGTTATGAGACCTTTGCTGAAGAGCTGAGTTGGCGACTGGCCGAAGCGGGCCACGACGTAACGGTCTACTGCAGACAGAGTCATTCGGCACCCACCTACCGCGGTGTGCGGCTTGTTTATCTGCCCACAATTCGCCACAAGTATCTGGATACCCTTGCGCACAGCGCCTTTAGCACCGCGCGCTTGCTTTGGTACCGGCAAGATGTTGTGCTCTACTGCAACGCTGCCAACGCGATATTTACCATTCTTCCCCGTATTGCAGGGATTCCGGTAGCGCTCAACGTGGATGGAATTGAGCGTCATCGCAAGAAGTGGAATGGCCTCGCCCGCGCGTGGTACCGGCTATCGGAACTGTTGGCGACACGCTTCCCCACTGTTATGGTTACGGACGCCAGGCAGATCGCGGCGTACTATCGCGAGATGTACGGTAAGCAGTCAGTCTGCATTCCCTATGGGGCCCCGCTTGAACGCCACGAAAGCACATCCGCCCTCCAGCAGGTGGGAGTATCGCCGCGGCAATATGTGCTGTATGTCACGCGCTTTGAGCCGGAGAATAACCCCTTACTTGTTCGGGAAGCTTTTGAAACCCTCGACACCAACCATCATCTTGTCCTGGTAGGCGATGCGCCGTATGCCTCTGAGTACATAGCCCGAATCCGCGATACTTCGAACCCGAGAATCCACATTCCAGGGTCAATCTACGGCGACGGATACCATCAGCTGCAAACCCATTGTTGCCTCTATGTCCACGCCACGGAAGTAGGCGGTACCCATCCCGCCTTGATTGAAGCGATGGGGAAGGGCAATCTGGTTTTGTACCTGAATACGCCTGAGAATGCGGAAGTCGCGGGAGATGCTGGCATCCCGTTCGAAAAGGAGACTCTTGCAAAGGCCATGGCTGCTGCCCTCTCCCTGAGTCCAGCCCGAGTGGAAACCTATCAGAACCGCGCTAAGGAACGTGTGCGCCGCCTCTACAGTTGGTCATCCATCACTGCCCTGTACCAGGATCTCTTCCTGGCACTCCACGAGCGGAAGGATCCTCTCACTGTGCAGTGGCTTCCCGCTGAAGGCGACTGAAACTTGCGGTCACAATTTCATGCCCTACGATCCCATCATGGCAGCAACGACGGTCCCGATGACGGAACCACCCTTCCGCACCTTCGTTGAGGTGTCATTGCCCACGATTCAAGCCAACTATCTGTCCATTGCATCGCAGTTGAAGCCAGGCGCGCGCGTAATGCCTGTGGTGAAGGCGAATGCCTACGGCCATGGGGCTCTGCCTGTATCCAAAGCACTCATTCAGTGTGGCGCCAACTGGCTTGCTGTTAGCAGCACCATGGAAGGAGTAGCCCTTCGCGAAGGAGGCATCCCGCCAAACGTGCAGATCCTCGTCATGGCTGGAATCCACGATTTTGACTGGTCGGCCGTCCTTCAACACCAGCTAACTCCCGTTCTGCATTCGCTCACCGAGGTTCTTGCGCTTGAGGAACGGTCTCGCACCACCGGGCTCTCACTTGGGTTTCACTTCAAGTTTGATACCGGACTCTCTCGGTTGGGGTCGGTGGAACCCATCGCGGAAGTAGTCCAGCTATTCACTCAACTGCGGCACACACGCCTGGAAGGAGTGATGACCCATTTCGCGTCTGCTGCCGACCTCAGCAGCCCAAAGACACTACAGCAAACGGCATTGCTCTCGCAGTACGTCCATGCGCTGCGTTCCGCTGGATTACCGTCCTTCCTTGTTCACATTGACGCTACGAACTCTCTACACCTCGCCCGCCATGATGCCGATGTTCAGTTGGTGCGCCCTGGTCATGCAATCTACGGCTACGTCACCAACCCAAGAGTGCCTTCCGCGGCAGGACGATTGCTTGTTTGCCCTGCCCTGCAATGGAAGGCCAGAGTCATCCTTACCAAGCGAATTCCCGCCGGCATCCATGTCGGTTACGGCTCACAATACCGAACTACCCGAGACACTTCCATCGCGGTGCTCGCGGTCGGTTATGGGGATGGTTATCCTCATCAGCTCTCCAACCGTGCACATGTGCTCATCCGGGGTAGTCGAGCCCCGATTCTTGGTGCCGTTTCCATGGATCTCACCACGGTCGATATCACGGATCTGCCCATTCAGGCCGATGGAACCCAGGCAGGAAGCGGTGACCTTGCAACGTTGATCGGCGTGGATGGCAGTCACCAGATCACTGCCATTCAGCTCGGCCGAATGGCATCAACCATATCCTACGCAGTGCTTTGCGGTATTGGATCAAGGGTCCCCAGAACCTATCCTAATGGATCAACACCCCTAGCAACTAACCATCGAGAAGAACAGGGAGGGAGGTAAGAGCGAAAGGAGGAGATGGAGCGGGAGACGAGACTTGAACTCGCGACATCAACCTTGGCAAGGTTGCACTCTACCAACTGAGTTACTCCCGCTCAGAGGTTCATCTCTTATTGTGATCCGGAGCCCACACTACTGTCAAGCCGTCAGCAACCGCATACGCCCGCAGACCGCGCCTTGCCAGCCGGATCCGTGACCGCTTGTGGCCGCCCGCTCAGAATTTTTTTAACGTGCGTTTACGCTTTCCTCCAAGCTCCGTGCCATCTACAGAATCCGCCACTTCATACACAGCCTTAAGTATTGAAAATAAACAGAAATCTTCACTTTTCCACAGAAACTTCCCTGAACAGGTAGTGAAATGCTGTGCAAAGTCTGGTCTGAACACCAACACCGCGGCATTTACCATCTTTCGTCCACAATTTCACCGATCTGTAACTATTGGATATGGAGTCACTTACGTCGATTTCCACACATCCACAGTCCCTATTGTGATGGTTCATTATTGGAACATTCCTTTCTTGTTCCGCTACCGTAGAAGGTCTGAGAGACTTCGCGATTCCAAGAAACCACGGAGAACGTTGCCTCGGGCCGCAGCAATCCAAAATCCCACTGGAATCGCTGTCTCACTCAAGCCCAGTGGTGGATTGGGAATCCCGGCTAAACCTAACTAAGCACGAAAATTAAGGACTGTACCAAGCAGTTCCAACCCAGACCTCCAAAACATCTATTTTCAGAATTGTTTATTAAATTCAGGCACTTACGAACTTCGTTGACCCAGTTGCATCACTCATTCGCTGTGCTAGACTGAGAGTCCGCGAGAGCAGAACGCGCCAAGCCATCATGTCGCCCTCCCCAGCTAAGGCGATTTGGCAGTCGCAGCAATCCGCCCATCACGCTGTGTAGTTCCATGGGTTTTCCACATGTGGAAAACGCTGAGGATATTTTTGTCTATAGCTTGGAGTAACCATGAGCCATTGGGACCAGATCCGGGCACATTTGGAACGTTTGGTGCCGTCGGAGTCCTACATGAACTGGATTCATCCTGCCTCCGGGTTGCTGTCCGAGGACGGGACGTTGCGGCTTTCCGTTCCCGACGAAGCTACCAGGGTTGTTGTTCAGGAAGACTACACTGAGCTCATTTTTCTTTCTGCGCGGAACCTTGGAATTCCCCTCCACAGCGTGGAAATCCAAACTCGTCTCTTCGCACCCGAACAAGCTATGCCAGGCCAGGAGATTCCGAGAGGCAATTCCACCGCAAGTGTTGCTAGCTGGCCAAACCGCTCTGACTATGGAATCGGATTACCCTCTACCGCGAGCCTCATTGATCGTTACAATTTTGAGAACTTTGTGGTTGGACCGTGCAATCAGTTTGCCCATGCAGCGTGCCGTGCGGTTGCCTCAAAACCTGCCGGTAGCTACAACCCACTGTTTCTCTACGGGGGTACCGGAGTTGGTAAGACGCATCTCATGCACGCCATCGGCTTGACGTTAAGCCGCGCGGAACGGAGTCCCCGCATTGTCTACACATCCAGCGAACGTTTTGTGAACGACATGGTGACTTGCATCAAGCAGGAGCGAATGCCCGCCTTCCATGCTCACTACCGGTCAGCGGACATCCTGCTGATTGATGACATCCACATCATTGCGGGCAAGGAACGGACGCAAGAGGAATTCTTTCACACGTTCAACGAGCTCTACGCGCACAAGAAACAGATCGTGATCTCCAGCGATTCAGCGCCAAAGGAAATCCCTGGTCTGGTGGAACGTCTTCGATCCCGTTTCGAGTCGGGCCTCATGGTGGACATGCAGCCACCGGACCTCGAAACAAAAATGGCAATCCTCGACAAGAAAGCCGAAGCCGAAGGGGTACCCCTCCCTGAGGATGTTCGCATCTACATTGCCACCAAGACCAAGTCGAACGTCCGTGAACTTGAAGGTGCGCTGGTGAAGGTGCTGGCATACTCTTCTCTCCACAAGACGCCCATCACTCTTTCCCTCGCAAAACGCATTCTTGCTGGGCTGGACGACCGGACTGACCGAAAGGTCAGCATCGACTCCATCCAGCGAGCCGTTGCCCATCGTTTCAAACTGCAGCAGCACCAGTTGCGGCAGCGCAGCAATGTGCGCGCCATTGCCTATCCGCGGCAAATTGCCATGTATCTGGCGAAGGAGCTTACCACTGCCTCCCTTACCGAAATTGGCCGGGCCTTCGGGGGAAAGCACCACACGACCGTGCTGCACTCCGTCAACAAGATTACACAGCAAGTAGAAGCCGACCCGGAGACAGGCAAACTTATCCACAATCTAACTGACTCACTTAAATAGGACTTACCGTTCCTGTTCACAGTGCGGTGTGGAAATCTTCTCTCATGAGCAGTGGGGACGTGTGCGTTCGCTCCGGTTGGAGTTCTTCCTGGTCTCGGAATATGGGTGGAATTGTGAATTTCCACCGCCCCAGAACTCGAATCAAGTACCCAAATTTTGTATAATTTAGGGGTAGGACCGAGGCTGCTGTAGTGAGGCCTTCAATCGTCATCGACAACCCACCAGTCAAGCTCTCTCTAAGGACTTTCGGCCGCCACAGTAACGAGACTGGGCAGAGAGGGTCCAGCCGCCCACAGCGAATCGCTGTATCAGAAGGGGATCCTCATGGAATTCACTGTTAGCAAAGCGGAACTGCAGCGCGAACTCACCTTCACGCAGGGCGTGATTGAGCGCAAGACAACAATCCCGATACTGGCGAATCTATTGATTGAAGCCGATGGTGAACTGGTGCGCATGACGGCAACAGACCTGGAATTGGGGATTCACTGCAGTTTCCCGGCAAAGGTAGAAACGCCCGGGTCCGGCACGGTACCCGCCAAGCGGCTACTGGATTTCGTGCGCCTGCTTCCAGACGAGCCAGTGCGCATGAAGTTCCTTGAAAACCACTGGGTAAGCATCATTTGCGGCAGGTCGAGAACGCGCATTGCGGGAATGTCGAAAGATAGCTTCCCGGAATTGCCCACGGCACCCGAGACAGCACTGGACCTTCCAGCGGCCGGCTTCCGCAGCATGATTGGCCAGACGTTGTTCGCCATCTCCACCGAAGAAACCCGGTTCACCCTGAATGGAGCCCTTCTGGTGATTGAGCCTGCGGCATTGAAGATGGTCGCTACAGACGGGCATCGTCTTGCCCACGTACACAGCGCCACCCAAGTGGCAGGTGTGGAAATGCCCCAATCAGCCCTTTTGCCTCGGAAGGCAATGGGAGAGCTGATGAAGCTTACTGACTCCCTACCGGCGGAAGCTACCGTCGCCTTTGGTTCTGACGACAATCACCTCTTCTTTCGCGCAGGTGGGCGACTCCTGGTTACCCGACGCTTAAGCGGCTCTTTTCCTGACTACGAGCGAGTTCTGCCTAAGGAGCAGAAGTATGATGTGGTTCTGCCTAAGGACGACATCCGATCTGCCTTGGAGCGGGTGGCACAGTTCTCCGATGAACGGTCAAAGGCAATCAAGCTGGCCCTTAGCGACGGATCGCTGAAGATCTACTCCTCCATCACCGATACCGGAGAGAGCGAGGAATCAATGCCCGCTGACTACCACGGTGATGTCGTGGACATCGGATTCAATGCCCAGTATCTCTTGGAGTTCCTTCGCGCGGTGGAAGGCAGCGAAATCCGTTTCTGCTTCCGGGACTCACAGAGCGCTGCTGAGTTCCAGCCAGTGAGCGACGACGCTGCAACGCAGTACCGCTATGTGGTAATGCCCATGCGTGTTTGAGCTGCAATCAACCTCAACCCCACGCCGCGCGGCTGGCAGACCCAGCCAAACGGCCCTGATGACCTGCAATTTCTATGAGTAATTCGACGCACCAGGGCGAAGACGCCAACAACCAGTTGTACGATTCCACTAGTATTCGAGTGCTGGAAGGCCTCGAGGCGGTCCGAAAGCGACCGGCGATGTACATTGGATCCACCGGTGAAATGGGTCTTCACCACCTCGTATACGAGGTGGTAGACAACTCTGTGGACGAGGCTCTCGCGGGCTACGCTTCCGAGATCAACGTCCTCATCCACATCGACAATTCCATTACCGTGATCGACAACGGGCGCGGAATCCCGGTGGACATCAAGGAAGAGTTTGGTGTTTCGGCAGCGGAGATCGTCATGACGAAGCTCCATGCAGGCGGTAAGTTCGACACCAATACCTATAAGGTTTCCGGCGGCCTCCACGGTGTAGGAGTAAGTTGCGTAAACGCCTTGTCAGAGAACCTCATGCTGGAGATCTGGCGCAACGGCAGCACCTACGAACAAGAGTATTCCCGCGGTCTACCGCTGTATCCACTCCGGGTTGCCGGGAAGGCCGGCCGCAAGACGGGCACCAAGGTTACGTTCCGGCCAGATGGCACCATCATGACCGCGACGGATTTCAACTATGACATCCTCGCAAAACGTCTGCGGGAAATGGCATTTCTCAACAAGGGACTGCGCATCCACCTTACCGATGAGCGGCCGGATCCTCCCAAGAAAGCCGAGTTCTTCTATGAGGGCGGCATCGCGGAATTTATTCAGCACCTGAATACCGGCAAGTCTACCCTACATCCCAATCCCATCTATTTGGAAGGGGAAAAGGAAACACCCAACGGAACCTTGGTGATGGAGATCGCTTTCCAGTACAACGACTCCTATGCCGACACCATTTTCAGCTTTGCCAACAACATCAACACGGTGGATGGCGGTTCGCACCTGAGTGGGTTCCGTTCCGCGCTTACCCGCACAATCAATGCCTATGGACAGCAGAACAACCTGTTCAAGGACATGAAGGAGAATCTCACCGGAGACGATGTCCGCGAGGGTCTCACCGCTGTAGTGAGCGTAAAGATCCCGCAGCCGCAGTTTGAGGGTCAAACAAAGGGTAAGCTGAACAGCGACATCGCTGGCGTTGTCACCCAGTTCGTAAATGACCATCTGACGGCTTATTTTGAGAAGAACCCCAACGTGGCCAAGCGCATTGTGTCGAAGGCCATTGACGCAGCCCGAGCCCGTGAAGCCGCGCGCAAAGCCCGTGACCTCACTCGCCGCAAGGGCGCTCTCGATTCCGGAGGCCTACCGGGAAAACTGGCGGATTGTCAGGAGAAAAACCCCGAACTGTGCGAACTCTTTCTGGTGGAAGGTGAATCCGCCGGCGGTACCGCCAAGAGCGGTCGCGACCGCAAGAACCAGGCCATCCTACCCCTGAAGGGCAAGATCCTGAATGTGGAGAAGGCGCGCTACGACAAGATGCTGGGTCACGAAGAAATTCGTGCGATGATCACCGCCATCGGGGCGGGCATCGGCAAGGACGACTTCAATCCGGCAAAGCTGCGCTATCACAAAATCATCATCATGACGGATGCCGACGTTGACGGCTCCCACATTCGTACCCTCTTGCTTACTTTCTTCTTCCGGCACATGCAGGAGCTCATCACCCGGGGACACGTCTTCGTCGCACAGCCACCCCTGTTCAAGATCAAAAAGGGCAAGAGCGAGATCTACATCAAGGACGAAAAGGAGTTCTCCCGGGAGATTCTCCGTCGCGCTACTGAAAACCTGGTGGTGGAAACCGGAGACGGTAATGGCGCGCGCAACACTCTGGAATCTGGTGCGCTCAGGCAGTTCGTCTTTAACCTGGATGAACTGCTTGCTTTGGCTCCCAAATTGGAACGCCGGTTGCGCGACGCCCGCGTCGTGGAACTGCTTTTGGACAGTACCCTACCCCTGGATCGTAAGGAAGACCTGAACGGATCCAGTGAACAGTTGCCGGTAGGTTTGGAACGGCTACGGGGGCGTCTTGAGGCGTTGGGCCTGCGCTGCTCTACCACCTTTGAGGAGGAGCACTCGACGCACAGGCTCACTTTCTATGACGCCACGAACGCAGCCCGGAACATTGATCTGGACCTCTTGCAGACTGCGGAGTATCGCCGCTTCCGGGTGTTGGCTCGTGACATCGCCGCTGCCAACCTTCCCCCTTTCCAAGTGACACGGGGCGAAAACGCCGAAGCGGCACCCGACTGGCGATCTTTGCTGGAAGTAGTCAAGAAAGAGGGCATGCGCGAAGCCACCGTGCAGCGCTACAAGGGACTGGGCGAGATGAACGCGGAGCAGTTGTGGGAGACCACCATGAACGCGGAGCAGCGTACTCTGCTACAGGTGCGCCTGGAGGATCTCATTGAGTGTGAGGAGATCTTCTCTACCTTGATGGGTGAGAATGTGGAAAGCCGCCGCAAGTTCATCGAAGAGAATGCCCTGGACGTGAAAAACCTCGACATCTAGCGTGATGTCAGAATCCTGGACGCACACCCCTGGAACGGAGGAGCGGGAGCCGCCAATACAGACAGCTCCCGCTTTTCCATTGGTTGCTAGCGGCTTTGGCGTTCACGCAAAGCCTATTGCCGTGCCTCAGCCCTTCCCTTGGTGAGCATGTCGGTGACGGTCTTGAAGTCCTCGTTGCCTAAAGGGCTTCCGGTGAACCGGAAGCTGTACTTCCCCTCGCTAAATGTGTCAATCTCCAGCTCGTACGGGTTCTTGCGCTCGAAGCGGCGAATTGACTTGAAGGCAAAAGTGCGGCTCTCAGTGGCATCGTTCAAGGATTCCCACACAACGCCTGTCTGATTAAAGACCAATTTCCCGGAGCTACTTCGCCCAAACCGCTTGCGATGCTCAGCGAGGTAGGAAAGCTCAGATGCAGAGGTTGCCTGCGTTGACTGATCTGCCAAAGCCGGCGCTGCGGCCGGCGATGCACCTGCGCCAGCACCCAATGGACTATTGAACCATCTTTCAATCGCGGCAGTGTCCCCTTCGGTGGATAAGCGCATATCGAACCGACTCCGCCGCCCATCCTGAATTGGGATCGGTTGCTCAAGTTCCACGGTGAGTATGTTTCCGGCGACGGAGGCACGCCGAACAGAAGCCTTTTGGAAATAGAATGAGGGATGTTGCGAGGAATCACTCCAGAAAAGAACCTGTGATCCCGCCAAAACTACTCTTCCCGGAACGGTCGTGAACGATTCGGACAACTGCACAGGCACAACCAGAACATCAGTTTGACCATAGACCGGAACCGGTGCCCATGCAAGCAACGCGGCCGCCTAACCCAACACGAAGTGTTTCATTGAAACTCCTTAAATCTAACTTATTTTATGAACTCTATGATATCATGTAATCTAATTTTAGCGTATACAAATCGAAGTCACGGGCCCCGATGACCGAGGCCATCTCCCGCAGTGTCCGGTAAGGAACTGGATCTAGAAACCGCCATTCAATCCTCCCCCAGCCTTTCGAAACCAAACATAACAGTGGTTGCCCAACTGCCTTGCCTGCAATTGCCGCAACAGAACAATGTCCAAGTAACGAAAGGGGAAAAGTAACCAGCCAAGAACTCCATGCACCAACGGGCGCAGCCAGCAAGGGCACCAAAGTTTTGCGTACTCTAGGACGAAAACGAGCATCGTTGCCGTGGGACCGGTCCGCCATCCTTCCTTCACAGCAATCAAGCCGGCAGCCTCCCCCATCACACGCAGCCCATCTAAAGTAAAGCGCCGGTAGTCCCGTGGATACTCATGGAAGGGGTGGGCAAACGGAGTCACCAAATGCAAAAAACCACCGGGCAGTAGCACTCTGGCCAATTCCGCCACCATGGCATCCGGCTGGGGCACATGCTCCAGTACCGCATCGCATTCGATCCTTTGGAAAATCGCCTGGTCAAACGGAAGGTTGGCAGCGTCCGCTGCTAAGTCCACTCCCGGCAACGGGAATAAGTCCAGATTCAGGTACCCGTCGGGGCGGGCTGCGGCACCACCGATATAGAGATTCCAACGGCCCAGGGGCGCGTCGATCCGCCACTCATCAGGGTTCATCACCAGGGGTGCCGGTGGAGTGAGCCAGCGCCGCAGCCGCGCACGCCAGGTGCGAGCACGACGCAATTGATCAAGCGCCCGTATCGAACGGTCGTCCATCACTCTGCCTGGCATAGCGACGTTTATCGATGAAGGGCTGGCGTAGCCGCCGGATACGCGCAAGAACTACGCACATCCAACAACACATGCATGGATGCTTGAACGGAACTTGGACGGAAACCACCATCCACCGGGGTTGCCAGAAGTGGATTCGGGCTAGCAGCCACCGGAACGAAATGCTCGTCCACCGCTATACCGTGGGTGGGGTCGTAGCCGCGCCATCCCCCGCCAGGAAGGAATACCTCCGCCCAGGCATGCATGTGCCGCTCTTCCCCGTTCGGATCCGTCATCTGGTACCCAGACACAAAGCGGGCAGCAATTCCCATGTGCCGGCAGGCCCCAATAAACACCTGGGCAAGGTCGCGACAGGCTCCTTCACCCAACTCAAGGCACAATTCCGGGTCCATCGGCGCGCCCGTATGCCGTATCACCACGCGCACGGTACGAAACAGGCGGCAGTTCAACTCCCAAAGGAAACGGAGAGTGTCAAACCCCACATCGCGCGCAATGGTGTCGGAAAACTCCCGCACGCGCGGACCTGCTTCGCCTGCCAGAGATGGCGCCAATACGGCCCGCTGGCAGGGTCCGTACTGCAAGGGAACCAGCAGTGCACCTGGATCAGTGATCACGAAATCAAAGGGATTCGACCTGTGCGTTTCCACCGTACTGCGGGCATGAATTCGCAACACCCTTGAGACATCACCAAAGCGCGCTACCAGCGCGACATTGCCATCCGGCTCAGTCTGCAAGCTAATGCCCAGCGCTCTGGGCTCCAAATTCAACCCAAAATCCAATAGACGCAGAGTCCCATCTTCCCGAGGCCGCAAGCGCAAGTAGTGAGCGGCAAGCTTCACTGGCTCCTCATAGCGATACTCGGTGAAGTGAGAGATCTCAAAGTGCATACAAGCTCTTAACTGGACGAGAAGGTCCCTTGCTCCGGGCTCTCCCGGTGCACCAAGTCATGCCCAGTATGATCGCGTACTGGACTTAACTTGGCAAATGCCTCTTCAATCCACTCCGCGGGCAGGCTATCCACTGCGCCCCGCATTCGAGCGTTCCACCATGCGCTTAGTGCAAGCAGGTCGTCCCGTTCATAGGTATGCTCTACCATCTCGAAAGACCCCTTCCGGCACAGCACCACATGGATGGGGAAATCCACATCCACGGCGCTAATGCGCGTGGCGTCGAAGGCCAGCGTTCCCACCTTGAACGCAAAGCGCATATCATCGTGATAGCGCAGGCAGCGGTCAATAATCGGCTTGCCGTAACGGGAAGCTCCGATGATCTGATAGGGCGTGCCTAGCGTTCCCACCTCAACCCAGTTTGCCTCTGGGTAGACAAGGTAGAGCTTGTGCTCAGGGTCATCGGCAAACTGGCCTCCAATCAGCGCGTGGAAATTGAACTGCAGTTCCCCAGCATTCAAAGCCGCCCGATCCTCCTCCGAAACCCGCCGCAACGCATCGCTAAACACGTTGACAGCCTTGAACAGCCGACGCTCCTTGGACACCCGCTCCTCCAACATCTCTTCGAAGTAGGTGATCGTTTTGTCCCGTAGAGAACGCAGACCGGATGTCATGATGAAAAAGGCTTGGCCAGATTCCTGATACACCGATACCTTACGCGCATACTGAATCTCATTGCCTGCCAGAATGCGGGTGTCCGCAATCCCAACCAGGCCGTCTTGTACCTTCATTCCGAGGCAGAACGTCATGGGTCTCCCTAGTTCATCATCTGTTGCGAGCGGTCTATGCCGAGGCATTCATTGCGGATTGCCGCTGCTTGGGCTGCAGAGCAAAAAAGGTCTCAAAGATCGCATCGTCAATACGGTTAAGCTTTGCCTGCAGCAAGTCCAACATCTCATGAAGACCAGCCTCGATGATGCGCCGGTTGTCAGAATAATCCAGCTCAGAGCGCAGCATACCCAGTTGCTGCTCAGCGGGCGAGCGGAAGGTCCCCAGAGGTGTACCGGATACCGCGTGCAGCGAATGCTGCGCCGCCGCAATGCAATAGTGCACTGAGCGGGGGAACTCGCGATCCAACAGCAGGAACTCCACCACGCTGTCCGGCGAAATCCGCCCGTACACGCGACGGTACATCTCAAAGCCGCTGGCGCTCTTCAACAACGCCACCCACTGCAACTCATCAAATGTTGAGCCCACATAGGCAACCGACGGTAGCAGGATGAAGTACTTCACATCCAGCAACCGAGTGGTCTTATCGGCGCGCTCAATCATCCGGCCCAAGCGGCAAAAGTGCCAAGCCTCGCCGTGCGTCATGGTGGCCTCAGTTAGTCCTTCAAACAGATGGCCTGCCAAACGCACCTCTTGAAAAAAGTCAACCGGCGATTCCATCACGGTGCGGTCGCTTGCGGCCGCCTTCACCATCAGAAAGGCACGGTTAATCTGCTCGTACATCTCTGAGGAGATTGACTCTCGAATGGAACGGCCGCCTTCCCTGGCCATCCTCAGGCAGGAAAGGATGGAATTTGGATTCTCCTCGTCGAAAGTCAGAAAATAGATGACGCTCTCCTTGGTAGCCGCGCCATAGCGGGCGTGAAAGGTCTCATCATCGGCACTGATTTGGACAAGGGGTTGCCACTGCTCGCTGGCATTTCCCGCAAGGTCCAGCATGAGCTGGAGATTCACATCCACCACGCGAGCAACGTTTTCCGCACGCTCGATATAGCGCGCCATCCAATAGACCGATTCCGCCACCCGGCTCAGAAGGGGGTTCGTCATTGCTGGGCACCTCCGGAGAGAGGTAGCACCTCGGGCGGATCCTGGCTCAAAATCCAGGTATCCTTGCTGCCGCCACCCTGGGACGAGTTCACAACCAGGGAACCTTTCCGCAACGCCACCCGCGTCAAGCCTCCTGGATGCACGTGGATGTCGCGCCCGTAAAGAATATAAGGCCGAAGGTCCACATGGCGGGGCTCAAAGACACCGTCGATCGTTGTAGGCACTGTGGATAGCGACAGCGTTGGCTGGGCGATATAGTTCCTCGGGTTCTCCTTAATGAGTTCGGCAAATTTTGCGTGCTCCGCAGTGGAGGAATGTGGCCCAATCATCATCCCGTAGCCGCCTGCCTCGTTGGCCGCCTTCACCACCAGCTTATGCAGGTTCTCAAGCACGTACTTGCGGTCTTTGTCGTCCCAGCACAGAAAGGTGGGAACGTTGGGAATGATGGCGTCTTCATCCATGTAGTATTTGATGATTTGTGGGACATAGGCGTAGATCACCTTGTCGTCAGCCACCCCGGTTCCAGGTGCATTCACTAATGACACCCGGCCACTCTTGAACACTTCCATCAAGCCAGGTACGCCAATCATGGAGTCATCGCGGAAGGTTTGAGGATCCAGGAAATCGTCGTCAATGCGGCGGTAGATGACATCCACCCGCTTCAGACCTCGGGTGGTCCGCATCTGAACCAGGCCATTCATCACCACCAGATCGCGGCCCTCAACCAACTCCACACCCATTTGCTGGGCCAAAAAGCTGTGCTCAAAATAGGCGGAATTGTAGATACCCGGGCTCAGCACCACCGCTGTAGGTTCCTGTACATTCGGAGGGCTCATGTGGTGCAGGAGATCCAGCAACCGGCTAGGATAGTCATCCACGGGGCTCACCGGGAATCGCTCAAAGATCCGCGGGAAGCTACGCTTCATGATCCGGCGGTTCTCCAGGACATAGGAGACCCCAGAAGGGCACCGCATATTGTCTTCAAGCACATACAACTGGCCGTCGCTATGCCGTACCAGATCCGTTCCGGTAATGTGGCACCAGATCCCATGGCGGGGCTGAATGCCGGCACATGCGGTTCGGAAGCACTTTGCGCTCTCAATCACGTGTGACGGAATCACCTTGTCGCGCAAGATCTTGCGGTCGCCGTAGAGGTCCTGGAGGAAGAGGTTCAGCGCGAAGATCCGCTGCTTCAGTCCCTTTTCAATCCATTGCCACTCTGCGGGAAGTACCACGCGCGGAATGAGGTCTAGTGGGAAAATGCGCTCTTGGCCGGCTCGATCACTGTACACCTGGAAGGTAATCCCGGTGTGGAGTAGAGCACGTTCGGCCACCTGCTGGCGCCGCCGCAACTCGGGTTCGCCCAGGTTGCTAATGGCCTGCACCAATCCCGCGATGCCAGGGCGCGGCTTGCCCATTTCCTGGAAATACTCGTCGTAAGCTGTACCGGTGGAATAGGAATGGAATGTCATGCGCCAACGCGTTCCGTCTCAGAAGCAGGCCTGCAACAAGGAAGGATGCCCCAGTTTACCAAATCCATCCCCGCGTTCAACTCAGTACGTCCGGGCTGGTACTGCCGGTTCCTCATCCCGCAGTGCGATGGACGCGCAATCCGTCAATCGCGCCAGCCGGAGCACACGCACGGCGGGCAACAGCCAATAGCGCTATTGTTTGCTCAAGGCTACCTTCAGCGTCTCGCCATCCAGCTCGTACTCACGCAACGGGGTGTCGCCATTCCAATCGCTGTCCGTACGCAGGTCTACGCACAGGGTTTCCGCCATGAAGTGCTCGCGCCGCGCGATTAGCACCTTCCGCAGCCGCTCTGACCCACACAGCACCAAGCCCACCCGCTGCGTGTATTCCAGCTCCAGTTCCTTGCGCAAGGTCTGGATCCGATTCAGCACTTCGCGGTAGAGTCCTTCATCCAAAAGATCCTGGGACAGCTCAGTGCGCAAAATCACCACCGCAGCGGAGTCCCCTGCAGCGGCGAATCCAGCTTTCTCCACGATCTGGATCTCAATATCCACAGCGTCCAACGCCAGCGCTTCACCGTCAACCATCACGGACGCGGTACCGGTAGCCAGCAGACTTTGCCGAAGTGCGGCCGCATCCACCACCTCAAGCGCCTTCTTCACCGCCGGCATTTGCTTGCCCACCCGAGCACCAAGCCGCCGGAAGTTGGGCTTTGCCCGGTAGTTCACAAACTCGTCAGCGCTTTCAAGGAATCGGACCTCCCTTACGTTCAGCTCATCCGCAATCAGACTGGCGTAGGCGGCTACGCGCCCGCGCAGGCTGGAACTGGCAACAACCACCGCTGCCTCCGCCAGAGGCTGCCGAACCTTCAGCTTGTGGTCGTTTCGCACGCGCAGCCCAAGCGTCACGATGTCCCTTACGGTGCTCATTTCTTCCAGTAGTGCCTGGTCAATTCGTGACAGATCCGCAGTGGGGTAATCGCATAAATGCACGCTCTCCGGCTTCACGCCTCCAAACGGCCGCACCACCAGGTTCTGGTACAAATCTTCTGTCTGGAAGGGAATGAAGGGTGCCGCCAACTGGATCAACGTGGTCAGGCATTCGTACAACGTGGCGTAGGCATCCAGCTTGGTATCGGTAAACTCACCCGTCCAGAACCGGTCGCGGCTACGTCGCAGCCACCAGTTTGAGAGACTCTCCACGAATCCAGACAACTCCTGCGTCGCCTCATAGGAGGCGTAGTGGTCCATCAAGCGGGTTACCACGTCAGTCACGCGGGAGAGCTCCGCCAAAATCCAACGGTCCAGCAGAGCCCGCTCCGATACCGGGCGGCCCGTGTGAACCTTCGGATCGTAGCCATCAATGCTGGCATAAATCGTAAAGAACGAATACACATTGCGCAGTTTAAGCGGGAACTCCTTCTGCAGGCCGCGCACGTTTCCCAGGCTGTGACGAGTGGAATTCCATGGCGGATTCGACGCCAGGAAGAACCACCGGAATGCATCCGCGCCAGGCGCAGGCATGGCCGAGTTTTCCAATCGCACCCGCTCTTGTGCCGGCAGGCGCGGTACCTCTACAGGCATCACGTTCAGCCCCTTGGCGTTCACCCGAGCCGCCAGCTTCTGCTGAGTTACCGGATCCAGCACCACCACCCGGCGGGGTAGCTTCTTCGCCGGCAGCAGTGACACGTCCACCGTTTCCCCTTCCGCCGCCAGGCAGGATAGCCGCACCGTCGCGCCGGGGTTTAGGTCAAGCCCCTCCAGATCCTCCCTGGCAATCAACGCGGTACCCGGCTCCGCCTGCAAGCCCAACGTGGAGCCATCTACTACCGCAAAGTCCATGGCAACCCGTTCCAGAATCACCTCTGGTGGCGTGTAGTTGCCCTTTGACTTTGATTCCTTCTTGCCCTCAACATCCGTCACGTGGCCCAACACGATGCAGGTCTTGAAGGGAAGTGGATAAGTGCGCGGCTCAAGCCCCAGGCGCTCCTGGGTTTCCTTCTGGAACACCAGGGTGGCAATCATCATTTGCGAGTAGAACCACCCCCTTGTCTGGTCAATCGCCTCACTGATGAAGTCAGCCGGAAACGCGCGACGGAACTCCTCATGGCCGGTGTGCGGGAAGCCCCATTGGGCAAACGGCATCGCGCCGGAATCAAACCAGCAATCAATCACCTCTGTCACTCTGCGGTACACGCCCTCTTCCCCGTCCACGGTGAAGGTGACCTTATCGATCCAGGGCTTGTGCACCATCAAATGGTCAGAAAGCGTGGGATCCGCTGCCTTTGCCTCGTGCCAGTGATCAAAAGCCCGCGGGTTGTACGCAAGGATCTCCTTTACGCTCGACGGAGCCAGCATCTTCCCCGAAACATCGTTCACCCATACGTTCAGCGGAGTACCCCAGTAGCGCTCCCGCGATAAGGCCCAGTCCACGTTGTTGTTTAGGAAGTCACCAAAGCGGCCGTCCTTGATGTGGTCCGGCAGCCAGTGGAAGGTCTGGTTGTTGGCCTTGGCTTTGTCCAATACTGCCGTCGTGCGGATGAACCAGGTCGGGCGCGCCATTTGAATGAGAGGGTCGTCGTCGGCGCGCCAGCAGAACGGGTACTCGTGCCGGTAGGTTTCCCGGTGAATCAGAATGCCACGCTCACGCAAATCGTGGATCAGGTCGCGGTCTGCATCCTTCACCCAGATTCCCTGATACTTCGGGAAATCGCTGGTGAAGCAGCCGTCCGGACCAATGGCGCACAGCAGCGGCACACTCAGCGGATCCCGATAGGTTTGCACCAAAGCCCGATGTAGGTCGTGGTCCACCTCGCCAAAGGCTGAGGCGATATGGACGATCCCCGTCCCGGCATCCAGCTCAACGAAATCCGCCGGCAGCACTTTCCAGTACAACGGTGCTGTCCCGCCCGTTGCCAGTTCCACGTGACCGGAGGCGTAGCGCTCCCAGTAGATGTCAAACGGAGGCCTGTAAGTCCGGCCTAGGAGTTCTTTGCCCTTGAAACTGCGCAGGACGGGCAGCTCCTCGCCCATCTTTGCGGCCACTTGCTCCCGCAGTGCGGCAGCCAGCACCAGACGCTGAGTGCCGCATTGCACTTCGACGTATTCCACCTCGGGCCCGACAGCCGCATACATGTTCGATGGCAGCGTCCAGGGCGTGGTGGTCCAGATCAGCAGGGCGCTCTCGGGGTCATCCGTGAAAGGGAAGGCGACATAGACAGACGGATCGTCCACCGTCTTGTAGTTCAGGCCCACTTCGGCCGACGAAAGCGCTGTCCCCCCCTGAGGCCACCACCAGATCACTTTGTGGCCGCGGTACAGCAGCCCAGCCTTGAACAGCTCACTCAGCGCCCACCACACGCTCTCGATATAGCTCTTGTGGTACGTAACGTAGGCCTCAGACAAATCCACCCAAAAGCCAATGCGCTCCGTCAGCCGTTCCCACTCGTTCGTATAACGGAACACGCTTTCGATACAACGTCTTACAAACGCCTCTACGCCATACTCTTCGATGGCCGCCTTGCCATGGATGCCCAGTTCCTTTTCCACTTCCACTTCCACGGGCAGACCGTGGGTGTCCCAACCCGCCTTTCGCGGAACGTAATAGCCGCGCATGGCCCGGTAGCGGGGAAAGAGGTCCTTGATCACGCGGGTGAGCACGTGGCCATTGTGCGGCAGGCCATTTGCCGTGGGTGGACCCTCGTAGAACACAAAGGGCGGACACCCCTCCCGCTGGCGCAGACTCTGCTCAAAGATCTGCCGATCTTTCCAAAACGCGAGAATCCTGGCTTCCGCCTCGGGAAACGCGATGAGCGTATCCGCCTTCAGGAACGTTGGTTCAGACATGAATGGAGTCAATTCCGTGACGCTGTTCAAACGCCACAAGCCTGCGCGTCTACCGCACCGGCGTGGGGGAAACCTTCATTGTAACGCCCTCGCGCCATCATCGATCCGGCGGGGATCGCGGCATAGTCCAAGTGCCCTAGGGTTCCAGGTCAATCGCCAGGAGATGTCTTGGTCAAGAGGGACGCGACAACAACCCAGGAAAGCCCCAGGGTCATCGCCAAGCCGCACGGATCTCATGGGATCGGTCATAACTTTTATCTCATAAGCTAAGTTACTGACTAAGTCCACCCAAAACCATCAGGATTGCGATCAATCGGTACT
>DAISIM010000040.1:0-52285 GCA_036821995.1 Bryobacteraceae bacterium
CCGAGCGGTGACGACAACGCTTAGATTTGTCTGCACTCACTATATCGTCGTCTATGTACCGGGAAGTACACAATCAACTGCGGAAAGATCCCAGTAACCTGGCGCTGTTTAAAAGACGGAAAGGCTTGATGATTATTCTAACGCTTCTGTTTGTTGGTATAGCTCTCGCACTGACTGGTCTTATGCACGAGTATGTTGGGAAATAAAGTCTGGGGACGTTCATGATAGGTATTTGTCAAGGGGAGACGGAGGTCCCCCGTGTTCTCCCGATGGCAAGAAACCGGGGCAAGAAAGCGGTGCCAGACTTGCGGGCCTAGGCGAGAATTGAGATTGCCAGGGACGGGATCTTGGAGGTCCAGTGAAAAAGAAGCTGCTGATCGGTGTTCTCTTGGTTGCATCTGTTGTTCCGTTTCTTCCGGCGCGATGGTTCTTCCCAGAGCGTGTGGGAATCGGTCCGGACCCGTGCGTCCTGCGAGATTCGAGTGCGTTGAGGTTCAGATGATATGGGTGGCCCGTTGGGGCGCTTGGCGGTTTGGCTGCGCCGGGCATGGACGGGGGGATGGCTGCCCGTATGCGGATTGCGTCCCGAGTGGCCATGGTGCCGGGAGCCTCAGAGCCCGGACAAGTATTGTGGTGATTCGGCGGGTATGATGTAGGCATGCTTCGGCTTGCTGTTTGGCTGCTGGTGTTTTGTCTTTCGCTGTGTGCGGAAGATTACTGCTTCGGTTTCCTGATGACCCATCCCGAGCGGAAAGAGATTCCGCAGGTGGAGGCGGCAGAGATCCAGAAGGGGCATCTGGCGCACATGGAGCAATTGGCGCGAGCAGGAAAGCTGCTGGTTGCCGGACCGATGGCGCGGGCGGGTGCGATGCGGGGTATTGTTATCTATCGCTGCCAGAGCGTAGAAGAGGCCGTCGCGTTTACTGACCAAGACCCCGCGGTACAGGCGCAACGCCTGCAGCCGGTGTTCCAGATCTTCAGGGGACCGGAAGACCTGGGTGAGCCGCTGGCCAGCGAGACAAGGGTCAACCCTAAGGCCAAGTACAGTATGGTGACGCTGCCGTTCCTGCTGTTGCGGCGCACCGAGAAGTGGAAGCAGGATGCCTCGCTGAAGACGCTACGTAAGCAGCAGGATTTCCACAACAAGCTGAGGCGCAAGCGGCAGCTTCGCGTTGAGGGCGCGTTCCTTGGTAAACCGAACCGTCCGTATGCAGGAGCGGAACCCGGTGGGTTGTTGGTGTTGGCCGCGATGCCGCTGCAGGATGCCGCCAGCATTGCCAACGATCACCCGCTGGTGAAGGAGGGCTACGCCACAGTGGAAGCACTGGAATGGTATGTGGCTGACGAAGCGATCCCACTGCCCTGACGCGGTTCAGATGCCTCCAGGAACGCTGCTGGCCTGGCGGTCCCGGCTGGCGGGTGGGTGATAGACTGATTCCACACGGGGCATGGGAACAAGTACTGAATTCGCGAAGCGGGCGCTGAATGTTGAGCAGATGCAGGCGGCGCGGAGGGTGCTGAAGAGCACGACGCTGGCCAGGTCTACGAGGGTGGCGGCAGTCTTTGGCTACCTGATTGGCTGCATGGAGAACGGAAGCGCGGATGCCATCAATGAGCATGCCATTGGTGAGGCCGTGTTCCAGCGTGCGCCGGGCTACGATTCCTCTGAAGACAATATTGTCCGCGTCACGGTAAGGAATCTTCGCGCCAAGCTGGAGGAATACTACCAGGTTGAGGGCGCGGGGGACCCTTGGCGCATCGAGATTCCCAAGGGTAGCTACGTTCCCGTGTTTCATCCTGCCACGCCGGGTTTCGAGCGAGAGGATCATTCCGCGCATGGGGTGGGGGCGGAGTTGCCGGCGGCGCAGGAGAGTGAATCGCGATTGGGTGCTGAACCGGCGAGGCATGACCGAGTGGCGGGGCGGCCATGGTGGCGTAGAGGATGGAATGCCGTGATTTGCGTGGCAGCCGCCAGCTGTCTCGCTGTGGGGTTGTACTGGTCAAGCGTTGATATACGGGGAGGGTCACTGCTTGATGTGGCGGTCCTCACGCCGCAGTCGCGCCTGCATGTGGTTGTGGTGGATGCGAAGCTGCAGGCGTACAGGGTGTATTTCAACCGGGTTGTGCCGCTTCGGCTATACATTGACCAACAGTATCTGCTGCAGCCACACCTGCCTGCGGAACCTGAGATTCCGGCACGTCTGCTTACGTATCTGCGTGAAGCGCCAGATACGTCGGCCACAAGTGCCATCGCGGCGGCGCTGTTCTCTGATGCGGTGCGAGGCAGGCAGGTGCGCATCCGGCATCCTCGGGAAGTGACGATGCGTGACTTTGAGGCGGATACCACCGTGCTGTTGGGTGGACCGTGGATTAATCCATGGGGGCAACTGTTTGAGGAGCGCCTGAACTTTCAGATGGTGCCCAACGAACTGGCGTCTGGATCGAGGGTGAAGAACCGCAATCCGCAGCCGGGGGAACTCCCCCTGTACGCGCCGAGTATGGAAGGGGGACTACGGAAAAACTTTGCGCGGGTGGCGATCGTGAGAGGATTATCGGACAACGCGCGGGTGGTGCTGGTGGGTGCGACCTCCGGGGATGCCATCGAGGCCGCGTGCCGCTTTTTGGTTTCCGCGGGGTCCCGCACTGAGCTGGTGCGATATCTGGGAACGAAGGAAATACCGGAAGGGGCAGAGCTGGAGTTAGTACTGGAGGTGACGGGCATCGCGACCACGCCCATGGAGGTAAAGATTGTGGCGCACCGGATGAATACCGTAAGTGATTGATTTGTAGGGTGTTCTTGGCAACTTTCCCGACGTAAAAAATGGGATTTCACGGTTAATTCGCGTTGTAATCCTGCCGGTTGATTGAGATAGTCTGAGGAACTTCTAAGTTGGAGGGACGCGATGCGCTCAGTTTGCCTTTTGGTTGTGGTTGCGCTGATGACCGTGCTGGTATTTGGCCAGACGGACACCGGCACGGTGACTGGTTTTGTGAGTGACCCGTCGGGTGCTGCCGTTTCGGCGGCTTCCGTGACGATGCGCAACCCGGCGACGGGAGCCACCTATCGGGCGCAGACCTCCGAGACGGGCAATTACGTGATTGCCGCTGTGGTTCCTGGCACGTACGAACTTACGGTGGAGGCTAGCGGTTTTGCGCGCGCGTTGCGAACAAACCTCACGGTGAATGTGCAGGCGCGGCTGCAGGCGGACTTCGTGCTGAAGATTGGCGACGTTGCGGAGACGGTGGAGGTGAGCGACAGCACGCCATTGCTGGAATCACAGAACACTTCCGTGGGCCAAGTGGTGGAGAACAAGGTAATTGTCACCCTGCCATTGAACGGGCGGAACTATTCGCAGTTGGCGACGCTGATGCCAGGAGCGACGCCGAACGTAGGTTCGCGGGCAGCGGACGGCTTCACGTTGAACGGGCACCGCACCTTCCAGAATGTGTACCTGGTGGACGGACTAGACAACAACAACTACATTCTGGGTACCGATACGAATTCGGCGCAGGCGATTCGGCCGTCGATTGACGCGATTCAGGAATTTAAGGTGGAATCAGCCAACTACGGAGCAGAGTTTGGCCGGGCAGCGGGTGGCGTGATCAGTGTGGCGATTAAGAGCGGCACGAACCGGTTTAGCGGTAGCGCATTTGAGTTTGTACGGAATGACAAGTTCGACGCCAACAATTTCTTCAGCAACCGGGCTGGCCTGAATCGGCCGCCACTGCGCCGGAACCAGTTCGGCGGCACCCTCGGCGGTCCCATCGCTAAAGACCGTACGTTCTTCTTTACCAGTTATCAGGCAACCATCCAGCGGTCAGCCAATACGACGGTGACTACCGTACCGCAGCCTGCGATGGTGGGTGGGGACTTTGGCACGGTGAACGTGTTTGACCCGGCGACCTTCGCCGCGGGCCAGCGCCAGCAGTTCGCGAACAACCGAATTCCGGTGTCCCGCTTTGACGCCGTGGCACAACGGCTTGCGCCGTTGTATGCAGCGCCGAACCAGCCAGGGCTGGTGAATAATTTTGCGGCGAATGTGGGCACGACGGATGACGACCACCAGTTTGACGCTCGTGTGGACCATCGCTTTAGCGACAAGGACAGTGTGTTCTTTCGGGGCAGTATCAACCAGCGGGAGATCACCCGTGGCAGCGTGTTTGCGTCGCCGGGAAACGGAGGTTCGGGCTTTGGCCAGTTTCCACTGAGCCAGTTACCAGAAGCGTGGTCACTCGTCGGGAACTATACACGGTTGGTTTCCAGTACCGCAGTGAACGAGTTCCGGATGGGATTTAGCCGGAATGAGTCAGACCAGTTGTCGCCGGCGGAACGTTCGCTCTACGACGAGTTTGGCATTCGCGGGGTGCCTGACCGCGAGGGGCTGACGGGATTGCCCACGTTTACGGTTGCGGGGTTCTCCGCGCTGGGTGATCGCACTTTCGCGCCAAATCCGAAGCGCACAGGCGTATTGCAGATGGTGGACAACGTGAGTTGGGTGAAGGGCAACCATACCGTCAAGTTTGGTGGCGACTACCGGCGTACGGGGAACTTCGCGGCAACTTCCAGTAGTGCGCGCGGGACGTTCAACTTCAATGGGCAGTTTACGGCCCGTGTCCCCGGGCAGGGGATTGGATCGGGCATGGCGGACATGCTGCTGGGCCTGACGAATACGGCCACGCTGACGTCTCTGCTGTTTGGAGATCTGCGGAATGACTACTTCGGTGTGTTTGTGCAGGACACGTGGAAGGTGAATCGCAAACTGACGATCAACTACGGACTGCGCTATGAGTTACAGACGCCGATGTGGGAGAAGGAGAATTTGCAGGGCAGCTTCGACCTGAACCCCGCCAGCCCAACGTTTGGGACGGTGGCACCCGCGACGGGCGACAGCATCCTTAGCCGGACCTTTTCCGAACTGGACCGCAACAATTTCGCGCCTCGGTTGGGCTTCGCATACCAGGCGACGGACACAACGGTGATCCGCGTGGCAACAGGGATCTTCTATGGAGGGCTGGGATGGCAGGCCATCGGGAATATGGCCCCGAACAACCCGCCGTTTTTCATTGGCGTTACCTTTCCCACGGCCAATACAGCCAACACGTCGCAACTGGTGCTTGCCAATGGGTTCCCGTCCGACACGTTGGACCCCGCGCGGGTGAGGAACCCGAACGGCGTGGCGGTGCTGGAACGTTTTCCGATGAGCACGGTGTACCAGTGGAACGTTTCGTTGCAACAGCAACTGCCGGGACAGTTGGCGATCACCACCAGCTATGTGGGCTCAGGGAGCAACTACCTTGGGGGATTCTCGCAAGCCAATGATCCACTGCCCGGGCCGGGCGCGATCAATCCCCGCCGGCCTTTCCCGACTTTTGGCGGCATTACGTTGAATTCTGCCTTTGCGCATGCCACTTACCACAGCCTGCAGGCGAAAGTGGAAAGGCGATTCAGCCAAGGCTTTTCTATCCTGAGTTCTTATACCTGGAGCCACGGCATCGACAATTCCGTGAATGGAGAGGACACAGGAAATGGCCCGGTGCAGCCGCAGAACCCTTACAATATTGCGGCGGAGAAGGGTCCGAGTGGTACGGATGTGCGGCACCGCTCAGTGACCAGCGCGATCTGGGAACTACCGATGGGTAGCAACAATGGATTGCTGGGTGGGAATCGGGTGGCGCGCGCGATTCTTGGGGGCTGGCAACTGGCGGGAATCTTCACCGCGCAGACCGGGCTTCCGTTCTCGCCCACGCTGGCGCCGAACCCTGCGAACACGACAGGTCCACCGCGTCCGGACCGGCTGCGCGATGGCAATCTGCCTAGTGGCGAACAAACGATTGACCGCTGGTTTGATGTAGGCGCATTTGCACCGGCAGCGCCTTTCACGTTTGGGAACTCAGGCAGGAACGTGCTGCGCGGGCCTGGCCTTACCAGCATGGACGGCATGGTGAGCCGGAATTTCCGGATGGGAGAGCGGAGCAATCTGGAATTTCGTTGGGAGATGTTCAACCTGAGCAACTCGGCACAGTTCGCACGGCCAAACAGCAACATTTCGGTGCCACAGGCGGCCCGAATCACGGCTACGCAGATACCGGCCCGGCAGATGCAGTTCGGATTGCGTTTGACATTCTAAACGGCAGGGATGGGCGTATTCGTGGAATGAGCCCATCCCTGGCGAGTGTCTAATCGTAGTCAAAGTCCTCCCATTCGTCTTTGGTGAGGATGATGTCTCTGGCCCTGTAGGTGCTTTCACCCCAGTAGAGGCTGCCTTCCAGGCCGGTGCCGATGGGAAGATCCACCACGGTCACTTTAAGCTGAGTGGACTCGAAGTCTGCGCCAGCCGCGCTCCAGATGCTTTTTGCGCCGGTGACAAACTGGGCAATGGTGCTTGGGCTCTTGATGTGGCGGAGGCTGTTGGCGGCGCGGGCGATGGCGGGAAGACGTGGCACGGTCTTCAGGTTTTTGGCGATGGCGCCCCATTTGCCGCCAGCGGCCAAGTCAAAGTCAAAAGAGCCGCCCTCGGCATGACGCACATCGCGGGGATCGTAGAGCCCGGTGATGAGCACGCCAACGGTTGATGCGGATACTCCCGCTCCCCAGCCGGTGCGACGGGTGTCGAGGATGAGGAAGAAGCGGCAATCGGGATCAGTAACGTTCACCATGTAGGCGACGACGGTGGAGTTGCCCTCAGTGAAGCTCATTCCGCCTACTTTGCCGCCGAATCCAACCCAGGTCATTCCACGGGTGAAGAGGGGCTTGTTGGGCTTTGTTTTAGGCAGCACCTTGACTGGCGGTACGTCAATGGCGTGGTGGTTCTTGCGGGTGTAGATAATGCCGGGGTTGGCGTACTTGAAGGAGAGGTTCTTGTTGCCATCGTTGGAGGTCTTGCAGCCAACAAAGTGGTAGAGATACCAATTGACCTCTTTGGGATCCTTGGTCTTGAAGTTGTAGGCGATCAAGTCACGCGCGTCTGACCAGCCATCCTTTGTGGCGACGGTTCCCCAGTTTTCCCAACTCTTGCCATCTTTGGCGGTGACGACACGGAACTTGTGTCCACCGGCAGGTCCGGTCCAGTGGCCGCTGGAGTTGAGGAGAGATTTCCAGTTGGGAGGTTCGGTCATGATGGCCTTTGTGTAACAATCACCGGCCGAACAGTAAGGACACTCGTAGGGTTTTGGTTTGCCCATGTTGCTGTAATCGTCCTGAGCCCCGTGATGCGATGGGAGCAGGGCCAGATACCACTGGCACCGTTCCAGCAAGCAGGACCCGGGATTCCCCTTTCCGTAGAACTTTGGCTGCCTGGGCCGCTGGTGTTCAGCCCTCCGGCTTCCTACTGCAAAGGGCGAATTGCCGCTGCTAAACAGGTCACGGAGGTACAGAATGCCATGTGGCATTGCCGTGAGAAGGGCGCAGGCCATGGGAACACATGAAGATATACTGGGGGCACTGGGAGTGATACCGGGTGCACTGTAAGTGATCCTAGGGGCACTGTGAGTGGATGTAATCTTCAATCGTGGAGGGCTGCCATGACGACACGCCGGGAAGTACTTGCTGGATGGATGGGTGCGATTGGGGCGCGCGGAATGGGGGGTGCGGCGGGTGGTGCTTCTCTAGCGCTGAGCGCGGCGCTTGCACAGAAAGCCGACGCCGCGCAGGCAGGGGACGCGGGGGAGTGGCGGAACCGGCAATCGGGGATCGCGTACCGCCGGTTGGGCCGGACAGGGTACATGATTTCCGAAGTGGTGATGGGTGGGAATCACATCAAGCCGGACAACTACGAGCATGTGCTGATGGCGATCGACCGGGGCCTGAATTACCTGGATACCGCGCCGGCTTACGGCAATGGGCTTTCGGAAGCGGGCTATGCCAAAGTGCTGAAAGCGCGGCCAAGGGACAAGTTTTTCCTGAATAGCAAGGTGAGCCTCTGGGACCTGAACCGGGCCGCGCTGTACCGGGACATCTACCAGAGCTTGAGTGAATCTGAGAGAAGGCAAGTAGACACCGCGGTGAGGGACCGTTTGGAGAGCACGGGAGCGCTGCGGCCTGACTACATGGTGAATTACTTTGAGCGGCAGTTGGGAGAGATTCAAGATGCAACCCGGGCGGATGTGATGGCCGAGAGATACGCCAGCAAGGTCGACCGGAAGAAGCAATTTAAGCAGATCATTCTGGACAGTGTGGAGACTTCCCTCAAACGGCTGGGGACCGACTATCTGGACATCCTGATGTGTCCGCATGGGGTGTCGACGGCGTTTGAGATGCGCGGGCATCCAGAGATTTTTGAGGCCTTTGAGCTGTTGAAGCGTGATGGCAAGGTGAGGCACTTCGGAATCAGTTCGCATAGTGCGCCGTCGGTGGCGATAGAGACAGGGATCGACATGAAGGTGTACTCAGCGGCGATGGTTGCCTTCAACGTGGTGAACCAGGGCTATGTGAAGCCGGCGCTCCAGCGGGCCAGGCGGGAGAACTTCGGTGTGGTTGCAATGAAGGTGGCGCGGGCGGTGCATCCAGGCGGCTACAACCAGGCGGCGGAGCCTGAGCGGGTGGCGAAGCTGCATGCGGCGTTTCCGGGAGAGCTGAAAGTACCGCACAAGGCCTATCTTTGGGCTTTGGGCGACCCCAATCTGACGGCAGTAATTAGCGAAATGCAGGACGCGGCACTGGTGGAGGACAACCTGCCGCTGGCGGCGGCAAAGCAGGGCTAGTTGTGTTCATGGGGACTCGTGCGAATTTCCGGCGCCGGCCGGTTGGAAGCATCTAGCAGGCTGTGAGCATCTTTCCTTTTGCATTCGATGGACGGATTGCATTTCACCACGTGGGCAGCGAACGATATCGCTACACCGTGGTGTATCTGCCCGAGAATCTGGCGAATGAACTTCCGTTCGGCAGTGGCAAGCGGCTGCGAGTGCGGGGGGAGATGGATGACTATGCGTTTCACGGGGCATGGAACCCGGCAGGCGGTCGCTGGTATCTGATGGTGCCAAAGCACGTGCTACAAGCTGGCGGTTACCAGGTTGGAGACTGGCTGAGCGTGCGGTTTCATTTGGAAGATCCTGACGCGGTGGATGTGCCGCAAGAACTGCGGGAAGCACTGGACAGCGACAGAAAGGCCCAGAAAGCATGGGATGGCCTGACCGCGGGGAAGCAGCGGGGGATGGCGTACCGGGTTGATTCCGCAAAGACGGTGCCCACCCGGCAGAAACGAGCGGCTGCGGTGCTGGAGGAGTTGCGAGGGGAAAAGGATGCGGTGCGTCCCGGCGGGCGAAGGTGAGCCGTTGACCGCTCAGGCGGGGGTGGTCGCGCGTGTGGACGGTTAAGCTATTGGGTGCCAAGTTTGCGCTCAGCCGGCTGCCCTGATGGAAGCGAATCGGCCGAGCGCATCTGTGAGGTTCGCAAAAGTCCCTGGTCCTTTGGACTTATCGTTTGCATTCGACCTAAGCGAACCAAAGCACAACCATCCCTGAATTCCTGATTGCACCCCGATGGTTGTTGGGAAACCACTATGCTTGTTGGGGCTGTACGCAATGCTGGGCGTAGGCGGCCTGGAGGGTAGCGGCGATTTCCGGGGCGGTGCTGGTTTCGATGTCGCGGCGATGCAACATGTAGACCGGCTTGCCGTCCTTGAAGAGAGCTACCGAGGGAGAACTGGGCGGGAAATCCGCTAGCAGGTTGCGAACATGCTGGACCGCGTCAATGTCCGCGCCGGCGAAGACGGTGATGGCTTTTTCGGGCTTGGTTTCTCCGCGCAGCGACATCACAACGCCGGGGCGAGCTTTGCCAGCCGCACAGCCGCAGACCGAATTGATGACCACCAGCACCGTGCCATGCTCACCCTTGAGTGCGGCGTCAACCTCCTCGGGCGTGCGGGTTTCGGCAATGCCGTTGCGGGTGAGGTCTTCGCGCATGGGGACGATGAGTGGCTCAGGGTAACGCATACGTGTTGTACTCCTTCGGGGCAGACGGATGGAGACTCCGTTCTGCTGTTCTATTGCTTGGATTCCGGGAAGAAGGGCGAAGTCGCGAGAATCTTGACGGATGAGGGCACCTTGGGAGGGGCCGGGTTATGCTGGGAGATTACTGAAGTGTCAGGAAGGCAGGAGAGACCGGACGAGCGATCGAGGCCGGGACGAACTTATGGCGGTGAGGGTGCTTTGTGATGCGGGAGACGGGCTGGAACTACGTACGTTGCATCGCGGATTAGCCGCTCGCATCTTTCAGGTAGTGGACGCGGAGCGCGAGCATCTGGGGCGTTGGTTGCCTTGGGTACAGCACACGCAGGGTCTGCCGGACACGGTGAAGTTTCTGCAGAATGCGCGGGACTCGTTTCTACACGGCGATGGCATCCATGGCGCGGTGTGGGACCAGGACCAATTTGTAGGAATGATGGCGTTGCGTGTGGTGAGCAAGGCTGACCGGGTGGGCAATGTGGGTTACTGGTTAAGCCAGCGGGCGCAGGGACGAGGCGTCATTACGCGGTTGATGCGTGTGTTCCTGACCTATTGTTTTGAGGAGTGGAAGCTGTACCGGCTGGAATTGCGTTGCGCAGCCTCGAACGAGAAAAGCTGCCGGGTTGCTGAACGACTGGGGTTTCGGTACGAGGGACTGCTGCGTGGGGCAAGCCTGGTCCACGGTGAGCATATCGACATGAATTTGTATGCGCTTCTGGCGCCAGAATGGCGGGCAATCGCGAATGGCCAAGCCACGCGGGCTGTGGCCGATCGCGATTGAGGAGAGCGTCCATGCGAAGTGCTGATGCAGAACAGCAGGGAATGTCTGCCCGGCTCCGGGTGGAGATAACTCTACGAAGCATTCCATTTTCGGTTTCACAGGAGTTATTATGGTGATACAGGAATCCGAAGAGGGAACGCAGAGTGAATCCGATGACGGCGATCCTGTTTGCAACGGCTGACCTGGGGCATGTCCCAGCGAGTTCGGCTGGCAGTGACTAAAGTCGCATAGGCGGTCGCTTCGGAATCGTTATACTAAGGGCCAAGAGGTTACGGATGAACAACACGTGGAAGTTCGGTTTGATCACGGTGGCCATCTTGGGCGTGATCCTCTGGCTGGCGATTGGCGGCATTGACGAATCGAAGGCCTACTACAAGACCATCGACGAAGTGAAGGCGATGGAAGAGGGCGAGATGGAAAAGCGCCTTCGCGTGGCGGGTGACGTGATGCCGGGATCGATCGTACGGGACGGATCAATCGTGCGGTTCACGCTGTCGCAGGATGACCTGCGGCTGGCGGTGATTTATGACGGAACTGAGCCGTTGCCGGATACCTTCCGGGATAATGCACAAGCGCTGGCGGATGGGCGGATGGCACCGGACGGGACCTTCTACGCAAAGCGGATTCAAGCGAAGTGCGCGTCGAAGTATGCTCCTAAGGAGCAAAACGGCGAGGGTGTGGCGAACGAAGCCATCAACAATAAAGCGTCCTAATGCGCTTTTCCCCGCGGATGATGGATCTGTGGAAGTAGAGTCCTTCGCACTATGGAAAATCTGGGTTCCCTTGCAATTCTTTTTTCTTTTTTGCTGGCCGCATTCGCGACCGTCGCATCGGTGGTGGGAGCGTGGAAAGACCGCCCCTACTTGATTGCTAGTGGGGAGCGCGCGGTGTATGCGATCTGGGCGCTGTTGAGCGTAGCTTCAGGCCTTCTGATTTATGCGCTGCTGGCTGGCGATTTCCGACTGGCCTATGTGGCGGCGCACTCCAACCGGGAAATGCCGGTTCTTTACAAGTTCGCCGCGTGGTGGGGCGGGCAAGAGGGATCGCTGCTGTTCTGGGCGTGGATTCTGGCCAGCTACAGCGCGGTGGTGGTGTTCAGCAACCGGCGGCAGCACCGGAGGATTCTGCCCTACGTGGTGAGCGTGCTGATGGGGACGTTGACGTTCTTCACGCTGCTGATCACGTTTGTGGTGAGCCCATTCGAAATGCTGGCCGTGGGCAAGCTGGTGACGGCGGTGCCGGATGGCAACGGGCTGAACCCATTGCTGCAGCATCCGGCGATGGCCATTCACCCTCCAATGCTGTACCTGGGCTATGTAGGTTTCACGGTGCCATTTGCATTCGCCATGGGGTCACTGATTCGTCGCGAACCGGGTGAGGCGTGGATTCACACAACCCGGCGATGGACGTTGGTGACCTGGCTGTTCCAGAGCGTTGGCATTTTGCTGGGCGCCGGATGGGCGTATGAAGTGCTGGGATGGGGCGGTTACTGGGGATGGGATCCGGTGGAGAATGCTTCGCTGCTGCCTTGGATCACGGGCACCGCATTCCTGCATTCCGTGATGATGCAGGAGAAGAAGGGGATGATGAAGGTATGGAATATGGTGCTGATTAGTGCCACGTTCCTGCTGTGTATCTTTGGTACCTTCCTCACGCGATCAGGCATTGTGAGCTCAGTACACGCCTTTGCGCAGTCACCGATTGGGAACTATTTCATTGCGTTTCTGGCATTGGCGATCGGGCTGGTGATTTACCTGATTCTTGACCGTATGGACTTTCTACGCACGGAATCCCGGTTGGACAGCGTGATGAGCCGGGAGGCGAGTTTCCTGTTCAATAACCTGCTGTTGCTGGCCAGTTGTTTTGCGGTGCTGTGGGGCACTTTGTTTCCGGTGATTTCAGAAGCGTTCACGGGCGAGAAGATTAGCGTGGATGCCCCGTTCTTCAACAGGGTGATGGTTCCCATCGGATTGTTTTTGTTGTTGCTGACGGGGATGGGACCGTTGTTTGCCTGGCGGCGGACATCGGTGGATAGCCTGCGGCGCAATTTCCTTTGGCCTGGCGCGGCGGGGTTGGCGCTGATGGTGGTTCTGGTGGCCAGCGGGATGCATCATGCTTACGCCGCGATCTCGTTCGGCTTCTGCCTCTTCGTCGCCATTGTGATTGTGACGGAGTTTGTGAAGGGCGCCATTGCGTTGGGCAAGCGCACCGGACAGTGGATGTTGCCGGCAATGGTGGAGCTAACCCATCGCAATACGCGGCGCTACGGTGGGTACATCGTGCACATGGCGATTGTGATCATGTTCGTGGGCTTTACCGGAGCAGCGTTCAACAAGGAACTGACTTTGGAAGTGCCCATGGGCGGCAGCTTCCAGATTGCGGGCTACGAATTACGGATCCGCGAGATCACGAATGGGCAAACTCCGAACTACGTGTGGAATCACGCCAAGGTAGATGCCTACGTGAACGGGCGATTCCTGGTGACGCTGGAACCGGAGCGGCGCTTCTATGAATCCAGCAGGCAGAGCACGTCCGAGGTGGCCATCCGGCGGGCGCCGCGAGAGGACCTGTACATCAACTTCGCGGGTACTTCCGAGGACGGGCAGAAGGCAGTGATCCAGGCCTACGTCTTCCCGCTGGTGAGTTGGATCTGGGTGGGCGCGTGGATGATGTTCCTGGGCACCTTTGTGTGTATGGTGCCGTCAAAAGTTGACCGGCAGACTGGCCGCACGAAGCTGGTTTCCGCGCAGATTAGCGATATGGCGCGCGAGCTGGAGGAGGAGCCGGCAGCGCGCGCGGGCGATTAGCCTGACGGGCTGGCGGGATGGTATCGGCGAATGATGGTAGCTCTCTCGATAGGCCTGGTTCTGTTGGCGTTGCTGTATGTGCTGGTGATCCGGCCACAGGATCTTCCGTTTGTTGAGCCACACTCGCCAACCGGCCACCTGGACGAGCGAAAGGCGGCCATCTATGAAAATCTGCGTGACGCCAACTTTGAGTTCCTGATGGGGAAACTGTCGCCGGAGGACTACCAGGCGACGAAAGCTGACCTTCAGCAGGAACTCACCGAAGTGAACAAGGAAATCGATGTTGTCCTGGCCAAGAGCGGGATGCCAAACAAGACGGCCAAACCGGTAGCCGGGTCGAGCAAGGCCAAACCGGCTCAACAGGTTTCGGAATCCGTCGCCGGAACGCAGCGCTTCGTGTGCGGCAATTGCGGGGCCAGTTTCTCGCAGCCCATGCGGTTCTGTGGCGAGTGCGGCCATAAGATGGATGAGGCGCGCGCATGAAGCTGCTTTCCATGCTGATCGCCGTGCTGATGGTGGTGCCTCTGCATGCGGCCGTGGACGGCGCGGTAACCAACAAGTCCACGGGTAAGCCACAGGCAGGGGCCAATGTGGCACTGGTGAAGCTGGCCGAGGATGGAAGCGGGTCAATCCTGAACCGGGCAACGACAGGGGCCGATGGACGCTTCGCTTTTCCGGATACGATTAGCGGCATTTGTGCGCTGGAGACGGAATACGCGGGGGTGTTGTACTCGCAGGTGATCCCGCCGATGCTGCCGCCGAACAACCTGCAGGTGGCGGTTTATGACACGACTGGCGATGCAGCGACAGCGAAGCTTGACCAACACATCGTGTTCCTGGAGCCTGGGCAGGCGGAGATGGTGGTGAGTGAGTCCTTCGTGCTGAATAACGGCACGCAGCAGACGCTATTGAACACGCAAAGAGGCAGCTTGCGCGTTGCGTTGCCGGCTGAAGCCAAAGGCATTGTGCAGGTGAGTTTCATTGGGCCAGACCAAAGGCCGCGCCTGTCCGAAGCGAAGAAGACGAACGAGGCGGATGTGTTTCAGGTGGCCGATGCGATTCCACCCGGAGAAAGCCGCATCGACCTTAGCTACGTGGTTCCCTACGTAGGCGGGGAAGGACAATTCCGGATCCGTAGCCTACGAAACGAGGGGCGGATTCGCGTGGTGGCCGCGCCGGGCGTGACGCTTGAGGGTGAGGGCTTGGTGTCGATGGGGGCGGAGCCGCGGACCAAAGCGCAGATCTACAGCCTGGCGGGAAGTGGAACAACACTGAAGATCCGCGGCAGCGGATCCATTGCGGAAGCTCCCGCGGAGGGGTCTGTTGCCGAGAGTCCACGAATTCGGAACGTGAAGCCGTCGGTGTATGACAACCTCACCTTGATTGTGGGTGCGGGCGGCCTGGCGCTGGTGTTCGCGTTGCTACTGCTTTACCGGAAGCCTGCTGAGTCAAGCAAGGAAATCGGCCAGCAATGACTGCGGTAGAGGCTCGCCGCGTGACGCGCTACTTTGGCGTGTATGCTGCTTTGCGGCAGGCCAGCTTTACCGTGGAAGCCAATACCTGCATGGCGCTGCTGGGACGGAACGGGGCGGGGAAGACGACTCTTATCCGATTGCTGGCAGGCTTGAACGCGCCCAGTGAAGGGACCGTGGCGGTGTTTGGGTCGGACCCCACAGATGCACAGGCGCGGCGCGCGATCGGCTTTTTGGGTCATGGGTCAGGGCTCTACGATGAACTAAGCGCGGAAGAGAATCTCATGCTGGCGGCAAGGGTGGCACGGGTGCCAGATGCCGCGGGCAAAGTGCGCGAGTGGCTGAAGCGGGTGCAATTGGAGCGTGTTGCGCAGAACCGTCCGCAGGAGTATTCGCGCGGGATGCGGCAACGGCTGGCGTTAGCCCGAGTGCTGATTGGCGGCCCGAAATTGCTGTTGCTGGATGAACCGTTGACAGCGCTGGATGACCGTGCAACCCAGATGGTGCGAGCGCTTCTGGAGGAGACGATTGCGGCGGGTGCGACGGTGCTGATGAGCACGCATCACCTGTCGGAAGGCATGCAACTGGCTTCGCATGTGTTGCTGCTGGACAGGGGAGCGGTGGCCTATTGCGGCCCGCGGACTGAGGCCATGCTGGCTGACCCCGCATCGGTTTACGCGCTGTGTGGGGACAAGGCATGAACACGCTGCAAGCGGCGTTCCTGGTGGCGGGTAAGGACCTCCGTATGGAACTGCGGTCGAAGGACTCGCTGAATGCAGCCATCGCATTCAGCATGGCCATGCTGCTGTTGTTCAGCTTTGCGTTTGACCCTGACGCTGAGCAGGCACGCGAGATTGCGGGTGGTTTGCTGTGGCTGATTTTTACGTTCGCGGGTACGCTGCTATTGAACCGCAGCTTCGCGCGCGAACTGCCTAACGACTGCCTGGAAGCGTTGTTGGCATCCCCCTTGCCGCCCGCGGCAATCCTGTTTGGGAAGGCGATGGCCAATGCGGTGTTGCTGTTGTTGGTGGAGTGTATCTCTCTTCCTGTGTTCGGGATTTTCTACAACATCCGCTGGGCTGGCCAGTGGCCAATGCTGCTGGTGGTACTGGTTCTGGCGACCTGGGGGATGAGCGTGGTGGGCACGGTGTTCGGTGCGTTGACGGTGAACCTGCGGCTGCGTGAAGTGATGCTGCCGGTGCTGGTGTATCCCGTGCTGATCCCAAGTTTGCTGGCGGCGATTCTGCTGAGCGCACATTTGATTGGAGGGCAGCCCATGAATGCGGATATGCAGGCCTGGCTGCGGTTGCTGGTGGGCTTCGATATCATCTTTTCGCTACTTACCGGAGCGATGGCGGGAAAAGTCTTAGTGGGGTGACGACGATGCGACAGAAGTGGATTCTTGCGGCATTGGTGGTGGCTGCGCTTATCTTCGCGCGGAACCTCTACCAGATCTTTCTGGTGCTTCCCGATGATGCGGAACAGGGGGCAATCTACCGTGTGCTGTTCTTCCATGTCCCCGCGTTGTGGGCCGGGATGCTCGCGTTTTTCGTGGGTTTCGTGGCTTCCATCGGGTATCTGACGAAGCGGGAACTGCAGTACGATCACCTCTCGGTAGCGTCCATTGAAGTGGGGCTGATGTTCAGTATTGTGGGCACAGCGATGGGGATGTTATGGGCACGTCCGGTGTGGGGAATCTGGTGGACGTGGGATGCCCGTCTCACATCGATGTTCATCTGCATCCTGCTGTACTGTGGATACCTGATCTTGCGGCGGGCGGTACCGGAGGCACGGCAGCGAGCACAGTTCGCGGCAATCTTTTCTATCTTTGCATTTGTGGATATCCCCATTGTCTGGTATTCCATTCGATGGTGGAGAACGCAGCATCCGCAGCCAATCGTGGGACAGCCTGGCGCGATTGATCCGTCCATGAAGGAAGTGCTGTATACCAATCTGATTCCAATGCTATGCGTCGCGGCGGTGCTGATCGCGATGCGGATGTACCAGGAGGAGATGGAGTTTGCAGTAGAGCGGTTACGGCGGCGGGTGAATGCGCTGGCATAGCGCCCAGACATATTGGAAGGCAAGACGGGGAAGACCATCTCATGGATCAAACACAGTTTACTTTTCTCTTTTGGGCCTATTTCGTGGCGTGGGCGGGCGTGTTGTTATATGTGGGGTCACTGGTAATGCGAGAGCGCAAGCTAAGGCGGCAGTTGGAGAGCCTCCAACAGCAATTGAAGGATACCGACAACTCTTAGTGGCGGCGGGCGTGGGATAATGAAGGTATGGCGGTCACTCGAAGGCCGCCTGAAGGGCGGGTCTTCAGGAGTCATCATGGGGCTGAGCGATTCCATCAACAGGAACTGGCCAAGCGCAGCAGTCATGACCGGTTGGACATGGTGAGCACGCAGCGAAATCAGTATTTCGAGATTCACTTTGTTCGAAATAGGCTTGCGTGGGGCGGTCCCAGAACATTGCCGGCATTCGAGTTCTGGGCGGGGATGGGACGCAGGAGGATACAATGTCTACATGGACTTGGAGTGCCAGAGATAGAGTCGACAAGCGCGAGTGCGTGAAAGCGGATCCAACCGGAGGAAACATGGGTATTCGTCTATTTGTAGTTCTGATGCTTACCGCATGCTGGTGTTTCAGCCAGCAAGTGGAAGTGAAACAGCATGTGCTGGAAAATGGCATGAAGGTGCTGATTCATGAAGATCATGACGTGCCGAATGTGGCTATGTATTTGTTCTTCCAGGTAGGAAGCCGGAATGAACAACCAGGCACGACCGGGCTATCCCACTTCTTTGAGCACATGATGTTTAACGGCGCCAAGAAATATGGTCCAAAGGAATTCGACATTGTACTGGAGAAGGCAGGCGGACGCAATAATGCATATACGTCGAAAGACGTGACCGTTTACACTGACTTTTTGCCCGATAGCGCGCTGGAATTGATGTTTGACATGGAAGCCGACCGGCTGAAGGATTTGGCGCTATTGCCGGAGATGGTTGCGTCAGAGCGGCAGGTGGTGTCGAATGAGCGCCGGATGGCGGTGGACAACAATCCCTTCGGCACGCTGTACGAACAGGTGAATGCGACCGCGTACACCGCGCATCCCTATCAGTGGCCCGTGATCGGGTGGGCTTCGGATATTGAGCAGTGGAAGCGCGAGGAATTAGAGCATCACTACCGGATGGGCTATGCGCCGAACAATTGCACAGTGGTGATTGCAGGTGCGGTGACTGAAGCGGAAGTACTTCGGCTGGCGAAGAAGTATTTTGAGCCGATTCCCAAGCAGGATCCGGTTCCACCGGTGCGCACGGTGGAGCCGCAGCAGAATGGCGAGCGGCGAGTGACCGTGTACCGCAGAGCACAGTTGCCGTTGCAGATCATGAGCTGGCATGTGCCGTCGACAAAGCATGAAGATACACCGGCGCTGGGAGTGCTGGGCGCGTTGCTGTCGCAAGGGCGCAGCAGCCGGCTGTACCGGCGGATGGTGGATGGCGAACTGGCGCTACGGGCGCAATGCGGCGCAAATGAGTCGTTGGACCCTGGGCAGTTTATGTGCATCGTGTCCCCACGGTCTGGGGTAGAGCCGGAAACCAGTGAGCGGGCGCTGTTTGAGGAAATCGAAAAGCTGCACAAAGAGGCACCTCCCGCGACCGAGTTACAGAAGGCGAAGAATCAGTTATTGGCGGACTATTTCCGCGAGTTGAAGACGATTGCCAATAAGGCGAACTTCATTGGTAACTTTGAGGTCTTTCATGGCGACTGGCGCAAGGTGAATGGCTACGACGCGATGATTGCGGGTGTGACCGCGGAGGACGTGCAGCGGGTGGCGAAGAAGTACCTGACAGCAAGGAATCGCACCGTGGGCACGTTGATTCCAGAGAAGGCTGAGGAGGCTGGCCAATGAGAACGCGCATCCGGATGGCTCTCGTGGGCATGTTGGCATTGGTGGCTGCACTGCCGGTGTTGGCACAATTGCGGCTTCCTGAATACACGCGCGAGCAACTGCCGAATGGCGTGACACTGGTGATGATGCCGAAGCGCGACGTGCCGCTGGTGACGCTGCGTTTGCAGGTGAGAGGCGGCGGTGAGGCAGACCCGGCGACGATGGCGGGACTGGCGGACGTCACCAATGACCTGTTACTACGCGGAACGGCGAAGCGGACGGCAAAGCAGATTGCGGATGAGGTTGACTTCCTGGGCGCGAACATTGGCACGGTTTCTGGATCGTCCGCAAACAGCCTGATGTTGGAAGTGCTGAGCAAGGACCTGAAGCAGGGCGTTGAGATTCTGGCGGACCTGGCGCTGAACTCAACATTCCCGGAAGAGGAAGTAGCGAAGGAACTGGCGCGGGCACTGGACAACGCGAAGGCGGTGAAGGACAATCCGCGTGCGGCGATTGGCCCCTACGCGGCGCGGTTCTATTTTGGCGACGGTCATCCTTATGGCAAAGTGGCGGATGAGGAAAGCATCACGCGGATTCGCCGTGACGAAATCCTGGGCTACTACCAGCGGATGTATGTGGGAGCGAACATGGCCGTGATTGCGGTGGGCGACTTTGATGCGGCGGTGTTGCGCAAGGAACTGGCGGCGGCATTCGGGAAAGCCAAGCCGGGGAATGCCTACAGTTGGGTGAAGGCGCAGGCGGTGGCGCGCGCAAAGGCACCCCGCCTGCTGCTGGTGAATGATCCGCAGGCGACACAAACCTACTTCCAGATCTTGCAGCCGGGTATTAGCGCAACCAGCGATGACCGTATCGCGATGCAACTGGTGAACACGCTGTTTGGCGGCCGTTTCACGTCGATGCTGAACGATGCGCTGCGCGTGGACGCGGGCCTAACGTACGGGGTGACCTCCCAGTTGCAGCAGCGGCGGCTGCCGGGGTCGCTAGCGATCTCTACGTTCACGGCGAACGAAACCACGCAGCAGGCTATTGATTTGGCGCTTGAGGTGCTGAAGCGGCTTCGTGAGAAGGGTGTGGATGCAGAGCAACTAGCCTCAGCCAAGGCATACGTGAAGGGTGGCACCCCCACGCAGCTGGTGGAAACCAACGATCAACTGGCGGATCTGCTGGCGGAGTTTGAGGTGACCGGCCAAAGCCGCGACGAAGTGGACACGCTGTTTGCGCGCATCGATGCCGTGACGGTGGAGGACGCGCGGAGGGTGATTGATACCCACTACCGCACGGACAACCTCACCTTCGTCCTGATTGGCAAGCAGGAGGCGGTGGGCACCCTGGTGAAGAAGTACGCCCCAAACCCCGTGTTTGTGGAATTGAGCGCATCCGGCGTGCGGGTGGGTGCGAGCGAGTAAGTCTTGCGCAGCCGGCGCATGCCGGCCAATAGGCAGCCGGCCCTGAGGCGGACGACCATTCGCCATCAGGGCCTTTTCGTTTTGCGTTCGTGATATACGGATCCTTTATTCAGTGTGGGTTTGATAGGTTGATAGGGAACGCCGGCACCCGGCTTAAGGAAAGGGCAGCGCGCGATGGCTATCAAGAACCAGACTACAGACCCCGCAACGGCAATTCTGGGCGGAGGCAAGCATCCCCTGGAGCCTTTTTTCTCGCCATCCAGCGTGGCCTTGATTGGGGCGACTGAGAATGAGGGCAGCGTAGGGCGGACCGTGTTCTGGAACCTCATCAGCAATCCCTTTGGGGGGATGGTGTTTCCGATTAACCCAAAGCGGCCCAGCGTGCTGGGGATCAAGGCCTATCCAAACGTTGCGGCAGTGCCGGGCGAGGTGGAACTGGCGGTGATTACGACGCCGGCGCCTACGGTGCCGGGGCTGATTCGCGAATGTGTAGACGCAGGCATCCGCTGCGCCATTGTGTTGTCGGCAGGCTTCAAGGAAGTGGGGCCGGAGGGTGCGGCGCTAGAGCAGAAGGTGTTGCAGGAAGCGCAGCGCGGGAAGATGCGGATTATCGGGCCGAATTGCCTGGGGTTGATGAGTCCGCTGTCGGGTTTGAATGCCACGTTCGCGCATGGAATGGCGCTACCGGGAAGTGTGGGCTTTATCAGTCAGAGCGGGGCTTTGTGCACGGCGGTTCTGGACTGGAGCATCGCGGAAAAGGTGGGCTTTAGCGCGTTCATATCCATCGGGTCAATGAGCGATATCGGGTGGGGTGACCTGATTGACTATCTTGGCAATGATCCGCGGACGAGGTCGATTCTGATCTACATGGAGAGCATCGGGGATGCGCGGTCATTTCTGTCGGCGGCGCGCGAAGTGGCGTTGACCAAGCCAATCATCGTCATCAAGGCAGGCAGGACTGAGGCGGCGGCGAAGGCGGCGGCATCGCATACGGGTTCCCTGACGGGCAGCGACGAAGTGCTGGATGCGGCCTTTCGGCGGTCTGGCGTACTGCGAGTGAACCACATCGCGGACTTGTTCTACATGGCAGAAGTGCTGGCCAAGCAGCCGCGGCCGAAGGGTAACCGGATGGCAGTGATCACCAATGCGGGGGGCCCCGCGGTGCTGGCGGCGGATGCGTTGACGATGAACAACGCGGAGCTGGCCGAACTGGCTCCGGAAACGATCGTGAAGCTGAACGAGTTCCTGCCGTCGGCATGGAGCCACAATAACCCCATCGACATCCTGGGTGATGCCAAAGCGGACCGCTACGCGAAGACGCTGGAGGTGGTGGCGAAGGATCCGAATGCGGATGGATACCTGGTGATTCTTACCCCGCAAGCGATGACGGATGCGACCGGTACGGCCGAATTGCTGAAGGGATACGCCAAGCTGAACGGCAAGCCGGTGCTGGCAAGCTGGATGGGGGGCGGCGAAGTGGCTAATGGGGTGTCTATCCTGAACGCCGGGGGAATTCCCACGTTTCCCTACCCCGACACCGCGGCACGGGCCTTCGGCTATATGTACCGCTACACCTACAACCTGCGGGGGATTTATGAAACGCCGGTAAGCGCGAGCCCGACGGCGGAAGATCGCCTGGCATCGGAGGCAACGGCGGGCATCCTGGCGAAGGCGATGGCGGAGAAGCGGGAGATCCTAACTGAGTTCGAATCAAAGGAAGTGCTGGCGGCGTATGGCTTGCCGGTGGTGAGGACGGTGGTTGCGCGGACGGTGGAAGAGGCACTTGCCGCGGCGCGGGAGATGGGCTATCCGGTGGTGCTGAAGCTCTACTCCGAAACAATCACGCACAAGAGCGACGTGGGTGGCGTGAAGCTGAACCTTCAGGATGAGCGTGCAGTGGATGCGGCATTCGCGGCCATCCTGGATGGGGTGACGGCGAATGGGGGGGCACACCATTTTCAGGGTGTCACGGTGCAGCCGATGGTACGGCTGGACGGGTATGAGCTGATTATCGGGTCAAGCCTGGATGCGCAGTTTGGCCCAGTGCTGCTGTTTGGCGCGGGCGGGACGCTGGTGGAGGTGTTCCGCGACAGGGCGCTGGCGCTACCGCCGCTTACCAGTACGCTGGCGCGGCGGATGATGGAGCAGACGAAGATCTACACCGCGCTGGAAGGCGTACGGGGCCGCAAGCCAGTGGACTTTCAGGCCCTGGAACAACTGTTGGTGCGCTTCAGCCGGCTGGTGGCGGAGCAGCCGCGAATCATGGAGATCGACGTGAATCCGCTGTTAGTGAGTGAGTCGCAGATGGTGGCCTTGGATGCGCGCGTGGTGCTGCATCCGGCAATCGTGGCGGATGCGGATTTGCCGCGGCTGACGATTCGCCCCTATCCGATGCAGTATGTGCAGCCCTGGACTTCGCGCAACGGGCTGGAGTTGCTGTTGCGGCCCATCCGGCCGGAAGATGAGCCGTTAATGGTGGCCATGCACCAAACCTTGAGCGAGCGCACGGTGTATCTGCGTTACCTGCAACTGTTGAAACTAGACCAGCGCATCGCCCATGAACGGCTGCAGCGAATCTGCTTCCTTGACTTCAACCGGGAAATCGCACTCGTGGCCGAAGGCGGCAGGAGCGGTGGAGAGAGAGAAATTCTGGCTGTGGGACGGCTGCGCCGCGACCCCGCAAGCAATAGCGCGGAGTTTGCGGTGCTGGTGACCGATGCGCAGCAGGGAATCGGGTTGGGTACGGAACTGCTGAAGCGGCTGATTCAGATTGCCAGGGATGAAGGGCTGGACTATGTGGCCGCTGAGATTCTGGCGGAGAACTTTGCGATGCAGCGGATCTGCGAGAAGTTGGGCTTCAAACTGAAGCGCCAACTGGATGACGATACAGTAACGGCGCTGTTGAAGCTCTGACGGTGGATACTCTTGGCTCCGTTGAGGGGTTCCGGGCAGCGGCGTCCTCGGTACAGGAACGGTGCAACAGGCGTAGAATTCCGGCGCGCCATTGGCTTCTACTTATCGCGTCAATCATCAATTCTGATTAGAGGGCATCCTGTGAAATCTCATTTAGAATGAAATACTTAGTATGTATAATGAACGAATATTTACATGAAAAAGTAATGGATCTGTCACAAGAGGTGGCTATCCTATAGGTGTTGTTTCAGGAACTCCAACCGGAGACACCATTTCATCATAATTTACCCTCGACAAGGAGAAGGAATCACCTATGTTGCGAACACTTCGCATCCTGGGGATTGGTGTGCTGTTTGTGATGGGGCTGATGGCGCAATCCGCCGCGAATAAAGCCACCATCAACGGCAGGATTTTCGATCCCAACCAAGCGCTGGTGCCGAACGCCTCGGTATCGATCAAGAACACAAGGACGGGCACGACCCGGAAGGTGACCAGCAACGAGAACGGCTTTTATGTGGCCACGTTTGTCGACCCCGGCAGCTATGAAATAGAGGCTACCGCGCAAGGTTTCGCACCCAAGACGGTGGGCGCGGTGGTGAACGTGGGAACGACGGCGACCATTGACATCTTGTTGTCCATCACAGGAACCACAGAGTCGATAGAGGTAACCGAAACGCTGATCAACCTCGCGGTACCAACCCTTTCCACTATCGTTGACCAAACGGCGGTGAGAGACCTTCCCATCAACGGACGGCGCTTTCAGGATTTTGCCGTGCTCACGCCCACCGTGCAGGTGGAGCCGCAGCGGCAGCAGTTGAGCTTCGCTGGCCAACGCGGTGTGAACTCCAACGTGATGCTGGATGGCGCGGATTACACGCAACCCTTCTTTGGGGGCATCCGCGGCGGTGAGCGCTCAAACTTCGTCATCACCGTGCCCCAGAGCGCGGTACAGGAGTTTCAGGTGGTGGCTTCCGGCTACTCGGCCGAGTATGGCCGCTCTACGGGCGGGGTCTTGAACGCGATTACGCGTTCAGGAGCGAACGACCTGCATGGGGACCTGTTCTATCAGGTTCGTCATAAGGAAATGGGGAAGACCAACCCGCTGGGCCAGAATGCGCTAGAAACGCTGCAACAATTCGGCGGCGGCATCGGCGGCCCGGTCTTTATTCCCAAGTTTTACGACGGTCGTAACCGCACGTTTTTCTTCGTGGCGGCAGAAAACCAAGTGTCAAAGACCCCACGGCAGGTGTTGTTTCCGACGCTCAACCAGGTAACACGTAGTGCGGCCAATGCAGAGGCCTATGATTTCTTTCAGAATGAGCAGCGGCCGTTTACCCAAACGAACGATTCGTATGCGTACACAGGACGACTGGATTTCCTGTCCGAAGGTGGTAGCCGAATCGCACTTCGCTACAACCGCAGCAACGCAGTAGGCGAAAACGCGGTGAGTGTGGGTGGATCCTTGAACCCGGCCACGAATCGTGCCAGCAGCAATGACGGCATTGAGAAGAACACGATTCATCTTGGTGGGCTGCAGTGGACGCAGGTGTTGAGTCCCTCGGTGGTGAACGACCTCCGATTTACGGCTACCTACGAAGAGCGTCCACGTCTCTCAAACTCAGCGCTGCCCCAAGTGACCGCGGGCCAGGTTGGAATCTTTGGTGCCCGCAACTTCCTGCCCACTGTTCAGGACGATGACCGCCTGCAGATTGCTGACAGTTTGAGCTGGAGTGTCGGTCGCCATACCGTGAAGGCGGGCTTCGACTACAACCGCCTGAGCACTTTCCAAACTTTTGGATTCAATCAGTTTGGCGCATTTAGATTCCTGAACACTGCGCCGGCCTTCGTGCTTGAACAACTCACGCTAGGCAGCCCCAACACCCCGAATCGATTCCAAACCAACCAGGTACAGTACCAACGACAGATCGGGAACCTGCTGGCGGATTTTGGTGTGAATCTGGTCGCTGGCTACGTTACCGACAACTGGCGGGTTAGTAACTCGTTCAGCATCGACTACGGATTCCGGTGGGAGGGGCAGTTCAATCCCACACCGGAAACGAACAATAGCACCTTGTTGAATGCGATTCAGGGTTATGTGTTTCCGCGTGGACAGACCGTTGACCCCACCAGGATCCGCAACGCGACTGACCAGTTCATGCCGCGCTTCGGCTTTACCTATTCGCCCAATACGTCCGGCAAGCGTTTTGTGCTGCGCGGGCAGACAGGCATCTTCTATGCCACCACCCCGTTGATCGTAATGTCGGCTGCCACAAACAACTTCCGAACGCCCGCCGGTGACCTGTCGCTGACGGTGACCCCGCCGGCGAACACGACGCTCTATGACCTGTTCTTAGGAGCGGGCATTAATCTGAATCAGTTTGGGCTTAACAACCTTCCGGTGCTTACGATGGAGCAACTTAGCCGTCTGCCCACCGCTGCCGCCGCCCCGAACGTAACCGTGATGGCGAGCGATTTCCGGAACCCCCGCTCATTGCAGATGGGGTTGGGAATGGAGCAGGAAGTCTGGGGCAACCTCGTGGTTGGCGCACAATTCACTTACGTAAATACCGTAAACAACCTGCGCAATCACAACTACAATCTGGGAGTACCTTCTGTGCCCGCAACCCGGGCTGACGGACGTCCCGTGTTTACAGGGGTGCAGCGGGTTAATCCCGCGTTCAATGAAGTGCTGGTGCGCGCCAGCAGTGCTCGCGCCATGTATCGCGCCATTACTACCAGCGTGCAGTATCGCGGAAAGCGCGTGCAGTTCGGTGCGTTTTACACCGCCGGAGAGAACTTCTCTGACGACGATACAGAGAGGGATGCCACCGGTTACAACTACGAGAATGCCTATGATTTCCGTCGGGAGTACAGCTACTCGCGACTGGACGTCCGGCACGACTTCACAAGCAATGGCCTGGTATTCCTGCCGTGGGGCTTCCAGGTTGCGGGCATCTTCCGCGCTCGTACCGGTGCGCCGATCAACCCCCGCACTGGGGCCGACACCAATGCTGACCTCAGCAATTTCGCTGATTCCCCCTACCAGGCGGTAGGCCAGCCGTTCCAGCGCAATTCCTTCCGCAACCGCAACTTCCGGAATGTAGACATGCGGGTGTTGAAGGACTTCAAGGTAAGCGAGACTGCCCGGTTCCAGTTCTCGGCGGAGCTCTTCAATCTGTTCAACTTCGAGAATGTGATTTTTGCTGGCAACACCAATGTCTACGGCCTGGGCATCAATCCGACAACTGGGGAAGTCGTTGCCCCGAATGAGAACTTCCTTCGATTGCGCAATGCAGACGGGAGCTACAACCTGCAGAACCAGCAGTTGGGCACACCCTTGCAGGCGCAGTTTGGATTGCGATTCATCTTTTAGCTGTCTCCCCTTGCAATGTGCGCGGGAGATCGCGCTACGGTTATCAGGCGCCCCCAACCAGGGGCGCCTGGTTTGCTTCTAGGGTGATTCGCTTCCGCTTGCGATACTAGAAAGGATTGGAACCTGCGATTCGATTTGAAGTGGAGGCCGTGTGCCCGGAAACCGGGGCGCGGGCCGGCCGCATGCATACCCCGCATGGCGTGGTGGAAACCCCCGTCTTCATGCCCGTCGGCACGCAGGCTACCGTCAAAGGCCTCACCCCGCGCCATCTGGCGGAGGACCTCAATGCGGGCATCATCCTGGGCAATACCTACCATCTCTATCTGCGCCCCGGCCACGAACTCATCCGCAACTTCGGGGGATTGCATGGCTTCATGCGCTGGGACCGCCCCATCCTCACCGATTCCGGCGGTTTCCAGGTCTTCAGCCTCACCGGGCTACGGAAGGTGACCGACGAGGGCGTGGTCTTCCGTTCCCACCTCAACGGCGACAAGCACCTGTTCACGCCGGAGTCCACGGTGGATGTGCAGCAGGCGTTGGGCAGCGACATCGCGATGGTGTTGGATGAGTGCCCTCCCTACCCGATTGACTGGCGCAAGGCGCAGCGAAGCATGCGGAGGACACTGGATTGGGCAGAGCGGGCCTTCCGGCATTTCCGTTCGCTGCCCGAGGAAACGCGCGTCCGCCAGGCGCTGTTTCCCATTGTGCAGGGTGGCATGTATGCTGACCTTCGCAGCGAATGTACAGCGCGTTTGCTTGAGTTGGATGCCGAAGGCTATGCGGTGGGCGGCCTGAGTGTGGGCGAGCCGCGTGAGGTTAGCATGGAGATGACGGCACACACTGTTCCGCAGCTACCCAAAGACCGGCCGCGCTACGTGATGGGTGTTGGGATGCCCGAAGAATTGCCCCAGTATGTGGCACGTGGGGTGGACATGATGGACTGCGTGATGCCCAGCCGCAATGCCCGTAACGGATGCCTCTTCACGAGTACAGGACGACTTATCATTAAGCAGGCCAGGTACCGGGAGGATCCGCTGCCGGTGGACGAGCAGTGCGGGTGCTATACCTGCCGGAACTTTTCCCGGGCCTATCTGAGGCATTTGTTCATGGCCGATGAAATACTGTTCTGCACGCTGGGGACGCTGCATAATCTGCACCACTACCTTGACATCATGCGGCGGATTCGGGAGAGTATCCTCCAAGGTCGATTCCCTGGAACCCTGCGTGCCTTGACAATGCAACTCTCTGGAAACGAGGAGCTTACCGCTCAATAACGGCTGGTGATGTGGTGCCTTTGCGGGCAACTGGACAGCACGCGCGCAAACCGAAACGGCCCCTGGATAAGGACGAAGCAACCGATGAATTCTCTTGCATTTTTTCTGCAATCAGCTCCTGGCGGAATGGGTGGCCTGCTGGGCTTCCTCCCGATGGTGCTGATTTTTGCTATCTTTTACTTTTTGCTCGTGTTGCCGATGCAACGCCAGCGCAAGCAGCACCAAAAGATGTTGCAAGAACTGCGGAGCGGGCAGCAGGTGCAGACCTCCGGTGGTATCTTGGGAACCATTATTTCCCTGGATGACACGGCGGTGGTGTTGCGCGTCAAGCCCGACGGCGTGAAGCTGCAGGTGGCCCGATCGGCAATCGCAGCGACGCTCTCAGACGAGACAAAAGGATAAGCGACGGCCCTCGCGGGCATGCGCTCCCCGTGCGTGTTGGGGCCTCTGAAGGGATGGCGTCAATCGCGTTACAGAAGGATCAGGACCGGGATGCTGGCGAGATAACCTCTCACTGGTAATCCGGTCAGCCAGACGTACTGAGCAAACTATATGAAACGAAGTCTTCAAACTCGCGCGGCGATCATCCTTGCCGTCATCCTGCTTTCGGTCTATGGCATTGTGGGGCTGCCCGACAGCCCGGATGCCATCGTCAAGAACATGCAGGAAAACATCAAGCTAGGGCTTGATCTGAAGGGTGGCAGCCACCTGATCCTGCAGGTGCAGGTGCAGGATGCCGTGAAGGGCGAGGCGGATCAAGTCATCCAACGCCTTCGCGATGACCTGGCGAAGCAGAACATCCGCTACACCTCGATTGACCGCAATGACCCCGGCACGATTGCGGAGGCCGATAACGTGCGGATCTCCGTGAAGGGCATTGAATTGAATGACGCGGGGAATTTCCGGGACCTGATCGGACGCAACTACACCCCGTGGAATGTGCGCACGGAGAACTCAACCGATTATGTGTTGGAGTTCAAAGAGTCTGAGCTCCTGGCGCTGAAGGCAGACACGGTGAACCGCAGCCTGAACACCATTGAGCAACGAGTGAACGGGCTGGGACTGTCTGAGCCAATCATTCAGATGCACGGACGGGCGGATGCCCAATACGAGATCCTGGTGCAACTGCCAGGCGTAGAGGATCCTGCGCGCGTGAAGAAAATTATCGGCACGGCGGCCGTTCTGGAGTTGGGTGACGTGAAGGACGGTCCCTTCGCCACCAGGCAACAGGCGCTTTCGCAACATGGCGGAGTGCTCCCGCTGGGAACCAAGCTGGCACAGGAGCGGCCCCAGCCAGGGCAGGCTCGCGATGCGGGCAGCTATTATCTGGTAAGCCGGACACCGGTGGTGACAGGCCGCGACCTGCGCAATGCGCGCGCCAGCCGCGACGAGTTCAGCCGGTGGGAGACCTCCTTCACACTGACGCAGGAGGCTGCGTCGCGATTTGGCCGCTTCACGGAGTCGAATATCGGCAACCGGTTGTCCGTCATTCTGGACAACCAGATTGTGAACGTGGCCACAATCCAAAGCCGTATCGATGACAGCGGTCGCATTACCGGTCTTAGCGGCGAACAGGAATCCACAGACCTGGCCTTGGTATTGCGCGCGGGCTCGCTGCCAGCGGGGATTCAGTATCTGGAGGAGCGGACGGTGGGTCCATCTCTGGGTGCGGATTCCATTCGCAGCGGCTTCATCGCCTCGCTTGTAGGGTTAGTGCTGGTGGTGGTCATCATGTTGGCGTACTATCGCGGCGCCGGAGTGAATGCAAGCATTGTGCTGGTGCTGAACGCGGTGATGCTGCTGGCCTTCATGGGATACTTCGGGGCCGTGCTGACGCTGCCTGGCATTGCCGGCATTATCCTCACCATCGGTATGGCTGTCGATAGCAATGTGCTGATTTTCGAGCGAATCCGTGAGGAATTGCGAAATGGCAAAGCCGTGTCCGCGGCCATCGACATTGGCTTCAAGAAGGCTTTCCTCACGATCATCGACACGCACGTGACCACCGTGGTGTCGTGTGCCTTTCTGTTCATGTTCGGCACGGGACCGGTTCGCGGATTTGCCATCACCCTTGTAATTGGACTTGTGGCAAATCTGTTCACCGCGGTATTCGTGTCGCGGTGGCTGTTTGACTGGAGCCTGTTCCGGAAGCGGGAGAGCGCTGCGCTTAGCATTTAGCGGAAAACCCTGGCTCATCGGCCAGGGTTTCGTGTTCGAGGAGAAGAATGTGCGCTTGAACGCAGATTTTTCGCTGAGGTCGGGAACAAAGAAGGAGATGCTGGTGTCTGAATCATTTACGCACCGGCGACGCTTGCATGGAACTGTTTCGGGATACTAATTTTGATTTCCTGGGGAAGAAGAGCATCTTCATCATCCTCTCGGTGGTGTTGCTGATTGCCGGATTCGCCTCTTTGTTGATCAAGGGTGGCCCGCGCTACGGCATCGACTTCCGGGGCGGCGCGCAGGTGTATGTGAAGTTCGCGTCCAAGCCTCCTGTGAACGAAATCCGCAGTAGCATTTCGGCGAAGGTGCCGGGAGATGTAAGCGTGCAGGAGCTGACGGGCGACAACGAAGTGATTATCGCCACCGAATTGCGCGAAGAAGCGGAGCTGGAAACCATCCGGCAAACGATCTTCGACACCCTGGAAACGCAGTTCGGAGGGGCGGCTGGTAAGCCAGACCTAAATACGATCTCCACAGAGCTGCTGGCTGACCGCCTGGCCGTGCCGCTTACTCGCAACGGCGTGAACATTAACGACGACGAGCGCAAGGCGCTGGCACTGGCGATCACGTCGTTTCGCGATGGTGAGCGCTCCGGCATTCTAGGAAACGTTGGGGAACTTTCCGGTATTCCTGGTGTCAATGAGGGTGTACGGAAGACGCTGGAAGAGGAATTCTCCATCGGGCGATTCACGATACGCCAAGTGGAAGTAGTTGGCCCCAAGGTGGGTGAGGATCTTAGGCGGCAGGCTATCCTGGCGACCCTATATGCGCTGGGCGGAATGCTGGTCTACATCGCCTTCCGTTTCGAATGGATTTATGGTGTGGCTGCGGTGCTTGCCGTCCTGCACGACGTACTGATCACACTGGGGCTATTTTCGATCTTTGACAAAGAGATTTCGCTAACGGTGATTGCAGCGTTTCTGACGCTGGTGGGTTACTCAATGAACGACACGATCGTAATTTTCGATCGGATCCGCGAGAACCTAAAAGTCTCCCGCAGGGAATCATTTCCTGATACCATCAACAGATCCGTCAACCAGACGTTGAGCCGTACGGTGGTGACGTCAGGGCTGACCTTCATGACCTGTCTCGCCCTCTTCCTGTTTGGGGGGCCGGTGTTGAACGGCTTCGCCTTCGCGCTGGTGTGCGGGATTGTGATTGGAACATATTCTTCGATCTTCATCGCGAGTCCGGTATTGGTGTTCTGGAGACAGGCGATGGAGGATCGTAAGGGGCCGGCCAAGCCGGCAAAGTCACGGGCCTAGTTTGCCGCGTAAGCAGCAGGCGAAGGCCATGAGACATGGCAAAGGCCGGGACGACAGACGGGGCGCATGAGGCACCAAGCTTCAAGCGCTCACCGGCAAGACAGACCGGGGAGTAAAGCATGTTTGAACAAACTTTCGTCGGTGACGGACAAACTAAAAAGCCGTTTGCGGTGTTCATCTCCTTCCTGTTCCAGGTGGTGTTGATCATCGTGGCCGTTCTGATTCCGCTGATCTTCACAGATTCTCTGCCGAAGACACAGCTCACCAGTTTTCTGGTGGCCCCGCCGCCACCGCCCCCACCGCCTCCTCCGCCGCAGGCTGTGCAGCAAGTGAAGCCCGTAAAGGTGATTAAGCGCCAGTTCGACATGGGCGTACTGACTGCACCCAAGGAAATTCCCAAAGATGTGGCGATGATTACGGAAGATGAAATGCCGCCTCCAGGCGCCGGCGCCGGCGTGGTGGGTGGTGTGGCCGGTGGAGTACCGGGTGGCACCATGGGTGGTGTGATTGGTGGCATTATCGGTGGAGTGCCCAGCGCGGCGCCTCCGCCTCCCCCGCCACCAGCCGAAAAGCCGAAGCCAATTCCGTCACGCATTCGCGTTGGCGGAAACGTAGCCGAAGCCAAGGTCATCAACCGGGTCCAGCCCGTATATCCCCCGCTCGCCAAGCAGGCCCGCGTGTCCGGAACAGTGCGTCTAAACGCGGTCATTTCGCGCGACGGCGCAATCCAGGACTTGCAGGTGGTGAGCGGTCACCCGCTGCTGGTTCAAGCGGCCTTGCAGGCCGTGCGCCAATGGCGATATTCGCCCACGCTGCTCAACGGTGAGCCGGTGGAAGTTGCTACTACCATCGACGTGAACTTCACGCTGCGGTAGCTTGACAGAAACCTCACAACCAACAAAACGGATTGACGAATTCAACTCGCGGGAGACTGACGTAAAATGCTTTTGCAAATGCAAGTTTGGGCTTTTTTCTTGATGGCGGAAGGCGGCGCGGTGGCATTCGACCTGCGCTCAATGTGGGAGCAAATGGGCGTCCTGGCCAAGGCCGTCGTTATCATTCTGTTCATCATGTCCGCATATTCCATCGGTGTGATGATTGACCGCTACCTGGCCTACAGCGCCGCCAAGAAGCAATCGCGTGCCTTCGCTCCGGCGGTGGCTGGCGCGCTGCGTGAGGGCAAGCTGGATGAAGCAATTAAGATTGCTGACCGCTACAAGAAGAGCCACTTGGCAAAGGTGGTTGTAGCAGGCCTGCAAGAGTTCCGCGCGCACCAGATGAGCGGCGAACTGTCGTCGAACGACATTGAAGCTTCCAAGCGCGCGCTGGAGCGGGCTGAAGCGATTGTGCACGCAGAATTGAAGCGCGGCGTTCCTGCGCTTGCAACCATTGGATCCTCGGCCCCGTTCGTGGGACTGTTCGGCACGGTGGTGGGTATCATCAACGCGTTCCAGGGCATTTCGACGGAAAAGGCGACCGGTTTGGGCGCTGTGGCCGGCGGTATTTCCGAAGCGTTGGTGGCAACCGCTATCGGTTTGTTCGTGGCTATTCCCGCGGTGTGGATGTACAACTCCTTCACCTCGAATGTGGAAGCCTTTGACGTAGAGATGGCCAACTCGAGCTCCGAGTTGATCGACTACTTCATCAAGCGCACTCAGAAGAGCGCGACTGCTAAGGGCTAGTTCACACGCGGTGGCGTGCATTGAATGCGCGTCACGAACCTGAGCGTTGATTTCGTGAAGCGGGGGAGCTCCACGGCTCCCCCGCCAATCCCGGAAGCGGTGCCCAGGACATTCAGGCGAAACAAAGGAAGGAGACGACGATGGCCAGAAGAAGAGCAAAGATGGGTGCAGTCTCCGACATCAACGTCACCCCGATGGTGGACGTGATGCTGGTGCTGCTGATCATCTTCATGGTGATTACGCCCATGCTGTCGAAGGGCATCAGCGTGGAGATGGTGAAGACGCGCAATCCCATCACGATGGAAGCAGCGGACAAGGAAGACGCGATTGTCGTAGCGGTGACCCGCGACGGGAAAACCTTCCTGGGTTCGGATCCAATCCCGGTAGAGGTATTGCCTTCGAAGGTGAAGGATCTGCTGATGACACGGGTGGATAAGACCGTGTACGTGAAGTCCGATGCGCGGGCCCGATACGAGAAGGTGACCGAAGCCGTAGATAGCCTCCGCGGTGCCGGTGTTGACCAGGTGGGCTTGCTGACGGAAAAGATTAAGGATCCCCGGGCTGCAGCCATGGCTGTTCCCCCGGCCGGAATCTAGGCATCCAGACGCCCCGCGGCGGATGTACGGAATGACCGAGACGAAATCTACTCAGGAGAGTGCCTTATGAGTATGGCAGCAGGCGGCGGTGATGGCGGCGCAGTAGCCGACATCAACATGACCCCGCTGATTGACGTGCTACTGGTGTTGCTGATCATCTTCATGATTATCACCAACGAACCCCCCCGCGGATTGGAATCGCTGGTTCCGCAGCCTCCGCCTCCAGATTCACAGCCGCAAAGGCCTGAAGATGATCGGACCGTTGTGATTCAGATTGCGGCAGATAAATCCTTGAAGATCAACGAGGAATCCACGGATTTGAACCGGATGGGACCCCGCTTGGAAGAGATCTTCAAGACGCGCGCGGAGCGTGTGGTCTTCGTGAAGGGTGATCCGAGCTTGGAATACCGTTATGTGGCCGCCGCTATTGATATCGCAAAGGGCGCGGGCATTGACAAAGTGGGCCTGATGACCCCCGGGGTGGAGAGCGGCGAATAGCCCTCCGCCCTTTTTCGTTTTGCAGACAGGAGAGGATTGGGATGAAGCGAAAAATCGCACTCATATTGCTGACCGCATTCCTGCTGGGCATCTCCCTTGCCAGTGCCGGGTGCCAGAAGTTGAAGGCGCGCGACGAACTGAACAAAGGTGTACAAGCCTATAAGGGCGCCAAGTACGCCGACGCCGTCGAGCACTTTAAGACCGCTGTCGAACTCGATCCTGAGTTCCCCACGGCGCGCTTGTATCTGGCGATGTCGTATTTCAGCCAGTACATTCCCGCGGCGACCTCAGAAGATAACGTTAAGTTGGCTCGTAGCGCGGAAAAGGAGTTCATGACCGTGCTGAACGCCAATGCCGCCGACGAAGTGGCCGTCGAATCGTTGGCGAGCCTCTATTACAACGAAGCACAGGGCGAATCCAGCCTTGACAACAAGATCGTGGCGCTGGCTAAGGCGAGCGAGTGGTACGACAAACTCATTGCGCTGAATCCCAGCAGGAAGGTAGCCTACTACACATTGGGCGTAATTGCCTGGGCGAAAACATATCCGCGGCGCATGACCGCGCGCTCAGAGTTGGGAATGAAGCCCGATGCTCCCGGCCCGATTAAGGACAAGAAGGCACTCGCCGAATTACGCGAGAAAAACATGGAGTCAGTGGAAAAGGGAATCGGCTATCTACAGAAGGCGATTGACCTGGATGCAGAGTACGACGATGCCATGGCCTACATCAACCTGCTGTATCGCGAACGCGCGGACCTTCAGGAAGATCCGGCAGCCTATGACAAGGACATCGAGATGGCTGAGAACTGGGTGGAACGTTCGCTGAACATCAAGAAGATCCGCGCGGCCCGCGAAGCGGAAAAGGGCGCGATGGGTATTGTAAACGCACCCACTGAGTAAGGGGTTGCGGGTACCCCAGGAGTAGCGGCCAGAGGCGATGACACGCTGAAGCCGATAGTTCCTGATCTTTAGTACACTGAAGATGGGGCGGATTCATTCCGCCCCACTTCTGTTTTCGTGGGTTGGGGTTGCGTGTGGGCCGTGACCATGCTGGCATTACCGAACTGAGTTTCCCTGAAAGTGGAAGCGAGGAACTGCGCACCCTGCACCCGTCTGCCCAGAAGGCCTATCAGGCGCTAGAAGATAAGATCCGTATCGCGCGGCCATGGGAAGATTTTGAGATCCTGCGCCGCACTTTCGATTTCGCCAATTGGCATCACCGCCTTCAGGTTCGCGATTCTGGCGAGCCCTACATTCTGCATCCCCTCGGCGTCGCTAATCTCCTGTTCGAGATGCAGATGGATCTCACCTCCATTCAGAGTGGCCTTCTTCACGACGCGGTGGAGGATACCGGAGCGACCCCCGAGGAAGTGGCGCGTCTGTTCGGAGAGCATGTCGCCCGGGTAGTGGATGGCGTCACCAAGATCAGCAAGTTGGATCTCGGCAGCAAGGAAGAGCGGCAAGCCGAGAACATGCGCAAGATGCTGCTGGCGATGGTAAACGATATTCGTGTGATTATCGTGAAGCTGGCAGATCGGCTGCACAACATGCGTACGCTGGGTGCGTTGCCACGCAATCGCCAGGAGCGGATCGCCAACGAAACGGTAGAGATTTACGCTCCCATCGCAAACCGATTGGGCATGGGCAAAGTGCGGGGTGAACTTGAGGACATCGCCCTCAGCTACTTAGAGCCCGAAAGTTACGCGGAAGTAGCCGAACTCATCGAAATGCGGCGGCAGGCGAATGAGAAGATTCTGGCTGAGATTCAGGCGGCGATTGAGGCGGACCTGCAGAAGGAGCAAATTCCGGCCCGGGTGGTTGGGCGAATTAAGCGGCCCTACTCTGTGTACCAGAAGCTGAAGCGCCAGAAGATCTCCGTGGAGGAGGTTTACGACCTGCTGGCGCTGAGAATTATCACGGACTCAGTGAAGAACTGCTACGCGGCGCTGGGGATCATCCACAACCTTTGGCGGCCGATTCCTGGCCGTATCAAGGACTTTATTGCGATTCCGCGGCCCAACCTCTACCAGAGCCTGCACACGTCCGTAATTGGTCCTCAGGGGCAGGCCTTTGAGGTGCAAATTCGCACCGAAGAGATGCACCGGTTGGCTGAGGAGGGAATTGCCGCGCATTGGAAATACAAAGAGGGCAAGCAGGGGGCGGGTCTGGATGACGCGCGCATCGCGTGGCTGCGCCAGTTGGTGGAATGGCAGCGGGAGATGCGGGACCCCGGGGAGTTTCTCTCGACGTTGAAGGTGGACCTCTACCCGGAAGAGGTCTACACATTTACGCCCAAAGGGAAGGTGGTGGCGCTGCCTCGCGGTGCGACGCCGATTGATTTCGCCTACGCAATTCATACGGAGGTAGGGCACCGGTGTGTGGGGGCGAAGGTGAACGGGCGGATTGTGCCGCTTCGCTACACGTTGAAAAATGGAGAGGTTGTTGAGATTCTCACGCAGCCTGGACATCAGCCCAGCAAGGATTGGCTTTCGGTAGTCCAAACCTCGCGAGCCCGCAATAAGATCAATGCGGTCATCAAGGCGAACGAGCGCGTGAAGGCCATTGACATCGGGCAGAAGGCGCTGGAAAAGGAAGCACGCCGCCTGAGTATCGCGATGAATAAGTTCTCGAAGGTAGACCTTCTGGCAGCGGCGTCGGACTATGGCTACAGCCGTCACGATGATTTGCTGGCCGCGTTGGGCTATGGCCGGCTTTCTCCGCGGAAACTGCTGGAAAAGCTTTCCGGCAGCACGCTTCCCGAGGCACCCCAGGAGCCCCGGGAACGAATGCTGCCTGGCGGCCAGGCACCACCGGACCGGGACGCACCGAAGGGCGACCTGACGCTGAAGGTGCGGGGGATTGACGACATCCTGGTGTATCGGGCGGGTTGCTGCAATCCCATTCCGGGTGAACCTATAGTGGGCTACATCACACGGGGCAAAGGTGTCGCCGTGCATTCGGTTAGCTGCCGGAATGTGCAGAGCTTGCTGTATGAAGTGGAGCGGAAGATTGATGTGGAATGGGATGGAGGTCTCCGGTCGTTCCCGGTGCGGCTTTGCATCTTCACTGACGACCGTCCAGGCATCCTGAACAAGCTCACATCGATTTTGAACGACGAGGAGAGCAACATTCGCAGTTTGGAAGCCCGCGCCGATAGCACCAGGGATATCGACGGGGCGTTGGTGGAAATGACTGTGGACATTCGCGACAAGAAGCAGTTGGAGCGGATCACCATGGCCATCCGCCGAATCTCCGGCGTGCGTGATATTGAGCGCATCTATGAGCGAAATTAAGTATCCAGCCATCGAAGGGCTACCGGTGGAAGCTCTCGAGCCAGAACATTTTGCCATCTCCAAAAGCACCGGCATTAAGGTGGATTGGGCCGATGGCGCGCATAGCGATTTCCCGCTGGAGTTTTTGCGGGAGCGTTGCCCCTGCGCACAGTGCACAGGTGCGCACGGTACTCCGCCACAGGCACCGGATTTCTCGAATCCGCTACACATGTATCGGGAGCGGCTGAAGATTGTCACGGTGGAGCCAGTGGGACACTATGCCATTGGCATCCACTGGAACGACGGCCACAAGACGGGGATTTACTCTTACCGGCTGCTGCGGGCGCTTCATGAAGAGCGGGCGCGGTTAGCCGCGGACAACTGAACGCCCGGCGATATCGATTTGCGTCGTGCAGCGTGGATAGCGTGGCAGTTACACTGGAGACGATGCCTACTCAAGGATTTGTCATTGTCGCCTCCATGCGCGCGAAAGAAGGCCAGGTGGAGGCGCTGAAGAGCGCTTTGCTGGGGTTAGTGGAGCCTACGCGTGCCGAGGCGGGCTGCATCCAATACGATCTGCATCAAGATCACCAGGACCCTGCCGCATTTCTGTTCTATGAGATCTGGAAAGACCGGGCGGTGTGGTTAGTGCATATGGAGACGCCGCACCTACAAGGTTTCCGCGCCATCGCGGGCGATTTGTTGGAGGAACCGGCGCGGATCTGGGAACTGGCCCAGATCGAGCCGCCTGCCAAGGAGCGCTAATCCCCTAAGCTCCCGGGACAATCAGCCGGATGATGGCGAAGATAAGAGCGGCGAAAATCGCGGTGAGAGGATAGGTGAGGATCCAGGCTCCCACGATGTCGTTTGCCAGCCGCCAGCGGACCGCCTTGGGCCGGTGAAAGCTGCCTACGCCTGCAATGGACCCTGCAATGGTATGCGTCGTGCTTACTGGGACACCCAAGCCAGTGGCGAGGAATACGCTAGCGGCCGCAGCCGTCTCAGCAGCAAAACCTCCGCGAGGCTTCAGTTTTGTAATGCGATGCCCCATGGTTTGGATGACCTTCCACCCCCCACTGAGGGTTCCCAATGAGATCGCTGAGTAAGCGGAGATTACCACCCACGCTGGGATGCCTTCGTCCATGCTGCCCTGCACGCCCGCCGCTACCAGTGCACCCGCGATCACGCCCATGGTCTTTTGGGCGTCGTTAGAACCATGCGACAGGCTGAATATCGCCGAGGACAACAGTTGCAGGCGACGGAACCAGACATCCATGTACTGCGGACTGGAACGGCGGAAAACCCAGTAGATGGCCGTCATTAGGACGTACGAGAGCATCCATCCCAGTAGCGGAGACAAAACAATAAACACCAAGGGCAGGGTCCAGCCGCTGAGGTGGAGAGCGCTGAACGCGCTAGAGAACCCGTCAATGTGAATGACGCGCGACATGGCAGCGCCAGCGTAGCCTCCAATCAGGGAGTGCGAGGCGCTAATGGGCAGCCCGAGGTGAGAGGTGAACCACAGCCAGAAGGTGGAAGAGATCAATCCCGCCAGCACCGTGTAGGGGGTTACGAAATCAAGGTTCACCATATCGCCGCCAACTGTTTTGGCGACACTGGTGCCGAACAGAAAATAGGCAGCGAAGTTGAAGAAGGCGGCCCAGACAACGGCCTGGAACGGGCTTAGCACCTGAGTGGCAATGATGGTGGCAATGGAATTGGCCGCGTCGTTGAAGCCATTAAAGAAGTCAAACAGCAGGGCGACCGCCACAATCACGACCAGCAAAATCATTTCCGGGCTCATGGCGGCGGGGTTCAGCTATTCTTCACGATGACGTTGGCTAGGATGTCACTGACATCGTCACAGATGTCGACGGTCTGTTCCAAAAGATCAATGAGGTCTTTATTCTTGATCACCTCGATGGGATTGGTTTCGCTGCTGAAAAGCTCCATCAGGCCATCCTGAGAACTGCGGTCAGCCTCTTCCTCAATCTCACGAATACGGAAACAATGGGCCTTCACTTCTCCTCCGTTGCGGAGCATTCCTACCGCGGAGTCCAGTTCCCGGGTGATGTCCACCAGTTGACCTGCGAGGATAGCCATTGCCGGGGATAGATTGGCGGGGCGGTAAACGTTGATGCGCCGGGCGGTGACATAGGCGGAGTCAATGGCGTCTTCCAGGCGGGAAGTGAGCGTGTGGATGTCCTCAGGATCCAAAGGTGTGATGAAGGTCTTGCGCAGCTTGTCGAAGACTTCGCGATTGATTTCGTCTGCGCGCTGCTCAAGCTTCATGATGATCTCAGACTCGCGCTGCATGGCTTCGTGCCCGCCGGAGACTCCAGCGGCCAAGCGTTCCGCGATCTCCTTCAAGATGGAGGACTGATCTGCGAAATAGTCAAAGAACTTCTCTTCGCGGGGGATGAACCGCAGAGCGCACATGGTTACTTCACTCCTAGCGGCAATCGAAGCCGCTGCTGGCGGTGAGGACCGCTGAACTCAAGCCGGGCATCAAGATCATCGAAAGTGTCCAAGTCTAACATTTCAGCAGGATCTCATTACAGCCCAGTTACAACGGGAAAAAGTTCCTCTTGGGGAGCGCCTTCCAACGCCTCCGCTGCCTGGAAACGAGGGTCAAGGAGCCGCTCTGGGTCCAGGTTCCCCATCGCAGCAATCAAGGTCTCCTTCACATAAGGATAGTCTTGCTCAAGTTCTGCCAGGTAATCGCGCAAAGACCGGCGGACGGTGCCCGTCTTTTGAGAGCAACCGCAAGGAATCACAGGCATGTGCCGGTCAGCCACCCAGCGGCGGGTGAGATCTTCAGTAACGAACACCAGCGGACGAATCAAGCGGAACTCACCCTTGCGGGAACTGGTAACCGGGGGAAGGGCACTGAGCTTGCCGGTAAACATGGCGTTGCGCAGAAGGGCTTCGCAGAAGTCATCGGCCGTGTGCCCGAGGGCGATCACGTTGCAGCCTAGGTCCCGGGCAATTTCGTAAACGGCGCGGCGGCGGAAGCGGCTGCACTTGTCGCAGCCATGGCCAGGGTCAGATTCCAGGAGGTCCAGCGATGGCTGGTCCTGCACGTAATGCCAAGGGATACCCAAGGATCGTAGGTGTTCGCCGATTGGCTGGATGGGGCTTAGAAACTTGCCCTGCTCGACGGTAAAGGCTTCTACGTGAAAGGAGATGGGGGCGCGCTGTTGAAGGCGGAGGAGGGCATCCAAAAGGGTAAGCGAGTCCTTACCGCCTGAGACGCCCACGGCAATGCGGTCGCCCTCGCGGATCATGGAGAAGCGGGCAATCGCCTCGCCCACTTTGTGCAGGATAAGCTTTTCGAGGTCCAAACCCCCATTATACGGGCGCGACGGCAGAAGATGCGCAGGAACACGTAGAAGGTAACGAAACTGAGCAAACAATGTTGGTTCCCAGGCCGGTTGACTATCCCAGATGGGATCTCAGAAAAGTGAGGATTTCCTGGCGGCCCTGAGGAGTTTCCTGGTGCCCAACGTCGTAGCGCAGCAGCTTCCAGTTCTGTGGCACGCCGGCCTCGCGGTAGATCCCCTGAAGTTCGCGTTCGATACGATCCAGACCCGCAACGGGCGTCAAGCCATCGCGTGTGCCTGCCAGTGCCAGATGGGGGCGAGGTGCAATGAGGGCATTAATCTGGGCCGTTGTGAAGTGCTTACGAAGGGACGGCACATAGTAATAAACCCCATGGCGGTCAAGACCGTTGTCCTCCACCAGAGCGTCAAAGTCAGTGAGGCAGCAGATGTCCACGCAGGCAGCCACTCGTTCATCCAGGGCAGCCACCCACCAGGCCATCGTACTCCCCATGGAGATACCCAGGGTTCCTACCTTGGAGGGGATCACCTCGGGGCGCGTCACCAGATAGTCCATCGCACGCAGCGAGTCGAAGACCATCATGCCCCACATCACCTGGCCCTTCCACAGCATGTCCTTGAAGATCACGCTCTCCTTGCGGGTGGCGCGCTCGCCGAAGGCCCAAGTGTCAACGCAAAGGCCGCAGTAGCCAAGCTGGCTAAGAGCTTCGGCATAAGGCGGGTTGGCAAGGTAAGAGCGGCCTTCCAGATACTCGCGTTTGCCGATGTCATAACCGCCGCCGTGGGAGTGCTGGAAGAGAACAGCGGGGCGGGGGCCACTTACGGACTTGGGCACGGTGAAGACGGCAGGTACCGGTTCTTCACCGTTCAGGTCCAGCACCAGACGCTCCAGCAGGTAGTGGGGAGTCTCCTCGCGCTTCAGGACCTCAGCGCGTAATGGACGGTGGCGGGCCGGCAGATCGCCCAGGAGTTGGTACAGTGCGGCGCGGCGTTCGGTAGCTGCGCCAGAGGTGCGGGCGGTATTCGTCGATTGTTGTGCCATTGCGGGCGATCCCACCGCCACTGCCTGAAGCCAGGTTCTTCTTTGCATGGCGCCAGCATATCCCAGGAGCGGCTGCTGGTGGGGGAGGCTGGGAGGAACGCCTAGTTCAAAGTGCTGGCGAGAGCCCTCATCTGCCGAAAGTAGACGCTGGCAAGGGAGGCGTAGAACAATTCGACGGTGGGAAACCGTTCAGGTTCCGCGGCAAGCATCGCCACCACGACACCGGGGTACACTTCAAACTGCAGGGCGAGCTTCGCGTGCGGGCCGAAGATCGGCTCCAGCACCGCCGCTTCAAACAGCGCTGCCATCTGCCCGTCTGCCTCCAGGCTTAGTCCCGAAAGAAGGACGGCGCTGGCAAGAGGGGAATCGTCCTCGTAGAAGGTACAAAGCGCGGCGCCACCGGGCGCGGCAGCCCATTCCATCTCAATGTCATCGTGCTTGAGGAAGGGCAGGCGTAAGCGGAACTCATTCGGCTTATCCACCAGGAAGCGTTGGAACAGCTGGCAAACCTCTTCCCCTTGGGAGTTGCTGGGCGAGACCTCAAGTTCCTGGCGCCGGATGACATCCGTGCCGGTCGAGATCGTGTGCAGTTGAAACGTCGAGAGCAAGTGGGGCGGGTTCCTTTCCGTATCGCTGACTACTGCGCGTCTAATTCTGTGTCACGGGCAGCCTTGGCGGAGAATTGTGCGCGCCAGTCGAGTTCGTTCAGCACGGCGGGTTTGTCACGCCAGCGCTCACTGATCTTGACGAAGAGTTCGAGAAAGACCTTCGTGTTCAGCAGTAGTTCAATTTCCGTGCGCGACTCAGTCCCAATCTGCTTCAGCATCTCGCCACCTGCGCCGATGACGATGGCCTTCTGGCCGGCACGCTCCACCAGAATGGTGGCGGCAATGCGAGTGAGTTTGGGCTTCTCCTCCCATTGCTCAATCAGCACGGCGACTGAGTGCGGTACCTCGGCGCGGGTGAGGCGAAGAATCTTCTCGCGAATCAGTTCCGATGCCAGGAAGCGCTCCGGCTGATCAGTGAGGTAATCCTCGGGGAAATACTGGGGCCCTTGGGGAAGCCGGCTGAAGATCACCTTGTGGAGCGCATCCAGGTTATCGCCGTTCAAGGCACTCAAGGGCACCGGATCAACGAAGGGATGCAACTCCATGCACTTCTCAATGAGGGGCAACAACTCGCGCTTGTCGGGAATGCGGTCTACCTTGTTCAGCACCAGCACTACGGGGGTTTCCGTGCGGGTAAGGAATTCAAGGGCCTGCCGTTGCTGGTCGAGTTCGGGGCGTGAAGCGTCAATCACAAACAGCAAGAGATCGCGGGCGTCCAGGCTGCTGCGCACGGCGTCCATCATGCGCTTGTTCAGCTGGGTATCGGTTCTGTGAATACCCGGGGTATCCAGGAATACCACTTGCCCACCCGGCGTGCTGAGGACGCCTTGCACGGTGGTGCGTGTCGTCTGGGGCTTGTCACTGACGATGGCGATCTTTTCACCCACCAAGGTGTTCAACAGTGTCGACTTGCCCGCGTTGGGCCGGCCCAGAATACTCACAAAACCGGACCGGTAATCATCCGCCATGGGCGTCTCCCTCTTCCTTGGGCGTATCCACTCGGCAGATGCGCACCTTGTCCACACGCAGTTCATTTCCCTCGAGCACTTCCATGCAAAGGCCATCCTCCTGGATCACCTCACCGACGCGGGGAACGTGTCCGGCCCACTCCGCCAGCAAACCGCCTACCGTGGTGGATTCCGCATCATCTTCAGTACGGTAGCCTACGAGTTCTTCCAGGCGGTCCACGTCCATTGAGCCCTGCACGATGAAGCCGCCATTTCCGTCGCTCTCCACATCGGGTTCGGGCTCATGCTCATCGCGGATCTCACCAAAGATCTCCTCTACCAGATCCTCAAGGGTGGCCAGGCCAGCGGTGTCGCCATACTCGTTCACCACAATCACCATATGGGTGCCGTCGCCCTGCATCTCGCGCAACAGCGTACTAACAGGCTTTGACTCGGGCACCATGCGGACCGGGCGCATGAGCTCACGAACCTGACGGCGCGCGAGGTCCTTTTCCTCAACCTCGAATACGTCGCGCACGTGAACGAAACCGATGATGTTCTCCAGATCGCCCTCGTAGACGGGGAAGCGGGAAAGCTGTGCCTCAATCACTACGCTGCGGAGGGCGTCAAGGGTCTGGTTCGCTTCCACCACCACCATCTTGTTACGGGAGGTCATCACCTCGCGGACGGTCTTGTCGCCGAATTCCACAACGCTGCGGATGAGTTTGCGGTCTTCGTCCTCAATCAGGCCTTCCTCCGCGCCCGCTTCCATGAAGGCTTCAAAGTGCTCTTCCTGAGTGGTAGCGTCATTGTCCTCGCCGTTCTGCTTGCCAATGCTGGCGAGGCTCTCAAAGAAATCCAGAAAGTAGCGTAAGGGCCGGAAGACCCAGATGATGGCCATGCAAAGCGGCAACAAGGTGGTGATCCAGCGACCGCTGACCCGCTGAAAGAGTAGAGGCGGCAGCAGATACACGCATAGGAACATGGTGGCCAGAGAGGTGCCCAGCACTTCAACGCCAATCAGCCATAGTTCGCGCTGCCCGTGAACGGTGACAAGCCCGATACCGGCGACAAGAGCAACCAGCAGCGTGTGCTTGGCGAGAGAGAAGGCCATGGCGCCCTCTTCGGTTCTCACGCCGATACGCTCCTCAAGATACTCGTGGAAGGCATCCAGGAAGGCGGCATCCTTGAGGCGCAGACGCTGACTTTCCTGATAGGCGCGTTGCATCAGGGAGGCCAGCACCAGCAAAGCACCACCCGCCAGGAATGCAAGGATCAGCAGAACGGCGATCATTGGGCCCTCGAGATCAGCGTGCGTGGCAATCCAAGGCGTTTGCACCAGCGCTGTTCAGCGCGGCGCATGGCGCCATCATCGGTCTCGTGATCCATGCCGGCCAGGTGGAGCGCACCGTGCAGCATGAGTACCTGCACCTCCTGGTTGAGCGTGTGGCCGAGGGCGCGGGCTTGTTGACGGGCGTGGCCGATGGAGATGGCGATGTCGCCGGCATACTGGGAAGACGTTTCAGCTTGGGCGGGGAAGGAGAGAACATCCGTGGACTCAGCCTTCTGACGGAATTGGGAATTAAGCGCGGCCATCTCCTGGTCACTGGTGATGAGACATGCAAAGTCGCGTCCGGCAAGGATCTCGCGGCTTAATGTTTCCGCGAACTGTTGGAGAGGCGGGCGAGGCAGGCCGGCATAGCGTCCGCGAAAAACTACGCGGCGGGAGATGGGGGAATGGTCAGCGTCGGGCATACAAAAGTGGGTTGTGACGGCTAGGGCAAGCAGGTTCAGGATGGATCCCCGGCAGAGTCGCTTCCGTTAAGGTTTGGGGCTTCCGGAACGCCAGGCTGCAACCGCAAGGGAAGTTGCCGTGTCGCATGCTGCGCGTGACGATCGTAAGCCATGATGATCTTCTGAACAAGCGGATGGCGCACGACGTCGTGCTCATCAAACTCCACAAAGCTGATGCCTTCCACGCCACGCAGGACCTGGGTGGCATCCAGGAGACCGCAGCCGCGCGACTGGGGCAAATCAATTTGCGTGAGGTCGCCAGTAACTACCATTTTAGAATTAAACCCCTGGCGCGTCAGTACCATCTTCATCTGCTCAGGGGTGCAGTTCTGTGCCTCATCCATGATGATGTAGCTATCGTTGAGGGTACGGCCTCGCATAAACGCGACCGGAGCCACCTCAATCTCCATCTTTTCCAACATGCGCTTTACACGGTCAGCGTCCAGCATGTCGTGGAGGGCGTCATAGAGAGGGCGCAGGTAGGGGTCAATCTTTTCCTGAAGTGAGCCGGGGAGGAAACCAAGTTTTTCGCCAGCCTCCACAGCCGGGCGGGTGAGGATGATGCGGCTAACTCGTTTGGCCAGCAAAGCGGCCACTGCCATCGCCACGGCCAGATAGGTCTTTCCGGTGCCTGCCGGGCCGAGGCCGAAGACGAGGTCGTCGCGTTCCAATGCGGCCAGATAGCGCCATTGGTTGATGGAGCGGGGATGGATGCTCTTCTTCCCCACCATGCGCTGACGGCTGACCGCGGCAAGCTCCTTCAGCGTGAGCGAGGGGTCTCGCTGCATCACGCGGATGATGTTCTTCAGGTCAGCGGCGCTCAGGCCCAGACCATCATGCAGCAGGTCCACATACGTATTGAGGAATCGCCGGACGCGATCTACGCGATCTTCCGCGCCCTCGATGGAAACGTGGTCGCTGTCTATTGCCAGGTGTACATGGAAGCTTTCTTCCAGGAGTTTGAGGTTTTCGTCGCGCGCGCCAAACAGGTCAGGGATGCCCGCGTTCAATTGCACAAGTGCCTTGGTGAGGTTGCTAATGGCCATTACTCCTTTTCGCGGCGGCGATGCGCCCATGGCAATGGACGCCAGCAGTGGGCTGGGGACGCCGGGCTAGCAAACGAGGTTGGGGTGGACCGCACAGCGATGCGACCGCAGGCAAAGAGGGCGGGGCGGCGAACAGAATTTGGATGAAGCCAGTTCAGAATCACCGGGGCGTTTCTATGGCAAGGGTAACAGAGCGCGTCAAGGTGCACAACCGGAGCGCGGCCGCTGTCACGCAATTCATGTGGAATCCAACCAACTGGCCGATCAAAAAAAGCGGCCGGACGCATTGTCCGGCCGGAGGCGTGACGAAACCAGAGGATAAAGGAAATCAGCTAGCCCATCAGTGTGGCCGGACCAAGACGGCCGAAATGCTTGCCCATCCGCTGCCTGAGTTCCATGCGAGCGCGCAACAGACGGCTTTTCGCCGCTGCTACCGAGATGCCCAGACGGTCAGCCACCTCAGGCATTGGTAGCTCCTGCACGTCGCGCAGTTCAAACACAGTCCGCAACAGGGGCGGGATGCGCGAGATTTCCTGCTGAAGCACCTTCGCCAGTTCGTCCTTGGCTACCCCACGTTCCGGGGATTCGCGCTCGTCGGGCAGCTCAAGCGTTTGTACTTCTTCCCCAACCATCGTGTCATCAATATAGAGGAATTTGGCGCGACGCCCTTGCCGCAGCCGCATCAGGCATTGGTTCACCACGATGCGGGTAAGCCAGGTAGAGAATTTTGCTTCCTTGTTGAACTGGCCAATGTGTTGAAAGGCTTTCCACAGAGCGTTCTGCACTTCATCCTCCGCATCCGAGCGGTCGCGAAGAATGGATAAAGCCTGTTTGAAACAGGCAGGTTGATAGCGCTTCACCAATTCGGCGAAGGCCAGATCGTTACCGTCTTGCGCCAGGTCTACTAGCGCGACGTCTTCCAGGTCTGACAGAACTGTTTGTCGGAACTCGGTGGTTTTCATGGTTTGATACCCGCTTTCTGCGTTTGGCCTAGTAAAAGCGTACCAGCGTATTGAACTATTTTCCAGTATTGCTTAAAATGATTTTGAGGACAGAGAAAATTATGGCGGTAGATTTCAGTGAGGACAAACTCTCTTTCGAGAAAAATGAAAGTGGCGAAGAAACCATCCGCCGATACCTGAACCCTTACGAATTGGGAGACAAGATCCGGCAGCTGCGAATGCGCAAAAAGATCAGCCTGGTGGATCTGGGGAAGCACTCGGGGCTGTCGGCGTCAATGCTGTCGCAACTGGAGAATGGCAAGTTGATTCCCACCTTGCCCACGCTGGCCAGGGTGGCGATGGTGTTTGACGTTGGGTTGGACTTCTTCTTTGGTGACCGCAGGAAGAGCCGGTTGCTGTCGTTGGTGCGGCGCGAAGACCGAATCCGATTTCCTGAGCGGCCTGACCATCCGGACCCCAGCTATTTCTTTGAATGCCTGGCATTCTCCACGCAGGAGAAGAGTATCCAAGCCTACGTGGCTGAGTTTCCGATGCGTGACTCGCATGCGCAACCCAGCTATCACTTTCACGCGGGGGCGGAGTTCCTGCACGTCACCAGTGGGTCAGTGGTGATTGAGTTCAGCGACGAACGCTATGTACTTGAGGAGGGAGACAGCGTGTACTTCGACCCCAGCGAACCGCACTCATATCGGGGAAACAGCGATGGGAAGAACATCGCCATCGTAATCACCACTCCGCCCAGGACGTAGTGCCCAGCTGTCCGTCGCAAAGCCTGACAAACTGGCAGATGACCGCTAACGATTGTGCTTCAACAGGATGTCTTGAGGAGTGTAGTGGACCAACTTCCCCACTTCCGGGGCGCCCTGCGGAGGCTTCTGCCACTGGTTGAAGTAGCGAGTTTTTAAGGTCTCGAAATCCAGTGCGCTAAGGGCGAATGCAGTACCCAAATCACCGGCATGCTTGCCGCCACCCGCATTGCTGAGCCCGGTAAAGAAGGTGGCTACCGTGGCGAATCTAGCCGCCTCAGACACCAAGCCAATGAGGATTGCGATGATTCGCTTGTCCAACTCATCCCGGCGGCGGCGGAAGCGGGCCAACTCTCCGATGCGGTTGAGGTCACCGGGCATCATCTTGCCGACGGTTCCCAGGTCGTTGTAGTTTGAGCCGATGCCGCAACTCACGCCCCAAGCGCCAGTTTCCCCTTCGAAGCAGTACCATTTGTCCTCTCCCTTGAAGCCGATGAGGTAGATATCGGACACACGGATCTGCAGGTCTACCAACTCACCGGCTGGCGTGCGGACGGCTATCCGCAGAAATGGGACCTTGGCGGGATCAGTGATGGCAACCAGATCGCGAAAGTGGTTGATGCTGGATTGATAACAGCCGGGGCGCAGGTCAATGGTGGAACTTGCTGAGGACGGCGGCATACTGCTGTTAGCGAGATTCCGGGTATCTGTGGATCATGGCTGTGCCACGCGGTCTTTAGGGGCTGCTCTCGGCCAGCTCAGTGGATACGATTTTCGAGTCCGCGCTGAACTTTTGATAATTGCTGTAGAGGACTTCGGCCATGCCGCGCAGCTTGGCTACCAAGCCCAGTCGGGCGTCAAAATGGACTTCGGTGCGCCGCGGCACCCACACCTCGCCGTTCACCAACTGCTGCTCAAACTCCATGGTGGAGCCTTTTCCCACTCGCGCCAGCACCAGCCCGAAACTGAGGGTTTCCAGGGTTTCCACTTCAGCCTTCAGCCAGATGTACGATTGCTTATCCACCCAAATGCGGCCGCCCATCTTGGTTAGCCAGCTAGTCTGGCGGCTGGTTGGCTTGTAGCCCTTGCGGGGGGTGGCGTGCAGGATCCAGGCCTCGCGGCCATCGACGCTTTCCTCGCCGTCGAAGCGAATGTCGAAGGCTTTCGGGATGGCGCGGAACATTTCCTCGCGTTCGTGTTTTTCCTTGCGGTCCTTATTGAGGCGCTTTTCGCGCTGGGAGGGGGATTCGTTCTGTAGTTTGGCCACCTCCTTGTCCAGCTTCTCCTGTTCCTTGCGCTCTTTGTCGGGTGCGAGCGGTTCGCCGTCCTCCATCACCAGCCGTTCGTATTCCTTGCCTTCGATCATGGTGACGTCGTAGGTCTTGCTTTCCTGGTTCTTCACATTGCCCGACTTGTCGAGGCGGCGGAAGATACGCGTTTCGCGCCAGGCATAGTCTTCGGCGATGCGCATGTTGCGTTCGCTGGACTTGAGCGAGCGTTCCATGATCTCTTCGACGCTGAGCGATGGGGTTTGCGCGATACCACTGGTGGGGCTAGCGGCTGAGGATGTGCGCGCAAAGCCTCCTGTTTGAGCGGGCGCCGGCAATGCGCCAACCGCGAAAGCCGCCAATACGAGAAAAGCCGGTATCCAGTTCGAAACGGGAAGGGAAATCATCCTATGCCACACTTGGTTAAAGACGGCGGAGCGGGGCCGGAGGTTCAAAGAGATTGTTGATTCGGAGCGAAAGACTTCTGCAGGCAAAGGGGGCTGGATACCGATGTGGGTGGTTGTGACGGATTTGGACGGAACGCTGCTGAACCATGAAGACTACTCCTGGGAAGGGGCGCGTAAAGCGCTGGAGGCGCTGGAGATGCGGGGAGTGCCTGTAGTTTTCTGCACCAGCAAGACGCGCGCGGAAGTGGAGTTGCTGCGCCGGGAGACCGGCAATCACCATCCCTTCATCCCTGAGAATGGGGGTGCAGTTTACCTGCCAGCAGCTCCGTTCCGTGGCCTGGCAAACACTCTCCAGTTGGTGGACGGCTATTTGCGGATCGAACTGGGAACACCGTACGAGGAGTTGGTGACGGCCCTGCGAAGTGCCGCGGAGGAGGCTGGCTGCCGCGTTCGCGGGTTTGCGGATGCGACGGATGCGGAGGTAGCGGATTGGTGTGGATTTCGCGTAGAGGAGGCGCAGTTGGCGCGGCAGCGCGAGTTCGATGAGCCCTTCTTGGTGGAATCGGGCGATGGCGTCGCGCTGGAGAGGGCGATACGCGAGCGTGGCTTCCACACCACGCAGGGAGGCCGGTTTTGGCACATCCTTGGAAATAACGACAAGGGCGCGGCATTGCGCGCCCTGCGCCGTGCGTACTTCAGCTGTGGAACTGCCGTGACGGTGGCAGCGCTGGGGGATAGCGCCAATGATCTGCCCTTACTTGCCGGGGCGGAATGGCCGGTGTTGATGCCTTCGCGTCGCTTGCAGGAGTTGCGGCACGCGCTGCCCCATGCGCTGGTGGCGCCGGCGCCCGGCTCAGCGGGTTGGGGTGCCGCGATGTTGCAGGCGATTCCCAACTGGCTGCACGGCACCGCCCAGGGTGACTATCCCTTGCGGCATTTCTCGTTCTAGGCCTGGATGCTACACTGCAGCCCGATTGGCTGCCTCTCCCTCACCCTTGGCCTGGGCATTCACTTCTTGATGCCATTTTTCGTAGACGGCGCGGAGCTCGGCTACCTTTTCGGGGTGCTGATAACTGAGATTGTTTCGCTCGCCGGGGTCGCGGCTGAGGTCAATCAGGGTCTCAGGATTACCGGCCGGCTCACGCAGCCACTTCCAATTTCCCTTGCGGACGGCGGCTTGGCGACGGTTGGCGTTTTCAATGCGCCAGCAGAGGGTTCGTTCCACGGTAGGCGTTTGCCCGCGCAACACGGGCAGCAGGTTGATGCCGTCCAGGCGGCGCTGGTCCGTGGGCAGTGGGGCGCCCGCCGCCGTCAGCATGGTGGCGGTGAAATCGAAGGAGGCGGCCACCTGCTCAGTATGGCTGCCCGAGGGGATCTGCCCGGGCCATTGAGCGATGGCCGGCACGCGGATGCCCCCTTCGTAGAGCGTGGCCTTGGAGTGGAAGAAGGGCCGGTTGTCTGAGAGGCGCTCACCGCCGTTGTCGTTGGTGAATACCGAGAGCGTGTTGTCGTCGAAACCCTTGCGGCGGAGCGCGTCCATCACCGCGCCCACGGCGGCATCCATGCTTTCGGTCATGCGGCGGTAGATCTGGCGGTCGCCATCGGTCCAGGATTGCGCGTTGCGTACCTGGTCAGGCCGACCGGGTTCCTGGAAGGGCCAGTGAACGGCGTTGAATGGGAGGTAGAGAAAGAACGGGGCGTTCCCCTGACGCTCAATAAAGTCCACGGCGCGCTGGGCCAGCAGTTCCGTCAGGTAGCCTTCGCGGCGGGCGGGTTCGTCGTCCAGGAACAGGTCGTTGCTGTCGTCGCGGTACTGATGGCTGTACATGTCGGCGTTGCCACGAAAGATGCCGAAGCTCTCGTCGAAGCCATGCTGCTTGGGGCGGTAGGCGGGCAGGGAACCCACGTGCCACTTGCCCACCAGGGCAGAACGGTAGCCCAGCGGCTTCAGCAGCGAGGGCAGCACGGTGTGGCGCGGATGCAGGCCGGTGACGTCGTTGTTGGCGGGCACCAGTGCCCATTCCAGTGCCTTGCCGAAACGCTGCTGGTAGCGGCCGGTGAGAAGGGCGACGCGCGTGGGCGTGCATACGGCGCCGTTCGCATAGCAATCGCTGAAGCGCACGCCGCGGGCGGCCATGCCGTCCAGGTGCGGAGTGCGGATGTCGCGCGCACCGTAGCAGCCAAGGTCGGCGTAGCCCATGTCGTCGGAGAGCATGAAGATAAGGTTGGGCTTGCGCGCCTGCCCGCGCAGGATGGCTGGTGCCGCCGCTGCACTGCCCACAGCCGCCAGGAACTGCCGTCGTTGCATACATCGCCTCCAGTGCCGGCAGTTTCGGCCCGCGCGGCATTCGAGGATTGTATCAGCCTTACAAGCTGCTATTGCCGGAATCCAGCAAGCAGTGACGCAAAAAGCGAAGGCCCCGGGGATTGCTCCCCGGGGCCTTCGTCCGTGTTTGGTTGTGCCTAAGCTTAGAAGCTCAGGCGCAAGCCGAAGCGGATGTTTCGCTGGGCGGGCGAACCGTAGCCGCCGAAGGTGGACGTGACAAACCCGAAGTCGCCACTGTTGACGTTGGTGACCGGGTTGCTAAAGATCGGCGTGTTCGTGAAGTTGAAGAACTCCGACTTGAATTCCATCTTGAACCGCTCCGTCAGGGTGAAGGTGCGGAAGATGCTGGCGTTGGAGTTGAACACGCCGGGTCCAC
>DAISIM010000041.1:0-48956 GCA_036821995.1 Bryobacteraceae bacterium
GCTAGTACTACTGTGTCATAAACGTAACAGGCCACAATAAGGGCACCTGGGCAGGGAGGGAACGAGCGAGTGGGCCAAGGCCCTTCGCATTGTGGCGATGGAGTACGGGTGATGGCGTTCGGGCCGCAGGTGGCTTCGCACGATTGCGTAGCATTCCCGGCTAGCTGGCGGCGCCCCGCGGGCGGTAGTCTTGGGTTCGGTTGCGTGTGGCGATTGCGATTGTTCCGCTTCGAGCTGAGGGGGAAAAAAGGCTTCGCTCTTTGACGAGGAAGCCGTAGGCCGCAATCACCAGCGCCGCGTGGTGGTGAAAGCCTCGCCAGCCTCGGCCTTCATAGTGCCCGAGACCTAGTTCCTGTTTCAGTTCTTCGTAGTCCCGTTCGATCATCCAGCGCCGCTTGGCGTGCTGGACGAGATCCTTTAGCGCCATATCGGCGGCCAGATTCGACAGCCAGTATTTGGTTGCTTCGACTTCCCCTTCGGGCCATTCCGCAACCAGCCAGCATTCCGGGTATGGTTCCGAGCGCCAATAGTCCCGGTGAGAGGGGCGCACACGCAAGGCAAGGAAACGGCTCTCCAGTGCGCGGTTGCTTCCTTCGCGCCAGCGCACAACCTCGAAACGTGCTTCCCCTTCCACCAGGATCAGTTGCTGGGCTGTGGTGGGCTGGATGTCCTTGCCGCGCTGCCGCAGCGTGGGCTTACGCCCTTTGCCTTTCCATTCCTTGGCCGGCAACGGTTCCATCCCGGTGGGCCAAAGATGGAGTGAACTCTGGATGCCGACCATGTACGTAAGACCGAGTTCCTCGAGTTCCTCGCGGAAGCGCGTCTCGTTGCCATAGGCTGCATCGGCCAGCACCACTCCGCGCGGCAAATCGGCGTCCACCGCTCGCCGGATTTGCGCCATCGCGATACGTGGCTTGGTCTCGAACACGATCTCTTCGGGCACGCCCGCCTTGCGCCGCCGTTCCTTGTCCGAAGCCCAACTCTCGGGCAGATAGAGATGGAAGGCGACCGGCAAGCTGGCCTTCTGGGTGGCGACCGACAAACTCACCGCCACCTGACAGTTGTCCTGCTTGCCTACTTGCCCGCAGTATTGACGCGCCACCCCGACGGAGTGCCTGCCCTTCTTCGGAATGCCCGTGTCGTCGATGATCCACGCAGCCACCGGACTCTTTCGGGTCAAGGCAGGCAGCACCGCGCCCCGCACTTCAGACAACAATGCACCCTCATCCCAGGGAGCCTTAGCGACAAGATGATGGAGGCTTTGGTGGGCGCGGCTCACCTCATCCGGATGGACGCGCGCAGCCATCGGCTCGACACTCTTGCGTTCCCCATCGAGCAGCAAGCCCGTGCAGTAGCTCTTCAATGGCTGGGCGCGATCGGCATGACCGACGACACGCGCTAAACGCTCAACGTAAGCCGCGAAGCGCTTCTGCAGCGCGGAAGAGGGGAAGACACGGCGAGTGGCACACACAATTCCAGTGTATTATGTTTTATGACACAGTAGTACTAACAGCTTGTTAAAAAACCGAAAGAGCGGCCCGCTTAATTGCGGTCGATCCGCTCCGGTATCTGTAAGTCACTGATTCTGCGTCACGACTTTTATGATTCTCGACGGTGGACCGGTGCGTAAAACCTATTTCAACAAGCTGCTAAACCGCTTCATTGGAGGGTTTATGGTTGCCTAGAACTCGCATTGAACTTGCTCGTTGGTTGTCCATAACCTTCCACCATGGTTCAAATACCGGTTCGCGCATGTGTCCCTCACCACTGCGAATGATGCTGCGATTCGCGAGCGGAGCGTCGCGAAGAACCGGTTAGGTTCAGACAGCCGTCGGCTAGGTGCAGCGATGATGTAGGCCAGCCAGCCGCGGTCGGCTTGAACCTGGCTTGTATCGCCGCGGTCTCAGGTGTCGGTCGTCCCCACGTGCGGTGTGCACGTCTTCAGTCCGGTGAGGATGCGGTCTTCGTGGCAGTAGGCCACGCGCTCTCGGGTGAGCCGCCAGGGATGGTGCCAATTGATCGGGATAACAAAATCTGCCACTTCCCGACCTACGCTGCCCCCATCGCTTCGCCACGCCATTTTGCTCCGGACACCTGATATTTGATTCGAAGTACCCGCAGCCCGCTGGGTCTTAGAAACTCCCCGGTGTCCTTGTCAAACTTGGCACCGCAACCAAGCGGGACATAGCGGTACGAGCATGGCGCGAGACTTCTGCTCGCGCATACCCCTGACTTTAACGTCCCGACGGGATTAAGGACCAACAGTGGGTACCGGCCGGGATAATGGGCACTGCTGCGCACTGGTTATCCTTGACACCAGCAATCCTCGACACAAACACGCGCGGTAAATCCTTACTTGCTCGGTGTAATCCGTCTGTAAAGGCGGCCTGCTAATCTCTTATGGTTATGGCGCAAAGCCTTCCGGAACACGGTAGCGCAACCAGCCTGGGCAAGATGCCAGCGTTTACTGTCCTCCGCCAGAACTGGTTTTCCATCCTTTGCCTGTGCGCTGAATCGGAGCTGGAAACGGCATGGGTGCGGCTTGGTGGTGATCAACCATGGCGCTACTTACGGGCTCCTGAGGTCGTTCTTGTGATGGTCACAGGCAGTGCAGGTGGTGATGGTCAAGCCTTTAATGTTGGTGAGACCACTGCGGTTCGATGCGTAGTCGAATGGGGCGATCCTCCGATACTTGGATACGCCTGCGTGTTGGGTCGCAATCTTCGTACGGCGGCACTTGTCGCGCTTCTTGATGCAAGGCTTCAGCAGCTTGCTGCCGCCGGGGAAGACTGGGAAGTCTTGCTGGCATCGCTGCGTCTGCGGCAGCGTGGGCGGGACGAAGCAGTAGCGGCCGAAGCGGCTTCGACAAAGGTGGACTTCTTCACCATGGTGAGGGGCGAGTAGCTGATGGACCTGGCGCGTGCTAACACTCAAACCCGGAGGAGACCTTGCGCTCTTCCTAATCCTGCGCTCGATTCCCAGGCGACCTTCCGCATTTTGCTCGAAGCGATGGGCTCTCCCGGAGAAGTCCGGCCGCTTCCATGCGTCGTGCCTTCGATTCCCGGCTTGCATGGGTCCTTGTTGCAGGTGCTGCTCACTCTGGCTGACTATGAAACGCCTGTGTGGGTGTCACCAGATCTTGCCTCCGAGGACTTGATGCGTTTTCTGCGGCTTGGTCCTGGCTGCCCTATCGCGCTGGATGCAGGTAAGGCTTCATTCGCCGTTGCTGCAATCGATGAGCCCCTCCCCTCGTTGCAGCAGTTTGCGCAGGGCACGCCGCTGTATCCTGACCAATCCACCACTCTGCTGCTTTGCTGCCGGATGCTGTCGATGGAGGGCGCGGACCGCGTGATGCTGCGTGGTCCTGGCGTTCCACTGGACGAGAACGGCAAGAGCGGCCGCAGTTTCGGAGTGGGCGGCGGGACGCAGCAGTTCTGGGACCAAGTTGCTGTAAACCACGCGCAGTACCCGCTGGGTGTGGACATTGTCTTCATGGCGCCGCACGCTGTCGCGGCACTGCCACGCTCAACCGCTGTGGAGTGGATCGGCTAATGTATGTTGCGGTAAAGGGCGGCGAAAAGGCCATCACCAATGCTCACCGGATGCTGGATAGAAAGAGGCGGGGTGACCCTAACGTACCCGAACTCAGCGTGGCGCAAATCCGCGAGCAGCTTCGCGCCTCGGTTCATCGGGTAATGGCCGAGGGTTCACTGTGCGATGAGGAACTTGCCGCGCTTGCCATTAAGCAGGCTCAAGGAGATCTGATTGAAGCCGCCTTCCTGCTTAGGGCTTACCGGAGCACATTGCCCCGTATCGCCCACTCCCTGCCCGTCCGGACAGGTTGTATGCTGGTCCATCGTCGGGTGTCGGCAACGTACAAAGATCTCCCCGGTGGGCAGGTACTTGGGGCGACCTTCGATTACTCTCACCGGCTGCTTGACTTCTCACTGCTGGAGCCTTGCGAAGACACCGACGACGAGCGGGCTGCTGATTCCGTCGAGTCTTGTCGCGCCGAAGTCGATCCGAAAGAGGATGTCCTCCAACCGATGCCGGGGGTTGTTGGCATCCTGAATCGAGAAGGTCTCATCGAACAGGAAACCCAGTCACCAGACAATCATCCTGTAGGCGATCTGACGCGCGAGGCCTTGAAGCTGCCGGCTGCGCGGGACCTTCGGCTGCAGAACCTAGCCCGCGCCGACGAAGGCTTCCTGCTTGGCCTTGGATACTCGACCCAGCGCGGATTCGGCTCCACGCACCCCTTCGTTGGAGAAATCCGAATTGGCGACCTGCTGGTCGAGATCACCCCGGTGGAGCTGGGATTCCCGATACCCATTGGACGATTGCCCTTCACGGAATGCCAGATGGTGAACCAGTTCAGAGGCTCAGCAAGCGAGCCACCCTGTTTCACCCGAGGCTATGGGTTGGTCTTTGGCCACAACGAGCGGAAGGCCATGAGTATGGCACTGGTTGATCGCGCACTACGCGGCCGGGAACTGGGCGAGGAGGTCAATGCTCCTGCGCGTGACGAGGAATTCGTGCTGATGCATTCCGACAACGTGCAGGCCACGGGCTTTGTGGAGCATCTGAAGCTACCGCATCACGTCGACTTTCAGGCCGAGCTCGAACAGATCCGCAAGCTGCGCGCGAATCACGACGCAGCACACCCTGACATCGCTTCCGAGGATGCTGCCCAATGAAGCCAGGCCATTCCGTTTCCAACGAGCCATCTGCAGGGAATGCTGCCTTCAAGGCGGACGGTGCCGTGGTGGGCGGGTATAACTTTGGCTACCTCGATGAACAGACCAAGCGGATGATCCGCCGCGCACTGCTGAAGGCGGTTGCGATTCCCGGCTATCAGACTCCCTTCGCCAGCCGAGAAATGCCGATGCCCTTTGGGTGGGGCACCGGGGGTATTCAGGTGACGGCGTCGGTGATCGGGCCGACAGATGTGCTCAAGGTGATTGATCAGGGCTCCGATGACACCACAAATGCGGTGAGCATCCGCAACTTCTTCGTGAAGGTTACCGGCGTCGAGACTACGGTATCCACGGAGGCCGCCACTCTTATTCAGACGCGTCACCGCATTCCGGAAACACCGCTGCGGCGCGGCCAGACCATTGTTTATCAGGTGCCTATTCCTGAGCCGCTGCGCTGGCTTGCCTCAAGGGAAACTGAAAGCCGCCGGCTGCACGCGATGCGCGATTACGGCGTGATGTATGTGAAGCTCTACGAGGACATCACCCGCCATGGTCGGATCGCCACCACATATGACTATCCGGTGATGGTGGCCGGTCGCTATCTCGCCGCGCCATCGCCGATCCCGAAGTTCGATAACCCGAAGATGCACCAGTCTCCAGCCTTGCAACTCTTTGGGGCAGGAAGGGAGAAGCGAATCTACGCGATCCCCCCCTATACTGACGTGCGCAGCCTCGACTTCGAGGATTACCCCTTCGAAGTCCAGCAGTGGCCGCAGTCCTGTGCGATTTGCGGGAGTGCAAGCAGCTACCTTGATGAGATCATCCTCAACGATGCAGGGCGACGGTTGTTCGTTTGTTCGGACACTGACTTCTGCCAGTGCAACCGGCAATCTGCGGGGGCCACACGATGAGCGAGCAGTCGATCGCGAAACCCAGGGGCCACGCATCTCCGTTTCTGTGCGTTGACCAGCTGAGTGTCTGGTACGGGCGGCAGGTTGGGTGTGAACCTGTCAGCTTTGATCTCTGCGCAGGGGAAGTGCTGGCGATTGTCGGGGAGTCCGGTTCCGGAAAATCGACACTGTTGCGCTGCATTGCTGGGCTGCAGACGCCCACATCGGGCCAAGTCTGGCTTCGGGATAAGGACAGCGAACTCGACGTACACGGTATACCCGAACCTGACCGGATTCGGCTGTTGCGGAGCCAGGTAAGTTTTGTTGCCCAGAACCCGCGCGACGGGCTGCGCATGCTCATCAGCGCCGGTGGCAACCTTGGCGAGCCTCAGCTCGCGAACGGGGCGCGCCACTATGGCCAAGTGCGAGATGCTGGCTTGCGCTGGATGGAGCGCGTAGAACTTGACCCACTACGCATGGATGAACCACCTGCGCAATATTCTGGCGGCATGCAGCAGCGGCTGCAGATCGCCCGCAGTCTCGTGAATCAGCCCCGGCTTGTATGCATGGACGAGCCGACGGGGGGGCTCGATGTGTCCGTTCAAGCCAAGCTGCTCGACCTGTTGCGTTCCTTGGTGGATGACCTTCACTTGTCTGTAATTCTCGTCACGCATGATCTGGGTGTTGCCCGATTGCTGGCCGAACGCATGATCGTCATGCAGCAGGGCCGGGTGATCGAATCCGGGCTTACTGATCAGGTGCTGGATGATCCCCAGCAACCGTACACACAATTGCTGGCTTCCTCAATTCTTTAGCGATGAACGTGCATTCCGAATTCGCAACTCCATTCATGCCAGACCTGCAGGAAGGGAGTTCCCAGGGGTCGGGGAAACCCGCGATTTTAGTAACGGACCTGCGCAAGCAGTTCACCCTGCATGGCCAAGGCGGTGCGAAGCTGCCAGCCCTGGACGGCGTCGACCTTGCGGTGTTTCCCGGCGAATGTGTTGTGTTGACAGGTCCATCGGGGTCTGGCAAGAGCACATTGCTGCGGATTCTGTATGGCAACTACAGCGTGGGCGAAGGTCATGCGGAGCTTCGCGCCGGGGAGACGCGGTTGCTGCTGCAGACGGCCACGCCCCGTGAGGTACTAGCAGCGCGCCGCCACGTAATCGGCTACGCGAGCCAGTTTTTGCGTGTCATCCCGCGCGTGCCAGCCATCGAGATCGTCATAGAACCGGCGCGCCGGGCGGGTGTGGTCCGTCAGGAAGCAGCGGCTCGGGCGGAAACCCTGCTGCGGCGTCTGTCTATCCCCGAACGACTTTGGGCTGTCCCACCGGCCACATTCTCCGGTGGTGAACAGCAGCGCGTGAATCTTGCCCGGGTCTTCTGCTTCCCCTATCCAATTTTGCTGCTGGATGAACCAACCGCATCCCTGGACGTGGCCAACTCCGATGTTGTTCTTTCGCTGATCGCCGAGGCGCGCGGTAGTGGCGCCGCAATTCTAGCCGTATTCCACGACCATGACCTTGCTGGTCGCGTGGCCTCCCGCTTCGTGGATATCCAGGCGCCTCGCCAACAAGGAGTGCTGAACGGTGACTGCTGAACTTAGCTTAACCAATGCGACCGTCGTTACCGCCCACGCCACGTTTCGAGGCTCAGTGAACGTGTGCGCTGGCAGAATCGTATCCGTCGACGAGGGTGCCGTGGGCCTATCGGCCGCGCAGGACTGGGAAGGCGACTATCTGATTCCCGGCCTCGTCGAACTCCATACCGATCATCTGGAGACACATCTCTCCCCTCGGCCCAACGTACACTGGCGGCCTTCGGCGGCCCTGTCCGCGCATGACAGCCAGATCGCTTCGGCGGGCATCACCACTGTGTTGGACGCAATCTGCCTGGGGGTCTACGAGGAACGGCAGGAGTTCTTGAATATCTCGGTACAGGCCATCCATGACGCGCGCGAAAGCGGACTGCTCCGTGCTGACCATTACCTGCATCTTCGTTGCGAGGTGGTACACGAGCAGGTGACTGATTTCTTCCGCCCTTTTGCCGATGACCCGATTCTGCGGCTGGTCTCGCTGATGGACCACACCCCAGGACAGCGCCAATGGAAAGATCTCGACCGCTACCGGGCCTATTACGGGTGGCGATACAAAATGGATCGCGCCGGGCTGGAAGTGATGATTGCCGAGCGGATGGCGCGGCAGCAGTACCACGCGAGCGGCAACATGCGGGCGATTGCCTCTGCATGCCACGAGCGTGCAATTCCGCTCGCAAGCCACGATGATACCGAGCCTAGGCACGCACGGGAGGCAGTCAGCCTAGGGGTCACCATCAGCGAATTTCCCACCACGTCCGCAGCGGCCAAGGCCGCCCGGGAAGAGGGCATGGGCATCATCTTGGGGGCACCGAACCTGGTGCTTGGCGGTTCGCACTCCGGAAACGTTTCCGCGCTTGACCTCGCTCATCAAGCCTTGGTGGACGCCCTTGCCTCGGACTATGTGCCGGTGAGTCTGCTGGAAGGCGCTATGCGGTTGCACTTCGCCGCCGGGTATTCACTGCCGGAGGCAATCGCAACCGTTACCAGCAACCCCGCCCGCATGGTGGGCCTGGATGATCGCGGCGAAATTTCCCCAGCTAAGCGGGCGGATATGGTCCGCGTCCGGATGGTTGGTGTCGTTCCATGGGTAAGGGAAGTGTGGCGTGAAGGCATGCGGGTATGCTAATGCCGTTGCTCAATTGCCGTACTTTTCCAGAAAGTCTATCGCCGAGAGTATGCGGAAGTCAGGGAGGGCTGCGGCTAGGCGCTCTCTGCTCCAGTGCCACCATTGCATCGCCTCGAAGCCCTCAGCAATCGCCGCCGGGAAGCGGCGTCGCAAGGGACGGGCGGGGACTCCAGCAACCACCGTATAGGCTTCCACGTTCTTGCTGACCACGGCCCCGGCTCCGATTGCGGCCCCATTTCCAATGCTCAGCCCGGGAAGCAAGATGGCACCGTGGCCAATCCACACATCATGGCCCACGACCACCGGACTGCCACGTCGCCAGGAGAAGAAGTCCTCCTCGTCGGGGAAGCCCAGCTGGTAGCTCGCACTGCGGTAAGTAAAGTGGTGTAACGCAGCGCGGTGCAACGGGTGGTTTCCCGGGTTCAATCGGGTATGCGCCGCGATTGAGCAGAACTTGCCAATGCGGCATTGCCAGAGGTCACTGTCACCCATAACGTAGCTGTAGTCTCCAAGCTCAGTCTCAACCACACGCGTTCGCGGTCCGATTTCCGTCCAAGCTCCCAAGGTGCTATCTGTCACCACAGCGGAAGGATCCAACGTGGGTTGCTCGCTTAACTGTTTGCCCATCTGCGGTTATGCTCCTTGCTGGCTGAAGCTTTTCCAGGTATGTAGCGCTGGCTAATCACGATGCTGGTGCGATCGATCAACGTCACTGTTATGAGGGTTAGCAGAATCAGTGCTCCAACCTGGTTCCATTCGTTCAGCCGGATTCGATCGGCAAGCTGGAAGCCGATGCCTCCAGCCCCGACAACGCCCAGAATCGTCGCTGATCGGATGTTGCTTTCCAGGTAGTACAGCGCCTGGTTGGCCATCACCGGAAACGCCTCCGGTAGTGAGGCAAAGCGCAAGATGCCCATCGTTCCTGCCCCCGTGGCCCGCACGGAATCGCGGACCCCATGGTCAGCGTCGTCGAGGGCATCCGCGAACAGTTTGCCCAGCACGCCCGTTTCTCCCACGGCGATCGCCAGTACGCCCGCGAAGGGGCCAAGCCCGACAGCGCTCACGAAGACCATTGCCCATATCAGCACATCAATGCCCCGCAGCAGGTCAAACAGGCGCCGGGTGACGACCCGGAGGAACGGAGCAAGGCTAAGTGTCCGTGCCGCAACTAGCGCCAACGGGAACGCCGCTGCCGTTGCTAGCAGAACTCCAAGGAAAGCCATGCCGAGCGTCTCGCCGAGGGCCATCAGGAACTCAGGAAGGTGATCGCCAAGCTTGGGTGGCCACATTAGACCTGCCAGCCATCCCAGTTTTGCAGCTCCGGTGATCAATGCACTGAAGTCAATCTGGAGCCGCAACAGGGATGCCCCGGCTAGCAGTAGCAGCAACGTGACCGGCAAGGCACGAAGGGCGCGGCGGCGGATGCCTGGGGTGACCGCCCGCAACAGCAACGCTTGTTCTGTGACGGATGTAGAAGAATAGGACTTCATCCGTGGAGCCTCCCTACGCCCAGCATCTTCCGTAGGCTGTTGCCGACCATGTCAATCGCGAGCACCGTTGCCAGCAGCATCAGCAGGATTGCGCCGACATCCTGAAAGAGAAACTGCCGGATGGCAAAGTAAAGTTCCTGTCCGATGCCGCCAACTCCTACCAGCCCGATTACCGAAGCGGAGCGCACATTCACCTCAAAGCGCAGCATGCCGTAGCTCAAGAAAGAGGGCAAAACCTGCGGGAACACTGCATATCGAACCTGCTGGGCACGATTCGCACCGGTCGCGGCAAGACTGGCTACCGGACCCATGTCAATATTCTCGTTCACCGCGATGAACAGCTTGCCCATCGCGCCCAGACTATGGAGGCCAACGGCCAGGATGCCAGCCAGCGGACCCAACCCGAAGGCCACCACGAAAACCAAGGCGAACACCAGCTCCGGTACGGTGCGTGCAAGCTCAAGAAATCGCCGCGCGATGACCTTTTCGGCCAGATGCACGCTAAGATTATGCGATCCCAGCACGCTAACGAATGCAGCTCCTGCAAAGGCCCACAGGGTTGCGAGGAAGGCGATGGCAACCGTATCCAAGAGCAGCCAGGCCCACTGTTTCCGATTCCAAAGCCACTCCGCAGACATATGCAACAGCCCCTCGTCGCTGCGGTCCGGAAGCATCAGCGAAAAGTATCGTAGCGCGTCGACGGCGGTCTGCGGCAGGGCAGAGAACGAAAAGTCAGTCGCGATGATGGAAAGCAGAGCCAGTGCCGCCAACAAACCTGCCAGAAGCAATTGCAAGCGGATCTTGGCCCGCTGTACCCTGTGCCATTCCTCCTCAAAAGATGGCGAGGAAGGTCCAGGGCTGTCGGTGGCGTTCACGGCTGCCGGCCGCCTCTTGGCCGCGCAATGCTGCGCTGCCGGAGGTTGAAGTCGAGCATGTCCAAAACCCATCTGAGGTCGTCGTGGCTGGCTGGTAAATACTCGCGTACGTTGCCGTCGGTAAGAATTCTCCAGCCGCCAGGATCGTGTTGCCGAAAGCCAAGCAAAGTCTCCCTCACGTGCAAGCGTAGCGGGGCCGGCAGGTCCTTGCGGATCGTCCACGGATCGGCAGGAAGTTCTGGAGACAGCCACACCACCCGAAAATCAGCCGGGTCCACCATGTTCTTCAGGGCCATTCGCTGCACGGCATTGAAGCTGTCGTTGTTCCACCACACCGTAGCTGCGTCATAGCTGCCGTTCAAAACCGCGATAACACTGTTCTCATGGCTGCCGGAGAATCCGGTGCGAGCAAAATGCTCGGCCACATTTACGCCCTGCTTGTGCAGGAAGTAATGCACAGCTTGGTAACCTGAGGTCGAATTCGGGTCGACGTAGGCAAACGTTTTACCGCGAAGATCCTCGAGGGATCGGTAGGGGGAGTCCGCGCGGACCAGCATCGCCGCGTGATAGCCGCGAGCCCCCTCCAGTGTGATCCCGACAACCAGGGGCTCCACGTTGCCGGCAGTCACCTTCCAAGCCTTGGCGTACGCGGCCGGCCCGAGGTAGGCAAGCTCCAGACGCCGCGAACGAAAGGCTTCCACCAGCGACGCATAGTCGCTGACCTCGCGGAACTCAACCTCCCGCCCAAGGCGTTCGCCGAGATAGCTTACCAGGGGCCGGTAGCGGCGGGCGGTGTCCGCCTGATTCTCCGAGGTGATGGAGGCTACCCGGAATATATCCGTTGAGCTCTTGCCGCAACCGGCAGCCAGTGTCACTAATCCTGCGACAATGGCTGTCAGTACCCACCTTGCCGGCAGGGCGATGCGCTGCGGCCATCGATTGGTGGTTCTAGGTTTCGGCATAGTGTGACGTCCGGTAGAGCGAGGTCGGTGGATGGGCAAGGACGCCCTTAGCACTACCTGAATGCGAATTGCCTAGGTCCCCGGTATTGTCAGATGACACATGCCCGTAGATCTGCCATTCGACCTCGTCATTGAGGCCTGCAGGGCTGCCGTCAAATACAACACAGCCGTCGCGCATGCCAATGATTCGCTGCGCGTACCGCCGGGCCATTCCCACGTCGTGCAGATTCACCAGCACCCGGATCCGCTGTTCCCTGCGAATGGAGTCCAGAAGGTCAAGGACAATCGTGGAACTGCGCGGATCCAGCGCGGAGATGGGCTCATCCGCAAGCAGGATTGTCGGCCGCTGCACCAGCGCCCGAGCGATTGCGACCCGCTGTTTCTGCCCGCCAGACAGTTCTCCGCTGCGCTGCATGGCGTAGGGCAGCATTCCCACGCGTTCAAGCGCCTGCGCTGCTTGCAGGCGTTCGGCTCGCGTGAAGGTACCCGCAAGCGAGCGGATGGTTCCCATCTGGCGAAGCCCGCCGACGAGCACGTTGGTGACCGCATCGAGGCGCTCCGATAGGTGAAACTGCTGGAAGATCATCGCGCAACGGGCGCGCCAGTCAAGCAGTTGTCTCCCACGAAGGTGCGTGGCATCTAGATCCCCCAGCAGTATACGTCCCGCGTCGGGTTCTATCAGCCGACTGATCAACCGCATGAGGGTGCTCTTGCCGGAGCCCGAAGCACCGAGAATGGCCACCATCTCTCCACTGGCGACAGAGAAGCTTACCTGTTGCACCGCCATGCGGCTGCCAAACCGCTTTTCCAGTATTTCGACGCGAAGAGAACACTCGGTGTCTGCTGGAGCCATGTTTGGTACCATAGCAGCCGCAGGTTACGTGATCGTTACGGTTGGCGGGCAGCTACCGCGATCCGCAGTATTGGTCCGGTGTGACCTAGGGAAAGACAGCGGGGGCGGTGGCTATTCATGCGGCGCCTAATGGCGGCGCTTCGGTTGTCATTTGGCATGGGAACCTGATGCTCGTTCGAAGTACCTGTGGGTCGTCAAAATCCGATCTGCGCCGCAACTCAGGTCCACCAGTCACCCCACGACATGGGATAGCGCCAGCTCGCGTGGCGGGAGTGTGTTCCGAATACGGATCAAGGTTGCTTCTGGAGCGTCGACCTGCATCACCTTTCGACTCGAAGGCGCATTCGCTCACAGGTATTCCGCAGGACTTCAACGGACCCGGTTGCAAGGTTACGAAGAGGTTTTGGCTGGAAGAGGGCTTCAGGCAGCTTGAGTCCAGGTGTTGGGATGGTGGAGCAGCGAAGCCGCGGATCGGATTCCACCTGGCTCGCGTCGTCATATCGCGTTTCCAGCGGTCGATTGTTCGGCGTGGTTTGCTCCAAGCCAATGTGGGTGAGGTCCTCGTGGTAGTAAGCCACATATTCCCTTGCGAGCCGACGAAGATGCTGCTCGTTGAGCGGGATGACGTGGTCCATTAGTTCTCGGCGTGCGCTGCCGACCCACCTTTCGGTAGTACCGTTCTGCCAGGGACACCGGACGCTGCTGCGAAGTCCACGCAGCCCGGTCGACCGCAGAAACTGCACGATATCCTTGCCCAACTTTGCATCTCGATCAAACACAACATACCGGTATTGACACGGATCAGGAAATGCCTGTCGAAGTTGCTGCACGATCCAGTCTGCGGTGGGGTGTGCGGTGCAATTGAGCGCGAGGATTCGTCGTCGGCCGTGCTCGTTCACGAAGAAACAGCAGAGAGTACGGAAGCTCAACGTCGGAACCGCGAAGAAATCGAATGCTGCGATCACCTCCCGATGGTTATGCAGGAAGGTCAGCCACTGCTTCGCCTTATCCGGTTTCCCCTGCGGCCGGAGTCGTCGCAGGTAGCGCGACACGCTGGCTTCGGAGACATAGAAGCCGAGTTGGAGCAGTTCCCCGTGGATGCGGGGCGCACCCCAGCGTGAGTTCTCACGCTTCATTCGTCCAACCAGCGAACGGACTTCGGCGCTCAACCCAGGCCGGCCAGCAGTTCCTCCGGAACGCCATCGCCAGAGCAGCCGAAAGCCTGCGCGATGCCAGGAGCCGACCGTCTCCGGCTTCACCACAATGAGAAGGTCAGCCCAGTCTGAGTAGATTTGCCACAGGAATCTCGGGAAGAGTCGATCAGCCGCTTCGAGTTTCGGACGGGGCTCCTTCCGCTTGAAGATCACCAATTGCTGCCGCAAGGCCGCGCATTCCAGCGCGAGCCTGTGCCGCGGCAGGAGGAGAGCATAAAGATATGTGGCAATCGCCAGTAAGACCGATCTCGTCAAGATTATCGTATCGAGTCCGGTCAAAGTGACAAAATCGCAGCTCCCCCAAGTCGCTGATTCTAAATCCCGATGGGATTTTGGGGAGCGACACCATGTCTTGATGGGTCTTGATGGAATCTTGAGGACCCACAAGGGGTTGACAGCTCTGTTTGATAGATACACTTGCATGATAGAGCATATGATGTAAGAATACCTATCGATGGCTAGGGCACGAACCCAACGCGAGATCGCCCGTGCTCTCCTGGAGACGCAGGGGATCCTGCGCCTTGCAGAGTTCCTGGATGCAGGACTAACCGCCGCCACAGTCAGCCGCATGGAGCGGGATGGCGAAGTGGTCCGACTTGCGCGAGGGCTTTATCAGCTTCCGGACGCGGAACTGGATGCAAACCATAGCCTCGCTGAGGTGGCCAAGCGATTCCCTCGGGGCGTGATCTGTCTTGTTTCTGCCCTCGCCTTTCATGGCCTGACGGATCAGCTTCCAAAGAACGTGTGGATCGCGATCGGCCGAAACGACTGGACCCCGAAGCCGAGCGATCTGCGCATCCGTGCGGTACGCTTCTCAGCAGATCTGCTTACCGGGAGTGTCGAAACGCATGTGATCGAGGGAGTAGCGGTCAAGGTGTTCGGCGTCGCGAAGACCATTGCCGACTGTTTCCGGCACCGCGGCAAGATTGGTCTTTCCGTCGCTCTCGAAGGATTGCAGCAAGCTCTGCGTCAACGGCGAGCGACACCGGCCGAGATCGCCCGGGCGGCGGATGCCGGCGGGGTTAGCACCGTGATTCGCCCGTATCTGGAGGCGCTGACCGCCAATGGCTAAGGAGATCAAGGATATTGGCGCCTCGGTGCGTGCCCGGCTTCTCAAGCTCTCCAAAGCAAACGGACAAAGCTTCGATCTCGTGCTGACGCGTTTCGCACTGGAGCGCCTTTTATTCCGGCTTAGTCGGTCAGCCCACGCTGACCGCTTCGTGCTGAAGGGCGCCATGCTCATGCTCAGTTGGCTGAGAGATCCCCATCGCGCGACGCGCGACCTCGACCTCTTGGGTTTTGGCGACCCGAGCGAGGACGCGATCCTTGCAGTCTTTCGTGAGATCCTTGCGCAGGACGTCGAAGATGGCGTGGTCTTCGATCTGGACACGCTGCGAATCGATCGCATTCGGGAAGAGACTGAGTACGGAGGTTTGCGGCTTCGTACCATCGCTTCGATCGGCGGCGCTCGGATCAATGTGGCGGTCGATATCGGTTTTGGCGACGCGCTGGAACCTGGAACGGAAGTCGTTGACTACCCAGTCATGCTCGACTTCCCAGTACCGCGCTTGCAAGCCTATGCGCGGGAGACCGTCATTGCCGAGAAGTTCCAGGCGATGGTGGTTTTGGGGCGCGCGAACAGCCGCATGAAGGACTTCTACGACGTGTGGATTCTTAGCCGCTTGTTCCGCTTTGATGATACCCGGCTTGCGCGGGCGATCGCGGCGACGTTCGCTCGACGTGGGACGGCGATTCCAACCGAACTGCCCGACGCTCTCACGCCAGCATTCGCAGCCGACGCACAAAAGCAACGGCAATGGCAGGCGTTTGTCAAGGATGTGGCAACTGACCCAGGACATCTTGAGCAGGTTCTGGATGAACTTGCCGGGTTCTTAATGCCGCACGCCAAGATGGCAGAGGTGCTGGATCAGGAGAAGCGAAACGAAAGGTGACACGGCGCGAAAGGCTTACACAATGAAGAGCAGCGGGTGTCCCAGAAGCCAAGTACGTCTAGGTCCTTCATCGCTCGGCGCAGGTTTCCCTCCATCCCGCGAAGAGTCACAAGTGCAAAGTCGAGCCCAAGTCTGTTCCGAAATGGTAAGCAATCGGTTGCCCAGGTTCGAGCGGACGAGTGTTTTCGTCCTCGTAAATCACTCCAATTCAGTCTCGAGGATCGTGTTGCAATAGGTCGCCACAGGGATACATTTGTATGCATTGCGCGGCCTGACCGATATCACTTCAGCAAATGGAAATGGCCCGCGGACAGACGGACCGTGTTGCAAAATTGTGGACAGACCGGCGCGACCATGTTCAGCCACTGAGCCAGCATCGCCCGAAATCGTCGTGGCCTCGAATATTCTTGGCAGCCGAGCTGAACTTGTAGCCCTTGGGGACCGAAGAGAGGAATCAACTGGGAGCTTTTCGCAGTAAAGCTGCGGTAGGTGAGCCACAGGTAGAAGTCCAGCGCACCTGGCGACGCGGCGAGCAGCCTGACTGCCTCCAAATCCGTCGGGATCGGATGCTTAGAGATTTCTCGAAAGAACTCATCGCTCAAGACAATCGTGTTGTCTCTCCGACCTGCGACGGGATCGCCGACCGAACCTCGGTCATACCAGATGTGAGTTTCCCGCACGAAGTGAAAGCGGGCTCGGGAGAACAGCCGCGCTCCGGTTTCAGCGGATTCGCTTGTGAAAAACACGGTGGTGCCAAAGATGCGCTCGATGCCAGCGACCAGCCGCCGGTATTCTTTTCCGCCCTTCTGCATACCAAACATATCGAGCATCTCAGAGCCCGATCGGAATCGTAGAATCTGGCTCCTTTGTCGGACAGCAAGGGTCGCCAGAAAGATCAGTATCAGACGGTCTTGGCCGAATGGAAGGCCAAACTCGGGATGTCCCGTCAATTGGAGCTTGAACTTGCCGTTTCGCCGCTTGAACAACAGTTGATCGCGAGGTGGTCGGCGAAACGGAAGGCCACAGAGCACGAAGGGCCGCGACGTAAACCCCAGCCGCTCGCCGCGCCGCTCGGGGTCGGACCGGATGAGGTCGATGCGTTCCATTTGGCGTTGTCGGTACTTCGAAATCAGCAATTCCGGTGCTTCGCTGCGAACGAGATCGCCGACCTGGCGAAATCCGTTTGTCGCCTTGCCAACTGGCTGTGTACTGCTCTTGCGCACTCGGGACACACCTCTCCTGTAAGGGGTCCTGCGACGCCGCGTGGCGCCACGGGAACCGAGGTTTCTGGTCACCGAAGGGGCTGTGCTAATCGAGTTTGAATGAGAGGCGAATGTACCTCGTTTTTACCTCGATTAGCAGGGTCGAGATGTCGAAATACTGATACGGCGAGACTTAGCAGAGTCGGGAAGACGCGACAGAGACGGTTAAGTCCAATAGATACAGAGATCGGACCTTTTCCCAAGCTGGACGTCGTGGGTTCGAGTCCCATCTCCCGCTCCATAGAATCAATAATATAACTGTAATACTTAAAGTGCCGTGTTACGAGAATTCGGAGTAAACCCGGATTGTTCGGCTCGATTCTCGTCTGTAACCGACTGATTCTTTACGCTGTCCTTGTTTTTGCCCATGTTGGACGTCATCGCTTGAAGAATTCCCCGTAATTCGCTGAAAAAACGGTGAACGACCAGCCTCTGAATCTCATGGTGCAATCTTGAACAGCGTGTAGGACGCCTCGCGGAGTGGGTCGAATGCGGCGCTGGCCCGCTTCGGCGCCGTCGCGGGCCCTTGCCCGGATTAGACCGAGACCGAGGACGGGCTTCACGGAGATCAGCCCCCTGCTCTCTTGGCTCGTCACCGTTTTGAAGTGATCCGACTTGATCCGGGCTGTGTTTCAACTCCGAGATCCATGCTGGATTTCGTAACCCATGTCTCGGTAGCCTTTCAATCTCCGCTCGAACATACGCGCAAGCATTGGAACACCAGAGTCGGTGTAATCATGCACCTCCACTTGTTGCTTTCCCGCATGCAATCGATGGAGGCGTCCGGCATATTGCTGCAGGGTTCCCTTCCAGGAGATTGGCATCGCCAGAAAGAGCGTATCCAGGCGGGGGTAATCGAATCCTTCACCGATATAGCTCCCTGTTGCAAGAATCGCCTTTGGAGCTTCATCCAGTGAAGCCGCAAGCGACTGGGATGCAGCCAAGCGCTGTCTCTTCCCCATCCCACCCTTCAGAATCAGCAATTCGGGGACACGCGGCCGGATCAGGTCTGCCAGAATGCTGAGGTGCTCTGTTCGTCCGGTGAGCACCAGCGGGCATCTCCCCGCTTCCACCGCGGAACAGACATCGCTGGCGATCTGGCGATTGCGAGCGTCGTCTTTCGTGAGGATTGCGTAGACGTCTTGGATGGACAAGCTTCCGGCAATCTCAGGGACCGTGAGGTTCGTCTCCCGAGGAATCACTAAGTGCTGGAACGGGGACGCATCGACCACGGATCGCGCGCTGAGATGGAACCGGATCGGACCGCATTGCATGTAGATGATCGGATGGTGCCCATCCTTCCTGGTTGGAGTGGCTGTCAAGCCAAGAACATGCTTGGCTTTCACTTCTCGAAGCACCTGTTCAAACGTGAACGCTGAAAGGTGATGACATTCGTCGATGATGACGTGCCCGTACTCGGCTACAAAGTCCTTCACCGCGTGGTTTTGATATAGGCTCTGGATAACAGCGACGTCAATTCTTCCTGTCCGATGAGCTCTCCCTCCCCCAATCTGCCCGATCTCATCCAACGTCTCGTTCAAGAACATCGCGAGCCTCTCCCGCCACTGATCGAGCAATTGCTGTCTATGAACCAGAACAAGAGCATTTGCTTTCCGCTCTGCGATCAACCACGCGGCAACGGCAGTCTTTCCGAATGCGGTTGGCACACAAAGCACCCCGTCATCGAACTTCAACATCTCCGTTGCCGCGTGATGCTGGGTCTCGCGCAGGCTCCCATGGAAGCGCACCTCGATCGGAACACCAGAGCAACGCTGGTCATCAAGAGCAACCGAAACGCCGTGCGACTCCAGCAGTTCCAACGCCTCAGGCAGGCATCCGCGCGGAAGCGCAATATGCTTGGGCAGATCTTCACCGCACCCGATGATTCTAGGCTTGCCAAAGGTCGAGAGGCGCATCGCCTGGGCCTTGTAGAATTCCGGGTTCTGGAAGGCGGCGATCCGCAGAATCCGATTCACAAGCGACGAAGGCATCCCGTCCTTTGCAAAGAAGGCCCGATTCGCTCGCACGACCTGTACCTCAGCGGGCAATGGTTCCGTGATTGGTTTCTCCTGCCGTTTGCCGGAAGGAGGAAGCACCCAAGGGTCAGGAAGCTCATCCTCGTCGGTGCCACTCATTCGAACTCCAATCAGTTCGCCTCGCTCCAGAGACTTTGCCACTATCCCTTCGACGGATCCGCGAGAGACCCTATTGAAATTGCTCAGGTAGCTCCATTGATCGGGGAACGGTGTTCCGGCTTCATCGATGAACACTGCGTTGCCCTCATCGCGGCAAGTCTTCTGCAGCGGAAGCGCGATGAGATTGCCGAATCCACCTTTCGGCATGGTGTCCTGGTTGGGGAACAAACGATCATAGGATGTCAGCCCAAGCTGGTGCCGGCGTTCCATGGTGCGTGTGAGAAGCAGCGAGCCGAGTTTCCGCGCGAGCATCGCGGGTATCGCAGACGCAAAGAAGATCCAGATGTGCGCCCCTTTCCCGGACCGGGATCGTTCCAGATACGCAGGCACTTCCAGTTCACGGGACGTCTCCAGGAATGCTGTCGCATCGGCCAGCCATTCAGTCTTGTCGAAATCGACGGCTAGAAGCCAGCAGGTTTCGTCGACGAGTAAGGGGTAGATCCCAACAACTTGTTTGCCGGACAGGTGGTCGAAGATCACCTGGTCAGTAAGCGGTAGAAGCCGTCGCGTTTCCCTGTCGATCCGTTTTCGATCCTCTGGTCGCGCGGCGTTGTAAGCTTTCCAGTCACGTTCTGTTGCAGGGGAATATCCGGATCGTCCATCGCTCGCTTGCCAGCGATTCGCATACACGTCTTCGCGGCCACGAAATAGGCTGCGAAACAGCGCGACCTTCTGCTCAAGAGTGAAAGCGCGCTCTGTCGGATGTGGAGATTCCGTAAGCGCCGATCTCACCGCGGGAAGTGGGATATTGTGGCTGGTAAGGGTCCGGCGAAGCAGTTCGTTCTCGGCCTTGAGCCGAGCGATCTCTCGACGAACTGACTCGGGTATGTCGTGGTCTGCCGCCATCTATATCGATCTTAGGCCGCGCCACACGGCGATCGCGCAAGGCCCCATTCGTAGTGCACTGGCTTGTGGAACTCAATCGTAGACTGGAAAGCCCCTCTCTCTTTGTAAGATCGACAAAGTTCTCCAGTCACGTCAGCAGTCGCGTTTCACGCGGGTCGAGCACCGCGACGAAGCGGCGTCTCTGGTAATGGTTCGTGCGAATCATGTCCCGTCCTCTGAAACCTCACCTTCACGCGGATGGATTACTCGGTCCCAGTCCGTCACGCCCACGGCCCACCTGGCTTCCATCGCAAGTCGAACGGATATCCCTCGGCGATAGACGTCAGCAGTGGCACGGAAAACCGGCGTACCTGCTCCACAACATCCTCCAACTCCCACTCCGAATCAATCCTGCTGCGGCGAACGAAAGCGCGCCACTGTACGATCCGGGCAGGATCTGCGCTGTAGGCTTCCGTGAGTCCCACCGGATTCGTCTCAACGACGGTCCCTCGATTCTGGAAGGTCGAGCGAATAGCCTCCACCAGAACGCCGCCCTCGAACGGGTACATTCGCGACAGAAGGACCAGATCGAAGTAGTCCTTGATGCGGCTGTTCAGCACCCCGAGGACCGTAAGCGCCTCCAGTTTTTCGGCCACAACGGTCTCCCTGCGATAGGCCCGCAAGATAGGAGGCGGAAACTCAAGCAGAGCCGGGTATTCTACCTCGGTTGGCCCGGGCACGATGACGTCACCAAACCCGATGTCGATCTGCATCGGAATTCGGGCTCGGGCCAGCGATGCTTGGAACCGAACTCGGACACCTCCGTACTCGGCGTCTTCCTTGATTCGGTGAACCTCGATGGAAGCTGGATCAAAGTCCAGCCCGTCAGGTTCGATGCTTACCTGACAAAGTTCTGCGACAACCGATCGAATATGTTCCAAGTCGTTACTTGTCTTGCCGGCCAGGTCAATGTCCATCGTTGGCCGAGTTACGGGAGCCCGCCACGCCATCAACAGAAGCGCACCTTTCAGAACGAATCGGTCCGCAAATCGGGATCCTGCCAGCCGATAGAGGAATCGCTCCATCGCGAAGTACTGCAGCAGTTCTTGAAACGGGCGACCTTCGGCACGCGCACGGTTCAGCAGGCGCTGTCGCACAGATGCACCGATGTCTCGGTCGCTCACAGCACGGCCTCCAGGTAGGGGCGCATCACCTTTTCCACTCGATCTATTTTTGCGAATGCGCTGAGGTGCTGGATGTTGGGTCTTTTCGTTCGCTCGCGATATACACGGAGAGCCTGGATAGCGACGTCCAGCCCTACCTTATTTCGATACTTAAAACAGTCCGCGATTGACTTCTCTGCGGAGTAGATCTTCACGTCCACTCCGTCCATCGAAACGGATTCGACGCCGGCGCTGAAAGACGGCTCCGAATACCAAAACACGCGGATCGGGATTTCGTCCAGTCTTGGAATCTGCGCATGTGGAGGAATCGCAAGGTCAACCGAGTGGGGAACCTGAGTTGTCAGGTCATGATACGCAAGGGCCGAAATCAGGCAGATCACGGCTTTCGGTACGCGGAGAGCCACCGCCACTAGATCGGGATTTGTCAGTGGAGGGAAACTGGTCAGGCGGTAGACGCCGCGGGCCACTGGTTCGATCTCCCCTTGATCGCGAAGGGCGTAGAGCGCCCGCGGGTGAATGCCGAGCCGGATCGCCTCGCTGGTTCGCAGCATTCCTCCATTCCGCGCGAATGTCTTGCGCGCTCTCTCAAGAACTGCCTCATCACCGGACATAGGATAGATCTCACGGATAGTATACACCGTATCCGATACTTCTATCCATCAGGAAGCCCAACTGCGAACAGATCGACTCGAACGGGTAGAGCAATACGCTGGGAACGACGAGGCCGATGGTCACCGGTCAACGGAGCCACAGACTTTGGAAGCCCAGTTCACATTCTTCGTTCGCAAGATTTCTGTCCTAACCTAGCTGAAGATACCCGGAAGTCATTCCGACTCTTTTCCTTACATTTGGACATATCATCGCGACGGTCTCCAGCCATTGGACAAGCATCGCTCGAAACCGTCGTGGTCTCGAATACTCGGTGCAGCCGAGCTGGGCGTGTAGACCTTGGGGGCCGAAGAGGGGAATGGACTGCGGGGTCTTTGCGGTGAAGGATCGGTACGTGATCCACAGGTACAGATCGAGTGCTCCTGGCGAGGCAGCAAGGAGGCGAACCACCTCCAGATCCGTGGGGATCGGATGTTCGATGATCTCTCGAAAAAACTCGTCGCTCAGGACGATAACATTCTCTCGGTTGCCTGCCAGGTGAGACCGCGATGAATCGCGGGCGAACCAGATGTGGGTTTCACTCACGAAGTGAAACCTGGCTCGTGAGAATAGCGTTGCACCCGAATGAAGAGCTTCGCTGCCGAAGAAGATCGTGGAACCAAAGATCCTCTCTATGCCGGCGACGAGGCGGCGGTATTCCTTCCCTCCCTTCTGCATGCCAAACAGCTCCAGCATCTCGGCGCCGGATCGGAATCGTAAAACCTGGCTTCTCTGCCGGACAGCGAGGGTCGCCAGAAAGATCGGTATCAGACGGTCCTGGCCGAATGGAAGGCCAAACTCAGGATGTCCCGTCAATTGGAGTTTGAAGTTGCCGTTTCGCCGCTCGAACAACAGTTGATCGCGACGAGGTCGGCGAGCCGGATCTGCGTCAGATCATCGGCAAGCGCCCGGGACTAAGCGACCTGATCCTGCTGACGTTCATCGTCAGAGCACAGGCTCTGCAGGATTCCGAAGATTTCACGGGCATACGCGTCATCGGGACGCGCTTCTCGTCTGATGCATTTCGCCTGCGTGACTTCCTGGCAAAGAATCAAGTCCTCTACACATTCTTCGATGTGAAGACGGACACGGCCCAAGTCAAGTCTTTGCTGACCGCGTTTCAGTTGAACGAAACGGATCTGCCGGTGGTCGGCTACGGGCAGGATTGGCTGCTCAAGAATCCGTCGAACGACGAACTAGCGGCCCATATCGGGATCAGGCACAAGTTCACCACAGACAACGTGGTGGATGTGGCGATCGTTGGCGGGGGACCAGCTGGGTTGGCGGCGGCTGTTTATGGAGCGTCAGAGGGTCTGCATACGATTGTGCTTGAGCAAGTCGCGACCGGTGGCCAAGCTGGAACAAGCTCGAGAATCGAAAACTATCTGGGCTTTCCGACAGGACTGTCAGGCGCGGAACTAGCCCGGCGGGCCACGCTTCAAGCTGAGAAGTTCGGCGCGCGGTTCTCAGTTCCATCGCAGGCGACCAAACTCAGCTTTGTCGACAACATATCCGTGCTGCACCTGGCAAACGGCGAACAGGTGCGGGCAAAGGCGCTGGTTATCGCCAGCGGGGCGGACTACCGAAGACTCGAGGTGGAAGGCCGCGAACGATTCGATGGTGCAGGAATCTATTACGCCGCGACGTCAATGGAAGCGCAGATGTGTAGCGGCGAAGCGGTGGTCGTCGTCGGAGGCGGCAATTCCGCCGGTCAAGCATGCCTCTTTCTCGCAGAGAGCGCGCGGAAGGTCCTTCTGCTCGTTCGCGGGCGACAGTTGGGCCAGAACATGTCTGACTATCTCGTGCAAAGACTCCTGGATGCGAAGAACATTGAGTTGCTGATGGAGACCGAGATCTCAAAGATGCTCGGTGATAGTCACCTGGAAGAGGTCGAACTGAAGAACAATCGGTCCGGCGAGAGGAGGGCGATCAAGGTGGGCGGAGTGTTCTCCTTTATTGGTGCGATTCCGCGCACGGCCTGGTTACCGAAGGAGATCGAAACGGACGCGAAGGGGTTTATCAGGACCGGGTCGCGTATTTCCAGTTCCACACAATGGGCGATGGGGCGCGCGCCGTTCTATCTCGAAACTAGCCTTCCTGGGATCTTCGCGGCGGGTGATGTGCGCGCGGATTCGGTCAAACGGGTTGGGTCGGCGGTTGGGGAGGGAGCGATGGCTGTGCAGTTCGTGCATGAGTATCTGAAAGAGTTGAGAAACGAAGCGAAGGCCTAGCTTGCGCCGCGGTACCGTTGCGCATGGGGCGGAACGCACCAGCCTACAATGCATCGTGGCAATCGCGATCGGTCCGGCGGCCGGAAGCTGTAATGGTTGTGGGTCCTCAAAACCCTGTGTGCCAGCGGAAACGAGCTTCTGTCCGGGATGTGAACTGACTGTCTGGAACGGTTTCGCCTTCACAAAAGCACCGTGTTCGACTGCAACCGCGAAGCCATGGTTATGGAATCACGTCATCAGGTCCAAGTGGCACCAGTTCGTTCACAGAAGCGGTGGGGTTTGGTAGCAGCATGTTGCTTCCACAAGCACACCGGAACGCGGACGCTTGAGCCAGAGCCCGATGCCTGCGCCCGCGTCGTTGGAGGCGGTTCAAACGCTGACCCAGGAATTTAGGAAGTGGGGTCGACTGCGCTTCGCAACGATGAGGACACCTGATGACTCCGGGCACTTGCATCCGAGGGCCGGCAATGCGGTGACGGCAGTGGCACTGTGCTCGTGATAGTGTTCTAGGCATGGCGGTCTGTGCGGGCTTCTGGCATTGCGCCGGCGCCTGGAGGGGAACATGCGAGTTGCCGGACTGACGGAAGAAAGTGTGCGCGCTCTCAACCAGTGCAGCAGACGGGAATTGTTGGCCCTGGGCGGGGTTGCTGTGGCGGGCACGGCCTTTGCACAGGGTGCGCAAGAATCTGTGGACGCAGCACTGCCGCGCATCGGCATTCTGGTAGCCACCACCTACAACACAGGAACCATCGAGGAGCGATTGGATGCAGTGAAGGCGCATGGGCTGGCCTGCGTGCAGATGAGCATGGCCTGCGCCAGTCTTCCTGACCTGCCGGATGAGATCCCGGTGGGACTGCCCGAGCGGTTCCGGCGTGAAGCTGCGGCTCGTGGACTTGAGATTGCCAGCCTGCAGGGAACGTTCAACATGTGCCATCCCGATGCGACGCACCGGAAGGCGGGTTTGCGCCGGCTAAGGCTTCTTGCCGCCGCATGCCCGCCAATGGGCACGTCCATCATTCACATCTGCACGGGCACCCGAAGCCAGACCAGTATGTGGCGCCACCACCCCGAAAACAACACGGCAGAGGCCTGGCGCGACATGGCTGCCTGCATTGGTGAGGCAACCGCAATCGCCCGAGAGGCTGGCATCGTGCTCGCCTTTGAGCCGGAAGTAAACAATGTCGTCGATTCCGCACAAAAGGCGCGGAAGCTACTGGACGAAATCGGCTCACCGCACCTCAAGGTCACGTTCGACCCGGCGAACATCTTCCACGCGGGACAACTGCCGCGCATGCGGGGGGTGCTGGAAGAAGCCTTTGCGTTGCTGGCCAAGGATATCGTTCTGGCGCATGCCAAAGATCTCGACCGCGATGGCGATGCCGGCCACAAAGCCGCAGGCGAAGGCCTGCTGGACTACGACCTCTACCTGCGGCTGCTGCACTCGCATGGATTCCGTGGGCCGCTTCTGCTGCACGGGTTGACGCGCGAGCAGGTGCCCGGCTGTGTCGCCTTCCTCCGCAGGAAGCTGGCTAACGTCGCGGGCTGAGACAGAGCTGTCGGCCTTAGCGAAGCAGCTTCGCGACTAACTCCGCGGTTTCGGCACCACTGAGCGCGGCACCGCCACAGGTCTGGGTCCAGCGGGGAGCGCAGGCCTCGCCGGCAAAAAAGACTCTGTCGGCCAGGGGGCGGCGCAACCCGTCGCGGGCTGCGGCGTTGCCCGGCGTCGCGGCTGCGTAGGCACCCAATGCCCAAGGGTCTCCCGCCCACTTCGTGAAGTCTCCCTTCACGAAGTACTTGTCCGCATCGGAGCCCCACATGCGCCGCAGAGCGTTCCTGGCAAAGTCGACAGCCTCTGCCTCACCGGCCGCCGACAACTCCCAGGCGAAGTCGCCGCCGACAAAACCCACCAGCAGATTCAGCTGAAAGGGCCAGCACAAGAAATAGATGTCACGCTTGCCGGGGTTCTCCTGCAGCACGTCATCAAAGGCCTGATAGCGGAATTCCGCCTGGGAAAACTGCAGGGGAATTTTCGCCAGCAATCCCATGGGCAGGCCAGCAATCGCGTCCTCCTTCCAAGCGGGCAGCGGCGGATCGAAGCGAATTTTCTCAGCGGCAAGCACACCGGTGGAACTGGTGACGATACAGGCCTTCGCACGGAGGGTCCCCTGGTCAGTGTCCACCTGGACGCCCTCGCCACCGTATCGGATGCGACGCGCAGGGGTATTCAAGCTCGCCGGAATGTCCCTGCCGAACTGCGCAACCAGCGTTCCATAGCCTTCCTTGATGAGGAGGTTAGGCGGAACGTCGGTGCCCAGCGTCAGGTAGTCGCGCGCCGACAACTCATCCAGATCCACCGCGGAGGACATCGGCCCGTGAAAGGTGGCTACCACGTCGTCCACTTCGCTGCGACGCCGGATTGCCGTGGACGCAGCGACGTCTCGGCGTTGGCCTAGCTTCTCCAGCCGGTCACCCAGTTCGCTCTCGGCTCGCGCGGCTCGCGCTCGCAACTCCGCTGTGGCCTCGCGGTCACGCAAGTACAACCCCTCCAGGGAGGCATCGTGCTCCTGCAGGGTGTATCCCCACTGGCGGGCAAGTGGGGTGTAGGGATTGTCATCGGCCTTGTGAAGCCAAGCGCAGCCATAGTCAAAGGGAAAGCCGAAGGTATCTGAGTTTGTGTAGGCACGCCCTCCAATGCGCCCGCGGGCCTCGATGAGCACCACACTCTTGCCCAAGTCCCGCAAGCGCCGCGCGGCATGCAGGCCCGCGGACCCTGCTCCTACAATCACCACATCCACTTCCGAGGGAAGGTTCTGCGCACGCAGACAGATGCTGGCGCCGAGGGCACCCAGGAAGGTTCTTCGTGTAGTGGTTGTGGAGGTCATGGTTGCAGAATATCCCGAATGGAAGCGCGCGCCGCGGGCATTCCGGCACGCGGCGCAACCCTTGGGGTTAGCGAATGGGGGAGAAGGGGAGCCCCGTATAGGTGGCGTTGCTGATGCTGGAGACCACTTCGCCGTCGCTGAGACCCGGCGTGCGCTTCAGCTTGTCCCACTCAGGGCTGTTCACAAACTTGCGCCAAGCCTCAGCACGGGCGTTGGCGTTTGGATAGGCCACCATATACGTGAGGTTCGGGAGGCGGCTACCGACGATGGCCTCACCGAAAAAGACGGGCTGCAGGCCGTACTTGCGGAAGATGGCGATCTCTCCTCCCTCCTCGAACATGCCAATTTTCTTGGAGAGCGAGACAGGATCGTCTGACTCATAAACGCGGAGCTCAAAGAGCCGGGGGCTGTCGCCGGTGTTGATCTCGACCTTGGGCGTGGCGGCGAAGGCGCGAAAGAGCGAGGACTCCACCCGCTCATACACATGGCCTTTGCCGTGGATGGCAGCAAGGGCGGCCTGGTATTCCTTGTCGGCGCTCAGGCGGTCCTGCACCTCCACCATAGCGGTACCGCTGGCATAGCTGAAGAGGCAAAGAACATGAGGCTTGTCGGGACCAATGTCGTTATTGAAGAAGCCCATGGCTTCCACGCCAGCCCGCTTCAGGGCGGGGGCGTAAGATTTCTCAAGAAACGCCACATAGCGGCTGCGGTGGTTCTCCGGCGTGTTGCGAAAGGAGATCTTACGTAGTTCGAGCAGGGAGCGGGATGGGGTCTGGCCCTGGGCCAGGGATGCGGAGAGGCTGAGGGCGGAAGCGCCCGTTGCTGCGAGTAGATGTCTGCGAGTCATGATGGCAATCAATGTATCGCAACCACCCCTGGGATGGGGAAGGTACGCGAGAGAGTCTCTCGCGGGACAATTTTTCGCACGCAAAGGGGCGATCTTCGCTAGAATGAAAGATTCGGGCTGTAGCGCAGCCTGGTAGCGCGCTTGCTTGGGGTGCAAGAGGTCGTGGGTTCGAATCCCGCCAGCCCGACCATTCCCCCCTTTTCTACCCCTTTCCCATTTTCCCTGGTGAACCCCGCTTTCTGTCCTCCTGTTCTTACGTCATCGCCCAAACTTGGGGATTGTCTGAGCCTGGAATTCGCTTGTCCTGGTAGGATTGCTGCGCGAAGATGGGACACGTCCATGCGATTGCTGACTCAGTTTGGGATGGTCCTGGCAGTGGTGCTCGGCTTAGCAACGCCGTGCTTTGGCCAGCAGATCCCGCGACCCTCCGTCTCGCCCTTGCCGGACGAAGCATATACGGCGGACTCTCTGGGATCAGCCATGCCAAGTTGGCGTGCGGAAGATGGCCGCTGGCAGACGCTGTTCGACGGGGGCAGCACGGAAGCCTGGCGATTTCTGCACGGCCAGCCGATTGACCCCAGGTTCTGGACGGTGGAAGCGGGCCTATTGCAGACACTGCCCGGAGGGCAATGGGGTGCCGACATCGTGACGCGTCAAGCCTTTGGCGACTTCGCCTTCTGCGCCGAGTGGAAAGTAGACTCGGGGGGAAACTCGGGAATTCTGTACAACGTGCGGGAAGACCAATGGCGCGGGCAGGACACGATACCGGGCAGGGTGTGGCGGGCCTGGCTAACGCTGGCCGGGGTAACGCTGCTGTTCGCGGTCCTGTTCTTCGTCCGCCGGGGAGTGTTGAGGCAGGACATGGCGCGGGCGCTTGTGCTGGGCATCTATCTCGTGTGGCTGGCGCACAGTCTGCAGCCGTTTGAGCGGATGCTGGCCTATGCGCACTACATGGAGAACTGGAAGTCGGCGGGCCTGGAGTTTCAGCTCTATGACGACGACGGACACCGCGGAGCGACCATGCAGCCGAACCACGGAAACGGGGCATTGTACGATATCTTTCCGCCCACTTCGCGGGAGAGCAAGCGATCCGGGGAATGGAACGAGGCCTGCGTCGTCGTGGAGGGCAAACGAGTGCAGCACTGGCTGAATGGAGTGCAGGTGCTGCAGTACGAACTGGAATCGGAGGAGCTTGAGCGAGCCGTGGCAAGGAGCCGCTACCGCAGCATCGCGGGAATCACGTTGAAGCAGCCGATGCGGGTGGCATTGCAGAACCACGACGGCCAACGGACATGGTTCCGCCGGGTGCGGGTGAAGCCCCTGGACTAACCGGATGAGCACAGACCGGGCTGGTGAGGATACGTGGTCTGCGTGTGCCTTTGGTGGCCACGTCCTCAGGCGAGTGCGATCAAGCGGTCCTCAAAAGTGAAATCGAGATCGGTGCGCCGGGTGCCAGATTGGAGATACCAATCGAGGGTCTGCTTGAGGCCTTCGTGGAACTCAGTGGGCTCAAAGTGGAGACGCTCAGCCGCCTTGCTGATGTCCATCGTGATGGGCGGTATGTCGAAGTAGACGGCGAAGTAGAGGGGATCCGCCATGAAGTTGCCGCCCTCGCGTTCGATGATGTCGCGTGGAACGAAAACGATGTTCGCTTCCACATCCGCGGCCTGGGCAAGTGCACGCACCAGTTCAAGCTGAGTAATGGGCTGCGCGTTGCCGACGTTAAACGCCTCGCCAACGGACGAGGGTTCCTCCACGACGCGGAGGCAGCAGGTGACCAGGTCCTGCACATGAGCGAAGTGCATCAGGCGGCTGCCGTCGCCTGGGACGATGATGGGACGGCCAAGAAGCAGGCGATCCCAGAAGAAGGCTTCGCGGTAGAAGGGGTTGCGTGGTCCGTAGATAAAGGGCGGGCGGAGGGTGACGACCGGAAGGCCCTTCTGTTGGTGCAACTTGAAGAGTGCTCGCTCACTTTGGGCCTTGTTACGGCAGTAAACTTCCGGGCAGTCGTCCGGGGCTAGTGGATGATCTTCCGTGTGGTCTAGGCCTGTGAAATAGGCGGCGACGCTAGACATGAAGACGTAACGCTGGAGGCGGTCCGGGCCCGCCGCGAGGGCGGAGGCGCGCACTTGTTCGGCGGTAGTGCCGCGCTCCCAGTCATAGACGTTGTCAAAGACGACATCGAAACGATGGTCAGCCAAGGCGGCCTTCATGGCGTCGGCGTCGTTCCGGTCAGCCTGGATGTTATGGATGCGCGGGTCAAGGCGATGGGAGTCCCGACGGTGCAGAATTGTGACGTCGTGACCTTGGTCAAGCAGTTTGGAACTGAGGCGTTCCCCGATGAAGAGATTGCCGCCGATGATGAGAACTCGCATGGTGTGTGGAGAAACGAAAGGGACGGGCGAGTGAACACCCATCCCCTTATTGTAAGGCTAGTCGTAGTACTCCAGGCCGAGGTGCGTAATGAGGTCCTCGCCACGCATCCAGCGCAGGGTGTTCTTCAGCTTCATCAGTTGGATGAAGATGTCGTGTTCCGGGTACAGGCCGGGGGCGGTCATGGGCCCTTTGAAGTAGAAGGACAACCACTCCTGGATGCCACGCATGCCAGCACGCTGGGCGAGGTCAGTGAACAGGATGAGATCAAGCACCAGAGGGGCGGCTAGGATGGAATCCCGGCAGAGGAAATTGAGCTTAATCTGCATCGGATAGTTCAGCCAGCCGAAGATGTCGATGTTATCCCAGCCTTCCTTGGCATCGCCACGGGGTGGGTAGTAGTTAATGCGGACGACATGGTAGAGGTCCTTGTACAGATCCGGGTAGAGGTGGGGCTGGAAGATGGAGTCCAGCACGGAGAGCTTGGTTTCTTCCTTCGTTTTGAAGCTTCCGGGATCGTGGAGGACCTCGCCATCCCGATTGCCGAGGATGTTGGTGGAGAACCAGCCGGAAACACCCAACATTCGAGACTTGAGTCCCGGTGCCAGTAGGGTCTTCATGAAGGTCTGGCCGGTTTTGAAGTCCTTGCCGGCGATGGGGATATTGTTTTGGCGGGCGAAGGTAGAGAGGGCGGGGACGTCTACGGTAAGGTTGGGGGCGCCGTTGATGAACGGTACACCCAGCTTCAGGGCAGCATACGCGTAGACCTGGCTGGGGGCGATGGCAGGATCGTTGGCGCGGAGACCTTCTTCAAAGGCTTCGATGGTCTCGTGAACAGGGGTGCGGCTATGGAAGACTTCGGTGGAACCGCACCAGATCATGACGAGGCGCGCGCAACGGTGACGATCCTTGAAATCGCGGATGTCATTCATCAGCATTTCGGCCTTGTCCATAAGGTTGGGGGCCTGCTTGACGTTGGGTCCGTCAATCAACTTGACATAGTTCTTGTCGAACACGGCCTTCATGGGCTGGATGGCGGCCAGTTCGTCTCGAATGGGGCCGAGCGTTTGGGGATTCAGCACATCGGCCTTGACGGCGGCCTCGTGCATATTTTCGGGAAAAATATCCCAACCTCCGAAAACCAGGTCGTCCAAAGTGCTCAAGGGTACGAAGTCACTGATCCTTGGGGTTTGGTTATCGGTACGCTTGCCGAGGCGGATGGTACCCATCTGGGTGAGGGAGCCAATGGGATTGCCTAATCCGCGGCGGATGGCCATGACGCCGGCAATGAAGGTGGTGGTAACGGCGCCCATGCCTGGAATGAGTACACCCAGGCGGCCTTCCGCGGGGGCGATGGTGGGGGTTTGGTTGCTATTCAAAGAACACGCTCCTCGGCCTGCTACACCGGGACATCCGGGGTCCCGGTGGGGCCAATTTGCTATGCTAGCACTGTCATGACGGAGCATGCCCTGGGCCTTGGCGGACCAGCAACAGAAGCGGGTTTGGGGTTGGGTGCGCTTACTGCCCTGATTGCGGATGATGAGGAACTCGCACGGGACGAGCTGTCGTTTCTGCTGCGGGAGTTCCGGGATATTGAGATTTGTGGGTTTGCGGCGAATGGTCTGGAAGCGGTGGAAGCGATTGAAGACCTGGAGCCAGACATTGTTTTCCTGGATGTACAGATGCCGGGCCTGGATGGGCTAGGCGTCATCCGGCGAATGCGGGAGCAGGCAATGCCGCTGCCCTATTTCGTGCTTTCGACCGCCTACGACCAGTATGCCGTCGAAGCGTTTCGCGAGGAAGCGTTCGACTATCTACTGAAGCCGATTGAAAAAGAGCGGCTGGCGGTAACCATTGAGCGGGCCTGGCGGCACTTGGCAGAGCGTGCCCGTCAGCAGGCTCCCGTGGGTGGCGAAGATGGGCCACGGGCAGGCAGCCAACCGCGGTCGAAGATCTTGGTGAAGGCCAATAGCCGTAACCTGATTGTGGACCCCAGCGAGATTGTGTTTGCAACGATTGACGATGGGTTGATCACGCTGGTGTGTACCCAGGTAGCCGGGCTCTCGAATTACAGGACCATTGAAGAGCTTCAGTCCGCACTTGACCCGAATCTGTTCTGGCGGGTACACCGCAGTTATCTGGTGAACATCAACCGGATTCGCGAGGTAGTGCCGTGGTTCAAGAGCAGTTACCAACTGAAGATGGATGACAAGGCGCAAACCAGCGTACCGGTGAGCCGGGTGCAAACGAAGCGATTGCGGAGTTTGCTAAAGCTGTAGCCGCTGGGGAACCAGGCTGCGAAACCATCATGCGCTTGATCACTCCGTCTGATGAGCAGGTGTCCGCGCTAAAGGGCGGCGATCCGCTGTTGTATGACGCCGCGGGACGGCCCATCCGGCCGGAGGCTTGGCAATTGCTGGGATACGCGCGGCCCACCTTCCGGTATTGGATGGAGACTGAGGTGCATGTTTACGGCTTTTCGATTGCCGCCAACGTGCTGCTTTCGTTCTTTCCGTTCCTGATTGTGATGGTGTCGCTATGCCAGGCGCTGCAATGGCCGGAGGCGGCAAACGCGGTGTACATCTCATTGCAGCACTACTTCCCGGACGAGGTAGGCGCCTTTCTGACGCGCAACCTGAGGGCATCCATTCAACAGCGAGGTCCAGTGCAGGTGGGTAGCGTCTTGCTCCTGATGTTTGTGGCCAACGGAATATTTGAGCCTCTGGAAGTGGCGCTGAACCGGATCTGGGGAGTGACGCAAAATCGCAGTTTCTTGCGGAACCAGATTTTGAGTATGGGGATGATCTTCCTCTGCGGGTCGCTGGCGATGATTTCCGTGGTGCTGGCAAGTGCCAATCTTCGCCTGCTGCAGGGGGTGGGCATCCAAATGCCGGGGCCGGTGAGCTATCTGGTAGCGGAGTGGGCGTTGAAGCTGGCGGCGCTTCCGGTGACGGCGCTTTTGCTGTTTTTCATTTATTGGCTGTTGCCGAACCGGCGCATTCCGGCCAAGCTGCTGGTTTTGCCGGCCGTGTGGGTCGCGGTGGCATTGGAGGCGGCCAAGTATTTGAATTTGCTGGTGTGGCCGTTCTTGAGAGTGAAGCTTAGCTATGAGTACGGCCCGTTCATAAACTCAGCAGCGATTGTGTTGTGGAGCTTCCTGGCGTCGATGATTGTGCTGGCAGGGGCGGAGTGGGCCGCACGCTATTGGAGAGTTGGGTTGGCCAAGGCTGAGGCTGAGGGAGAGCAGGAAAAGGCAACGGCAAGCGGCAAAGAGGAGTCCAAAGAGATGAATCAGAAGCCAGGCACTTAAGAGTGGACGGAAGGCCCGCCGCCAAGCCAAGCCATTGCAAACATCCGGCGGGCTTCGATACACTCTTCGTTACGTATTACCGCGTCCAACTTTCTCATCGAGGGTAGTTTCTATGGCCGATCAGTCCAATGTTTCCCGGCGCACATTTGTGAAAGCTGCCGGTGCTGCCACCGCGGTTGCCGCTGCCTCAAAGTATATGGCTGCGCCCGCAATTCGCAACGTGAAAGCGGCTGGGTCCGAAGTCCAATACGGCTTCATCGGACCGGGTAGCCGCGGGCGTCGCTTGATTGAGCGTCACCTTACCAAGATTGATGTGGGCCGCTGCGTTGCGCTGTGCGACGTGTATCAGCCCAACCTTGATATGGCGTCGAAGACGCTGGGCGACAAGCCGGACAAGTACAAGGACTACCGGGAATTGCTGGCGCGGGCGGACGTGGAAGCCGTCTTCATCACGGTTCCGCTCTATCTTCACTACCCCATCATGCGGGATGCCCTGCTGGCTGGAAAGCACGTGTTCGTGGAAAAGAGCATGGTGTTCAAGCCGGAGGAGTACCACTCGATCAAGAAGATCGCGGCGGAACGGCCGAATCAAGTGATCCAGGTTGGGTTGCAGCGGCGCTACAGCCAGTTCTATGCGCTGGCGGAGGACATGGTCCGCAAGGGCACGATTGGCCAGATTACTCACGTGTTTGGGCAGTGGCATCGCAATACGAACTGGCGGCGTCCGACCACTGACCCGGCGCTGGAAGAGCAGTTCAACTGGCGCGTGTACCGGAAGTTCTCCGGTGGCTTGACGGCTGAGTTGGCGTCCCACCAACTGGATATTGCAGACCGCATGTTTGGTGAGCATCCCCAATATGTGGCTGGCGTGGGTGGCCTGGACTACTTCAAGGACGGCCGTGACATCTACGACAACATCCATTTGCACTTTGTTTACCCCAGCGGGAAGAAGTTCCAGTACAGTTCCATCACCACGAACGCTCACCTGCCGTACGGAGGACTGAAGGGCATGCGGGAGTTCGGCGAGGTGATCAAGGGAACAGAGGGTACGATCGAGATCACCCTGGGTAAGGCGATGTGGTTCCGCGAACCCGAAGTCGCCAAGAAGAGCGAAGAGGTTGGTAAGGCGAAGGAAAACTGGGTGGCTGGTTCGACGGTCACGAATGTGAAACCGGGCGACGGATTCCCTCTGCTGATGCCGAATGATGAGATTGCGGAGAACGATTCGTTCCTGCAGCGCGAGTTGAAATACGCGCGACGTTGGCTGTATTCCAAGGGTGTGATGGTGCCGGAAGAAGAAGTGGATCCGGAATACGCTGAGTTGAAGAGCTTCCTGGAGTGCGTACGAGACAAGAAGCCTGAGAACGTGAAGGCGAATTTGGAAGTGGGTCTGGTGGACTCACTTGGTGTGATGCTTGCCAACAAGGCGATGGACGAAGGCCGTCGCGTGAACTACAGCGAGATTGATTCGCTGGGCGCAGCCTAGCTACCGGGTACGGATAGGCAGGAAGGGGAGCCGCAAGGCTCCCCTTTTTTGCGTTTTGTGGAGGGCGAGGCTGCCGGTGAAGGGCTGCGCCGGGAGAGAATGACGATATGCAAGCTAATCGTGAGGAATTGCCGCACACAGACTTACGAGGGAAAGTAGCGCTGGTGACTGGCGCTTCGCGGGGCATCGGTCGAGCGATTGCGCTCGCGCTAGCGCAAGCCGGAGCCGACGTGGCGGTGAACTTCCGGGCCAGGGAATTAGACGCCAACAGTCTGGTGGGGAGGATTGGGGAACTGCACCGGCGCGCAGTCAGCATCCGCGCGGATGTGTCGAGAGAGGACGAAGTGGAGCGTTTAGTTCGGGAGACCGAGGAGTCCCTAGGGCCAATTGGAATTCTCGTGAACAACGCTGGAATTGCGCAGCCAGTAGAGATTGGCACCGTACGGGCATCGGACTGGGACTACACAATGGGCCAGAATCTGCGGTCGGCCTTCCTGGTAAGCCAGGCGGCGCTACCTGGAATGCGGGCGCGGCGATGGGGACGGTTGCTGTTCCTGGGATCAGTAGCAGCGCAGGTGGGCGGAGTGATCGGGCCGGACTACGCGGCCTCAAAAGCGGGCTTGGCTGGGCTGATGCACTACTACGCCTTCCACTTAGCAAAAGAGGGCATCACGGCAAACTTGCTGGCGCCTGCACTGGTGGAAACCGACATGGTAACGGGAAATCCGGCGCTCAGTATTGATCGGATTCCGGTGGGGCGGTTTGGAGCGGTGGAAGAGGCGGCAATGATGGCGGTTTCGATGGTCGCGAACGGCTACCTTACCGGACAAAGCGTGCACTTGAACGGCGGATGGTATCCCACCTCGTGACGACGGAAGGGAACGAAGAAACTGTGGTGCGGAGAACAGGACTTGAACCTGCACGGGTCTCCCCACTAGCACCTCAAGCTAGCGCGTCTGCCAATTCCGCCATCTCCGCGGGAGAACCTGAAATGAACTTGCCGGCGTTCGCCCATAAGGGCTGCCAACGGCGCGCACTGAGGTGGGTGAACGCCTCTACCATTCTAATGCCGGATGGACGTAGGCCGCCACCCGGTAAAGGTAAATCCAGAGAATCTAGGGTTGGTCTCCGCCCTGGGTGGGGGCATTGCCAGCCGGTTGGTCGCCAGGGTTGGTTGCGGGTGGAGGCGTGGTGCCGTCGCTAGGCCCGAACTGAGGAGTAGTTTGGGTGGCAGCCGGCGGCGTCGCGCTTTCCGGGGCGGGTTCCGCGCTGAGGCGCTCAATCACTGTGCTGGTTGTTCCTTGACGGGAGGAAACGATCGTCAGCGTGAGGGAAGTGAGCATGAACAGCACTGCGCTGGTAGTGGTGGCGCGGGTGAGCAGGGTGGCCCCGCTGCGTGGTCCGAAGGCAGTCTGGGAGCCCATGCCCCCGAAGGCGCTGGAGATATCACCGGCCTTGCCGCTTTGCAGCAGCACCACGATGATCAGAAACAGGCACACAATCACGTGCAGAATAACCAGAAGGATAATCATGGGTCCTCAGGAGGCGCGCGTCCATCAGTTTCCGCGCGTAAACCTCCATTATAGCCCGGATCGCGAAGGAGAGGCACCGCCGCTGGTTACACTGAGAATGTGCACGACATCGACATCCCATACATTCGTTTTGTCCTGCCTAACGGGCTAACCCTGCTGGTTCACGAGGACCGAAAGGCTCCGATCGTGGCCGTCAACGTGTGGTATCACGTGGGCTCAAAGAATGAGCGGCCCGGAAAGACAGGCTTCGCGCATTTGTTTGAACACCTGATGTTCAACGGCAGCGAGCATTTCAATGATGACTACTTCCAGGCGATGGAACGGCTGGGAGCGACGGATCTCAACGGCACAACCAGTGTGGACCGGACGAATTATTTCCAGAATGTACCAAGTTCCGCCATTGATACCGTACTGTGGCTGGAAAGTGATCGGATGGGCCACATGGTGGGGGCCATCGACCAGGCAAAGCTGGACGAACAGCGTGGTGTAGTGAAGAACGAAAAGCGGCAAGGTGAGGACCAACCCTACGGAAAGGTATGGGAAACGGTCGCGGCGAACACCTATCCGCAAGGGCACCCGTATTCGTGGATGACCATCGGGTCGATGGGAGATATTGACGGGGCTACGTTAGAGGACGTGAAGGACTGGTTCCAGCGCTACTACGGTGCTGCGAATGCAGTGCTGGTGGTGGCGGGCGACATTGACCCGGAGACGGCGCTGGCGAAGGTGCAGAAGTATTTCGGGGAGGTTCCGCCAGGTCCGCCAGTGGCGCACCCAAAGCGTTGGATTGCCCGGCGCAGCGGAGAGCAAAGGGTGGTGATGGATGACCGGGTACCGCAGGGGCGAGTCGTCCTGGTATGGAACGTGCCGGAGTATGGAACGCATGAGGGTGTGCTCTTGGACCTGCTAAGCGACGTGCTGGGCACCGGCAAAACCTCTCGTCTGTATAAACGTCTGGTCTACCAGGATCAGATTGCAACGGATGCATCAGCGTATGTAGCCCTGCGAGAGATTGGCGGGCAGTTTCTGCTGCAGGCCACAGCGCGGCCGGGGGTTGCTCTTGAGAGGGTGGAGGCGGCGCTGCGTGAGGAACTGGCAAAGTTGCTGGACGACGGGCCTACAGCGCGCGAGATGCAGCGTGTGCACACGCAGTTCGAAGCGAGTTTTATTCGTGGGATTGAGCGTATCGGTGGCTTTGGCGGCAAGAGCGACATTCTAGCGATGAATGAGGTGTACCTGGGGAACCCGGAGTTCTACAAAACCTGGCTGGACTGGGTGAGGGGGGCTAGCGAAGAAGCCATCCTCGAGGTGGGACGGGAATGGCTGCGCGACGGCGTGTTCGTGCTTGAGGTGCACCCTTACGCTGAGCTTACGGCTGCGGCTGAAGGGGCAGACCGCAGCCGGATGCCAGAGCCTGGGGAAGCGCCTCCGCTGAAGCTGCCGTCGTTCCAGCGGGCCACGCTATCTAATGGCTTGCAGATTCTAGTAGCGGAACGGCATGACACGCCACAGGTGCAGTTCGATCTGATTGTCCGGTGCGGGCATGCAGCTGATTCCCTTGGGCTGCCCGGGCAGGCAAAACTTGCGATGGCGTTGATTGACGAGGGAACTGCGAATCGGAATTCGATGGAGTTAAGCGAAGAACTCGCGTTGCTGGGTGCACGGCTGGATGCGGGCTGTGGTCTGGATACCGTGAATGTGTCCTTGGGGGCACTAAACAAGCATCTTGAGGCATCACTGGATTTGTTTGCGGAAGTGATTCTCACCCCCACCTTTCCGGACGAAGAGTTCACGCGGCTCAAGAACCTGCAACTGGACGCGATCCGTCGCGAGAAGATGAGCCCGGTGCAGGCGGCGTTGCGCGTGTTCCCGCAGTATCTGTTCGGAAAGGATCATCCCTACGGCAAGCCCTACAGCGGAACCGGAACAGAGGAGAGCGTAGCCAAGCTGACCCCGGACAGGATACGCTCCTTCCACGCGGATTGGTTTAGGCCCAACAATGCCGTGTTGGTGGTAGTGGGGGATACCACACTGGAAGCGATTCAGCCGAAGCTGGAAGCACTGTTCGCGGGCTGGCAGCGCGGCGGCGTACCCCAGTTGGAGGTACAGCCGGTGAGATTGCCGGCACAAGCGCGGGTAGTGCTGATTGACAAACCCGAGGCCACGCAAAGCGTGATTGTGGCCGGACATGTGGCGCCGCCAACCAATACCCCAAACGCGGCGGGAATCGATGTGCTGAACGCAGCGCTGGGCGGGATGTTCACCAGCCGCATCAACATGAACCTCCGGGAGCAGAAGCACTGGACCTACGGGGCGCGCAGCCTGTTCTTGGACGCAGTAGAGCAGCGCCCGTTCGTGGTGTATACCTCCGTGCAGGCAGACAAGACCAGGGAGGCGATGGCGGAGATATTGCGGGAACTAAGCGATGTGCGGGGACCGCGTCCGGTGGATCGATTGGAACTCGAGAAAGCGCAGGCAAGCCTGACGCTGGAACTTCCGGGCTCACGCGAAACGCTGCGGGCGATTCGGGAAGATATGGAACGGATACACACCTATGGCCTGGCGGACGACTATTTCCAGCGCTATCCAGAGCAGATCATGGCGCTGAACGAGGCGGCGGTGCTGGATGTTGCTCAGCAGGTGCTGCATCCCGAACAACTTACCTGGGTGGTGGTGGGAGACTTGGCGAAGATCCGCCAAGCCGTAGAGGATGGGGCGTTTGGCCAATTGGAGATTGCGCCCGCCGCTTCCGCCAGGTTGACTTAGGGATCCAGCGGATCCGTTGCGTCTGCGTGCAAGGAATCCAGTGTGGGCAGCCATTCCAGATCGAATGGATTCAGGCGGCCCAGCAGGCGATGGGGCAGGTAGCCAAGCTCGCGCATGCAACGGTCGTTGAAGCCAGAGTCCTCAATGTAGGCGCTCTGGTAAAGATCCGTCGTAATGAGTGCTTTGCTGGTGAAGGGCACGCCGTAACGGAAAAGGATGCGCGCCGCGTTGCGGAGGTTAGTGGTGGTGTGGCGCGCGTGCGGGTCAATCAACACGGCCTGCTCTGGAAGCCCTAGTTCATCAATGAGGAAACGCTTCATTTCGATGGCCTCGCAGAAGGGGGTCTGGTTAGGGTGGACGTGTCCGCCGGAAACCAGAACCAAGGGGGCTTTGCCCGCGAAGTAGCGTTCCGCAGCCAGGCGGGAGCGGAGCTTGCCTCCGGGGGAAAGCGCCATGCCGGGACGGTCAGATCCCGCGCCGGGGACGACGATGACGGTGTAGGGAAAACGGCCCCACTGGATGTTTGGAATGGCTCCAAAGGCGGCTCGGTTTTCCTTCAGATGCATAGGCTCGTACCGAGCGGCTTCATCGCGGAGATTCATCTCCAGCAGGGCAAGTCCGAAGGCCAGCGGCAGCTCAAAGAACAGAGGCCGGGAAGCGATGGTTTCCGCCAGCATCAGGGTGACGGCATTGGCCATACGGCGATACTGTGGGCCATCGAGGGGATAGATGGGTGCGTCGATCGCCGGATAGCGAGGCGTTTCTCCATCACCGTAGACGGCAATTAGACGGTTGATGCCCTCTGCCGCCTCCCTCCACGCCAGGCCCAGCAGTTCGCTATCGGTGGCGGCAGCATGCCGTTGGTAATGGCCGCTGAAGCGAAGCTCGCGCTGGATCCACAAGGCCAGATCGGGGTTCGCGCCAGCCAGGGCTTGCAGTTCCGTTTGAGCGAGGGCAATTTCCTCAGAAGTCCAGCGGTAGGCCTTCAGGTGGCAGGCAAGCTCCAGCGCGCAATTGGCGGCAGCCTGCCGGTGGGCTGCCTGCTTGTTGGCGCGCAGTTCCTGTAATGGCCGTGACCCAGCTAGCATGGCGGCCGCTTCCGGCGACTGCCGGATGGCGCTTAGCACCGGAAAGTTCTTCTCCTCAACCGCATGCCGGTAGACAACAGGTTGCGCTACGGGACCAATTTGGCCGAAGGCAGGCAGCAGAAGGGCAAGGAACAGAATCCAAGAGGGAAATTGCTTCATTGACGGCTCCTGGGGGCGGGCGCGGAACCCGTTTCCGGATTATATGCCGGATTTTCTGGCGAGATGGGGTTCTGCGCGCCACGCAGACCTCGAACCGCAGGCTCACCGGAAGCGGTCCAGGCTGTGTAGATCAAGTCTCGGAGAAGCCTGGCGCCATTCGCGCTGCAGCGATACACCATCTCACGGGCTTGAGGGTGTGCAGCGTCCTCCCATGCACCCTCTAGGTCCAACTGGTAGATGGGCTCAACATCCGCTCGGGCAGCGTCAAGCGCTTCCAGCATGGCCTGGAAGGGGTCGTCCAGAAGTTTGGCGTCGCCAATCCTGCCTTGGATGTCAGCAGGCTTTAGCTCAATCAGGTTGACGAAGGCGGTCTCCATCTTGCCGTGGATGCGAGGGTCAGTGGAGTAGTTGTTGGGGTTGGGCCCCACCCATCCATCGTGGTGGATGGTGACGTGCATCGGCTGGGCACCATCGGCGACGTAGTGACCTAGGCGACCGATGTAGTGTGCGATATCAAGTTCCAGGAAGTGCTTGGCCTGAGGCTCCTTGGCCATCCGCCAAAGGCGCATGCCGGTCTTCAGGCGCTCGTAGGTTTCCACGGCAGCGTAGGGCAGAGTGCCTGTCCAGCGGACATTCATCAGCTGGGCAGAGCCCGGGTTTTCCGCCTGGATGCGATCACGCTCCTTGTAAAGAGCAAGCACGAACTCATAGCGGGAGCGGGGAATGCGCTCCGTGGGAAGGAAGCCAAATTGCTCACGGAACCAGCCGTGATTGGGGTCCTCGACAATTTTCAGGAAGGGCTCGCTCACCCCTCGCCAGGAATCAGGGATGCTGGCGCGGGCAACGATGTACCCCTTGTGGGGCTTCAAGAAATCCAGATCACCCTGTGGAAGCGATTCCACCGCCACCTGGTTGATGACGGAATGGGCGCGTGGCCCCCAGGCGGGGGCCACCGGTGTAAGTAGCAGTGCGAAGGCCAGCGTGATGCCAAAAGAATTGAAGATTCGCATAGTAGAGTGGCCTTTTAGAACGTGAAGCGAGTGCCGAACTGAAAGACGCGGTTCGAGCGCGTCGCAGTGATACGGCCAAAGTCCGCCGCAGTTCCGAGTCGCACCACAGCGCCGTTGCACGCACCCTGTGGGGTGCACGCAGGATTGAAGCGGTTCGTGAAGTTTTCTGATTCCGCAATCAGTTGAAGTCCAAAGCGCTCAGACAGCCGGATTTTGCGAGCAAGCCGCACGTCCCACTGCAAGAAGCTGGGGCCGACAACAGAGTTGCGGCCGACGAAGAGTGGCCGGTCGTTCAGTTGAAGGTCGCCGTTAAGATCAGTGCCTGCGGTGATGTCGATGGGGTAGCCGCTGTTGGTGAAGACGATGCTGGAAAACTCAGTGCCATTCAGCCATCGCATTGTGGGGGCCTGAAACTGAGGCGCCCACAGCCCTTGTAGCACAAGGTTGTGGCCGACATTGGCGAGCATGGGGCCGTAGTCGCCGCGGCGGTTGGTGGGGTCAGTAGGAGGGGCGCCTCCCTGCTGGCTGTCGCCGAGGGCTTTGCTCCAGCTATACGTAGCGCTGAGTTGAAGGCCAGCGGCGAAACGCTGCCGAACGGTTACGTCAAGCGCGTTGTAGTTGGTGTTGCCGCCGTTCTGGATGAGGTTGATCACGCGAAAGGCGGGGTTAGGGCGTCCCGTGGTGCCGCTGAATCGGGGCCTTCCGTCGTCCAGCACACCGATGGGCGCGGGAAGGTTGGCGTCAATCGAGTACAGGCCCTGGCGGGTGGACATCCACTGGTACTGCAGATTGAGTGACAGAGAGTTGGTGAGGGCGCGCTCAACCTGCAGCGTGGACTGATGCGCGTACATGGTGCGCAGGTCCGGGGCGAACGCGTTCACGTTTGGGGCGGTGTTCCGGAAGTTGGAGTCCGCTGTGCTGAGGATGTTTGGGAACACAGGCGCGTTCGGGTCAGTTCCCGGAATCGCGAAGTTCAGAATGCGGCGGCCGTTGAGAATGTAGCCATCCAGGATGAGGCCGAGGTTGGGCGTGTCGTAGTAGATACCATAGCCACCGCGGACGACCGTTTTGTTGTCGCGGAAGGGAGCCCAGGAAAAGCCGAATCGCGGGGCGAAGTTGTTGCGGTCTGTATTGATGGTGCGGGATTCGGCAAGTGGCGCCTCGGGGTCAAGCTCAGGAAAGAGAATCAGCTCGTACCGGAGGCCAAAGCTAAGCGTGAAGTTTGAAGTGACGCGGTATTCGTCCTGAACGAAAAGGTTGAAGAAGTTGAAACGGCGCTGCAGGGTGGGGTCGCCAATGCTCTGTTGCAACTGGGTATAGGTGAAGGGTCTGCCGGTGGCTGAATCAACCACCCCAGCACGGGTATTCAGGTACTGCTGAAGCGGGGTGACGGCTGGCCGACCTGCGGCCGCTCCCACACCGCCGAAGACGAAGGTGCGGTTCAAGGCGCGCTGCTGATTGAAGCCGGTGGTCTGGTAGTCGAAGCCCGTCTTGATGGTGTGGCGGGAGTTGCTCCAGGTGAGGTTGTCCACAATCTGGGTGCTGGTTTCGATGCTCGTGTTGTTGTTGCCGAGGTTATTGCCCAGGTTGGCTACGCCGGTGATGTTGATGAAGGCATCGGTGGGCGAAGGATTGCCCTGCTGCTGACGCACTTCTTGCCGACGATTGATACCGAAGCGGAGTTCGTTCAGGACCGTGGGAGAAAAGGTAGTCGCCAACTGTCCGGCAGCGCCATTCATGCGGTCAGTGAAGGTGAGACTGCGGCTGGGGATGTTGAGGCCGCCCGCACCGTTGAAGGGCGAATCGTTGGTGAAACGGCTGTAGCGAACGAAGCCGCGGTTTTTGGGATTGATCTCGAAACTCATCTTGCCCAGTGCGGTGTGGAACTCCTCACCGAAAGGGGCGGGGGTAAGGTCAGCGGCGGTAAGGCCCAATGCCTGTGAATTCGCCTGGGAAACCGTGATGGGGCGGGGGATAACCAAAGGATTGTATTCGTACTGGGCGAAGAAGAAGAGCTTGTCCTTCTTAATAGGCCCACCGACGGTTCCAGTGAGGTTCTTCCATTCCTGTTCCGGCTTCGTGACGGCGAGGGCGGGGCGGGCGTTTGTGGCCTGAGGGCGGTAGAGGAAAAGGCCCTGCCCGTGATAGTCGTTCGTGCCCGACTTAGTAATGATGTTGATCATGCCTCCAGCGGCGCGGCCGAATTCGGCTGAGAACGTGCCACCCATCACCTGCACTTCCTCCACCGCCTCCGGGGTGTAGATGACGAGGCGGATCTGTCGGCCGAACCGGCGCTGCGTGTTGTCCAGGCCGTCCGCCGTCCAATTGGTGCGCTGCAGGCCGCCAAAGCTGAACTGGGTGGTGCCAAAACCACTAGAGGGGACACCCTTCACACCGGGGCCCAGCAAATTGAAATTAAACAGGTTGCGGGAAACGATGGGCAGCGAACGCACGGCCCGCTCCGTCAAGACTTCCTCCATGGATGGCTGTCGGGAGACATCCACAATGCCAGCATCGGCAACAACCTCTACGCTTTCCACCACCTCGCCTACGGCTAGGGGAACGTCCACACGGATCTGGCGGCCGACGTTGAGCGTGATACCGCTTTGCCGGTATTCCTTGAAGCCTGGTTTGGTAGTGGAGAGGGTGTATGTGCCAATGGGCAAGAGGGCAAACCGGAAGTAGCCATTCTGGCCGCTTAGCACTTCAAAGCGCGCGCCGGTGGCAACGTTTGTGGCGGTACACACAGCCTCGGGGATAGCTGCACCGCTGCCATCAGTGACGTAACCTTCCAGCGAGGCATCGGTGGCGTTTGACTGTGCCCACGCGGGCGCAAGGCCAAACAAGATGAGGAACATCAATAGGGTTAAATTCGTACGCATGCAGCCGAGGATAGCCAGCTTGGGTTTCAACGGAATTGCCCTCACGTGAAATGTTAATGACAAGAGCGCCCGATTCCTGACATTCCTCATTCGTAGAAAGTACAAAAACTATTGGGGGCTGACCTTTTTAGGCCAGCCCCCCGTGGTTTCTCCCCGGCAACTTCAATCACATGGCGCTGATTTGCGGTGCGCAAACCCATTTGGTAACATGCGCTCCAACTCTCAACGGTGGCTAGCAGGTTCTTTGGGTCGCTTTGCGGTGGGCCATTCCGAGTGCCAGCAGGCCTAGACCCAGCATCGAAAGCGTGGCTGGTTCCGGGGTAGCGACATCGCCGGGGTTGTCCACCACCTGGATCATGAGGTCCTGGTTGGTGGTGCTGTGCATGATGCGGATTCCGGTGACGTTAGCTGGTTGGGTGTTCACCTGGTTCAGCAAGGACTGGGCCAGATCCAGAGTGCCGGCGATAGACTGGTTGCGGAACTTGATGGAGCCGTCAAGCACGTTCAAAACACCGGACTTCTCTTCAACAATCTCCCAGATGGCAATCTGGATGGCAGCGGCTTGTATGTTGGTGAGAGAAACGGTGAAGTCAGGAAGACCAAGGCTCATGAGTACAAGTAACTGGTTGACCTGAGTGGTGCTCATGCCTCCATTGCTGGTAGGAGCAGTAGTCATAGGGCCGTCGTTCCAGGTGTAGGTCTGATTGATGCTGATGCCCTCCCGCGGTTCCACGCAGAATGCAAGAAAGGTGGTGCCATCGCCTACCATCTCCCATTCGGAAGTGCCACCGGTGCGAGTGAGCCGAATGAGTCCGGCGTATTGATTCACCCAGCTACCGTTGTCTAAGCTCATCTGCACTTGACCATAGGCTTCGAGCCCGTCTACGCGAGCCACAATCGTTCCGGCGCTTGCGGCCTGCCCCAAGCAGCCCAGCGCGATCGCTGCAACCAGCAGCAGCTTCCCGAAAACCTTGCATGTCGTCTTCATATATTCGATCTTTCCCTTTTGTCCGGTGATGCTTTGGTGTCTGAACGAGTCGTCTGACGTCGTCACCCGCAACTCAAGAGTGCCTGGGAATTCCACTTAAATCAATGCAAGGTAAGTACTTAAGGACACAGGACGAGGGAGGGTACGAAGTGGGGATATGCGAAGGGGATTATTCTGCCGAATCAGGAAAAACAAACCCAGATTGTGGAATGCGCGAAATCGAGGACGAAAGGTAGCGAAAGAGTCATGGGACTCATTCGACTTGAGTGTGCAGGGTTGCACTCGGTACCCACTAGGACTCCTGGGAAATCGAGGGACGAGAGTAGACCCGAGCACGTCCTTTCGGAAGGATGAATCTCCATGCGGCAGGCGACGCTGGTACCAGTGCTGAGGCGCCGCCTGCTGAAATGGAACTAGAGAAAACTGAGAGTACGCTGGCTGAAATTGGCCAGGTTGGGGAAGATTCCATCGAGACCTGCGGGGGGGACGCCGAACCAATCAGCGAGCGTAGCCCCGTATTGATCCAGGGAGGTAGTAGGAATGTAGCTGCCACGGGAACCTGCATCATCCGGTCCGCCGAGGGCAAGGTTCGGGTGGGTGCCGAAGTGATCACCACCCTTGATGGAGGCTCCAAGGACGATGTGATTGCTGCCCCAAGCGTGGTCAGTGCCGGCACCGGCCGCGGGGTTCATGGTGCGTCCGAACTCAGACTCGGTGAAGGTGATGACGGAGTTGGCAACGCCCAGTTCCTCTGTGGCGAGGTAGAACGCGTTGAGGGCGTTGGCGAGTTGTGTCATCAGGTTGGCGTGGGTGGCAATCTGGTTGGCGTGGGTATCGAAGCCGCCAATACTGGCGAAGAAGATCTGCCGGCGCATACCGAGCTTGTCGCGGCTGGCGATTAAACGGGCCACTTCGAGGAGTTGGCGGCCGAGGCTGGTGCCGGTGGGGAACTCTGTCTGTAACGGCGGTGCAGTGGCGATGGCTTCATTGATGAGCTTACCGATGTCGAGGCCGTCCCGGAGAGTTTGTCCGGCCGCCTGGACCATCGAAAGGCCGGAATCCATGCCGATCATCTCCTGGAGCGCCTTCTGGCGGAGCGCAAGGAAGGCAGAGCCGCCTGTGCCCGTAAGCTGCATGCCGCCACCTGGCGCAATTGCGGCAGGCGTAGTCTCTTCCCCGGTGAGCATGATCTGATTCCCTGCCAGGGAAACGGCCGCCGGAAACTTGGACGGCGCGTTCATGAATGCCATGCGGTCTGCGGTACGGCCACCCCAGCCGGTGCCTCGGGAGTAGTCAAAGTAGCCGGTCTGCCATTGTTGCTGCTGGTCAGAGTGGGAAAAGAGGTTGGTGGGGATGGGGCCTTGGCGATTGCGGTACTGGTCTCTCGTGGTGGGACGGAATAGCACGCCCACATTGGCGATGATGGCTAGCTTACCTTGGGCGTAGTAGGGATGGATGGCGCTGAGGCCCGGGTGAAGGCCAAAATCCTTCCCGCTCTTGGTGGGAACACTCAGGAGGTCCTGCTGTGGAAGCGCAATGGTACCCCGCAAGCTGGCGTACTGGGCATAGGCATCGTCCTTGGGAGTGACCGTGTTGTGGCCATCGTTCCCGCCAAAGAGGAAGATACAGACCAGCGCCTTATAGTCAGACGCTTGCTGGGCATGAGCGTTCATCAGGCCAAAGCGGCCGAAAGCGCTGGCCGCGGCAATTGAGCCCGAGGCGGCCAGGAATTCACGACGGGAACGGATAGCCATATGCGAAACCCCACTTTCTAGTGACCGCGACTGCCGGAGGGACGAAGCGCCCGGAGCGGCCTGTAGATTCATCCATCGGATAAGGACTACTGCAATTGCACGCGGCGGCGACCGCGAGGTCCGCGCCGGCCAGCCTCAGGGACTCTGGCGCCGGAAACCCAGGATTGCGGCGAATTGGCCACCAGATAGAAGGCCCGGTTGACACGAAAGCCGGCATTGCTATTGCCGGTGACGAAGGTTTTGACGACGGCCCTGGAGGAGGCAGGTAAGGTGCCGTGGGTGAGGCGGGTGGCGAGTTCATTGATCAACTGATCAGGATCCGCGGCCAGGGACGCCAACTTGTCGAAGGAATAGGTGACCCCAGCCCCGAGTCGCCGGTCAACGATCTGGCCGACGAAGTTCGCCCGCGCAATGGAAGTGGCGGAGGTATGGATCTCGAACTCAGGCCCGGCAAGCTCCTGTTTGGTGAGGACATGATCGAGGTGAAAGTAGTTGAAAACACTCGCCGGAATGAAGATGTTCTGGCCCATGAGGGTAGCAAAGCGATTGAGGTTGTTGTTAGGGAGGACCTCAGCATCAAGTGCGCGCATAAGCTTGAGGACGAAGAGGGCGGGTTCCGTAAGGTGACCCTGAGATTGGCCTGGCTTACCGGAGAGGGTAAGCGATCCAGAGGCCTCAGGATGAAGCAGGATCGCACGAACTACGGCCTGGAGGTCGCCGCGCACGCCACTGCCATTGTTCTTGAACACGGCCACCACATCCCGTACGTAGCCCGGGCTGGGGTTGCTGGTCACCAGCGAACGGATCAATCGGATGGAAACAAAGGTGGGAAGGTTCGGGTGATTGAAAGTGTGATTGATGGCGTCCTCAAGGTCTTCCCGTGTGGTGCGCCCGGCGGGAATCTGGTAGCCGTTCAGCAGGGTCTTAGTCCCGGTGTCGTGGAAGGGATCCCAGGGAACCATGGGCGCGCCGTAGTAGGCACGGTTGTTGGGAGCGGTGCGGCTGGGGTCATTCGGGTTCGGCGCCCAACGCCAGCCTGTAAACGCGCGGGCCAGTTCCTTCACCGTCTCTTCGGTGTACACAGGGATGACATTGCCCTGGGCATCCCGCTTCGCACTGCCATCCTCTTCCAAAATCTCGGTCCCCAACGTGAACAACTGCAGAAACTCCCGCGCGTAGTTCTCATTGGGGGAAGTTCCGCGGGAAGGGTCCGCCTTCACGTTGTTCACATTATCCAGATAGCGTCCCATGGCCGGGCTCAAGCAGACGTTCAGTAGCAGGTCGCGATAGTTCCCAAACGCGCCATCAGACAGCAGGTTCAGATAGGGCACCAGCATGTGTGCGCGGTTGAGGGTGTTACCGGATACGACAAGAATCTGGCCAAGGGCGAAGGCAACGCGCTGGCGAAGTTGATCCGGATTGTGGGCCCCGTAGTGGAAGAACAGACGCTGGTAATCGGCGAGGTTGACGGTGTCGTTTGCTGGTGCTGGATAGCGGGAAGCGGCAGCGGCAAACTGCTGATCGAGGAAGGCCGCCTTCCCGTCAACCATCAGGTTGTCGATGCTGGCTGGGGTGGGTCCCCACGTGGCTTGCTCGAGGAATAGGGCCGCTTCGTCTCGCGACTCCACCCGATTGGCCTGGAGTGGATGAGCCAGGAAGCAGGACAGCAAGACTGCAAAGGCGAAGATACGCCAGGAAGTCCGGAAGTAGGAGGTGACGATATGCATGTCAGTGCTCAACTCGATGGTGGGATACCAATTTCTGATCTAACCCGTAGCTCAATGATAAGTTGCGGTCAGGGTTTTCAGAAGTAAATTTTCCGCTGAAGGCGATGGAATGCCAGTAGAAGGAATACCAAGTTTTGGATCAGCACTA
>DAISIM010000041.1:48966-50600 GCA_036821995.1 Bryobacteraceae bacterium
GAGATACCGAGAGAGCTTGATGCAGAACTTGTCAAAATCGGCGGGTGGCGATGGACTTGGCCTGGAGGAACAGCATGAGGTAGTCGGGGCCACCGGCCTTGGAATCAGTCCCAGACATGTTGAAACCGCCAAAAGGGTGGGCAGCAACCATGGCGCCGGTACACTTCCGATTGATGTAGAGATTGCCGACATGGAATTCGCGGCGGGCACGGGCGAGTGTTTCGGGGTTAGCGGAATAAATCGCTCCGGTGAGGCCGTATTCGGAATCGTTCACGAGTTCCAGTGCGTGGTTGAAGTCGCGGGCTGGAGTGACGGCTAGAACGGGGCCAAAGATCTCCTCTCGAAAGATCCTGGCGGTGCGGGGGACGTCAGCGAAGATGGTTGGCTCAAGGAGGAGGGCCTCGCCAGGGATGGTCTTGCCGCCAAAGACGAGCCGCGCCTCGGCGTTGCCGCTCTCGATGTATTCCAGCATTTTGTCGCGGGCGCGGGCATTAATGACGGGGCCGAGGTGAATACCGGGCTCCTCGGCGGAACCCGTCTTGAGTGTAGCGGCCCCAGCGAGGAGCTTTTCGAGGAAGGGTTCGTAAACCGTCTGGTGAACGATGGCGCGGGAACAGGCGGAGCATTTCTGCCCGCTAAATCCATAGGCGGAGGCGAGCACGCCCTGAACTGCGGCGTCGAGATCGGCCTCAGCATCGACGAGGATGGCGTCCTTGCCGCCCATTTCAGCGATGACACGCTTGATCCAAATCTGACCAGGCGAGGTGCGGGCGGCGAGTTCATTCACGTGCAGCCCAACCGCTTTGGAACCGGTGAAGGAGATAAATCGGGTGCGGGGGTGCTGCACGAGGGCGTCGCCGATTTGGCCACCGGGGCCGGTGATTAGCTGAATGCAGCGTGGCGGAAAGCCAGCCTCCAGTGCGAGCTCGACGAAGGCGCAGGCGATGCGCGGGGTGTCAGAGGACGGCTTCAGGACGACGGTGTTGCCGGCAACCAGTGAGGCAATACTCATGCCAGCCAGGATGGCGAGGGGGAAGTTCCAAGGAGGAATGACGATGCCTACTCCCAAGGGAAGGTACTGCAGTTCGGTGGCCTCATTCGGCTGCGGGTGCATGGGGTGGCTGCCAGAAAGCCGCAGCATTTCGCGGGCGTAGTACTCGCAGAAGTCAATCGCTTCGGCGACATCGGCTTCGGCCTCCACCCAGCTCTTGCCGGATTCGAGCACCAGGAGGGCGTCGAGATCCATCTTTCGCTGGCGCATGAGAGATGCCAGCTGAATGGTAAGCCGGATACGCTCTTCGGCGGGAAAGGCACTCCAGGTGGGGAAGAATGCATCGGCGGACTCAACGGCGTGGACAGCATCTTCAACGGTGGCGCGGGCATGATGACTCACCGCTTCCGAGGGGCATGAGGGGTTCAGGCTGGAGAACGTGTCCCGATCTGCTATCCACTGCCCATCTAGCAGTAGCGGGAAGCGCTTGCCGACGGTGGAGCGGAGGCGTTGCCAGGAATCCTGCGCCTGCTGCCAGACGGCGGGAAGCTGGAAGTTGACGTAGGGTTCGTTGTCAAAAGGGGGGAGGGGAAGGGGGAGCGGGTTGCTCATGGGACCTCTCAACGGACGGTTAGGAATGGGA
>DAISIM010000042.1:0-49665 GCA_036821995.1 Bryobacteraceae bacterium
TGTTTCTCGCCGTTTCGGTGATGACCGCATGGGGCCAGCAGCTTTCCGGGACGCTCACCGGGACGGTGACTGACCAGTCCAATGCCGTGCTGCCGGGCGCGAAAGTCACGCTCACCAACGACCAATCGGGGAGCGCCCTAGCCACAGAAACGAATGCCCAAGGATACTTCTCGATCGCTGGTATCCTGACAGGCAACTACACGATTACCGTAGAGGCAGAAGGCTTCCGCGCACTCAAACGCACGGGCATTGCCTTCAGCGCGGGCGACAAACGCAACCTGTCTGACCTGGTGATGCAGTTGGGGTCTACGGCCGAGACCGTTGAGGTGAGCGGAGCGGTAGAACTGCTTACTCCGGTGGACTCCGGCGAAAAGTCCATCGTCATCAACCAACAGCAACTGCAGAACGTAGCCATCATCGGACGCAGTGCCGCGGAGTTCCTCAAGGTGCTGCCCGGAATGGCGGCAACCGGATCCGGCCTGAACAACTCGCCCGGCTTCAGCGGCGAAGTGATCGGCATCAACGGCAACGGGGACGGCGGTAAGCAGAGCGCCTTGGGCACCTTTGCCGCTAACGGCACGCGACCGGAAGCGATGGACATCATCATGGACGGCGCGCATGTCTCTGACCCTGGATGCAACTGTGCCACGCCCGTGAACGCGAACCCCGACATGACCCAGGAGTTCAAGGTGCTTACCTCGAACTTCGCCGCCGAGAACTCCAAAGGCCCGGTGGTCATCAACTCCGTCACCAAGGGTGGCGGCACCAATTTCCATGGTGGGGCCTACTTCTTTGCGCGTCACTTCGCGATGAACTCCAACGACGCCCTGTTCAAGCAACGCAACTTGAAGCGGCCTGAGAACACGTTCTACTTCCCCGGTGGGAACATCGGCGGCCCGGTGCTGATCCCGGGAACGAATTTCAACAAGAACCGTGACAAGCTGTTCTTCTTCACCGGCTTTGAGGCATATCGACAGACGCTGGATACCGGCGTGCTGCAGTCGCAGGTGCCCACCAATGCAATGCTAAACGGCGACTTCAGCGATACCGCGCTGCTGAACGCCTTCGCCCGGGCCAGCGGACAGAACAACACGATGCCCAGCATCGCGGTGAACGGCCGGATTCCCTCTGCGCTACTGGACCCCAGCATGCAGAACCTGGCGAAACTACTGCCCCAACCGAACGTTGATCCGACAGGCGCCGGCGCTGGCTTCAACTACGCCCTTGCCCTTCCGCTGACGCAGAACTCCTGGCAGAGCGTGACGCGCGTAGACTACAGCATCAGCGACAACACCAAGCTCTTCGTGCGCTACAGCGCGCAGCGAGAACTGCAACGCTTCCCGGTGCAGCTGTGGTGGCGGAATGCCAATGCGGTCCCGCTGCCCACGGACATCAACGGCAAGAACGCATCCGACTCCATTTCCACCAGCCTGGTGAACGTCATCAACCCGACGCTCACCAACGAATTCGTTTTCGGTTACACCTTCGTGGACTTTCCGAATAGCTATGACGACATCAGCAGGCTAGACCGCGGCACGGTGGGCTTTAACTACAACGGGATCTTTAACCAGGACAACAAGATTCCGGCCTTCGTCAACTGGGGCGGTGGCTCTCCTGGAATGTGGATGACGGGTGGCTTCGACCCCATCCTGTTCGCCACCAAGCACCTGTACACCATTTCTGACAACGTCACCAAGGTTGTCGGGACACACACCTTCAAGTTCGGCGGATTCTTTGGCTGGGTGCGGAACGCACAACCCGGCAACGCGAACTCCAATGGCGCCTTCGTCTACGCGAACTGGAGCGCCCGGTCGACGGGCAACTCCCTGGCGGACTTCGTCACCGGTCGCATTGACAACTGGAACGAGAGCACGCAGAACGTGGTTCGCGATATCGCCTTCAAAGACATTGCGTTTTACGCGCAGGATTCCTGGAAGGCCACCCGCAACCTGACCCTGGAGTACGGCATGCGCTTCCAACACCTCACGCCCTGGCGGGAAAGGCTGGGCTTCGGTCTGGTGACCTGGAACGAAAGTGCCTACTCCAACAACCCAGCAAGACTAGGCGACCTTACCGGCTTGAACTGGACCCAGAGGGATAGCAATGTGCCGCAGTCAGGCTATCCGACACGGGCGCTCTTCTATGCGCCCCGTCTGGGCGTCGCCTGGGACATCTTCGGCACCGGCAATACGGTAGTTCGTGGTGGTTGGGGCAAGTTCTACTACCATGACCCGCAAGCGGGTGCCGATACCGTGGACATCGCCGCAGGCTTACGCAACACGACCGTGGGCGGCGGTCCGCTGCTGTCGTCTCTGTCGGGAGTGGTTCAAGGAACGACACGCACCAGCGTGAGCGCCCTGGACCCCCTGGACAATCGCCAGCCCAATACCTCCAGTTGGAGTGCCACCATCTCGCAGCGTCTGCCACAGCGGATGTTGTGGGAAGTGGCCTACGTGGGTAACAGCAGCCGCGACCTTCTGAACAATGGCATTGCCAACATCAACCTGGCCCAACCGGGCGCGATGTTCAACGATCCGGATGCCGACCCAAACAACTTCCGCCCCCGGGTGAACTATCAGGACATCAACGTCCTCACCCACAACTTCTTCCAGAACTACCACGCGCTGCAGACCACGTTGGCCAAGCAGACGGGCAACTTCAACTACACGCTGGCCTATACGTGGTCCAAAGCAATGGGCATTCGTGGTAGCGGGCAGGGTCAGGTCTCTGACCAGTTGAACTTCCAGAACAACTATGGTCCGCTGGCCTATGACCGTACGCACATCTTCGCGGCAACCTATGTGTATGAACTGCCGAAGTTCGTGCAGAGCGGAAACAAGCTGGCGCAGGGCCTGGCAAACGGATGGCAACTGTCGGGCATCACGCAGCTATCCAGCGGCGTGAACATTCAGGCGAACAACAACCCGAACTTCAACCTGAATGCGCCACGCCCGGATGATCCTTCGCGGAGCATTGGCGCTACGTTCGTGAATGGGACCCCTGGCATCGCCGCCGTTCCCTTCGTCACATGCAACCCCACGGCCAACGTCGCCGAGGGCCAGTTCATCAACGGCAACTGCTTCGCAGCGCCGGTGCAGGGCACCAACGGCACTTTGATCATGCCCTACATGCGTGGACCCGCGTTCTTCAACAGTGACCTGTCTTTGTTTAAGAACATCCGCTTCGACGAAGACAAGAACCTGCAGTTCCGTTTCTCTGCGTACAACTTCCTCAACCGTCCGTTGCGGACTTTTGTGGGCGGTGACCAGAACCTGAACCTGACACTGAACAACCGCAACGAACTGGTGAACCCGCGCTTCGGTTTCGCGGACAACATGATCGGGCGTCGCGTGATCCAGCTTGCCGTGAAGTTCTTCTTCTAACCGGTAGGCATCTATCCAACCATCAGGAACGGGGAGGCCATCCCGGCCTCCCCGTTTTTGCTGTAATAAAGGGAACTTGGCTAGGTTCCCGTTGCATCCAGACGCTGTGATTTCATGGTCCGATATCGTCTAGCCCCATTCGTTCTGCTGTGCGTCACGTGCATCAGCGTGGCGCTCCCGTGCCTGCATGGGCAGGGCGCGCCGTCCCCACAACGGGCGTTTCAACTTCACCAGCAAGGGAATCTCACTGAGGCGGTGAAGGCCTACCGCGAGTACCTGGCCAGCAATCCGCGATCACTGGAGGCGCGCTCCAATCTGGCCGTGTGCCTGGCTCAGTTGGGCATGATGGAAGAAGCCATCGCCACCTACTATGAGGCCTTAAAGCTGGCTCCGCACAGTGTACCCGTCAGAACGAATTTGGCGATTGCGCTCTACAAGCAGCAGCGCATCCCGGAAGCGGGACGGGAACTGGAAGTCATCCATCGAACGCAACCAACGAACGAACAAGTGCTGCTCCTGTTCGCGGACTGCCTGTTTCGCATGGGCGAATACGACGAAGTGCGACAACGTCTGCAGCCGCTGCTTTCCAAACAACCAGACCATTCCGCAGCGAATTACCTGGTGGGCATCGCCTATTTGCGTAGCGGCAATGCGGCGGCAGGGCAGCCGTATATTGATCGCGTGATGAAGGCAGGCGGAGAGGCAGAAGCGGCGTTTCTGGTGGGTGCCGCGCAGTACGAGGCAGGTGATTACCCTGCCGCGCGAGATCAACTGGCGAAGGCTGTTGCGGCGAATCCGCAATTACCCGGCATCCACACCTACTATGCGCAGGCGCTTGTGGAGACGGGAGACAGCGTCGCCGCGCGCACGCAATTCCTGGAAGCGCTACGCCGCAACCCCTTGGACTTTCAAGCTAACCTTCACTACGGTGCGCTGCTTCGATTGGAGAAGGACCTGGACAGCGCCGAAACACATCTGCGTCGCGCAGCATCCATCAATCCGCGCCATCTACCTTTGCAGTTTCAACTTGCCTCCGTGGCGATGGAGCGGGGTGAAGTGGAGCAGGCCTTGCCGCTGCTGGAACAGATTGTCAGCCAGAGCCCCACCTATCTGGAGGCACACATCACGCTTGCTCGTGCCTACTACCGGCTTCGCCGCAAGCAAGATGGCGACCGCCAACGCGACATCATCCGGAAACTGGAGAGTGAGCTGCAACGGAAGGAGCTGCAGCAATGACCGCACCTGGCCGCCAGCATCCCGTTCGTGGAGCGCTCGCACTGCTATGCCTGTTGGTAGGGGCTTTCCTGCTGCATGGCCAATCCACGACGTTTCAGGAACAACTGCAAGCAGCGGAACTGTTGTTCAATCGGGGCGACCTGGCGGCGGCCAATCAGGCCTTCCTTGCGCTGGCCCGGACGCATGCGTCGGAGCCCCAACCGCAGTGGTACCTGGGTTTGATCGCCTACCAGCAGAGCCGATACCCGGAGGCCCGCGACCACTTCCAACAACTGCTGGAGCGGCAAGAGGACATGGGGGCCGGTTGGGCCATGCTCGGTTTGACGGAGTTCCGCATGAAGGACTTCGACGAAGCCCTACCCCATCTGGAACTTGGGCGGTATCTGGGCATCAGCCAGCAGGAAACCCTGGCGCAAGCCGCGGCCCTTCATCAAGCTTTCCTCTGCAATCGGATCGAACGCTACGACGTGGCGTTGGCGGTGCTGAGCGAGTTGGCTGTGCAAGGAAAGAAGACTCCCGCAATCGTGGCGGCGTTCGGAATCGCGGCGCTAAACCGGACTTGGCTCCTGGAGGATGTGCCAAGCCAGCACCAGGCGCTAGTGATGGAAGCCGGCGAGGCCGCTTGGCTCCTGGGCGCACGCCGTCAACAGGAAGCGGCGGCACGCGCGGAGGCTCTGGTCGCCAGTTATCCCGAACAGGAAGGACTGCAGTACATTCTGGGGACTACCCTTGTCCGTGCAGACTGGCCCCGTGCTGAAGCCGCCCTACGCAGGGAAGCAATCGAGAATCCCCATCACTACTTCGCCCATGTCACCCTGGCGTCAGAGCTTACTGACCGCGGACGCGCTGAGGACGCAATTCCGTTCGCGGAGCAGGCCGTGCAGCTTCAGCCGGAATCCTATGTGGCTCGGGGCCTACTAGGGAAGTCGTTGCTTGGCGCCGGAAGAAACGGCGACGCGGTCACGCAGTTGGAAGAGGCAGTCCGCTTGGCTCCCACCAATGCCAACGTGCGGTACTCCCTCGCCTTGGCCTATACCCGGGTTGGACGCAAGGAAGAAGCCGCGGCGCAACGCGAGATCTTTACCGAATTACAACAGAAGCAGACTGCCGGAACCAGATCCGCTGGCAGCGCCACGAAGCCATGAGACAAGGTCCCTCCCGTCGCAGCATATTGATGATGGCCGCAGCCGCGCTAAGCGCACCGCTGCGCGCACAACAACCACCTCTCTTTGTTGAGGTGCCTGCCGCCGAAAGTGGCATTAGGTGGGTTCACGACAATGCAATGTCTGACGCGCGCCACATGCCGGAATCGTTGGGACCTGGGGCGGCGTTCCTGGATTACGACAATGATGGGTGGATGGACCTGTTCCTGGTCAATAGCGGTCCGTGTGACTTCTACACACCCAAGCATCCTGTTCGCCATGCGCTTTACCGGAATAACCGCGACGGCACGTTTACCGATGTCACGGAAAAAGCAGGCGTGACGGGCAGCTTCTTCGGGATGGGCGTCGCGGTGGCTGACACAACCAACAGCGGTCTGCCTGATCTGCTGGTGACGGGCTATCGCGAGATCCGGTTCTACCGCAACAACGGGGACGGCACCTTCCGCGATGCAACGCGCGAGGCGGGCCTGAGCGCCGCACAAGCGAACAGCCCCTGGTCCACCAGCGCCGTGTTCTTTGACTACGACAACGATGGTTTCCTGGACTTGTTCCTCTGCAACTACGTCGAGTTCAACCCGGGCAAAAGCGCATGCGGTGACAACAAACTGGGACGGAACTTCTACTGCACTCCGCGCGTGTTCAATCCCCTGCACTGTGTGTTGATGAGGAACGATGGCAAAGGCGGTTTCACCAATGTCACAAAAGGCACTGAGATTGAAACTGCGCTGGCCAAGGCGCTGGGCGTCGTTGCCACCGATATCAACAACGACGGGTTGCTTGACCTGTGGGTGGCGAACGACACGAGTCCCAACTTCCTTTTCGCCAATCGAGGAAACGGGAAATGGGAAGAGATCGCCTTGCCCGCCGAAGTGGCCTATAGCATGAACGGCCAACCGCGCTCTGGTATGGGCGTGGACTCTGTGGACTTCGACGGGGATGGGTGGATGGACCTGATGGTCACCAACATCGACCAGGAAATGTACGCGCTCTATCGCAATCGCGGCGACGAGAGTTTCGAAGATGTTGCCCACGCGAACGAAATTGCACAGGCCACGCGGCAGTTGAGCGGATGGGGCTTGAAGTTTGCTGACTTCGACCATAGCGGCAATCCCAGCCTCTTTATCGCAAACGGCCATCCAGATGACATGATCGAGAGCTACTCCAAGCAGGTGGCATATCGCGAGCCCTTGCTCTTCTTTCGCCATGACGGAAAGCGCTTGCGGAACGTAAGCGCTGCGGCAGGTCCACTGTTCCAGAAAAGCTTTGCAGCCAGGGGTCTGGCTGTAGGCGACTACAACAACGATGGCCTCCTGGATGTATTGGTAGCGGTGAACGGTGGGGCGCCCGTCTTGGCCCGCAATGAGATGCGCAGCGCGAATCAATGGTTGGGCCTGAGGCTGATTGGAACAAGCTGCAATCGCGACGCCATTGGCGCACGCATCCGCTGGTCTACCGCGGGCAAGGTGAGAGGGCGGATGAAGGTGGGTGGTGGCAGCTATCTTTCCGCGCACGACCCACGTGAAGTGCTGGGGCTCGGCGCCGCCTCCAGTGTTGACTGGGTAGAGGTTCAGTGGCCGAAACCGAGCGCGCGCACAGAACGCTTCACCGGATTGCAGCCCGGCCGGTATCATACCCTAACCGAAGGTACGGGCACCGCCTGACCCCAGCAACCGCGAGGGGTGGGACGATGGCGCTAGTCTTTCCAGACTGTGATATCAATCATTGATATCACAGTGTGATATGCTTCGTTGGAAAGCAATGCGAAAAGAAGGGCATGTCGATTTCATCGAGTTGCACATCCTGCACCACGCAGCCGAAGGGGAGCTTTACGGGCTGTGGATGATCGAAGAACTGGCCCACCACGGTTACAAGGTAGGTGCGAGCCATCTGTATCCAAAGTTCCACCGTCTGGAGACTGAAGGCTACCTGAAGCGCACAGAGCAAGTGGTGGACGGCAAGCGGCGCAAGTATTACGCATCCACCGCCAAGGGAAGGCGCTACCTGGAATCGCGGAAGCGTATGGTGTTGGAACTAGTGCGCGAGGCCTTCTCCGTAGAGGAGCTTCAACTTCTGGCGGAAACCAAGAAGGCGCACAAGAAGCACTGAAGGAAGGAACCCGCCTGTAGTGAATCGGCAAACGAAACTCAAGTGGCGCGGAGCGCGCCGGGCTTGGCTGCGCCTCGCCTTGACGGTGACCCTTGGCGCCATGAGTGCTGAGTGGCTCTGCGGCCAGCAGCCAACCGCATTGAGCCTGAGGGAAGCAGTGCAGCAGGCATGGGCGCACTATCCCACGGTGAATGAAGCGCGCGCGGGGATCCAGGTAGCAGCCTCAGAAATACGAGTACAACGCGATGCCTATCTGCCCCACGCCAGCTTTCACGCCGAAGCGAATCGTGCGACGCGCAACAACGTACTAGGGATGATGATGCCCAACCAGACGATTACACCCATCAATGGTTTCGCGCTGAGTGGGGAAAGCTGGCAGAGCGCTTTCGGGACGTCGGTTGGAATGTTCATACGTTGGGAAGCCTACGACTTCGGCAGCCGAAGAGCGCGCGTGCTGGCCGCGGAGGCACGCGAGAAGGCAGCGGAAGCGCGGCTGGAGTCAGTCCGCTATGAGTTGGCTGATCGCGTCGCGGACGCGTACTTCCTGGCCTTAGCCACGGCTCGTGCGGAGTCTGCCGCCGTGGCCACCGTGGAACGATGGCGGACCACGCAGGTTGCGGTAGACGCGCTGGTCAACGCTGGCCTACGCCCTGGCGCCGACGCGGCGCGCATCCGGGTGGAGATGGTTCGTGCGGAGACTGAGCTTATCCAGAATCGCCAGCACACACGGCAGCGCCTTGCGGAACTGGGGCGCTATCTAGGCAAACCGGAAACCTTCGTCGTACACCTGGACGATGCCCTGACCGCAACGCTACCCACGGTGGATGCCGCTGATCGCTCAGAAGCATTGCATCCGCTGGTGCAACTGCGTGCTGCTGAACGGAGCGCCGTATCGGCTGACGTCAAGGCCACGGAGAAGGAGTGGCTACCCAAAGTGGAGCTGTTCTCCGCAGCAAACGGCCGAGGGAGCGGGGCGCGCATCGACGGAACATTTCGCGGGGGACTGGAAGGGCTCTACCCGGACATCGGCAACTGGGCCGCGGGCGTGGGCATTACCGTCAACCTGTTCGAACGCAAACGAGCGCGGACGCGCACTGAGGTCCTCAGTGCGCACGTAGATGCCGCTGCCTCACGACAGAGTGAAACGGAGCTGCAACTGCGCACCTTGGCGGAACAGGCGCGCCTACACCTGCAGGCGGCGAGAGAGATCGTGCTGAAGACTCCGGTTGCCCTTGTGGCTACCCAGGAGTTGGAGAACCAAAGCCAGGTGCGCTACCGCGCCGGCCTGGGAGACATCACTGAGATCGCGGAAGCCCAGAGAGCCCTGCGGCAGGCCGAAGTGGAAGACGCGATCGCACGTATCCAGGTTTGGCGCGCTTCGTTCGCTTTGGCGGCGGCTTCCGGTACCTTGACACAGTTCCTGGAGAGTCATCGATGAGGCGCGAATCGGTTCTCCTGCCCGTCCTGGACGTGATGCGCATATCCACTCAAGGAGCCTTTCAATGTGGCTGATTCACATGGCCATGCGCCGTCCCATCACGGTCCTGATGGCGATTCTTGGTGTGGCGCTGTGCTCCATCCTTGCCATCAATCGCATGAAGATGGACATCTTCCCTGACCTGGGCGAACCGGTCATCTACGTCGCGCAACCCTATGGCGGCATGGACCCCGCGCAGATGGAAGGCTATCTCGTGAACTACTACGAGTATCACTTCCTCTACATCCGCGGCATTGACTATGTGGAGTCCCGTTCGGTGCAGGGAGCCGCCCTGATGAAGCTGCGCTTTCACGAGGGAACCGACATGGCGACCGCAATGTCAGAGACGGTGGCGCAAGTAAACCGTTCGCGTTCCTTCATGCCGCCTGGGACCGTGCCACCCTTCGTCATGCGCTTCGACGCGGGCAGCGTGCCCGTGGGCTATCTGGTGTTCTCCAGCGAGACGCGGACGGTGGATGAGATCAGTGACCTGGCACTGTTTCGCGTGCGTCCGATGTTCGCGCGACTCCCCGGAGTTTCGGCACCGCCGCCCTTCGGAGGCACAGCGCGATCCCTGGTCGTGCGGGTTGACCCAGAGCGCCTGCGCGCGCAGCAGTTATCTCCAGATGATGTGGTCCAGGCCATTGCGCAAACCAACACCATCAGCCCGTCGGGGAATGTGCGCATCGGAGACGTGAACCATATCTCACCACTGAATGCATCGGTGAAGCAGGCGGTTGAACTGAACGACGTGCCCCTGCGACAGGGCGCTGGGCCGACGGTGTACCTACGGGATGTCGGCTACGCTGAGGATGCCGCGGACATCCTCACCAGTTATGCGCTGGTAAATGGCCAACGCGCCGTGTACATCGCGGCCACCAAACGCGCTGACGCCTCGACGTTGGACACCGTCCGTCGCATCCAGCAGGCCATCCCAGCATTTCGCGCCGCGGTCCCTGAAGATATTCGGGTCTCGTTCGAGTTCGACCAGAGCTTCTATGTCACCACGGCGCTTAGTTCCCTGGTGCGAGAAGGACTGCTTGGTGCGCTGCTGACGGGGTTGATGATCCTCATCGCACTGCGCAGCCTGCGCAGCGCCTTCATTGTTGTCCTGACGATTCCCATCGCGTTGCTCTCCGCGGTGGTGGCGCTCTGGGCAACCGGACAGTCTCTGAACCTGATGACACTGGGCGGACTGACGCTAGCCATCGGCATTCTGGTGGACGAGTCAGTGATTGCGATTGAGAACATCCATACGCACCTTGGCGCAGACAAGACGGTGGGCCGCGCCGTGCTTGAGGCAAGCCGCGAGGTGTTGGCGCCGCGCCTGTTGGCCATGCTGTGCGTGGTGGCTGTGTTCGCGCCGTCGTTCTTTATGGAAGGCGTCGCCCGGGCGATGTTCGTTCCGCTGGCGCTTGCCGTGGCCTTCAGCATGATCGCGTCCTACTTCCTTGCCAGCACGATGGTTCCTATCCTGGAAACCTGGCTTCACCGCAAGAGAGCTTCCCCCGCGGAAGTGCGAGATGACAAATTCCTACGCCGGATGCAGAACGCCTTCAGTGGCATTACGCAAGGCCTGCTGCGGATCCGCTTCATGGTAGCTCCCGTCTACGTGCTGGGTGCGATGGCGGTGTTGGTCTTCATCGGCGGAGGCTTGGGTACTGAGATCTTCCCTCGCGTGGATACCGGGTTGGTGCAGATGCGCGTCCGCGCCCCAGCAGGCACCCGCGTGGAGAAGACTGAGCTTGTGGTGCGTGATATCCTGCGCGCGTGCGATGCCATTGCGGGGCAGGGGAATGTGGAGACCTCCATCGCCTTCGTTGGCGTACAGCCGTCCAGCTTCCCGGTGAACCTTATCTTCTTGTGGACCGGTGGCCCGCACGAAGCGGTGATCCGCATGAAGTTCCGTGATGGTGCGGGCGTGCGCAGCGACGCATTTCAGGAAGCGCTCCGGGAGCAGGTGGCACAGGTGGCGCCCGGAACCACCATCAGCTTTGAGGCAGCGGATCTGGTGAGTCAGGTGATGAGCTTTGGCGCACCCACCGCAATCGAGATTGCCGTAAGCGGACCCAGCCTTCCGGACAGTCGTGCTTACGCTGACCAAATCACCGCCGCCGTCGCCACCACGCCAGGTGTTCGCGACGCGCAAATTGGCGAGTTGCTGGAATACCCCACGGTACAGGTGAACGTGGATCGCGCGCGCGCCGCGCAGCTTGGAGTTACGGTGGACGCGGTCGGCAAGGCCCTGGCTCCGGTCACCTGGTCCAGTCGCTTCACCACCCCTGTGTATTGGGCAGATCCGAAGTCTGGCATTGCATACCAAGTCCAGGTGGAACTGCCCCAAGCGCAGATCAATTCGCTGCAGGCTCTGGAGCGGATCCCCGTGAAGGGAAGCGGCGCGCAGGGCGTCACGCTGCTGGGGGATGTTGCTGCCGTCAGCCATGGGGAAACCATTGGTGAATACCACCGCTTCAACATGCAGCGGATGGTGACGGTAACGGCCAACGTGATGGGTGCGGACTTAGGCTCGACGGCCAAGCGCATTCAGGATGCCTTGGCCCGATTGCCGGAAGCGCCCCGAGGAGTCGTGGTTGCGGTCCGTGGCCAGGTGGCTCCCATGAACCTGCTTGCCGACAGCCTGCAGTTCGGGTTGCTGCTGGCCGTGATGGCAGTGTTCCTTCTGTTGGCCGCGTACTTCCAGTCACTCCGTGTGGCCCTGGTAGTGTTGATGGCAGTGCCGGCCGTGCTTGCCGGGGTTGCGGTTGCGCTTGCCGTGACAGGGACCACGTTGAACGTACAGTCCTTCATGGGGGCCATCATGGCCATCGGAGTCTCAGTGGCTGATTCGATTCTGCTGTGTACCTTCGCGGACCGCTACCGGCGGGATGGCATGCAGCCCACGGAAGCCGCGGCTGCAGGCGCGGTTACACGCATGCGGCCCATCCTGATGACCACCATCGTGATGGTAGCCGGAATGATTCCCCTCGCCACCGGCAACGCGCAGACTGCACCGTTGGGGATCGCAGTCATCGGCGGACTGATCGCATCCACGCTGGCGGCCCTATTGATGATCCCTTCCGTGTACGCAATTGTTCTGGCGGGCGCATCCCGTTCAGCCACCACCATTGACCCGGATGACCCTGAGAGCGCCTATTACGATGGCGCAGCGGTTGGAGGCTAACCCATGGAGAGTACCCTTATGCTTGCACACGTATCCACGCTCCGCATGGTGAACAGGAGCACCCGAAGGGCCGTCACCTTACTTCCCGTGGTGTTGGGGGCAGTCTTTGCAGTAGGGCTGCTGCCCGCGCAGGAGATCGCTGCTGACCTGGTTGCCGTGGAGCAGCGTGCCCCCAGTCGCAAGAACATTCTGCCTGGCGAACTGCGCGCATTCCAGCAAGTGGACGTCTACGCGCGCACCAATGGCTTCGTGCAGGAGGTAATGGTGGATCGGGGCAGCAGCGTACAGGCAGGTCAAGTTCTGGCGCGGATGATCGCCCCTGACTTGATCGCTCGCCGATTGGAAGCCGAGGCGCGCATCCCGGCGGCGGAGGCGCAGCGCGTGGAAGCCGAAGCACGTCTGGCTGCCGCACAAAGCACCTTCTCGCGATTGCAGGAAGCCGCGAAGACACCGGGTGCGGTGGCGGAGAACGATGTGATCCTGGCCGGCAAGGCCGTGGATTCGACCCGTGCACAAACCGAAGCGATGGCCAAAGCCGTGGACGCCATGCGCGCCTCAGTGGATGCCATCCGCGCCCTGGAAGAATTTCTGCTGGTGAAGGCGCCATTTGCTGGAGTGGTGACTGAGCGCATGGCCCATCCGGGCGCGCTGGCTGGGCCGGAAGGGGCAGGCGGCGCCCCGCTGTTTCATCTTCGCGAAACCCATCGGCTGCGGTTGGTGGCGGCCGTGCCCGAAGCGATGTTGTCCAGCGTACGACCTGGCGCCAAGCTGGCATTCACAGTGGCCGCCCATCCCGGACAACGATTCACCGGAACCGTCGCGCGCCCGGCCTTCGCGGTGGATTCCCAAACCCGTACCATGCCCGTGGAACTGGACGTTTCGAACCCCTCCCGCCAACTGGCACCGGGCATGTATGCCGAGGTGGAGTGGCCCGTTTCGCGCAATGGCGGTAGCCTGTTTGTGCCGCCCTCCGCCGTAAAGAGCACCACCCAAGCGACCTTCGTTGTGCGCGTGGTGAACGGCAAAGCGGAATGGGTGACCGTAAAGCGCGGACCACTGGATGGCGAAATGCTGGAGGTGATGGGGAACCTCAGCCCGGGCGATCTGGTGCTGAAGCGGGCCACCGACGAAGTGCGCCCCGGAACCCCGGTGAAGGCTCGCTAGGCGGTCTGTCTAGCGGCTGGCGGCTACATCCAACAGTACGTTGTAGATCATGCGTGTGCCCGATTCCAACGATTCGACAGGGACGCGTTCATCGTTGCCGTGCATGCGCATCAGGTCAGTATCGGTGATGGGGTATGGGTAGATGCCATAGACGGGCACGCCGCGCACGCGCCAGGCGATGCTGTCAGTGCCGGCATTGAACAGGTAGGGTGTGACCTCCGCTTCGGGATAGGTCTGCTTGGCGCGAGCCACCAGGCTGAGGTACAGTTCCGTGTCTTCGCCGGATGGCCGCATGGACATCGTCCGTTGCCGTCGCTGCTCCATCTCCTGGGGCGACAGATTCACAAAGCCGGCGTAGCCCACGTCAATGCCTTCGCCGGCCACCACCTTGGCGATCTCCATCCGTAGCTCTTCCGGGTCGGTTCCCGGGATCAAACGAAAATTCACGGTAGCCGACGCTGAACCCGGAATCACATTGCCGCGAAAGCCCGCATTTAGGAACACAGGTGCGATGGTGTTACGGATCAACGCGTGAAACAGCGGGCTATGCCGGCCGATGGCCTCATCCGCTGCGGCAATCCTCACTGGATCGTTGCTGGTGGCGATGTTCTGGTAGTGCTCACTCATCGGTGCGGGGGACACCTTGGCCAACGTCGCGAAGAACTTCCGGGTGCTGGGAATCAGGAAGGGCTTCGTCTGATACTCCGCCAACTTCGACATGGCCTTCGATAGGCGGAAGATGGCATTGTCTTGCAGGGGCATGGACGAGTGTGTTGATGTGCCCCTTGCCGTAATCAACAGCGAAACCGACGACTTATCAGCGGTAGAGATACTGACGTAGTCCACCTTGCCTTCGTCGTTCTTCAAGATCCAGCCACCCTCGTTCAAGGAGAACTCACAATCAATCTTGTCCCAGTGCTCTTGCGCCAGCCAGGTAGTGTTGTACTTCCCGCCTTCTTCATCGGCCTCCACCAGCAAAATGACATCCCGATCCAAAGCGACCTTGTTCTCAGCCAACATCATCACGGCGCGAGTGAATACAGCCACACCGCCCTTAAAGTCGATGGCGCCCCGACCATAGAGGTAGCCATCCTTGACAGTGCCTGCGAAGGGGTCAATGGTCCACTTTTCGCGCTCCACCCCAACTACATCCGCATGTGCCGCCAACAGCACGGGGCGCTTCCTGCCATTACCCTTAAGCCGGGCGACCAGGTGCGCCTTGCCATCTTCAGGCGTCGGGATGATGTCGATGTGAAAACCAAGTGGACGCAGCTTCGCCGCCAAGAGCTCAGCCAATACGCCTTCCCTCCCTGGAGGGTTGGAGGTATCCACCGCGATCACGTCCTGTAGCAACTTCGCAGTAGGATGCAGAGCAGCCGGCTGCCCCACTACCGATACGCAGCATAACGCCAGAGAAGCGATACTGCGTCCAACCCCAGTCACGAAGATTCCTGACATACCCTCACTCCTCTCGTAATCCTAGCGGTCACCTCTACGGCAGAACCAGGTCCACAGGCTCACATGCGGCGCTTTCGTTGTCGAGAGTGTCCACGGCAGTAATTCGATACCGCAGCAGCATGCCCACGGGCGCCGTCGCATCACTGAAGCTACTGCCTGCAACCAGGCTGCTGACTAGCACGAAGTCCCCGTCGCCGGTGGCGCGGTAAACGCGATACCCAGCAAGATCCGTTTCCGCGTTGCGGCTCCAGGAAAGCTCCACCCTCGCAGAGCCGGCAATCGCCATCAGGTCAACTGGAATGGCTGGAGCGAAGGTGTCCACGGGTATCAGACTGACAGAGTGAGTGAACTGGCTGATGGCCAGCTTCTCCTCGCCATCCACGCGAGTACGAAGGCGGTAGGAATGGGGTTCCCCAAAGATGGCGCCCTCATCCAAGTAAGGACTCTGCTTGGCTGTTCCTACCATCCGGAACTCAGACTCAGCGCCTTGACGCCTCCAGATCTCAACAAGCTTGCCGGTGTTGCTATCGGGGGAACTGGCAACCGTCCAGGCCACCATGACACCCTGTGCCGCTGCTGTTACCACAATCTCGCCGGGAGCAAGCTGGGGCGGCAGGACACGTAAGGCAGCTGGCTCACTCCAAGCGGAGAATCTGCCCTTCTGGCCCGCTACACGCACTCGCAGCAGCACACGCCTGTCGACGAAGCCATTCACGGGTGTCCGTGCCGATGCGGCATCGTCTGCCAATTCAACGGGGAGGCGCTGTGCCTCCCGTTCCCAGGCGATTTCATCCCACGGGCGATTCTCCCACACGGCACCCCGCAGATCGACCTCGGGAATACGTTCCAGCGGCAGATCCTCCGTGCTGCGGGTGGGCAGCGTAAAGCGTGTCACAATCACCGCCCCTTCCTGCATGGCGGAAAGATCAGCCACGGGCAGAGGGATATACAAGGCGGGCGGCAGCGTATCACCCACATAGCCACAGGCCCCCAGCAGTAGCAGGCAGCAGGCCATCCAACCACGCCCGGCGATGCTCCGTGGGAAACGATTTCGCATGATGCTACTAATTCTGCCGTCGCACGCAACGCTACAGGATGTAGCGGCTAAGGTCTTCGTCCTTCACGATACTTGCCAGGCGCTGGTGCACATACTCAGGCGTAATGTTGAACACCTTCTCCTTCATGTCTGGTGCATCAAAGGAAACATCTTCCAGAACTTTCTCCAAGATCGTATGCAGTCGCCGCGCCCCAATGTTTTCAGTGGTCTGGTTCAGCTTGGTAGCGTAGCGTGCGATCTCTATCAGCGCATCCTCGGTGAAGCTTAACTGAATACCTTCGGTATCCAGCAGCGCCACATACTGCTTGGTGAGGGCGTTCTTTGGCTCGCGTAGAATTCGAATCAAGTCAGCCTCACTTAGGGATTGCAACTCCACGCGAATTGGGAAGCGTCCTTGCAGTTCCGGGATGAGGTCGCTGGGCTTGGAGACGTGGAAGGCTCCTGCCGCGATGAACAGTACATGGTCAGTTCGCACGAAGCCGTAGCGTGTATTGACAGTGGTGCCTTCCACGATAGGCAGAATGTCACGCTGCACCCCTTCCCGGCTGACATCCGGGCCATGCCCACCTTCCCGTCCTGCGATCTTGTCCATCTCATCCAGGAAGATAATGCCGCTACGCTCAACCCGCTCAATAGCTGCGCGCGTAACCTGATCCATGTCGATGAGCTTCTGCTCCTCTTCTTGCACCAGGTAATCAAAGGCTTCCACCACTGGCATTTTCCGTTTGCGTGTGCGCTGGCCGAACAGGTTGGGGAGGAAATCCTTCAGATTGATGTCCATCTCCTCCACGCCCATATTCGTGGCGATCTCAAAGGAGGCATTCCGGTCACGGACATCCAGTTCCACTATCCGGTCATCCAGCTTGCCGGCGCGCAGCATCTGGCGCATCTTCTCGCGCGTCTGCGTGTAGCTTTCCACTTCCTCAGCGGGCGGTGGAACAAGGATATCCAGCAGCCGCTCCTCGGCATTGGCTTCCGCACGGTCAGCCACTTCATCAAGCCGCTCTTCTCGCACTAAGTCGATGGCGGTCTCTACAAGGTCCCTTACCATCGATTCCACGTCACGGCCCACATAACCCACTTCGGTGAACTTGCTTGCCTCCACCTTGAGGAAGGGAGAGCTCGACAGCTTCGCCAGACGCCGCGCAATCTCAGTTTTACCCACACCGGTAGGCCCAATCATGAGGATGTTCTTGGGCATTACCTCATCGGCCATGTCTGCTTCCAACCGTTGCCGCCGGATGCGGTTTCGCAAGGCGATGGCCACGGCACGTTTGGCGTCGTTCTGTCCGATGACGTACTTGTCGAGCTCCGCTACGATCTGTCTCGGGGTAAGCTCATCCAACAGCGGAGTGGAATCAGGCCCCTGCGGGGGCAGGTAGATTACCATGGCTATTCCAGCTCCTCAAACACGATGTTGTGGTTCGTGTAGATGCAGATGTCCGCAGCGATTGTCATTGCGGTTTCAGCGATCTTGCGGGCGTCATACTCGGTGTTTTCCATCAAGGCGCGCGCCGCGGAAACTGCAAAGGGCCCGCCACTGCCAATCGCAGCCACGCCCTTGTCCGGCTCAATCACATCACCCTGTCCACTGAGGAGGAAAGTCTTCTCCTTGTCGGCCACCAAGAGCATGGCCTCCAGATGGCGCAGCACCTTGTCTGTGCGCCAATCCTTGGTGAGCTCAACGGCTGCTCTGGCGAGGTTTCCGTTGTGCTGTTCCAGCTTGGTTTCAAACCGCGCGAACAGTGAGAACGCGTCCGCGGTAGAACCCGCGAATCCCGAGATAATCTTGTTGTTGTAGAGACGGCGCAACTTGTTGGTGGAGGACTTAATTACCTCATGGCCCAATGTCACTTGGCCATCGCCCGCCATCACCACTTTGCTGTCTCTACGGACGCACAAGATCGTGGTGGCCTTCATTGGTGGGTATGTCACAGCCTCCATTCTCTCATAGAGGCTCAGCTCAACCCCTCATCGCGTGCAAGCTTTGGGTAGCGCCCACGACGATCCCCACACACTGTGCGACACTTTCCCTAGCGGGACCCTTCTACTCGTTACGCCGCCATGCGCACCCACACACGCCGCCGCTTTCTTGCCGCCGCCTCCGCGTTTCCCTTCGCGGTTGGCGCGCAGGAAGCCGGCCCTCTCCGTAAACTCACGATCCTTCACACCAATGACATCCACGCTCAATTCCTACCACGCAACGACGGCAGCGGCGGGCTTGCCTATCTTGCCTCCGCACTCCATCGGGAACGTGCGAAGTCGCCCCACACGCTATACCTCGATGCTGGGGATTTTGTGCAGGGCACGGCCGTTAGTACCCTCTACGAAGGAGTCCCAGTCTACGAGGTGATGAACCTGCTGAAACCGGATGCCGTTGCCATGGGCAACCACGAGTTCGACTACGGCTGGAAGCGTGTCTATGACTACCTCACATATGCGCGATATCCGCTGTTCTGCGCAAACCTCGTCAATGAGCGTGGCCAGCTGTTTACGCCGCCACCCTACCTCATCCGCGACGTCAACGGAGTCCGTATCGCCATCATTGCCTTGATGACACCGCGCCTGCCTCAGCTCACCTACGATTTCAATCTCGGTCCGCTTACCGTTCCACCTCTTGCCGAAACCTTGCGCAAGTACATCCGCATCGCACGTGAGCGTGATGGCGCGCAGATGTTCATCGCCCTTGCGCACATTTTTCCGGCTGAGGAACTCTCGTTGTTAAGCGATGTACCTGAAGCACACCTCATCGTCAGCGGCCACGATCATGGCGGCATGAAGGAGATCCTTCGCGACGGCAACCGCATGGTAGTCCGCAACCGGCCCTTCTCCACTGAGCTTGGAAGGGTTGATCTACAGTTCGACTTGGCCACTCAGACGATCAGCTCCATTGAGTGGCAGCGTATTCCAGTGAACAGCACCACCTTCGCACCAGACCCCATCGTGGATGGTGAAGTGCAGAGGTGGGAGGCGAAGGTCTCCAAAATGGTGGACCGTGAGATTGGCGAATCGAAGATCTCCTGTACCCGATTTGAGATGCGCGATATCGTTGAACGAGCTGTCAAGGAGAGCTTGACAGCCGACTTCGTTTTCATCAATCGAGGTGCTGTTCGCGCTGGGCTCTCCGTGGGCAAACTGCGCGCCCGCGAGATCTGGGAAGCGCTTCCCTTCGGCAATCGGATTGTCGTGGGCCGGATTGCCGGTGCACGCATCCCACAGAGCATCCTTCGCGGAACGGCAATCGAACCGGACAAACTCTACACGGTTGCCACCCTTGACTACGTCGCCGCGAACCAACGCGAAATTGAGACTGAGGGTCTTGAGTTCCCTGAGCCCGGCCCCTATGTTCGCGAGTTGATGATTGATTGGGTAGAGGCGCGCCACGTAGTGGACTAGATACGTGGCGAACTAGATACGCATCCTCATCGCTATGCTTCCTAACGGCTACACAGATATTCCACCCGGCAAGCTAGCGGCCGTGGTGACGTATCTCGAGATCACTTCCATTGAGGTGCATCCAGAACCGCAGCTACCCGGCGGGACCACGTTACGAGCCTCTGCCCAACCGCAGCCTGCGTGGTATCGCGAACTCTTCCGAGCGGTTGGAGGACCCTGGCTCTGGTCTAGCCGTCTTCAAGCTTCTGATGAGGAGCTGGTTGCCATCCTGCACCATCCGCGCGTGCAGTTATTCGTCCTGGAACAAGATGGTAATCCGGTTGGATTGCTTGAACTCGATTTCCGCCAAATTAGCGAAGTGGAGCTTTCCTTCCTGGGCGTCACCCCGGATTGCATAGGCAAGGGAGCCGGACGCTATCTGATGGAGTTTGCACTTTACCGCGTCGGCCGCCATCACAAGCAGGAACGGTTGCGCCGCTTCTGGGTGCATACCTGTTCGCTTGATCATCCAGCGGCCTTGAGCTTCTACCTCAAGGCAGGTTTTGTTGCCTACAAGCGCGCCATTGAAGTGTTTGACGATCCGCGTCTTATTGGCCTGCTGCCACCCGGCAGCGCACCGCAGATCCCGCTGATTCGCTCAACGATGGACGCTTAATGCAGCGGGCTACTCCTGCAAAATTCACGGGCAAAAGCCCGTCTACTTCACCTCACCCATTAGCCGCTTGGCCCATGGAACCAGCAGCGCCATTACCACCGCGCTGCCAATAGTGAAAGCGGTAACCAAGCCGAAGAGCTGAACCAGGGGCATCGACTCATAGAGACCCGCCAGCCGTCCGCTGATGTAATTGGCCACCGCCGGACTAAGGAACCAGACGCCCATAATCAGGCCCGCGACGCGTTCCGGTGCCAGCTTGGTAATGGCGCTTAGTCCTACGGGGCTAACGCAGAGCTCCCCCAGCGTGTGCAGCAAGTACATCACCGTAAGCCACCCGGGGCTTACCAGTTCGCCAGAGGCAGCCGCCTGCGCGGGAATCAACATCACAGCGAAGCCCGCGCCCACCAAAAATAGTCCAAACGAGAACTTCGCGGGGCTTGCCGGTTCGCGCTTGCCCAGCCACACCCAAAGCCACGCAAACACCGGAGCCAGCGCGATGATGAAAAGAGCGTTCAAGCTCTGGAACCAACTGGCGGGGAAGGGTAGACCCAGAAACTCGTTCCTTGTACTCCGTTCCGCAAAGAGGTTTAGCGTTGACCCCGCCTGCTCAAAGGCGCTCCAGAAGAACACGGTGGCGACAAAAAAGATCACCACTACAATCAGCTTGTTGCGTTCATCACGAGTCCAGTTACCCGCGCCGAACAACCATCCAAAGAATGCCAACGTCACCACCAGCAGCACCACTCCAAAGAGGTTCGCGACGTCCTCTGGACTCAGGGCAACCATACCCGTGTTTGCCAGCAGCAAAACCGCTCCAACGATTGCGGCAGTAATCAAGCCTCCCGTGAGTCCGCGTTTCTTCGCCGAGGCAAGGGCTTCAGGTGTGGTAGCGCCGCCTGGCTTGATTCCCGCCGTACCAAGAAAGCTGGCGCCCAGCCAGAACTGCACCAGGCCCAGTGTCATGCCCACGCCCGCAATCAGGAATCCGAGGTGCCAGTCAATCATTTGTCCCACATAGCCGCAGGCTAAAGGGGAAAGGAAGGCACCAATGTTGATGCCCATGTAGTAGATTGAGAACCCCGCATCGCGACGGCCATCCCCTTTGTTGTAAAGCTGGCCCACCATGGCACTGATATTGGGCTTCAGCAAACCGACGCCAGGTGCAATCACCAGCAGGCCCCAGTAGAACAACTCCTGTGTGGGCAACGACAAAATATAGTGGCCCACCGCAATCAGAACGCCGCCCAGCAGAACGGCACGACGCTGTCCTATCAGGTTGTCGGCAATCCACCCACCAGGCAGGCTCAACAGATACACCGACGCGGTGTAGAGGCCGTAAATCGACCCCGCCTTCACCACATCGAAACCCATGCCACCGGTTTCCGTGGGTGCCACCATGAACAGGATGAGGATGGCGCGCATGCCATAGTAGCTGAAACGCTCCCACATCTCCGTGAAAAAGAGCGTGGAAAGCCCGCGCGGATGCCCGAAGAACCAAGTGTCCCACTTGGGGTTGCCCAAGCTGCCGCCAAGGGCCGCCGCGGTATCGTTGTTGCTCATGCGATGGTCTCGTTTCTATGCGAACGCGATTGCCTTGCAGGTTCGGGCGCTACCGGAGCTTCGAGAAGTCAGTGGCCTTCATGTAGACGCTTTCCACTTTCTGGTTAAGCTTACCCGCGCGCTCACTCTCGTCGCGTGCCTTAATCCATGCTGGATCCTGCCGGAAGCCATCCCAGCTCTTCTTGGCCGCATCCATGCTGGCGTGTTCCACGATATAGATGAGGGTGTTCTGTGATCGCTCTGGATCTGTAGGTACCCAGTATCCGATGTTCTTCATGCCGTGCTTTTCAATCAGCGCGGTGGTATGGTTCTTGAATCGGGCCAGCAGGTCTGGTAGCTTTCCTGGCATGGTGGTGTAGGTGCGTAGCTCATACACCTTGCCATCCTGGGCGCTTGCTGGACTTACGATGCTGAACGCAACCGTCAACATCAGCGCAAACACAAACAACTTCGACATGGGGAAACTCCTTTCACACAGGCAGGTTCGGACGGGGACCGCAGTGCGCGCAGTGCGCGGCTAAACGATTTATCGTACCCGAAATCCCTACCCATTGCGAAGCACGCTTATTGGCGTCCTCCGCTGGGATGCGCCGATGCAACTGCCCGGCCGTACGTGATAGCGTGCTAAACGCGATGTATATCCATTCTTCCCACTCCGGCCAATCCACCTTCTCCCGGCGCGCGATGATTAGCGGGGCGTTGGCGGCGCCCGCGGTGCTGCAATCGCAACAGCCGTCGCGCCCACCGAACCTGCTCTTCTTTTTCCCTGACCAGTGGCGCTATGACTGGACTTCCTTCTCTACAGGCCTGGATGTGCGATTGCCGGTGTTGGAATCACTTGCCGCACGCGGAGTGCGCTTCACGCGGGCGATCGTCGCCAGCCCGGTGTGTGCGCCTTCGCGAGCCTGCCTGGCCAGTGGCCGCGAATACGATCAGTGTGGCGTTCCCAGCAATGCTTACAACTATCCACTGGAGCAGGCTACCTACTACCGTCACCTGCGTGAGCAGGGCTATGCCGTTCTGGGCTGCGGGAAGCTGGACCTACACAAAGCTACCGAGGACTGGGGTGTGGATGGCCGCCGCCTGGTGAAGGACTGGGGCTTCACTGATGCCGTAGACAACGCGGGCAAGTACGATGCCATCCGCAGCACCGTCCGCAATGGCCGCCCCATGGACCCCTTCATGGAGCACCTGCGCCAACGAGGTCTTCTAGGTGCCCACATTGATGACTTCAGCCGCCGAACAGGCAAGCAGGGCTTCACCAACTGCGATCCCTGTCCACTGCCGGACCCTGACTATGGAGACATCTGGAGCACCACCCAGGGCCTTAACCTGTTGCGCGCAGTTCCACGAGGCCAGCCTTGGCACCTGGTGTTCAACTTTCCTGGGCCCCACAACCCCATGGATATCACCAAGCGCATGCACACTTCCGTGCAGGGTCGCGACTATCCGCAACCTATTCGGAGCCGTGAATACAGTGCGGCGACCCATACCGCAATCCGGCAGAACTACACGGCGATGTGCGAAACCATCGACCAGCAAATGGGCCGCGTGATCGCTGAGGTAGAGGCCCGCGGAGAGCTTGCCAATACGATCATTGCCTTCACCAGTGACCACGGCGAAATGTTGGGAGATCACGAGCGCTGGACGAAAAGCGTTCCCCACCAGGCATCCATTGGGGTGCCGATGGTAATCGCTGGCCCAGGCGTGCGGCCGCGCGTTAGCGATGCTCTGGTAAGCCACATGGACCTGGCGGCTACCTTCCTGGACTATGGCCGCGCAGCAGAACTGCCTGCCATGGCCTCACGCAGTCTGCGCCCGCTGCTGGAAGGTAGCGCTTCCATCCATCGCGACGTCGTGCTCTCCGGCCTGAACAAATGGCGCTGCGCTTGGGATGGCCGCTACAAGCTGGTAAGGAACTTTGTCTATCGCGAAGTGGAAGTGGAAGGGTCTGGTCCCACCAACCAAGAAGTGCTGTTCGACCTACTGGACGATCCACACGAAACGCGGAACATCGCGGACGCCAACCCGCACCATGTTGCCCGGCTGCGCGCGCGCCTCGGCGGTTAAGCATGATCCGTGGCGTCGCCGTTTATCGGGTTGTCCTATAAAGCACCATGATGACCAAGAATACGGAGGCCCAAGCCACGTCCGGCAAAGTGCTCATTGCCTTTGGAGCGATCTTTGCCATTGGTGGCATCCTGCTGGTTCCCCTGATGGCGTTTCTGCACCTGTCGGCCAATGAGACCCGGAACTGGCAAAGTACCGAGGGCAGGGTGACCGCCAACATCGTCCGCGAGCGCGTCCACAGGGGGAAACGGCTCGGGCGAGATCGCAACCGCAGCGCGGACTCCCGTGCGGTGGAGTATTTCCCATCGGCTACCTACGAATACCAGGTGGGCAGCCGCACCTTCACCTCCAGTCGCTATGGCCTTGGCCAGGGAATGCCGAGCTTTCGAACGGAAGAAGCGGCGCGGGCACATCTCAATGCTGGCTTCACCGGTGGCTCGACGGTGACCGTTCACTACGATCCGAAGGATCCCTCCAGCGCTGTGCTTACCATTGGCAGCAGTCCTGTGTTCTTCTACCTGGGTCTGTTTGGCGTTGCTCTGATCGCTGTCGGAATGCTGTTTGTCTGGCTTGGACGAAAGACCTTGCTGGCAGCGCGAGCCGTTGCGATGGGCGCTTCCGGAAACGCAGTCGCCTTTCCGGCGCAACCTACGTGGAGGGGGCAATGAGTAACGCGGGCAAGGCGCAACAGATCAAGCTGCCCGTCGCTTACGGCTCTTCCGCCGCAATTGCGAAAGATAAGTTGGAACTGGCCAAGGCGCTTTGGATCCTCGGCTCCGCAACCATCGTGCTGGGCTCGGTGTTGCTCGCGGCGATGATCTACCAGTTTGGCCGGGCAGACGACTCGCAGTCGTGGCTGGAAACCGAAGGTTCGATTGCTAGCGAGCGGATCGTCAGGCAGAAGGTTGGAGAAGGATCCCGTCGGAGCTGGACGTATCTTCCCAAGGTGATGTACACGTACTGGGTGGATGGCCAGCGCTACACCGGTACGAAATATACGATTGGTGCCGGCATCGAGGGTTTCCCCAGCGAGTTCCAAGCACGGAAGTTCCTGCAAACGAACTATCCGAAGGGCGCGAACGTTACCGTCTACTACAATCCCGATCAGCCCGGCGATGCGGTGCTGTTGCGAGGTGGTGGTAGCAATCTGAAATGGATTACGATTGCCGCAGTCGCCATTCTTCTGGCTGGCCTGTGGCTGATTGCGCGCGCGGTTCTAGCCCGGCGAACTGCCCGGAAGCTGACTTTGGTGCCCGCCTAGCCATCCGCCGGTGGTTTCCGCACCCGCTTCTTCCACCACACTTCGGGCCGACGGTCTGGCCCCAGGTGCGGGTTGGGCTCCACCATCATCCCGTACAGTTCGGGTCGGCGCGCTTTGATGTAGGACGGTCCTGAAGCCAGTTCACGCTTGGCGGGGTCCAGGGTTGCGGTCACCACTTCGTCGCCCAACTTCCGGCATTCCACGAGGATCTCGCCGTATGGATCCAGGATGAGTGACCCGCCCGGCTTGATGGTGCCACCCTCTACGCCAATCGGGTTGGAGTACACGGCAAAGACGCCGTTTTCCCAGGCGCGCGCAGGCAGCCAGCGCAGGATCCACCCGCGTCCCTTCGGCCCTTCGAACTCCTGCCGGCACCGCACTGGATCCAGTTCGCGGTTGTGCCAGATCTCCGGTGCCACCGTGCCTCGCCCGGGCATGGGCGATTGCAGGCAGCCCGTCACATGTGGCATCAGGATGATGTCGGCTCCCATCATGGCCGTCATGCGCACATTCTCTGGCAGGTTGTTGTCGTAGCAGATGAGAATGCCAAAGGTGCAGCCCAAGTGTTGAAACACCGTGTAGGAATCGCCGCAGGTTAGGGCATCGCTAATGAACGCATGCAACTTCCGGTGCTTTGCAACAAAGCCTTCGGGCGACACCACGGCAAAGGTGTTGTAGAGCTTTCCCTCTGCCATTTCAATCAGCCCGGCGCCGATTGAGATCCTCAGCTTGCGGGCAATGGCGATCAGCCTCTTCGTGGAAGCCCCCTCGGGCACAGCCTCCGCCAAGTGCTCAATCTCTTTACGCGATAGCGCTTCCAAAAAGGTATAGCCGCTGATACTGCATTCGTGAAAGCACACCAGATCCGCGCCGTCTGCCTTCGCCTCCGCACTTAGCTGCTCAATCACTTTCAGGTTGTATGCCTTGTCGCCGTCGGCCGCCTCAAACTGCGCAGTTGCTATCCTTATCTGCTTCATCACTACCTCATCGGGCTTCCACCCACACCGAACTGCTCCAGGCCAGTTCTCCGTTTGCCTGCACCACGCGAACGTAATACCAGTTCACCCCAGCGCCCTCATCCTCGTCCTCCACGGCGAAGTTCGTTTCGTAGTTCTCAGAAAATACCAGCCGGTGCAGCATGGCGCTTTCCCACGGAAACTTATCGGTGAAGAGCATCTCATTCGATTCGGAGAGTTGCCCCAGTGTCTGCACGAGTTGGCAGGGCTTCGGTTTGGTGCATACCACTTTCACTCTGGTTCGCGGGTCACCTTGAATCCTTAGGACGATGGCCTTTTGCGAGTAGTCGTCCACCTGCTGCTTAAGCGCTGTAAAGCTCTTCACATGCACGTGCGATCCATCGCGGCTAAGTACCTGGTCGCGCCGGAACTCATCCATCGGACCGGTGACGAAGCACGTTTGCATCCCTTCAATGCGCCCACCCTCCACCTCCAGACGGAAATCCCAATCGGCAGTCCCGCCCCAGCCTAGCGCGGGCCATGGCCCCCAGCCGTATTCAAAACGAAGCACTACGGGTTTGGTCCAACTGGAAGCGGCAGGCACTCGATCCATGGGGAAATCACGGTGAATCACCCGGTTGTTCTTTAGGATCTCGACGCGCTCCACTTCATCCCAGCCGCGCACCGCCACCTCCATCCGGCGCTCTTTTGCGTAGGACAGTTCCTGGCCCATGATATGGCCATTCAAGAAAAAGTCCAGATCGATGCGGTCGCCTGTCACGGCATAACAGCGACGATTGCGCAGTGCGTCGAAGATCCCTTCGCGCGTCAATTCTGTCGTCTTCAGCGCAGCCAACCCTTCCCGGTATGCGCCAGGATAGCCCAGATGATCGTCCGTGCTCGCGATTACGCCGAAGCGCAGCCCTTGTGCCAGATAGTGGTGCAAGGTATGGCGGGTCCATCGACCGCCTTCCGTGTGCCGCTTGTAGGGATGTGGCGCCCGGTCATGCTCCGCGCATCCCCATTCGGAATGGATCTCAAGCACTGGGGACACTCGTGGATCCACCGCCAACGCATTGATCCCCCGATGGCCAAGGCGGTTACCCGGATGATGCGGAATCAGCAGTGCCCCGCGATCAAGCGCGAATTGCTGCAACTCCTTGAGGTCCGCAATCAGGCTATAGTCCCCCTTCAGGTCAGGGAACAGGATGTGATAGTCGCCCTCTGCCGCACCGTGCCGTTCATAGGCCAGCAGGGTGACAAAGTGGCCAGGGTTATCGAACACACGGGCGTGCTCCACAACGTCGGGCCAATTTGCCTTGGCCACGTGAAAGCCGTTTTTCCACTTCGTTTCGATGCGCCCGTCATACTTGCCCACGTCCGGCCAGTAGGAATGCGGAGTGAAGGCATAAAAATCCAGGTGGTTTCGCGCGATCTCAAAGCTCCGCGTCAGCGTGCCCTGCGCATAGCCGATCTGATTGTGATTGTGCAGGTCGCCGAAGTAATTGCGATAGGCCACCCGAGGTGCGTCCTGCTGCGCCGCGGCAGGTTGCAGTCCCGCCACGGCAGGCAGGATTGACCCTCCTGCCTTCAGCAATTCGCGGCGCGTTTGACTCATTGTGGCATTCCTCCCGGCGGCTCCGGAAGAGCTGCCTCTAATACCCTACTGCACCTCCGTGCGGAATGGAATTCGTGCCACCTTCCAGCCAGCCGTCGTCCCGCACCACGATTGCTTGCAGCCGCCCGATGTAGCCGCTGGGTGTCACGTCGTGGCCCATCGATTTCAGAATGGTGCGCGTGTCCGGAGAGATGCCGTCCTGGACATAGAGTTTGTCGGGCTGCCACTGGTGGTGGATGCGCGGGGCGTCCACCGCATCTTGCGCGTTCATCTTGAAGTCGACTACGTTCAAGATTGCCTGCAGCACGGCATTGATGATGCGGCCTCCGCCTGGTGACCCAACCACCATACTTAGCTTCCCGTCCTTGGTGAGGATTGTGGGCGTCATGGACGACAGGGGCCGCTTGCCGGGCTCCACTCGATTGGCCTCGCCCTGTACCAGCCCAAACATGTTCGGCTCGCCAGGCTTCGTGGCAAAGTCATCCATCTCGTTGTTCAGCAGGATGCCCGTACCAGGTACCGTTACTCCACTGCCATAGCTGCCGTTCAACGTATAGGTTACGGCAACGGCGTTCCCCGCAGAGTCCACTACGGAATAGTGCGTGGTTTCCATGCTCTCGAAGCCTGCCGCCTTGCCGGGCAGGATCTCGTCGCTGGTGCTTGCCTTCTCTGGAGAGATCGTGGCCCGTCTGGCAACCAGATACTGCTTATCCAGCAATGTGCTGAGCGGAACGGTGTAGAAGTCCGGGTCAGCCAGGTACTTACTGCGGTCAGCGTAGTAGCGCCGCATGACTTCTGCTACATAGTGCCAGGTAGATGCTGCATTGAAGCCCCCCTGCTGATAGCCACTGCCCTCCAGCATGCCCAGCATCTGCGCAATGCCCACACCACCGGAGCTGGGTGGTGGAGATGTAAGGACCTGATAGCCGTTGTAAGTCGTCTCCAGGGGTTTCCGCTCCACTGCGTGGTAATTCTTCAGGTCCTCCAGGGTGATTTCGCCTCCGTTCTCTTTCATTGCCTTGGCGATCAATGTTGCGGTTTCGCCTTCATAGAACCCCCTTGAACCCTCGGTGGCCACCCGTTCCAGTACCCTTGCCAGGTCAGGCTGTTGGAAAGTCTCACCGGGTTCATAGAAGTTCCCATCCCGCAGGAAAATCCGGTTTGTCTCGGCGAAACGTCCGAGAAGCCTGGTGGAGTTTCTCAGGCTCGCCGCCAGGTTGTATTGCACGTCAAAGCCATCGCGGGCCAGCTTGACTGCTGGATCCACAACCGCCTTCCACGGTAGTTTTCCATATTTCTGTGACGCCATCTCCAGTCCACGCACCGTACCCGGTACACCCGGCGCGCGCCATCCCACAATGCTCTCAGACAGTGACATTTGCATCTGCTGGCCTTGGTAATCAGACCGGATCGCCTCATGGTTCTTCACCGTCCGGTACATATCGCGGGTAGCCGACGCAGGCGCCTTTTCCCGGAAGTCAATAAAGGTGGACGTGCCATCGGCAAGCCGGATGAGCATGAATCCGCCACCGCCCACGTTGCCCGCCGCAGGGTACGTAACCGCCAGCGCAAGGCCAACGGCGATGGCCGCGTCTACCGCGTTGCCTCCCTGCCGCAGGATCTCCACCCCCACGCGGCTGGCGATGAGATCGTTAGACACCACCATGCCCTGCCTTGCGCGCACGGGATCCGCCGCAAAGCCACACGGGGACAGCAGCAACAGGGAAACAACAAGGAAGTAATGTGCGAGCTGACGCATTGCCGCATTGTAACCGCTTAGGCAGCAGCACCGGCACTCACCAGCTAAGGAAGGGGGCGAGCGGCAACATTCCTCCGCCATTCAAACAGCACCACACCCGCCGCCACCGACACGTTCAGGGAAGCGACTTCGCCTGCCATGGGAATGCGCAGCAGGAAGTCGCAGCGCTCGCGCACCAGCCGGTGGAGTCCCTGGCCCTCGGCACCCAGCACGATGGCGCAAGGCGTTTGCCACTGCGCATCCCAGTGGTCCACCGTACCGCGTTCATCCAGCCCGTAGATCCAATAGCCCGCCTGCTTCAACTCTTCCACCGCATTGCCAAGGTTCTTCACTCGCACCAGCGGCAGATACTCCAGTGCGCCCGCGGCGCTCTTGGTGACGGTGTCCGTGATTCCCGCCGCACGCCGTTCCGGCAGCACCAGAGCGCCAGCTCCCGCGGCGTGCGCGCTGCGGGCAATCGCACCCAGGTTGTGTGGATCCTCCACGCCATCCAGCAGTACCAGCATGTCCCTTCCGGTCACATCGCTCAGCGTCAGGTAAGCGCGATCAGCACCTACCGCCACTACCCCCTGATGCACGCTTCCCTTCGCGAGGCGGTCCAGCGCCTCCCGCGGCTCAAAGCGTACAGGGACCCTTGCTGCCCGGCAGGCATCGATGATTTCCTGAATCCTTGCGCCTCCCACGCCCCGCGCAACCACCACGCGGTCCAGCGGTGAACCAGCGCGAAGTGCTTCAAGCACTGGATGAATTCCTGACCGCACCATCATCGACGCTCGCCCCCTCCAATTGGGCAACATCTGTAACATCTCCGAAAAGCGTGTACTCCCCGGTAATTGTTGTTTGCCAGATTCAATTTTGCATTAAAATGACAGCTATGGCTGTGAGTGCCGTAGCCCGCGGCAAGTCTTCTAGCGACAAGGCCGACCATCGCGTCTCCCCACCCACCGAAATCCCTGACAAGCTGATGTTCCGCATCGGTGAGGTTAGCCGGATCGTGGGCGTAGAGACCTATGTGCTGCGCTATTGGGAAACAGAGTTTCCCCAACTGGCACCCAAGAAGTCAGGCTCCGGCCATCGCATGTACAGGCGGAAGGAAGTGGAGCAACTTCTGCTCATTCGCCAGCTCCTCTACGAACGCCAATACACCATTAAGGGCGCTCGCAACTACCTGAAGGAACTTGCCCGGCAGCGTGTCCAGTCCATTGACCCTCTGGAAGCCTCCCCGGTTGTTGAGTCTGTTCTGGTGCGTGCGGTTGCCATCGATGGGGATTCGCTTGCCGGACACGATCTTGCCGGTGACAGTCCCGAAGGGCCCCCAATGAATGTGGGTGCGTTGCGTGAGGAACTGCGCAGTATTCTTTCGCTGCTTGGCTGACGCGCATGGGGACCTCCCCTATATGCCATCCCAGGAAGGCAACCGTTTCTTGCCCACTCAACATCGGGGTAGACTTCCGTCGATAATGAAGCCATGCACCGGCACCTCCTCGTCCTTCTTGCGGTTCTCGTCTTCAGCGTCACATCACCCGCCCAGGGAACGGCCCAAGCCCAAGCGGACAAGCCACTTCGTGTTCTATTCATTGGTAACAGCTACACAATCTTCAATAACCTGCCTTACCTGCTTGAGCAGATTGCCGAGAGCCAAAAGGGCGGCCCGCGCATCGAGACGGCCACCTCACTTTGCGGCGGCAAGACCCTTAAGTGGCATTGGGAGAATCGTCACGCACTCGAAGCAGTGCGGCGTGGAGGCTGGGATTTTGTTGTGCTGCAGGAGCAGTCACTACTAGGCAACACCCCCAAGCCCGGCGAATCGCCCTATGTGAATGACCCGTCGCTCTACCAGGAGTACGCAGCCAAGTTCGATGCCGAAATCCGGCAGGTTGGCGCACGCACCATCCTTTATGCCACTTGGGCAAGGGATGGCTATCCTGAGCAACAGCGCCGGCTCGATGACGCGTTTATCCGTGTCGCAGCCACGCTGGATGCTGGTATCATCCCGGCTGGACTTGCCTGGACGGTCACCCGAATCGAAGCGCCGGCGATTCGCCTCTATACGCCAGACCGCTCCCACCCTACGATGGCTGGCACCTACCTAAACACGCTACTCTTCTACCAGTGCCTAACCGGGCGTCGCGTGTCCAATCCGCCCACTACGATGGAAGGCCCCAAGTGGAACGAGGCTACACGAGTAAACTTGGTGAACCTGTCTTGGAGCGACGCCACCATCCTTAACCAGATTGCCCAGCGCGTCGCTGCCCAGGAACCCCGCTGCACGCTCCAATAGCGCAATTCCCGGACGCCCAGCGAGCCTCGTGTCATTCGGACGAAGGAGATGGTGCTGGTAACGGTATCGGTGGTGCCAGCGTCCTCGCCACTTGGTTGAATAGCTGACAGCTTGTCGTGCAATTGCACTAAGGACACATGGATGAATCCGACCAGAAGAGACTTCTCTAGACTATCCATTGCCGCAGCTGCGGCCTCACTTCCAAGCTTCGCCAAACCCGACTCCCGGTTTGCTGGCGTTCAGGTTGGTGTCATCACCTACAGCTTTCGCGCTCTCCCGGGCAGCGCCCAGGAAACGCTCCGCTACTGTATTGATTGCGGCATCAGTGCCATTGAGCTGATGAGTCCAGTCGCAGAGAGTTTTGCAGGAGCTCCCCTGCCTGCCCGCCCGACGATCCCTCCGGCGCGTCCCGTTGCTGGTGCCCAAGCGGGCCGTCCACGGCTATCGGCTGAGCAGCGCGCGGCCATGCAACAGGCTGCGGCTGAATTAAGCCGGTGGCGGGCCTCCGCCAGCATGGAGAAATACAAGGAATTCCGTCGCATGTATGAGGATGCCGGAGTCTCCATCTACTGCTTTAAGCTTCCCCCTACCCTCGCCATGCCTGCCGCGGAGTATGACTACATCTGGAACGTAGCGGAGACACTAGGCGCTAACCATATCACCATGGAATTGCCCACTGACGATGAGTTGCTCCAGCGAGCAGCCGAGTATGCCGCAAAGCGCAAGCTTCACATTGCCTTCCATACTCACGGACAGGGTGGCTCCTCTGGCTTTGGTCGCGCCCTGGATGCCTCCCCATTCACCGCGCTAAACCTCGATGTGGGCCACTACTATGGAGTTACGGGCGAATCGCCCCTTCCGGTGATCGAGAAATACCACCAACGCATTGCCAGCTTGCATATCAAGGACCGCAAGGGGCCGGATTTTGCCCACGAGAATCGAGGACCAGGCAGCGGGGGACCCAACATGCCGTTTGGGCAGGGAGGAACCCCTCTTGTAGAGATCCTTCAGTTCATGCGGAGCCGCCGTTCTCCCTTTCCGGCCACCATTGAGTATGAATACGCTACCCCTGAAGGGAGTGATGTCCTCGCTGAGGTGAAGAAATGCGTAGCTTACTGCAAAGCGGCCCTTGCCTAGCTCTGAAGCTGCTGTTTTCGTTGCCGCTTGCAGCGTTGCTTCCTGCTCCGCAGTTGGCAGCCGCCACAAGCCAGATTGTCGGTCTCCTCACCGTGCCTCAGATTTTTGGCGGTGAGGTTTGCCGGCCCTTTCGCGGTGCCGATGTACCGGTTTACCGTAGTCCTCAGGGTCCCAGGATGGGACTTCTGCGCGTCACGAACCCGTGGCGGGCCGATTCCGCGACGAGTTGCGAGGAACTCGCTGTTGTTTTTCAGTCTGCCAGCGGAACCGCCCTACCGCTCCCAACCCGTGAGTTCGAGTATGAGCGCAAAGCTGCCATCGTCATCGAACGTCGTCCAGGCTGGTATCAAATCCTGCTCAGCGACGACAGCTCTGGCTGGCTGCGGCAGCAGCCTGACAACAGCTTCCTTGATCTGAAGGCATTATTTGCTGAACGTCCACTTACGCCCCATCCAGCGTGGGATGGAGCGCTCTATCCTCAGCCGGGCGCTACATCCACTCCAAATTTACTGGCTGGGAGGAGCCAGCTTGCAGTGAATATGCTGGACGCCCGGGAGATAGCGGGAGTTTGGTGGATGCTTGTCTCACTTCCTGTTCCCGGACCCTGTGGCGATGTCGCTGACCTGTCTCCTCGAACCGTCTGGGTTCGAGTGCATCTCCCTGACGGCAGTCCCGCGTTCTGGTTCTCTTCCCGCGGATGTTGACGCTGCCAACGGCCCACCCCAGCCTCTCGCTTCGGTTTGGCACCCTAGCCGTGCTATGCCGGCATGCCTGCGGATGGGGTCGACTCGGGGCGGCGAAGGGGCCAGCAGAAAAAAATGCTACTCAGTTCTGGGAACACCAGAACCCCCCGTGGCGTCCAAGGGATTGAACGCAACACGAAACCCTGTTAACGTCGAGATCAAGAAAGCGATTTAGTTTTCATGGCCGAACCGTTGATCCAACTCGGGCTCACCGGCGCCTCAGGCGGCGACAGCGTAGCGCTGGATTCCTCCAGCGCCTACCGCGACGACCTCCTGATTGCCGGATTGCGCGCGTGCAACGAATCAGCCTATGAGGAACTCATCTCCCGATTTCAGCAGCCGGTGTACAACATCGTCTATCGCATGCTGAACGATCCCAACGACGCCAACGACGTGGTGCAGGAAGTCTTCTTTAAGGTCTTTCGCCGGGTTGGCTCCTTCCGCGGAGATAGCAGCCTGAAGACCTGGATATACCGAATTGCTGTGAATGAGGCCTGTAACCGCAGGCGGTACTTCCAGCGCCATCTCCGTCAGGAAGTCGATTTTGAGCGTTCCGCCGGGAGCGGTTGGACCCTTCAGGATACTCTCGCCACCGACGATCGCTCTCCGTATGACGAAGTGCTGGGCCATGAGCAACACGCGTTGCTGGAACAGGCCTTGGCCGGTATCAATCCGATTTACCGCGTCGCACTGGTCCTGCGGGAAATCGAAGAGCTCAGCTATGAGGAAATCGCGGACATTCTCCAGGTTGCTCTGGGGACCGTGAAATCGAGGATCTTGCGCGGAAGAGAAGCCTTGCGGTTGGAGTATCTGCGGTTGTCCGCCGAACCCTCCGCGTTGGAACTTTCGCCTCAACCCGCGGACTAGGCGGAGAGCCTCTCTCGTTCACCTAGACGCATAAAGAATCGTAGTGGCAATGCGAAACGTCGACCAGCAGTTGCGCAACCTTCCCCGACTGCGCCCGTCGGAGAAGCTGAGTTTGGAGTTGCGGATCCTCGCCTCCAAAGAACGGGCGCGCGCCCTGCGGTATCGTGACTTGCCCAGCACCGTTCGCTACCTGCGCCAGCGCTCCAGTCTGCACATCGAGAACCTGATGCGGCCACTCGCTGTTCCCGCGTTTGGAGGTTTGGTGGCGGCTGTTGCCCTTTTCCTGCTCTTGCTAACACCGGTTTACCCCGTCCGGCCCGTTCATGCCGCTTCCCTGGATGTGCCTACTCGCCTATCCACAACGGCATCCCTAAAAACCATGGCCTCCTACACGATGGTTACCACTCCCGTCACTCTTCTTGTCCAGGTAAATAGCGAGGGACGAGTGGTGGCCTATCAGGTCCAGGACGGCGCAATCGAGATGCAGAACGAATCGGTCCGCCGAAACATTGAGCAAGCGCTGCTGTTCACCGTATTTACACCCGCCACGAATTTTGGAAAACCTGTCAGCGCGCTGGTTACAATCTCCCTGGGCCACAACAATAACGTGCTGGTTTTGGGCTAGCCTCCTCCAAAGCAACCCTTTGAGCCGCCAGAAATTAGGTCAACATTTTCTTCGCTCTTCGCCGGTGCTTGCCCGCATCGTTGCCGCCCTTTTGGCTCAGCCATCTGACGTCATTCTGGAGATTGGTCCAGGCAAAGGCGCCCTTACTGGTCCACTGCTTGACGCCGGCTTCCGGGTGGAGGCAGTGGAGGTGGACCCCATGATGGTGGCCCACCTCGAATCGCAATGGCCTCCGCACGCCGCGAACCTGCGTGTTCACTGCCTGGATGTCTTGCAGGCTGACCTCACCCAGTGGGGAACCGTGGCCGTTGCCGGCAATTTGCCCTACTACATCACGTCGCCCATCCTGCGTCGTCTCTACGCGATGGGACCCTTACTGCGGCGCGCAGTATTGCTGATGCAATTGGAGGTGGCCGAGCGTCTAGTGGCAAAGCCCGGTACTCGCGACTACGGCTTCCTTTCCGTGCTCACCCAGGCACACGCGCATCCCGAACTCCTCTTCCGCGTCCCGCCGGGTGCCTTTCACATCCCGCCGAAGGTACAAAGCGCCGTCGTCCGTGTAACGCCTCACGGTCATTCCGTTGAGGAGGGCTTCATTGAATTTCTAGGATGGTGTTTCGCCCAGAAGCGCAAGACGCTCCGCAATAACCTCCGTGGGCACTTTCCGCCAGCTTTAGTGGATGCGTTGCCCCAGGCTGGGATGCGCGCTGAGCAACTTAGCCTCGACGATCTGCGTTTTCTCTGGCTGAGCCTTCGGTCGGATGTCGCCAGCCCTCGGGAGACTTCCTCGTGACAAAGCTCCCGCATTCGCGACACACTACCTAGAGGGGCCCTAGCGCTTTTGCTCATGTTTCCAACCGCCGAAAAAATCCGTGTTGCCGTTCTCTTTGGGGGGCGCAGCGGTGAGCACGAAGTTTCTCTAGTCTCCGCTCATGGCGTCATGGAGGCGCTTGATCCGGATCGCTTCACGGTAATCCCGTGCCGCATCAGCCCGGACGGCATCTGGCTGGACTTCCCCATCCTGGCTGAACCTCAGCGTAACCCCGCAATTGACGTCGTCTTTCCCGTCCTTCATGGCACCTTTGGCGAGGACGGCACCATCCAGGGACTGCTGGAACTTGCAGACCTTCCCTATGTCGGTGCTGGCGTTCTTGCCAGTGCACTGTGCATGGACAAAGTTGCCACCAAACGCATGTGTGCCTTTGCTGGTATCCCGGTAGTGGAGTTCATTGCTGCCCGTCCAGATGCTTCGCTTGAAGCCCTTGTAGCCCAAATTGAGGCCTCCTTCGGGTTCCCATGCTTCGTCAAGCCCGCCAATCTGGGCTCCTCGGTGGGTATCTCCAAGGCACACGACTCGCAGGAATTTCTGGCTGCCTTCGCTACCGCCTCCGCTTTTGATACGTCCATTCTGGTTGAGCGTGCCGTCGTAGGGCAGGAGCTCGAATGCGCCATCCTGGGCAACAACGACATTGAGGCCTCGGTGGTGGGGGAGATCGTCCCCGGCAAGGAGTTCTACGATTACGAGGACAAGTACCATAACGGAAAGGCGCAAACACTCATTCCCGCCAGGATCTCCACAGGGGATCAGACGCGCGTGCGCAGCCTGGCTGTCCAAGCCGCTCGTGCGCTCCATATCGAAGGCATGGCCCGCGTCGATTTCTTCCGGGAATCTTCCTCAGGCGCCATCTTCCTCAATGAGGTAAACACCATCCCTGGATTCACGCCCATTAGCATGTACAGCAAGATGTGGGAGGCAACCGGACTGCCTTATCGTGACTTGCTCACCCGTCTTATTGACTTGGCCCAAGACCGTCACACCCGCCGGAGGAAGCTCCGGTTCTCCCGGTAATCATGCGCCCGCTAGTCATCTCGTTTGTCCTTATGATTGCTTCTGTCCTGGCGCCCGCCCAGGATTCCTTCGAGGAAGTCCTGCGCACCTTCACCAAAGTTTACGCCGCGCTGGAGGATAACGCTGCCAGCCCGGTTGACCCCAGCCAAGCCATCTACGACGGTGCCCTTTCCGGTGCGGTGCGGGCGCTGGATCCCTTCTCTGTCTTCCTTACCGCGGACCGCATGGTGCAGCTGCAGGAGATGCAGAGCTCCCGCGAAAAGGGTTTCGGCAGTATCGTTTCTATCCTGCCCGGCCGCATCATCGTCCTGCAGGTGCTCCCGGAAACACCAATGGCGAGGGCGGGTATTGAGCCCGGTGACGAGTTTCTGGCGGTGAACAACTACATGATCTCGGCTCTAAGCGACGAGCAGATCATTGAGTTGCTGAACCAATCCCGCCAAGGGCAGGTGGCCGTGGTGGTCCGCCGTCCCGGCAGTGCCCGTCCCCTGCAGTTCGTTTTGGCACCGCAGGAAATGGACTCCCGTAGCGTGGACAAGGCATTTCTGGTGGATGAAGACATCGGCTACATCCACATCAAGGCCTTCGAGGGCGAAACAGCCAAGCAGTTTCGCGACGCTGTTGAGAAGCTCGGTGGAGACCAACTCCGCGGCCTCGTCCTCGACCTACGAGACAACCCAGGCGGCGTTATCGATGCTGCCCTCGACATCAGTTCGTTTCTGCTGGAGCCTGGAGCAGTGATCCTCCACGCCCGTGGCCGTGCGCAGACGCCGGTTACTGAGAAGGTCCCAGCCGCAGCCAAGCCCTATCGCTTTCCGATTGTGGTCCTCATGAATGAAAAGACCGCGAGCGCCGCCGAGATTGTCGCCGGAGCGCTCCGGGACAACCATCGCGCGCGTCTTCTGGGCCAGCGCAGCTATGGGAAGGGCCTTGTCCAGCGGGTGTTTCCCTTGTCGGAAGGCAACGGCCTGGCGCTTACCACCTCGTATTACTTCACGCCCAGCGGCGAAAGCATCCAGCGCCCGCTCAAGGATAGCCAGGTTCGCCGGCAAAGCGACGATTCTGGCACCTCCGGGAGTGAACAACCCGCCATTCTCACCGGGCAGGGCGGCATCGCGCCCGATGAAACCGTTGGACCCGCCACCACCAATCAACTTCGATACGTGCTGGAAGGCAGTGGCGCTTTCGCTCTCTTCGCAACCGAATATCTCCGCACACGTGAGATTGAGCCCAATTTCGAAGCTGATGGTGTTGTGCTGGACGAGTTCCAGTTCTTCCTGTCCCAGCGCAACCTGCGTCCTCCGCTTTCCATGTGGACTGCCAACGCAGACTATATTCGCATCCGGCTGAAAGCAGAGATCTTGAATCAGGGTCTCGGCGTCGAGTATGGTGAGCGCGTTGAGGCAGAACTTGACCCCGCCATCCAACATGGTTTGCGCGTACTTTCGGCTCAGTGAACCGGTCTCGGCTTCACGGGGGCCGGTCTCGGAACCATTGGTACAAAAATCACCGGAATCGACGTCGTCCGGGTCACCTTGCCGTCCCGCGCTTTGTCCACCACCATCAACTGCTGAGTCTGTGGTGAGTCCCCCTCCGGCGACACCAATCGCCCTCCCGCAGCTAGCTGATTCACCAGTGCTTGCGGAATCGCCGGAGGGGCCGCCGTGATGATTACCCTGTCAAACGGCGCCTCCTCCGGCCAACCCAGATAACCATCGCCGTGGCGCACCCGCACCCGCCCGTACCCATGCGCCGTAAGGTCCCGGTGCGCCCGAACTGCCAGTTCCTCCACGATCTCCACGGAATACACGTCTTTTGCCAGTTCCGCCAGAACTGCCGCCTGATACCCTGAACCTGTCCCGATTTCCAAAACCTTATGCCAAGGTTTCAGGTCCAGTAACTCCGTCATCAGTGCCACGATGTAGGGCTGCGAGATGGTGGCGCCGAACCCAATTGGCATCGCCTGGTCCCGGTAAGCGTAAGGACGAATGGTTTCCGGCACAAAGGCATGCCGGGGCACTTTGCGCATGGCTTCCAACACTTCCCGCTTCTTGATACCCTGCATTTGAAGTTGCGCGCGCACCATCTCCAGGCGCAGGTTCTGGAACTCGACGCTTTCGACCGCGGGACTAGGGGAACTGCTCATGGGTGGTTCACTGCGAGCCAGATACGGAGATCGTCGTCTCGTGCCTCCACTGTTTCGCAACCAAACGCGTGAGTCAACCGCAAGGGCTAGTTTGTTGAGGTGGTTGGGCTGTGTCTAAGACTTGCCTCTTTTCGTCCGAAATGGACTGAAAGAAAGGGTGTTTCATGAAGCTAGTTAGCATCGGCGAGATTCTCTGGGACGTGTTTCCGGAGGGCGAATTCATCGGAGGTGCACCCTTTAACCTCGCTGCCCATGCCGCACGGTTGGGCAATGAAAGCTATCTGCTGAGCGCCGTGGGAGATGACGCCTACGGAAAGCGTGCCCTCTCCGCCATGCAGCGTCTCGGTGTGCATAAGGATCTCATGTCCGTCTCTCGCCGCAATCCCACTGGTACGGTGAGTGTCTCCACCCAGGGTTCAGAGGAAGCGTGCTACACCATCCTGAGGCCCGCAGCCTACGACGATGTGTCGGCCACCGCTTCCATACTAGAAAGAGTTCGCGTGATTGCGCCCCAGTGGCTGTGCTTCGGTACCCTGTTCGCGCATCCGCAAAGCGGCCTCGATACCATCCGGCAGGTGATGGAATCGTGCCCGGGCCGCCGCTTCTATGATGTCAACTTACGTGATGGGCACTATCACTGGGACACCGTGGAAGCGCTGCTGCAAAGTTCCAACGTCGTGAAGCTGAATGAGCATGAACTCGGTTGGGTAGCCCGCAAGTCCGGATACCAGGGGCAACCCTTCCAACAGCTCGCAGCCAGTCTTTCTGCTGAGTATGCCGTCGAAACCATCTGCGTCACGCGCGGGGGGCGGGGTTGTTCGCTCTACCACCGCGGCGAACTTCTCCACGTAGAAGGCGAGAGCGTCTCAGTGGTCAGCACGGTGGGTGCCGGTGACTCCTTCAGCGCGATGCTGTTACACGGCATCTCCAGTGGATGGCCTATTGAGGAGTCAGCCCGTAGAGCAAACCGCCTTGGCGCTTATGTGGCCTCCCAGAGAGGTGCGGTTCCCGATTATGACCCTGCCGAACTGCTTGCCGCATGAAGGTTTTGGAGTTTGATGGATGAAGGCCTAGAGCTAGCAAGGAAATACAGGGTGTTTCCGCACGTTCTCTGCCTGCCAAAGATGTCGGCGGTCATGCGCCAGCATCACCAGAAACCCCTCTGTAAGGGAAAGCTTCAATAGCTTGACCGCTGGATTCTCAAACCGGATTGAAGACATGTCCACATGCGCTGCCTCGCGGGCGAATGCCAGATATTCCTCCCGGCTGCGTACAAACTCTTCCAGCACCTTCAGCGGCTCAACGTCCTTAGGTGGCAGCATTGAGTTTGGTGCCTTCACCTTCATGCGATAGGGTGGCTCCAGCATCGAAAGGAACTTGGAGGCCAGGAAACCAACCCGGAAATTGCTCGGCGCCAAAGGGGCGTTGTGCCGCTCCCGCTCAAATGCCAACCGCATGGGCAGCCGATACGTTTTGATTGCCGCGTTAAGATGTTGAATGCACTCTGCTACAGACCAGGACCCTTGGCTCGGCCTCCACAGAAGCTGCTCTGTACCGAGTCCATCCACGAGTCTTTGGAACCGGGCCAAGCCTTCTAGTGACTGAAATTCTATCTCTTCAAACGCGATCTGCCGGGCCATCATTCACACTCCTCCAGCGAATCGGCCGCTGGACCTTCTACTCGTAGTTGCGCAATCCGCGTAGACTTGGCTCAACTTCCAGTCGCGTCGACGCTTCCAGCAAACTCGGGCTTGCCCTCACCGGCGAAAACGGCCTATATTGGCAAAGAAACAGCGAAGTGCTCTAACTGCAACGGTATGCGGGATATCCAGGAAGAACTTGAACGGCTTCGGGCCAAGCTCCGCAAAATGGAGCAACGATCCTCGCTCAACACGGATTCAAGTGCTGTGCCGTCCGGTCAGTTGCTCGATTCCGGGCTTCCCCCGTGGGAGTCCGCAGGCAGCGAGGAGTGCTTCGAAGCGAGTCTCGCCCATCCTGCTGCTGCGTCGAGAGCCCATCGCCAATCCGACGGAGCCGACCTATGGGGCGGTACCTTTTCCGTAGAGCCTTGTCCCGCAGGTATTGAGCAGATTGTCTCCGGCAGCATTGTAGAAAGTACGGTAGGCAAACATTTCGAAACGCAGACGCTGTATCCGTTCGGCAGCTTACATGGGAATTACGCGATTGATGGGCTTTCCGGGATGTCCTCCTCGCTGCTGAAAGCCCTTTGTCCGCAGAGCAGCGATGCCCCTCCCAGCACCTGGGCGTTCCTAGACACGGAAACCATAGGCCTGGCTGGCGGCGCGGGAAGCTTTGCATTTCTCATTGGACTGGGATTTCTCGATACCGAGGGCTTCCGTGTTCACCAGTATTTTCTCCGGGAACCCGGCGAGGAGCACAGCGTCCTTTCCGCTCTCGCAGAGAAGCTGAGCCGCTACCGCACCCTCATCACCTACAACGGGCGCAGCTTTGATGCCCCATTGCTGGAAACCCGCTACCTCTTGTCCCGGCTGCCTGTGCCATTCGCGGAAATGCCCCACCTCGACCTGCTTTTTGCCTGTCGCCGGCTCTGGAAGCTGCGCTTCGAAAGCTGTAAGCTCACCAATTTGGAGCGGGAGGTGCTCGGCTATGAGCGGACGGGGGACGTTCCCGGCTTCCTCATACCCTCGCTTTACACAAACTATCTCCGGACCGGCGATGCAGGGAGTCTAGCGGCTGTCTTCACCCACAACGCTCTCGACATCCTTAGTCTCGCCTGTCTCACAAATCTGGTTGCGGCGGTCTTCGAAAGTCCTCGGCACGCCCAGCCCCGCCATCCGGCCGAATGTCTTGGCCTTGGCCGTTGGCTGCTTCAACTGGGCCGCCGGGAAGAGGCCATCCGTTTCCTCTGGCGCGCTGCAAACGCTCCCATTCCCGAGGACCTTCTTGCCTCCATATTGTGGGATATCGCAACGGCGGAACGCCAACTGGGCCATTTCGCCGACACCCAGCGGCCGTTGGAACAGCTCCTCGGTTTCCCTAATCGCTTTCATGCCAAGGCGCTGGAGGCGCTCTCGATCCTTTGCGAACGCCGCCTGCATCAACTGCCGCGCGCGTTGGCTTATGCGCGCAAGCTGGAGGAGCGCGAACCCTGCGAGGCTACTGCTGCTCGCGTTGAGCGTCTCGTCAGGAAACTGCACTCCCGCTCAAGGCAGCAGTCACTTTCCCCAAGCATTGATGCCAAATCAGGCTTACAGAGGATCCGTTGACCATTAGAAAGCAGACACTTACGCAGCTGATTGCGAAGTCGGACGCGATCCTGGTTTCACAACTGGGATTCCTCTGTCGCAAAGCGGACACATCTCCGGTGGATACGATTCCACAGTAAGCTGCCATAGCGCCCCGCGTGGTGCTCCTACGTCGGCCTTCCCGTTGCTGCGATCCACGATGGAGCCCGCTGCAAGTACCTCGGCCCCGGCTGCCTGCGCCACTTCCACCACTTCCCGCGTGCTGCCGCCAGTGGTAATCACATCCTCCACCACGTACACTTTCTGGCCCGGCTGTAACATGAAGCCTCTGCGTAAAGTCATCACTCTTTCGGCGTCTCTCTCAGTGAAGAGGAATGGCACGCCAAGTGCACGAGCCACTTCGTGTCCGATAATCACCCCGCCTAGCGCGGGTGATATCACAAAGTCAGGCCGGGCGCCGGAAATTTCCTCAAGCAGTTCACCCAGCGCTTTTCCCAGGCGTTCCGCGCGGAACGGATCCTGCAACACGAGCGCGCACTGCAAATAGTTCGGGCTATGGAGGCCACTTGTGAGCAAAAAATGTCCACTAAGGAAGGCTCCAGCCTGCTCAAATAGGTTTTGGACGTCTTGCGCTTGTTCAGTCACCAGTGGGTAGGATATCACTGGCGACCGGCGCCTACTGGCAGGTGCCAACGGAATTTCCTGGGAACACCCATCAGACTGATGCGTAATAGAAGTTTGGATTCGTTTTCCCTGTGGGGATCATCACTATGGGGTCTCCCGAGAGGCGCTTGCTCACTCGCGGCGCAATTGTGTACTGAGGAACAGCATTCATGAGAACTACCCGTCAACTGCTCGCACTTCTTTGCGTCGCCCTCACCCTCGCCCCTTTGGGTGCCTTGGGTCAAAGTTACAGTTACATGCAGAACAAGGATCGCAACTGGTTCATTCGGAACTATGTACCGTCCCAGCCTGCTGCGGTCAGCTTTGCCAACTCCCCTCGGCTGGAGGCCTTGGTTCGTGCAGGGAACCTCTATCTGAGCCTTCAGGATGCGATTGCAATTGCCCTGGAGAACAACCTCGACATCGAACTGCAGCGATACGGTCCGCAACAGGCTGAGGCGAATTTACTGCGCACGCAGGCCGGCGGCCTGCTGCGTGGCGTAAGTACATCCATCCAGCAAGGTCCCTCCACGGCCGTAAACCAAGCTACGGGCGGTATAGGCGGCGGTGGTGGTGGGGGGCAGGCCGGCCAAGGCGGCGACTTGGGTACCACGGCGGGCGGAACTGTCATCACGCAGACGGGTGCCACCATCATCAACCTCGATCCTGTGGTCTCTGTGGGTTTTCAGGCCGGACACCAAACCAGCCCCCAAGCCAATACTATTGGTACCGGCGGCATCACTGGCCTCACAACGGATCGACTCCTCACCAGCGTGAATCTGCAGCAGGGCTTTGTGAGTGGTACAACCGTTTCGCTAGGCTACTTCCAACTCGGGGCGGAAAGCAACAGCCGTGGTTTGGGCCTCAACCCATTCAACCAAGGGAACGTTAGCCTTCAAGTCACCCAGCGCCTGCTGCAAGGCTTCGGCGTCGCAGTCAACAACCGCAACATCCGCATTGCTTCCAACAACCGCCGGATCGCTGACCTCACCTTCCGCCAGCAGGTGATTGCCACCGTCTCCAACATCATCGGTCTGTACTGGGATCTGGTTTCTGTGAACGCGGATTACGCTGTGAAGAAACAGTCCGTTGAGCTTGCCCGCAAGCTCTTCCAGGACAACCAGAAACAAGTGGAGATCGGAACCTTGGCACCCATCGAAGTGGTGCGCGCCGAGGCCGAACTGGCCCGTACGGAACAGGAAATGACCGTCAGCGAGACCCAGTTGCTACAACAAGAGGCCATCATCAAGAACGTGCTCAGCCGTAGCGGCATTAGCAGCGAAATTCTCAAAACAGCGCGCATCATCCCCACCGACAGCATCCGCATTCCGGCGGCCGCTGACACCCTGAACCTGGAATCTCTGTACGAGGATGCGGTCAGTCTTCGCCCCGAAATCGAACAGGCGCGCATCAACATCCAGAACGCCCAAATTGGTATCGCCGGCAACAAGAGCCAGCTACTCCCTTCGCTTGACATCTCCGCGAGCTTCCAGAACAACGGACTAGCCGGTGACGCAAGCATCATCCGCGCGCCGGGAGTACCCGGCCCGGATCCTTACTTCATCGGTGGCCGAGGCACGGTGCTTGGCCAACTCTTCCGCCGCAACTTCCCTGACTACTCCATTGGATTCCAATTGAACGTACCCATCCGCAATCGCGCTGCCCGGGCCGACATGATCATCGAAGAAATCACTCTACGGCAGCAGGAAATCCGTGAGCGCCAGCAGTTGAACAACCTGCGCGTAAGCGTCCAAAACGCCATTACCGCCGTGAAGCAGGCCGAGGCTGCGGTGCGCAGCGCCCAAAAGGCTCGCGAACTTCAAGAGCAAACCCTCGATGCGGAGCAGAAGAAGTTTGCCCTGGGCGCCACCACTATCTTCTTCGTCATCCAGTCGCAGCGCGACCTTGCCCAAGCGCGTTCGGCGGAAGTTTCCGTCCTGGGAACGTACGCCAAGGCAAAGAATAGCCTTGACCAAGTGGTCGGCCGCACACTGGAAGCCAATTCCATCAGCGTAGACGAAGCCAGGAGCGGTCAGGTCGCCCGGGAATCACAGATCCCACTGGAGTATCTGCAGCAGAACCGGAACTAGCTGCGCAAACGGTGTGGTGGCCCTGAGTGTCTAGTAGTCTCAAGGGGCGGGGTTGCTTTCGCGTAGCCCAGCCCCTTTTCTCGTTTTCCAACGTTAGCGTCTCGCGGGTTGCAACCCAGCACCCTCCGTAAGGTGGTAGGCCCCTGCCTTGACTTTGCTAAAGTCCTGCACCGATCCGCTCGGCCACTCCACCACCACCCGCGCAGCCTCTGACGTGGTCCCCAATCCGAAGGTGACCGGCAACTCTGACTGTGAAAGGTAGCTGGAACCCGATCTCACCCTTCGCATCTGGGTCCTTCCCGCCACCGTCGTCCGAACCACGGCGCCAATGGCGCTCCGGTTTGACCTTGTCCCTTCCAGCGTCAATCGCAGGCTCTTGTTCTGGTTGGTCAAGTCATTACGATACAGGTGGACCGGCCCGTCGTTTGTGGCTAGCAGCAGATCGAGGTCTCCGTCGTTGTCGAAGTCTCCAAACGCAGCACCTCGGCCCACCTTGGGTGTCGAAAAACCACCCGCCACTTGCTGCTCAACAAATCGCCCTCCCCTCTGCAGGAACAGCTGTGGAACCTGGGCCAACGGGCTGCGATTCATCCCCCCTTCTGTTCCGAGGCGGGCAAAACCTGCGTCAATGTGGCCATTGGCGATCAGGAGATCCAGAGAACCATCCTGATCAACGTCGAAAAAGAAACAGCCGAATCCAAGGCTTCTCCGCGTGCTGGCAGCCAACCCCCATGTTCCGGCGCGGTCCACAAACATGCCGCGTTCGCCGGGAACATACAACCCTGCCATCTCGTTCTCAAAATTCGTCACCACCAGACTTTCCCGCCCAGTACCTAGCAGGTCTCCTGCATCCGCCCCCATACCCGCGCGAGCCTTGCCATCCTCGCTGAATGCGACGCCCAAGTCCAGCCCCACTTCCTGAAACCGGCCGTTCCGCTGGTTGCGGTAGATCTTGTTTGGCTGGGTATCGTTGGCCACGAAAAGGTCGGGCCAGCCATCCTGATTTACGTCCAGCACCACCACACCCAGTGCCTTGGATGTACGGTCAAAGACGCCACTGCTCACAGTCACGTCTTCAAAGGTGCCATCTCCCCGATTGCGAAATAACCAGGAGGTGCTGCCTTCGTAGGCTTCTGGTGTGCAATAACTCTTCGACTTCCCATCGGCACTACAGAATACGTCGCGGTCAGCCCGCCACTGGACGTAGTTGCAGACGAATAGGTCCAGGTAGCCATCCCGGTCAAAATCCACCCATGCCGCTGAAGTGCTGAACGCTCGGCGATTCCCCAGGCCCGCCCTGTCCGTGACGTCGCGAAATCTGCCATTCCCCAAGTTGGCAAATAGCCGGTTTTGCCCCACGCAGGTAACGTAGATATCGGGGAAGCCATTGTTGTTGAAGTCGCCCACCGCAACTCCAAGCGCATACATCGGCTGCCAAAGACCTGACTCCCTTGTCACATCGCGGAAGGTGCCGTTACGCTGGTTACGATACAGCCGGATACCACTGTGCGTTGGAGGAGAGGCGCGATCTAAGGGGCCCCCATCCAGCAGTAGGATATCCTGCCAACCATCGCCATCGTAGTCAATAAAGGCGCAGCCAGGTCCCATCGTCTCTGGCAGCCATTTCTGGCCCCGTGCCCCCGCATCGTGGCGGAAACGCAATCCGGCTTCTCCGGTGACATCGGTCAGGCGAAACCCGACTACTGCTGGAGACGTTTGCCCCAGTGTCTGGCCTCCACTTATCGCGAAGCCAACCACACCACCAAGGAAATCGCGCCGGCCAGTTGCGCTCATCGTGGAGACACCAGTCCGCTGCGCACCGCGAACAAAGTCAATTCCGCTGTCCCCCGGATTCCCAATGTGTCCATCAACCGCGCCCGGTGCACAGCCACCGTATTTACGCTTACCCCCAGTTGCGCGGCAATCTCCTTGTTGGCTTTCCCGCTGGCCAGTAGCTGTAGCACCTGCCGTTCGCGTGGCGTCAATTCGCGCAACTGGGCGGACTCCCTGGCTTCCGGTTCGTCTTCTATCTCCGCAAACACCGTCTCGCCTGCCGCTACCCGCAGGATGGCATCCTCCAGGTCCAACTCAGCGGCTGACTTCAGCACATAACCCGCCGCCCCAACATCCCGTGCTGTCTTGGCATAAGCAGGGTCAGCGTGCATACTCACCATCAACACTGCCATCGACGGGTACCGCATTTTTAGCTCCCGCGCCGCTTCCAGTCCATCCATGTCGGGCATGCTTACGTCCAGAACAGTCACATCTGGGCGCTGCTGTGCTGCCAGCGCCAGCGCCTCCCGTCCGCTGCCGGCTTCGCCCGTCACGGTGATGGCAGCGGAGTCCTCCAGCAAGCGGCGGAACCCTTTCCGCACCAGTCCGTGATCATCGGCCAGCAGCACCCTCACGTGCTTAGGCATCGTCTTCCTCCAGCCCCAGTGGAATTCGTAGTGTTACCATTGCCCCTCTTTCGGTGTTCTGCAGACAGAACTCTCCCCCCAGCAGCGCCGTCCGTTCCCGCATGGCAACTACGCCCAAGCCACCCGTGGCGGTTGTCCCATGTTGCGCGCTACTATCCGTCCACGTTTCACCAGCAACCGGTGGAACGCGATCGTGATTCTGCAATTGCGGCCGAATTCCCACTCCGTCATCCTCCACCTCTATCAACAGCCACCCTACCTCCAAGCGAACCCGAACCCACACATGCACCGCGCCGCTGTGCCGAGAGATGTTGCTCAAGGCCTCCTGCACAATCCTGTAGATGTGGATGGAATGTTCCTCTGGTGCCAGATCCAACAGCGAAATCTCGTCCGTGTGTACCCGAATCCCGCTTTGCCGCTGAAATCCTGCCAGATACCGATCCACCGCACCCTGTAATCCATGGGTCTCCAGCAACGCAGGGTGCAGTGTCTGGCTCAAGTCCCGCACCCTTTCTAGGGCCTCGCGCGTGGCGCTGCGAGTCTCTTCGATCTGCTCGCGCAGGGAATCGCTAGCCGCTAGCTGTGGGCTCCGCGCCAGTCGTTGTAGCGTAGCATTCACTGCGGTTAGGATCTGTCCGAAATCGTCGTGCAACTCTCGCGACACACTGCGTAGGATGCTCTCCTGCATGCCAATCATCGCCCGGGTGAGGTCTCCGCGCTCCACAGAGAGCGCCTCAAGTTGCCGCTGACTGCGCAGGTTGTAGCGCAACGCCGCTGCTGCCAACGCCATCATCACCACCGCCATCACGCCAACGAAGATCAGCAGGGCGCGCTCCGCCTCGCGGTAGCTGGCCACCGTCCGTTCAATACTTCTCTCCTCGGCCTCGTTGTTCAGCACCAGCAAACGCGCAACCAGGGCACTGTGCGCCGTCCGCTCGCGTTCAACGCCCTCCTGAAGCTGCAGAACGGCCCCGCTATCGTCCCCGCTTTCAGCCTGCCGGATGGCAAGGTGGAAGGCGTCGCGGAGCCTCCCGGCTTGCCCTTCCAGCAACTCCTGCTGCGCTGGAGACCGCTCAACGGGTGAGAGTTCGCGTTCCTGCCGCAGGGCGTCCTGTAACTCCAGCAGTAGCCGGTCTACCTGCGGCCGATACGCGGGAATGGGGTAGCCGTCGCTGCCTTCTTGCATGTCTCTCGCCGTTAGGGCCAAGCTGTTTAGGGTGTTCTGAATCCGCAGCAGCTGTAGTGTGCTGCGCCGGTTACGGTCATTCACCCTCAGTTGTTGGTCGCGCAACTGCCCAATCTGCAGCATGGAGAACAGCGCGAATCCTCCCAGCATGGCCAGTGCCAGCAGGAACACCGCCGTCAACCAGGTAGTGGGCGCGCGAAACAAGGGAATCCTCAGGTATTGGCTATCCTATCGCGATGGCACGAGCAACGGGGTGGGTCTCTTGCTGGTTGCATTAACGCCCACGGCTGCTAAGGGCAAGGCCCCGTCTCGCGCCAACCCACCGCTCCGGCAAACGAAAAACCGGCCTGCCGGAAGAGGGTAGCTTCCGGCAAGCCGGTGAGGGTTAACCCTTGGGTAGGGTAATCCGCTGGTTACCAGTAGGCCTTGAAGCCCAACTGGACTTGGCGCGGATAGCCGTTGCCAATCCAGGCCTGGCTCGGGAACAGGGTTCCAAAGTTCGGATCATTGGGATTGGTGTTGAAGTTGGAGTCGCGACCAAAGAAGTAGTAGTTGGTCAGGTTGAATGCTTCGGCGCGGAACTGGAAGCGCAGCCGTTCCGTTACCTGGAAGTTCTTGTTGACGGAAGCATCCATGTTGAACAGCGACTGCTTGCGGATCTGGCCACTGCGTGACGGTGTCATGCGCGGCGCGTAGTCAGCGGTCATCAGCCAGGCATACTGGCTTTGGTCGGTCGGGCTACATCCGCGAGCGATGCTGAACGCCTGAGGAGCGATAGAGCCATCATTGAACTGGCGGAGCACGCAGGGATTCCAGCCTTGAACCTGGTGCCTACCCCAGTCCACATCGCCGGTCCAATCTCCACCCGTCGTCCGCGGGTCACGCAGTTGCAGCACGTTGCCGGGCATGTTGTTCGGCTCACCCGAACTGA
>DAISIM010000043.1:0-48593 GCA_036821995.1 Bryobacteraceae bacterium
CAAATCTCCTCTTTGGACGAAGATCTTTGGTGTGGTGCGGTTGCCGGGCGGCAAGAGCCGCAAATTGGCTTCGGGAACTGCCGGCGTGGTGGGCCTTTTGCTCGTGCTGTTGTGGTTCACCTCAGGTGTCTTCGCCCAGGATCGGGTAGGTATCGTTGGCAAGCAGTCCTTGACGCTCAAGGAAGCAGTGGAACGCGCGGTGGCAAACAACCTAGATGTGCAGATCCAACGAGTGAATGTCGCTACGGCGCAGCAGAACGTAACAGGCGCGCTAGGGTCGTTTGATCCCATCCTGCGTTGGAGCCCCAACTTGAATTCCGCAATCTTGCCAGTGGCCAGCGTGCTGCAGGCTCCGGACGGCAAGCTATTTGACCGTACAATGACCCAGAATTTTGCTTTCACGCTGCCTACCACTCGCAACGGTCTCTCCTTCACCACTAGTTTTGAGAATTTCCGCAATTCCACCAGCAATCCTTTCCTGGGCCTCAATCCTAACTTCAACACCCAGCTTCGCTTCGGCATCAGCCAGCCCCTGCTTCGTTTCCGCGAGATTGATGTTCAGCGGGCAGAGCTGATGATTACCCGGAAGCAGACGGATATCACCCAGGCGGAAAGCGAACTGCAGTTGATTACCGTGGTTAACGCGACGCAACAGGTCTACTGGACCCTATTAGCGGCGCGGCAGGATGTAGAAGTAAGGCGCGATGCCGTTAAGCTTGCCGAGGAGCAACTTGCCCGGGATGAGCGGCGCATCGCCGCAGGCACACTCGCCCCAGTGGAGCTAGCCGGCACCAAGGCTGAATTGGAACGCCGCCGGGATTCCTATCTGTCAAGCGTGGGCACCCTCACGCAGGTGGAAAATCAACTGAAGGTCCTCTTGAGCCCTGATCGTGGTGACCCGCTTTGGCAGCAGGAGCTCGTGCCCGCCGACGCGGGCAGCGTCCAAACGCCCGCCATGACTACTCTGGCCGATGCCGCGCAGATGGCCTTGGAACGTCGCCCGGAACTGCGCCTTGTGGATATGCAGGTAGATATTGTCAAAGTGCAGGAGCGCCTGAACCAGAACCTCAAATTGCCGCGCGTTGACCTGGTGGCCAGCTATACATTTAGCGGACTGGCTGGAGAACTGGCGCCTCCCCCAGCTTTCTTTTCGCAGACAGACACCCGGCTTTACGATCGTGTCAGTGCGCTGTCAGTGGCATCAGGCCTTGATCCAATTGCCCCGCCTGCGGGTGGCATTCCGCCACTACCCGGATCACTGCAGGGGAGTTACGGCTCCGCTTTGGGCAATTTGTTCGGCGGTTCGTTTCGTACTTGGCAGTTGGGATTGAACATAGATCTCAACCTGCGGAACCGCCGTGCCGAATCCGAAACCAGCAAGAGCCGTTTGGCCGCGGACGGGCTGCGCTTGCGCAAGACCCAAGTGGCCCAGAACGTAGAGGCAGAAGTGCGGAACGCACTTCAGCAACTGGATGTCGCCCGTAGCAGGGTGCGCGCCGCTGAGGCCAGTGTCCAGGCTGCCCAGGAGCGTCTGGCCAGCGAAACACGACTTTTCGAGAACGGCGAATCCACTGACTTTCTGGTGCTCACACGGCAGAACGAGCTGGCGGACTCGCGGCTTCGCGAGGTGGTTTCTCGTCTTGATCTCAATCGAGCGCTTGCCCAAGTGGACCTGGCACTGGGCATGACGTTGGAGAGCTTTCAAATCCGCGTAGCCCGCTAAGCGGAAACCTTATGCGGGGCCTCCGGCTGACCGCTTCGCTACACTGAAGTTCTCGTGGAGATTTCACGTATTCCTCTGCCAATCAGCCGCCGCCAGATACTGGCGTTACTGGCTCTTTCGCCTGCCCCCGCCCTGGGTGCGGAACGCGTGCGCATCGGCAAGGTGCGCTTCCGCGTTCGCGCGCATCGGGGCAAGACCGGGCGGGCAGATCCATTGCGGCGCTATGTTCACATTCACGGCAATGAGACCACCGCACGGGCAACGCTGGCAGAGCATCTCGTGCTGAAGGGGGGGACAGCCATTTTTGTGGAGGGCTCAACCCGTGCCATTACCGTCGAGGGCCTGATGATCGACCCCAACCGTATGTTTGGCCGAGAGGGGGCCGATGCTAGCTTGCGCCGCCTCAATCCGGCTGCGCCGGAGAAGGACATTGCCAAGGCACTTGATCGCCTTCAGAAGGACCTGCCCGCACTGCTGCGTGTGCTGCTGCCCCCTCCGGGCGGGCTGCTGATTTCTGTCCATAACAATAGCCAGGGTTACAACATTAAAGAAGAAATTCCGCTAAGCGAGCAGCACCACATGCCCGTGCCCAGTGAGCCGAATAACTTCTTTCTGGCTACAGATCCGCGGGACTACGCCGGTATCGCGAGTGGACCCTACAATGCCGTGCTGCAGCAGCATCCAAGTACTCCTGATGACGGTTCGCTTTCCCGCCTTTGCGCGGCGCAGCGGATACGATACGTGAATCTGGAAGTAATACTCGGCTCCGCAGTCCGCCAACGGGAAATGCTTGCCTGGCTGGATGACGCACTTCCCCCGGCCTACTAGGCTTTCCAAGTAGCGAACGGCATCCGGCGATCCCGCTATGGCCTTAGTCCTCACCGCCGGGCTAGCTTTCGGGCTACACTAAGAACTGTGAGCGCCCGTAGCTCAGCTGGATAGAGCGTCAGCCTCCGGAGCTGAAGGCCATTGGTTCGAATCCAATCGGGCGTACCACCGTTTTCCCCCGCTCTCCCCCCACCCCCCAAGCTGCCAATTTTGTTCGTGGATGGGCCTAACCATAGCAGGATTCGCTGGTAGAATATGGTTTCTGCTTTGGCTCGGCCGGGCTGCGTCACCCACTTGATTCGCGCGAAGTGGGGACTGGGGCGCCGGATTTCGTCGCGTTTTTGTGGCGCTTGCATCTGACAAGGTGAAACACGCGGCCGCCCAGGTGGATCGTTCCGATGGAGCAAAGCTGCAATTCTCTGAAGCAGGTTTTCGATGAACAACAACACCCTCACCGTCACGGATAACCGAACCGGCAAGACTTACGAGATTCCGATCGAGAACGGCGCCGTACCCGCGATCGATTTCCGTCAGATCAAGGAGAGTGCCGATGACTTCGGGCTGATGTGCTATGACCCTTCCTATAGCAACACAGCGGCCTGCAAGAGCAATATCACGTACATCGACGGCGACAAGGGCATCCTTCTGTATCGAGGTTATCCAATTGAGCAACTTGCTGAGGAGTGCAGCTTCCTGGAATGTTCTTATTTGACGCTATACGGGGAATTGCCTACCGAATCGCAATTGACTGATTTCAGCAAAGGCGTGCTTAGCCACAGCATGATCCACGAGAACCTGAAGAAGTTCATGGACGGCTTCAATTACGATGCGCACCCCATGAGCATGCTGATGAGTAGTATGGCGGCACTTTCGACGTTCTATCCGGAATCGCTGGATGTGCGGGATAAGGTAACCCGTAAGGAGCAAGTGCTGCGCATCATGGGTCAAGTTCCCACGCTGGCCGCTTACTGCTACCGTCACCGTCGCGGATTGCCGTACAACTACCCTGATGATCAGCTGGGCTATGTCGAAAATCTGATGCACATGCTTTGGAAGCGGACTGAGCACAAGTACAAGCCGCATCCAGTCTTGGCAAAGGCTCTGGAAGTATTGTTCATTCTGCACCTTGACCACGAGCAAAACTGTTCTTCCACCACCATGCGCACAGCGGGCAGTTCACTGGCTGACCCCTACGTCACCACCGCCTCGGCTGTTGCTGCGCTCTCGGGCCCCCTGCATGGCGGCGCCAATGAGGCTGTCCTGCGCATGTTGGATGAAATCGGCGACGTAAGCAGCATCCCGGCATTCATTGGCCAAGTCAAGGAAGGGAAGCGCCGGTTGATGGGTTTCGGCCATCGCGTGTACAAGAACTACGATCCACGCGCGAAGATCATCAAGCGGATCGCAGACGAGGTGTTTGAGGTAACCGGGCGCAATCCCCGTCTCGACACCGCGCTAGAGTTGGAGAGAATCGCTCTTCAGGATGAGTACTTCGTCACCCGGAAGCTTTATCCGAATGTGGATTTCTATTCCGGTATCATTTATCAGGCTATGGGCTTCAACCCCGCCTACTTCACCGTGTTGTTCGCTATCCCCCGCACTCCCGGCTGGCTAGCGCAGTGGGAAGAGATGCTGGAAGACAAAGAGCAAAAAATTGCCCGCCCGCGCCAGCTCTATTTGGGCTATAGCCACCGCGACGTCATTCCAATCAGCGCGCGCGATGGGCAAACAGTGACTGCATAACCCCCAGCCACATCGGTGTGTTCTGTTACCGGGCGGTGCGGCATCAAGCCAGCGCCGCCCGAATCATCTTCCGGTATTTACTGTGAGAAAGGATTGTTTCCCATGCCGCTGAGATTGCCGATTGCCGCCATTACGGATGAGTTCGCTTCCGATCTTCCCACTACACTAAAGGCGATGCAAGGCCTGGGCATGACAGGCGCCGAACTCCGCATGGCCTTTGGCAAAAACCTCATGACGATGAGTGACCAGGAGGTGAAAGACTTCACGGAAGCCTGCCACGACCATGGCATGCAAGTCATCAGCCTCGCCACGCCCATCCTGAAGTGCGTCTTGCCGGATGCTCCCCCCTTGGATGAGCGCTTCCATCAGGACATCTTTGGCTCGAAGAACACCATCGACGATCAGCCCAGGCTGCTTGATCGAGCTGTGGAAATCGCACACCTTACCGGCGCGAAGATCATTCGCGTTTTCTCGTACTGGCGCACGATTCGTCCGCAGGAAACCTACGACCGGGTAATTGCAGCCTTGGAAACCCTAGCGGATCGTGCGCAGCAGGAGGATCTTATCATCGGACTCGAAAATGAACATGCCTGCAACGTGGCCACTGGCGAAGAAGCGGCCATCGTCCTGAATCGGTTGCAGCACCCCCGCGTGAAGTTGATCTGGGATCCCGCCAACGCCGTGTGCGCCGGTGGCCAGGGTTACCCATCCGGGTATGCATCGCTGCCGAAGGACCGCATCGCGCACGTACATGCCAAGGACTGCACCATGGTGGGCGACGGGTTCACACCGGAGTGGGGTCCTTTGGGCAGCAAGGACACCAACTGGCAGGCTCAGGTGGAGGATCTCATTCGCGATGGCTACCGGGGCTACATCAGCATCGAAACTCATTGGCCCGGCCCCGGCGGAGACAAGTTCCAGGCCAGCATGATTGTGGGCCAGAACTTGCACGACCTCGTGAACGCTTAGCTCGTCCTTGCTCCCCGTGTGCGCCGGGCGGAAGTTCTTGACCGCCCGGCGTCAGTCCTACGAATGACTCCCTAGACATTCGTGCTTTCGATGATTGCGTTTAGCTCATCCTGCAGAGTTCGTACGCGCTCGCGCAGGGTTTCGATCTCAGCTTCTTGGTTGGAAGCCGTCGTCTGCATCGAACCCAACTCCTGTGCCAACTTCTGAACCTGAGTTTCCTGGCCTCGAATGCGGTTGAGGCTCTCCATGTTGCGGCGAACCCTTTCCATGCTGTTGTTCAGCGTGCTCAGGCGCTTTTCGGCGTCACTCAACTCCGCTTGCGTGCGGGTAATCTCGCGTTGTTTGGCAATGATTGCTTCCAGTGCCTGCCTCGCCGCTGGTGAAATGTTCGTATTCTTTGCGTAAACCGCAAGGCCCGCCTCATTCAGGTTTTGCAACTGCACGATGTCGGTATGGGGGAACTCCTCGATGATTTCGATCTGTGCATTGCCGCTTGCGGGAAGCTCCACGCGGAAGCGATTCGCCGTCGAAGTCTTGGCCACTGGCTGGGGCGACACCACCTCGTAATTCCGGATGACGGGCCGTTCCACCAGCAGGGTCTTGGCACGATTGTCGTTGTTGCTGGCGGTGTATTTCAGGTTCGACCGTACGCGCAGACTGACGGTCATCACACCGCGCTGGATCTCTACCTGTTGGATATCCCGAGTACCGCTGGATGGCTCAAGGCGGATGTTAGTGCCCAGATCCACGCCATAGCTCAACAGCCGTTTTTCGTCCTTTACGGTCGTTTCAAACAACGCTTCCCCGGCGTACTCTCCGCCATCGAACACAGTGACCGGCCCTCCATCCAGGGTGAGCCCCGAATCATTGTTCAACTCAAATGCCAGCATGGGGTGATTCTTTACGCTCTGCCGGTCGCTAAAGATCAACAGGCGCGTAGCCGACACGGGCTTCTGCATGAAGGGAAGCATGACGGACTCCCCCTTGCGCACGTTCACACGTCCAGGGAACTCGTAAGAGAATAAGGCCCCGGATTCAATACCCGTGGCCGTAGCGGCGATTGCGCTTTCTCGCACCGCGTCAGAGCCAGCGAGCATAGCGGCCGTTGGTGCGGCAGCCAAAGAGGATGCACCTTTTGCCATTTCGTTGCGTGCACGGCCTGCGAACGCTGGGGCCATTGGAACCGCTGCCTCGGCGGCGGCGTCTGCCATGGCCACCTGGCTGCGCATCTGGCTTTCGTACGTGATGGGGCCAACGGCGCTGATACCAGGCAACTCCACAAATGGCCGGTCAACATGGATAGGGGAGTACAGATTGGTCAAGAAACTCACCGGCTTGCCCGATACCAGCGCCAGAGAAACGTTGCTCCAATCCTCACCCGAGGTGTTGTCCACCACGGCCCAGCCTTCCAGAATCGGCTTGGCTGTGCCGGGCTTCCCGGGGTCTGGGAAGACGATTCGATAGCTGGACTTCCAAACTGGCATCGGCGTCATGTACCGGGCGGATAGCCGCCGTACCGAACTGCCGGCGAGGTCAATGTTCACGTTACGCCTTTCCTGATTGCGGGCTTCAGCGACAATGCGCAGGTAGTCCACCATTTGTTGCTGCAGTTTCGTGTCCTGGAACCGCAGCCGGTTGAGTGAAAGTACCTCGAAGGTGTTGATGGAACCGTTGTCTTCCAGCAGTGTAACCAGGTCACGGGCCGGCTGCTGCGCGGTGGCAGGTACCTCCTGCGCTGAGAGAATCACGCCCGCTACAGGGTCAGTTCCCCGTTCGGCTTGGATGCGGGAACCGCGAAGCGCATCCAGTAATGGTGTGATGCCCCGCCCGGGTTGAATGCGGAACGGGAACGCTTTGAGTTTGTCCTCCAGGCTCTCATCGGTGCTGAAACGGACTCTCTCTACCGCACCGCCCTCCACGGAGATGCTCATTGACTTCAGGATGTCCGTCATTTCCTCGGTTCGGAACGAGAGCGCTACGCTCCCTCCGCTTGGCACGGGACCCGCCCTTTCAACATAGGCAACACCGTTCTTGTAGATCACTACTCTCTCAACCGGCAAGTCCTGCGCCAGGCTGAGCAGTGCAGCAACTAACAACACCGGGACGCTACGCACCCATTGGCTACAAAGCGGGAAGTCAAGCGACGTCATCAGGAAACCTCCAATTATGGTTGCCGCTTCTGTCATCACCGAATGAGTAGCGCGGTCGGCGGCTGGTTAACAAGACTGTCCACAGCCGGAAACGGTTCCCTGCTACTCTCTGATCACCTTCAACAAGACGCGTTTTGGCAGCATTCCGTCGAACTCAGAGTAATACACTCGCCGCCAAGCATCCAGGTCCAACTTGCCGTCTGTCACCAGGACGGCCACCTGATGGCGAACCAGCAGGCTCTTCAGGTGGGCATCGCTGTTGGGCTCGGCTGTACGGTGGTGCCGGTAATCGGCTCGGAATGCCGCAACCTCCTCCGGCCTTTGGTTGATATCGGCAATCAAGCCATTCTCGGCGTCATCCCCATACACGCCTGCAAGTGATGTGCATCGCAGACACCAGGATCATCCCTTCAGCAATATGGCTCTAGCGCAACACGTGTATCAACTCACCTGTAGTGTTCATGTATTCCCGCTTACGCACGGTGTAGAAAGTGAGGTGTTGGGAGAGAGATTTCATAGGGGCCGCTGAAAAGGAAGCTTGAATCAGCCTGGCGGGAGGCGCAGCGACTGGCTTAGGTCGCGTACAGGCGATATCGGATCTTGTTTCTGGTGCTGCTGTTTGTGGGGAGACTTGCGCGGCGCATCGGGGTCGCCTTGCTCTTGACAGTATGCCGGGTGTTTCGTCAGACTCGAAACTGGGTGTTTATGGGCCTGACGCACTCGGGCGCGGCGCGAGCCCGGTATATTCATTTCCAGCGGCGTTGCTGGAAGGTAGCCCATTGTTGGGAAGTCGAGGTAATGCTTTGCGACTGCTATTGCTCCTGATCCTTGCGGTGTCCGTTGCCATGGCGCAAGTCCCTGCTGCTCCAGATCCTGACGAAATTCCCGTCTATCTGCCAGGAGGGGACGAGGCCGGTCCGTCGCTTCCCTCTCAGCGAGGGATTGGCCCCATCTTTTCGCAGGGCCGGTTGATGCGGCTCACGCCTTATGTAGGGGTGCAAGGGATCTACGATACCGGGTTGCAGCCAATCGTTACGGATGAAAACGGAAATCTCGTCCGCAGGACCGCGGTGGGCATGATGGCGTCCTTTGGCGTCGCCGGCTCTCGTCCCTTCCGGAAAGCGTTGCTGAACCTGGCCTACAACGGCGGCGTAACACACTATCCCAATATCCCCTTCCTTACATTTTCCAATCATCGCGGGGCAATCGACTACAGCCATAGCTTAAGCCGCCGAATTACCTATCAGGCTAATGGTGGGGTGAATATCATGAACTCTCCCTTCGCTGGAGGGTTTGGCTTGCCCGGAGGGAACCTCTCGGTAGATGGGGATCCGGTAACCGAAGTCTTCAATACTCCTATGTATTCCATGAATACCCAGCAGTCCGTTTCTTACCAGAGGAGTGTGCGATTCGGTGTAAATCTTGGAGGCGGAGCCTTCAATACATTTAGACGCAGTAATGCTTTGGTAAGTGTGCGGGGAGTGAGTGCGATGGGAACCGCTTCGTATCGCCTAAGCGCACGGACGACGCTCGCAGGAACATACAGTTTCGGTCAGTTCTTCTTTGGGGGATCTTATGGGGGCACCAATTTCCACCAAGCCAGTGTGGAGTTTGCCCACAAGATTGGGAGACGCAGTGAGGTTTCGTTCTCGGCCGGCGGTGTCCGGATCGAATCGCAGTCCCTAAGGCGAGTGCCTCTTGACCCCATCATTGCCAGCTTGCTGGGAAGACCGTTTGGCATTGAGGCATTTTATCGGAAAAACTACATGCCTAGTTTTAGCATTCGCGCCAGTCATTCCCTTCGATCCATCACTTTCAACGCCCAAGCTCAACGTATGGTTAACCCGGGCAACGGTGTGGTGCTTACGAACCAAATGACTTCGTATTCCGCAGGTATGAGCTACTCTGGCATTCGCAGAGCTACCTTTAGAGTCGGTGGTCGCTATGTCAAAATGAATGGCCTGATGGGGTCGGTGAGTAATTTTGGAACATATGGTATGGACGTTGGGTCTTCATATAATCTGGGGCGCGGATTGAGTTGGACAATCAGCGCTGGGACCCGCCAATTCGATGTGGGAGAGGACAGCAATCTCCCGGCTTTTCTCATGCGAACGCAGTATCGTGTAGCAACTGGTTTGCGTTGGTCACCCTCTTCGATCCCGGTTCCGTTCTTCTAAGGGACTTCGATCTGGTTGCCGCCTCAGATGGGGACGTTTGAGGTCGTCGTGGCTTAACCGGCAGGGCGGAAAGGAGAGCAAGACCGTGGGTGAACGCGTCCTGGTTGTTGATGATGAGGTGGATTTGGCGTCGGCGCTATCGCTCTACCTTGAGAGGGTGGGCTATCATCTGCGAGTTTGCCATTCCTCCCGCGATGTACATCTGTTGCTGGCTTCCGATCTTGCCCAGTGGGATTTAGCGTTGGTGGACCACCAGCTTGGTGCGGATTCCGGAGCAGACCTAGCTTCCTTGCTGCTTCGGAGAATGCCAGGACTGCGGGTGGCGCTGATGAGCGGCTTGCCGCTGGAACCGGAGGACCTCCCGCAAGCTGAGCCGAACCGGATTGTCTTTCTGCAGAAGCCCTTTCGGCCGGCCGACGTTGCCGCCTGTCTGAGAAGCCTCTCACGCGCCGGGAAGCGCTATTGACGTGCCCCGGCGGCTCCAAGGTTGGATCTTTGCGATGCGTCTCTTACACCGGTAGGCGGAATGTCGTTTCCGCGGCCGGAGTTCTGCTGCAGATAGTCGAATAAGCGAAAATGCCTACTCCGGAACAGATCGATGCGCTGGTGCGCGAAGCCGAGAAGGCGAGGCTGCTAGCCTTGGCAACCTACAGTGGTTTCAAGGTGGGCGCGGCGCTACTTTCAATCCACGGAACCATCACTAGCGGTTGCAACATTGAGGCCGCCAATTATTCTCTTACCACCTGTGCGGAGCGCGTCGCGCTTCTTAAGGCGCTTTCCGAGGGCATCACTCGCTTCATCGCCATTGCCATTGTTGCCGATGCCCCTCAACTGACTCCGCCCTGCGGAAGTTGCCGCCAGTTTCTCTGGGAATACTGCGGCGACCTGCTGGTGATTCTTGCGTCTCCTGCCTGCGTGGAACGGAAAGCGCTTACCATGTCGGAACTGTTCCCTCATCCTTTCGGTGGGGAATTTCTTACTCGATAATGCTGGTGGCGCGATGGAGTGTCGCCGGAGATCATGTTGGCGAGATATGGAGTCGAGTCAGTGCTATACCCTCCGAAGTGCCTAAATATCGGCAACTTGTCTTACTTTGTTGACGTCCCCCTCAAAAAAACTTGATTGGTATCGCAATTCCTTCTCAATCTCGACACATTCCACGTTGCCGATGCATTAAGATGAGACGAAACAGACGGCGGGAACGGGTTTCCATGGCCGCCTTTACGAATTGGAAAGAAGCGTACATCCGCAGATCACTGCGCGGTGGGTGCACCGCCGAAAGACGGTACGGTTTGTCACTGAGTGCATTTGTTTTCTTGAACTTCCTCTGCAGTATGCGTACTGTGCCTAGGAAGGATAGCTCACCTGGTGCTAGTGATGAAAAGGCCGCAGCTGTTACCCCCAAATGGGGTTAGTACTGCGCCCTCAAATGGGGCTGGACCATTCCCATCTCCGAGCACTGGAGGGACTGGTTCGTGCAAGTTTGTGGGTGCAGGTTTTTCCTGGGGGAATCGCCAAGGCACAGTAAGTAATTGTCATGGCGAATTCAGGTAAGATAGCCAATCGAATTCAGTTTGTCAAGACGGATACGGGATGGGTGCCTGAATGGCACCTGGAAGTGATTTTTGCAGCCAGGGATTGGGTCGGGAGCGATTCTCCCGTAGCGCATCGGTGCTGGAACCGGATCCCTGGTGCGTCTAAAGGGTTTTGAGTGATTGAGGAGAGTGATGCCATGGGGCTTAGCGGATACCGGCCAAAGCGGGACATCGAACTAGGCGAGAAGCCAAATCTTCGCCAGTTCTTCGAGGAGTGCCCCCTCGATCGAATCGAATGCCTATACAACTTCGCTTATTTGCCAGAGGACAAGATAGAGCGTCTGGCAAACGGCGCGCTGCGTGAGCAGTGGGGGCGCATGAATAAAGTGCTGAAGCGATATCTGGCCCTGCACGTGGGTCTGGCTGTCCGGCAGGAGAAGTATGTCCAGCAGGATGTAGGACTTATCTTCTGCGCTGGAAATCTTCAAACTCGCTTCGGTAACCCCTTGTACTTGCGTTTTGAGGAAAACAAGCAACAGAAACCGGCATACTATCTTCAGTACGTGGGCGAGGCTCTGAATTCCTGGGAGCAGTTGCCGCAGCCGCCGGAGTATCCGGATTGGCCCAAGATTACTCCAGGCGCGGAGATCGTTCTGGCTGGTGAGCATATTTTGTCTGACCACTCTGACCGCCTGGGCATGTTGCGGGATGTGTCCCCAATTGCTGCGGTGTGCGCCCTCACCGGTGCCATCCACTGGGCGCTGTTCCGTGACCTCGCGGTGAAGCAACTCCACTACGGCATTCCCAGTTACTTCGTGCCCATTTACCTGGAGAGTCGAGATGACATCACAGAGACGCCAGATCTCATCGCTCCTGTTCAGGTTCTGGAGAACAAGCTTTACGTCCGAACTGCGCTAGAACCCTACATGGCCTACCCATCAGCCCGAATCGTCTCCACCCGTCACGATAAACTGCCGCCCTGGCTACTACATGCCTGGGAGGAGAACGCGCTTTTGCCACCCGAAGTGGGCTCAGGGGACGAGGGCGACGAAGACGAAGAGGGCTCCTGACCGGTGGAACCTCGCTGTGCCGTACTCGTGTCGCGGCACAGCATCTCTTCAGTTGCTGGACGCCAACCCGCACAGCGTGGCATCGTAAAGACAGCCCGCTGAAGACGGGCGTCTGTGCGCCCTTGGACGGCCCTACCGTCCTTCCAGGCGAGGGGATGGATGCTTCGTTCCGTGATTCTCTTGGCCTCTGAGAACCGGCAACTACGCCGGGCGATGGAGCATTCCCACCTAGGTCGGCAACTCACCAAGCGCTTTGTTGCGGGCAACACCTTGGAAGAAGCGGTGCTTGCGGTGCACGCACTTCGCGGAGATGGCCTGTTAAGCTCACTGGACTCCCTCGGTGAAAGCGTTACCACCCCGGAAGAGGCCGACCAAGCCACCCACGGCTATGTCGAATCAGTCCGCGAAATCTCCAGACAGCAACTGCCTTCCACAGTTTCGCTGAAACTAACGCAGTTGGGCTTAGATTTGTCGCTGGATCTCTGCCGGCAAAACCTGATGCGGATCGCGGAAGCGGCAGCCCCTGCCGGGGTGCGTGTGGAGGTGGACATGGAAGCCTCTGAATACGTAGACCGTACGCTGGACTTGGTGGAAAGCGCGCACAGCGCGGGGGCGAAGGTGCGTGCCGTTATTCAGGCCTATTTGCATCGCTCTGAAGACGACATCCACCGGCTAAACCGTGTTGCCATTCCAGTCCGGCTTTGCAAAGGCGCTTACAAGGAAAGCCCCAGCATCGCAATCTCCCGGAAGGCGGAGGTGGACGCTAGTTTTCAGCGCTTGGCAGCACTTCTGCTACGCGAGGGGACCTATCCCGCCATCGCAACCCACGATGGCCGCATGATCCATGCCGCGTTGGGCGTTGTGGCCGAGCGGGGCATTGAGTCTTCGAAGTTTGAGTTCCAAATGCTTTACGGGATTGCCCGCAACTACCAGCAGAGGTTGGCCGGCGAGGGATTCGCGGTACGGATCTACATCCCCTTTGGCCAAGCCTGGTATCCCTACCTGATGCGACGGATGGCGGAGCGTCCGGCAAACCTCCTTTTCGTTCTCCGTAACCTCGCCCGTTGAATCCTCGTGCCGATTTGTTGGCAATCTCTGCAACCGTAAGTCCACAACTGGTGTCTCAGCAGATATCACAGCGGACCGCTTCCGCCGATAGGAGACTATGCGTTATTGGGGAATTTTCCTGCTGAAGCTGGGCGCCATTTATCTCCTGATTCGCGGGATTTGGCTGGCCTTGGTGGCATTGTTGCCGCCACCGGCAGCGTTTCTCTATCACCACTTCCGCCCCTTTGGACACGACCTGCGCTGGACGGCCATCATTCTAGTACTCTTTTTGCTGGCCTGCGGCCTGCTCTATTCTGCTGTTTGGGATCAGCGTTTCCGCTGCCGCACCTGCGGACGGCGATTGCGGATGCCTGTTCTGCGCGGTTCCTACAGCAGGATGCTGCAAGAGGGACGTCCTAAGTTTGAGTACATTTGCCCTTTTGGCCACGGCACCCTCAGCGTCCCGGGAATCAAGTTCCAGGGCCGGGAACCCAGTGATTGGAAGGCCAACAAAGGACTCTGGGAGCACTTGATTGCCGCTGACCGCGGGAAGGGTTGAGCCATCCGTGGCCCTGTTCGTGGCTGTTTTCGTTCGGCTAGCGGAAACCCGTTGTGCTGGACGGCGTCTCATTCCATGAGAAAATGACGCAGGGGCGCTGCTGTCTTGTCAAAAACCAGGAAATCTCGAACCCAACTGATGCGGCTGCTGATGGCCACCTTGCGACACCCCGCGTTCAAGGTGCTGGCTGGGCTCACCCTGGTGGCCTTATTGGTGGGTGCTGGTATTGGCTACAGTTACTACCGCGAGTTTGCCAAGCTGATTGACCAAAAGCTTGCCAAGGGCCCCTACCAAACCACCTCGAAGATTTATGCCACCCCGTTGAAGGTGGCCTTGGGCGATCCATTCAAGCCGGAGGCGATCGTCGCGCAGTTGAAGGCCAGTGGTTACGATCAGCGGCGTAACAACCCTCTTGGCTGGTATCGGATGACAGAAGATGCAGTCGAAGTGTATCCAGGACCGGAGTCCTACTTCGACATGGAAGGCGGCGTTATCCGCTTCAACAGTGGACGGGTTAGCGAAATCATCTCCTTGCGCGACAACACCCAGCGCAACCTGTACCTGCTGGAGCCCGAGTTGATTACCCACCTTTCGGACGTAAATCGCGAAAAGCGGCGTCTGCTGACTTTCCAGGAAATTCCCAAGCTTCTGATGGATACCGTCATTTCCGCGGAGGACAAGCGCTTTTTTGACCACGCGGGGCTTGACCCTCTTCGCATCGTCAAGAGCGCTATCGTCGATGTGCGCGAAGGCAGATATGCCCAAGGGGCGTCAACCCTCACCATGCAGTTGGCCCGCGGGTTGATTGGCGAGTATGACAAGAACTGGAAGCGCAAGGCTGTGGAGGTGTTGGTAACCTTTCACCTGGAAAGTAAGCTCACCAAGGAAGAGATCTTCACCTACTACACCAACCACATCTACATGGGCCGGCGGGGAAGCTTCAATATCCATGGGCTGGGGGAAGCCGCCCAGTCTTACTTGGGGAAGAATGTGCAGGATCTCAATGCTACGGAGTGCGCCACCATCGCGGCCATCCTCAACGCCCCCAGTTTCTACAATCCCTACCGGAACCCGGAGCGCGTGAAGCGCAAGCGCAACGTGGTGTTGCTGCTGATGCGCGATAACGGCGTGATTACTGAGAAACAGTATCGTGAGGCCATCACTCACGAGTTGAAGCTGACTGAGGAGCCAATGGAGTCCTCCGACGCGCCTTACTTCGTAGACTATGTGAACCGCACCCTGAACGAGCGCTTCGGCGACTACGACTTCCAGAAGGATACCTACCGTGTCTACACCACGCTTGACCCGCGCTTGCAACGCTTCGCTGTTCAGGCTGTCAATGAAGGGATGGTTTTGGTGGATGAGCAGCTATCCAAGCAACGGCGCTGGAAGGGCAGTAAACCGCCACGTGCCCAAGTTGCCCTGGTAGTGCTTGACCCGGAAACAGGCGCCATTCGAGCGATGGTGGGTGGCCGTAATTACGGCGAAACGCAACTCAATCGCGCTCTCGCCAAGCGTCAGCCGGGGTCCATCTTCAAACCTTTTGTATACTCGGCTGCCTGGGCTTCCGCACTTGACTCTAGCGCTGAGGTGATTACGCCCATTACCGTTGTAGACGACGAGCCCACCACATTCACCTTTGCCGAGGATCAGGAATATAGCCCCAATAACTTTGGTATGAAGTTCAGTGGGGCTGTGACGCTGCGCGAAGCCATGCGGAGGTCACTGAATATCCCTGCCGTGAAGACGGCCGAACGCGCCGGTCTTCGTAATGTGGTGCGGATGGCCCGCGCTTCCGGTATTGAGTCGTCCATGCTGGCCACGCCCGCTTTGGCGCTGGGCTCTTACGAGGTTACACCCGTCGAAATGGCTCAGGCCTATACGGTGTTTCCGAACTACGGAGAGCGGTTGAAGGCCTTCTCTGTCAGCCTCCTACGCGACCAGAACGGCAAAGTGCTGTTTGCTGAGGAGCCCAAGCGGGAGTTCGCCATGGATTCCCGTGTAGCATATATGACCCTCGATGTGATGCGCGATGTACTCATCCGAGGTACTGGGGCCGGCGTCCGCGGACGTGGTTTCGTTCTGCCTGCCGCTGGCAAGACGGGCAGTTCCCACGATGGTTGGTTCGCTGGCTTCACCTCCAAACTCATTTGCATTGTGTGGGTGGGACTTGACGACAATACTGACCTCAAGATCGAAGGTGGCAAGAGCGCCCTACCCGTATGGACCGCGTTCATGAAGCGTGCGCACGCTCTTCCAGACTATAGTCGCGTCAGTGACTTCCCTGAACCGGAGGGTATCGTTCGGGCAGATGTCTGTCCTGAAGCGTTCAAGATGTCCAGTCCGGCCTACGTTCCTTCTGAGGAGCGGCTGAAGGCGGGCTTGCCGGCTTGCCATAAGCTGGAGAGCGAAGTTTTCATCGCCGGCACTGAGCCGTCCACCGCCTATCCTTCGGGCTACAGGGGCGCACCGGCCGGCAGTCGCGTATCCGGGTGGGATGTGGTCACCAGCGCTGAGCCGCCACCTTCCTCTGGTGGTCCCGTGCATGTGGCTGATCGCCGCCGAGGAGATTCCTCTGGCCAGGATGTCGATGCGCCGGCCGCCACTGCTTCCGGCGAACCAAGTTCCAAAGACTCCGAGCCGCCCCGGAAGAAGGGTTTCTTTCGCCGGATTCTAGGCGTGATCAAGTAGCCGTTCTGTGCTTAAATGAGGGTAACAGGAGGCGTGCCATGCAGTTTGCCCCCGTCGCCTCACTTCGCGACTTCGCCACCGCAACGATTAGTCGGCTGCTGGTCATCAGTCACCTGTTGCGTCCAGGCTCCGTGAATCCGTTACCGCATAGCTTCCGCACTTGCGCTAGCTCCATCCTGCTTGCGCTGCTGTTGGCAATTCCCACCGCGCCCGCCCAGCCTGTCGCGTCAGCACTTGCCACTAACGAGCGTGTTCCGCCTCCTGTGGCCGACGGCTTACGAGAAAAGCAGGCTACTCAACAGATCCGCACCGACATCCGGCCGGATCAGCGCGGCGATATCTTCATGGCGCGTAAGGTGTATCGGTCAGCGGTGGACTCTTATCAGGAGGCTTTGGCGCAAGTTACCGCGGAACGCGCTGAGCTCTTGCGTCAGTCGGCCAACGCGCTACGGCAATTAAGTCGCGATAGCGACGCGAGAAGTGCTGAGGCGGCGGCGCGCGAACTGGAGAAGCGCTCAAAGGATCACGCCAACAACGCCTCGATGTTGCCAGGTAGCGGCGGCAATTTCTTCACCCGGCTACTGGCGGCATTGGGCCTCGTGAGTTCTTCTCCCCCCGCGCCTTCGGCCAAACCAGTGGAGGCGCCTGTCTCTCCACGTGAACTTGAGGGCGTATCCATGCCCGAGGGGCTCTCGCAGAAGCAGCAGGCGGAGTTCCTTGCCAGCAATGGGCGTCACCAGGAGGCGGCGGCCCTCTACCAGTACCTGGATGCGCAATTGCTCCGCCGGCATGCCGTTCTTTGGAACAAGATTGGCATCGCTTACCATCAGATGCTGGACTTGAATGCTGCGGCCCGCTGCTATCGTGAGGCGCTGAAGACTGACGCTCGCTATTCAGAGGCGCGCAACAACCTGGGCACCGTGCACTACACCCAGAAGCAGTATGGAAGGGCCGTCACGGAGTACCGCAAGTCACTTGACCTTACCCCGAATTCCGCCTCCGTCCACAGCAACCTGGGTACCGCCTACTTCGCACAGAAGCGCTACGAGGAAGCCTCCACTCATTATGCCCGCGCCGTGGAGATTGATCCGCAGGTGTTTGAGCATCGCGGCTCCCAGGGAACCATCCTGCAGCAGCGCAACGTGGAGGACCGCGCCAGTTTCCACTTCTACCTCGCCAAGGTCTACGCAAGGACTGGCGATGTGGAGCGGTCCTTGCTCTACATGCGGAAGGCCTTGGAGGAGGGCTTCAAGGACCGCCGGAAGTTCCGCGACGATGAAGATTTTGCCGCGATGCAGGAAATTGAAGAATTCCAGACCCTGCTGGCGACGGAGTTCCGTGTTCTTTAACAAACGCTTTTCCCGTTCCTGCTTCTTGACCGTGTCGGAAGTTCAGCCCCCGCACCTTTGTGCCAAGGCGTTCTCGTGGTGCGCCTTAGGTCTTTGCGTCGCAGTTTGCTTGGCGCTGGGCCTTACCGGATGTAGCCGTGCATCCCAAGCCGGTCGGCGAGTGGTGGCCATTCTCCCTGCCGAATACCAAGGTAGCGACCCCGCGCATCGATGGCTTGCGGTTGCCACCGCCGCCGCTATGGCGGAGCAGGTTCGCGGCGCAACTGTCTCCTCCGTTGCGATGGTCCGCGATGGGAATGAAGCTGCTGGCCGGGCTGCCACGGAGATTCTCCGCCCGGTAATTGCGGGTGATTCAACGCGCTCCCGGCTTACCCTCTATCGGGAATTTCCGGCCACCCGCAAGGTGGAGTTGCTGGCACAGTTCACTTCCCTTACACATGATGACTATCTCGCGCGTCTTCAGGACTCGCTGCAGCAAGTGGGCCTGGCCGGTAGCCGTTTTTCCACATCGAGCGGTGAGGCCTTCCGCTCTTTCGGCCAAGCGCTTGTGGCCGCCTCCCGTGATGACGCGCTCCCTCTTCTGCGCCAGGCTATTCAGGAGGATGGTCGCTTCACCGGCGCCTCACTGCGTCTTGCTAGTTCGCTAGCCCGTGCCGGTGACCCTACGGCTGCGGAAACGGAACTGTACCGCCTGATGGAGCAGCTCCCAGCCGACCGCGCCCTGGAACGAGCCTTGGCCCAGTTGGAACTAGCCAGCCTGCGCGCTGACCGTCCCGCCGCTCTGCAAGCCCTTGAGGCCGTTGTGGCCGCCGTACCCAATGATGCCGACGCCCGCACCCAATTGGCGCAGGCACTTATGCAGGCACGCCGCTACCAGGATGCCGCCACCCACTACGCCGCACTCACACAGGCTGACCCTTCCTTCGCCAATCATTGGAACCAAGCCGCATACGCATTTGCCTATGCCTCCAATGAGACAGAGGCACTACGCATGCTGGAAGGCTATCGCCAGGCCGCCCCTGAGGACGCGAATGCAGACGACACTGCCGGTGACGTCGCCTTTTTCTTCAGCCGATTCGCCCAAGCGGCCGCAAGTTATTCTTCGGCTGCTGATCGCGGCCCGCAAACGTATGTCTTTTCGCGGTTCAAAGCTGCATGGGCGCTTCTGTTGGCCGCCGAATTGAAGCAGGCTGACGAAACAATGGAGCGATATCTGGAGGCAATCCGCCCAAAGAACGAAGCCCTTGCCGAGTTCCGTCGAGCCCAGTGGAACTACCTTCGAGGCCGACGCGATGAAGCCCGCTCCGCCGCCGAGGCGATGCGGCGGCAGGATAACCGCTACGGCGCCACGTTCTCCGGTCTGGTGGCTTCCCAACTGTACATTTGGGACGTTGCGCATCGGGGCCCGGCAACCATCGACTTCCAGTCTGGGGCTGGCCCCCGCTATGGGTTACAAGTTCATGGAATCATTGCAGCCCTTTCGCAAGTGTCCCGGCCCGGCTTGAATCCGGCTGAGCGCGCGCAGGTGGTAGCCCGCATCCTGCCGCCGCAGCAGCAGTCTACCGTTGTCGCCATGGCGACTCACCTCGCCGCATTGCGCGAAGGGCGGCTTTCCTCGGAGGCCCTTGCCGCCTTTCAGATTGCCGATGCAAGCACGCCTGAAAGTCGCGCTCAATTCACCCATGCGCTCTTAGGCTGGGCGCTTACCCAAACTGGCCAGCACGAGGAGGCGCTCAAGGTATTTGACCGTCGCGTTCCTCCACTGGCTGAAGACGACGGTTTGTTGTGGCCCCTCATTTTGCCAGCATCATTGCAGTGGGAGCAGCAGGCTGCCCGTGCCGCGGGAAAGCCTTCCAGCATCGACAAACTCGATAGCCTCGTCAATGTCCTCATCGCGGGCAGTCCACAATAATCTACATCCCCGATTTTCTAGACTTAAGCGAAACCAAGCCTTGGCTGGCGCGTCTCCAAAGCTAACCATACCCTTCGTTGGCGCTGTATTGCAGGTCACTCCGCGCCCTGCTTATCTCGTGGCCAGGTTCCCGCGCCGCACTCAGCGAAAAGTGCTATGGTACTGAGTAACAAGGCCCGGCTCCCGCAGATGCGATATTCCAAACGAATTCTTACCATTTCTGTCCTGCTCCTTTTGGTGGCCGTGATCGCTTATGGATTCCAGCGCCGTGGGCGCTTCATGAATCCGGAAGACGAAGCGCCCATGCCTGAGAACCCAGACGAAAAGACAGAGTTCGTGTTTGCCCGCCTTGAATACCCGCAACTGAACGTCGGCGGCTACTGGGGACGGCGCGGAAGTTGGACGACTGACTATCCCAAGGCGGACCGACAGTTTGTCGTGGGGCTAAAGCGCCTTAGCCGCATCCATGCCCGTTCCAAGGAGGAGGTGGTCTCCCTCGATGATGACCGTATCTTCAACTACCCCTGGGTATACGCCGTCGAAGTGGGGCACTGGGATCTTTCCCAGGAACAGGCCAATCGGCTTCGAGAGTATCTCCTGCGCGGGGGCTTTCTGATGGTGGATGATTTCCACGGCAGCTTCGAGTGGGAAGTGTTTACGTCTGGCCTCAGCAAGGTGTTCCCTGACCGTCCGGTGGTGGATATTCCTGCGGAGGACGCCATCAACCGTTCCGTCTACGAAATCTCAGAGCGTTCCCAATTGCCGGGCATCCAATATCTGTACACGGGCAGAGAATGGGAGTATGACGGTTACGATGCGCACTGGCGAGCCGTCTATGACGATAAGGGCCGGATTATGGTAGCCATCTGTCATAACTCCGACCTTGGCGACGCCTGGGAACATGCCGACGAACCGGAGTACCCGGAAAAGTGGACATCCCAAGCCTACCGGATGACGCTCAACTATATCGTCTATGCGATGACGCACTAGGGCGATTTGGAAAGCTTCAGATGTCCAGTCTGACGCGCAGGGATGTTCTTTCCGCCCGCTTGCCGGGCTTCGGTGTCAGTGAGGCTACGGGACCTACTCCATCTGGAGAGGCCTTCCGTGGCGAAAGAGTAGCGGTTCATGTTCGAGTGGCTGTTCCAGTATCCGCGTACCGTTTTTGAGAAAGGAACCTTCACGTTCCTCAGCGGATGGCCTGTGTGGCTGCTGGTCATGCTGATTATGGCCGTAGCGGCCGTGTTGGCCTGGAGGCTGTTTTGGCCGGAAGAGGCTGCAGCCCTCCCTCGGGAACAGCGGCAACTGTCGTTTGCGGAACGTCTTCGCCTGCGCTTAACGCCCAAGGGCTTGGTGGTGTTTGCCCTGCAAGCTTGCTTTGCCGCGCTGGTGCTGTTTCTTCTGTGGCGGCCCGGCCTGGAGATTTCAGCGCTGCGCTCCCAACAGAACATGATTGCGGTTCTGGTGGACGACTCAGGCAGCATGCTGGAGGCAGAGGATGGCGAAGTCCGTCTGGAACTGGCCAAACGCCTGCTTGACCAGACCATTCTCCCTGAATTGCGTGACCGCTTTGCTGTAAAGGTGTACGCAGTCGGAAATCGTGTCGCGCCCGTCAATGGCCTGCCGGAGCTTACTGGCACTGCCGCTGCTTCCCAGCTTGGCGAAAGTCTTGCCCAGTTGGCCCGCGACACCGCCAACCTTCCACTGGGCGGCGTGCTGCTGGTGAGTGATGGCGCTGACAATCGAAAGGCCATCGGCCAGGAATTGCTGGCGGAAATCCGCGCCCGCCGGGTCCCCGTTCACACATTGGGCATCGGCCGCACCACGATGGATCGCGATGTAGAGGTGGAGGATCTCCGCGTCGCCCCTCGCACCTTCGCCAATGCGAAGCTTTCTGCTCAACTCACCATCCGCCAAGGCGGCTTCGCCGGCAAGCCCGCCCGCCTGACGCTGAAGCTGGATGGCAAGGTGGTGGCGAACCGGGAACTGTTATTGCCCGATGATGGCCGTCCCTTGGTGGAAGAGATCACCTTCCCGGCGGGAGACGCCGGCGCAAAGGTGCTAGAAGCAGGCATCGAACCTGTTGAAGGCGAGCAGAACCTCGCCAACAACGTGCGCCGCCAGCTTATCAATATCGATCCTGACAAGCCCCGCATCCTCTACGTCGAAGGCGAACCTCGCTGGGAGTTGAAGTTTATTCGCCGGGCGATGGAAGAAGAACAAACCATTGAATTGGTAACCATGCTGCGCACCACACAGAACAAGATCTACCGGCAGGGTGTACGCGATGGTAAGGAACTCGAGGATGGCTTCCCGCTAAGAGCGGAGGAGCTTTTCGGCTTCAGCGGTGTGGTGATTGGCACGGTGGAATCCAATTGGTTTACACCCTCACAGTTGGAACTCGTCAAGCGCTTCGTGGACGAGCGCGGAGGCGGACTACTGATGCTGGGTGGACGCGATGGGCTGGGCGATGGTGCTTATGCGGTCTCTCCCATTGAGCCCTTGCTGCCCGTAAGCTTGCCCACCGGCAGCAACTCCTTCAGCCGTAATCCAGCGAAGGTCTTCCTCACCGCGAGGGGCGAAGAGAATCTCATCACCCGTTTGAAAGATGACACTGCCGAGAATCGAAAGGCCTGGGGCCTGCTGCCAGACCTGGCGGATTCGCAGCGCGTGGGTGATGCGCGCCCTGGAGCCACGGTGTTGCTGGAGACTGGCCAGGCGAATCGCCGCACCCCCCTTCTGGCTACCCAACGGTTTGGCTATGGCCGCACTGCGGTGTTTGCCTCCGGCGGCAGTTGGAAATGGCAGATGCTGATGGACAACAAGGACGACTCACATGAGATTTTCTGGCGCCAATTGTTGCGCTGGCTAGTCACTGACTCCCCTCGCCAGGTGTCCTCTGAGCTATCTGACCAGATTCTCTTCGATCGCGGCGACCTCACGCTCACCTCCCGGGTGCGTGACAAGGAGTGGAAGCCGGTGAACGACGCCACCGTTGTGGCCCGCGTCTCTCAGCCAGACGGCGGTGTCCTTGAGCAGCGCCTGGAGCCTGTGAGCGGGCAGGCCGGGGAGTATCGCCTGCGAACCGCCGTAACTGCCGCAGGTACCTACGTTACTGAAATCGTGGCGATGCGCGGCCAGGAGGAGGTAGGTCGGGATGCCATCACCTTCCGGCGTGAAGACGGCGTGGCCGAGGCCTACGGACGCACGCAGAATCGCCCGTTGTTGGAGGCGCTCTCTCAGCGCACGGGCGGCAACTACTACACGCCCGATGATGCCTCCCGCATTGCCGCTGACATGACATATTCGGAAGCCGGGCTCACTATTCGCGAAACCCGCGACTTGTGGCCGATGCCTGTGTTCTTCCTGCTGTTGCTGTTGCTGAAGTCCGCCGAGTGGTTGCTTCGCCGGCGTTGGGGAGCCCTATGAAGTTATTTCCCGTCATCTACCTCTGCCTGCTGCTCTCAGCGGCTGCGTTTGCACGCCCTGTGGTGCTGACGGTAGTTGGTGTCCCCGGCGAAGAAGATTATCGCGTGCGATTCGATGGTTGGGCGCAGCAGATTGAGCGTGGCGTAAATCAGTCGTCCGGCAATGCGCTCGTCAAGACCATTGGGGCCAAGGGCGGTGCCACTCGCCAACAGCTGGATGCCGCCATTGCTGAGGCCGCCCGCACAATCACTTCGGCGGACACCTTCACACTCATCCTCATTGGCCATGGAACCTTTGACGGTTCTGACTACAAGTTCAACCTCAAGGGGCCCGATATCAGTTCCACCCAACTTGCCGTCGCGCTGGACCAGATCCGCGCTGAGCGCCAACTGATCGTCAACACCACCAGTTGCAGTGGAGGCTCACTTGTCGCGCTTGTGAAGCCGAAGCGCGTGGTGATGGCGGCCACTCGCACGGGCACACAGAAAAACGCCACCATCTTTGGCCGTTACTTCGCTGATGCGTTCTCTGACGCCGCGGCCGACACCGACAAGAACCAGACCGTGTCTGCGCTGGAAGCCTTTCAGTATGCGCAGCGGCGCACCGTCGAATACTTCGAGCAGGAAAAGCGCATCGCCACTGAGCAGGCGGTGTTGAACGACATCGGCTCTGGAACGGGGGTCCGCGATCCTGGTCGTGACAATGGCCAGGGCTTGCTTGCCGCTGCCTTCCCCATCCTGCGTCTGGGCGATGCCGCAGCTGCGGATGCTGACCCCGCCAAGGCTGAGCTTCTGCGCCGTAAGGAGATCCTTGAACAGCAGATTGACCGGCTCAAGTACGAAAAGGAATCCCTGTCTCCTGCTGATTACCGGCAGCGCATGAATGCCTTGCTGCTCACTTTGGCGCGGACCCAGGCGGAGATCGACAAGTGACCAACAGAAGGAAAGGAAAGCAGAAAGCAGGAATGCGATGAAAGCTGTGGCCTACCTCTTTGCAATGTTCTTCGCGGCTACGAGTGTCGTAGCTGCGACGCCAGAGGAATGCCTCTCCGCCCGAAAGACCGGGCAGCTAGCCAAGGCGCAGTCCTGCTTTGCGGAACTGGCACGGTCCCCTAACCCTTGGCACCGCGCGGAAGCAGCGTGGGCCTCAGGCAACTACGAGGGTGCGAAGAATCTTTATGAGCAAGCGTTGCGCGCCGCTCCCACCAATAACGGGATTCGCGTTCGCTACGGCCGCCTTTTTCTTGATCGCTTTAACAAGGGCGACGCGCAGAAGCTGTTCACAGAGGCGCTGAAGGCTGACGAGAAGCACGCGGGCGCACTGTTGGGAATGGCTATCCTTACCGCCGAGGGCTTTAGCAGTAAGGCCGAGGAATTGGCCGCGAAAGCCGTGGAGGCTGACCCTAAACTCCTGGAAGGCCACGAATTGCTGGCCCGCCTGGCTCTGGAACGCAGCCGCCCCGCCGAAGCGCGCATTCACGCCAAGCGTGCCCTGGAGTTGAAGCCGGGAGAAGCGCTTGATGCTCTTGCCGTGCTTGCCGCCGCGGACTGGCTGGAGGACAATCCCTCTACCCCCTTCGAAGCGCAGGCCCTTTCCATCAACCCGCGCTATAGCGATTTCTTCGCCATTCCGGCGCGCATCTTCGTGCTGCATCGCCGCTATCGTGAGGCCATTCGCCTCTATGAGAAGGCCATCGCGCTGGATGGCACCAACTATCGTGCACGCAGTGAGATGGGCATTAATCTGATGCGGCTGGGCCGCGACGATGAGGCCCGGCGGCAACTGGAAGCCTCTTTCAATGCCAACTTCCGAGACGCCGCCACCGTCAACACCCTTCGCCTACTGGATAGCTACAAGAACTTCAAGCTCATCAGTGGCGGCAACCGCATCCTGCGCCTGCATAACAAGGAGTGGGAGCCGCTGGTCATCTACACTGAGCGCGAACTTGCGAAAGCGATCACCACCTTCAACCGCAAATATCGTCTGGAGATGAAGGAGCCCATTCAGGTGGAGTTCTATCCTGACCACGAAGACTTTGCCGTGCGCACGATGGGCCTTCCCGGTCTGGGCGCACTGGGCGTCGCCTTCGGTGATACCGTCGCTATGGATAGCCCCTCTGCCCGCAAACCCGGCGAGTTTCATTGGGCCAGCACACTCTGGCACGAGCTTAGCCACGTCTACGTCCTGAAACTTACTGACCATAAGGTCCCCCGCTGGTTTACCGAGGGGATTTCCGTTCATGAGGAAACCCAGGTGTCAAAGGAATGGGGAGACCGCCTGGACCCACCTATTCTGAAGGCCATCCGCGAGAAAACCCTTCTCCCTGTGGCTGACCTTGACCAAGGTTTCCAGCAGCCCGATACGCCTACCCAAGTGGTGGTGAGCTATTTCCAGGCGGGACGCATCGTGGACTACATCGTAGGCAAATGGGGCTGGGACACGATTCTCCTGATGGTGGACGATTTCAAGAATCTTAGGACTACTGCCGAGGTGGTGCAGAGCCGCCTCGCCATGACGCCCAAGGATTTCGATGCTGAGTTCCTTACTTGGCTTGATGGCCAGGTAGGCGAGATGGCACGGAATTTTCCGGAATGGCAGAAGGCTATGCCCGCCCTAGCCAAGTCCTATCAAGCGAAGAATTGGGACCAGATTATCGCTGATGGCCCTCGATTGCGTGACCTCTACCCGGAGTTCGTCGGCGCAAACAGCGTTTACGAAATGCTGGCTGAGGCCTACGTGGCGAAGGGCCAGCCAGAGAAGGCCTCTGAACAGCTTTGGGCATACGTACGCAAAGGCGGACGCCAGCCTGAGACCATCAAGAAATTGGCTGCAATGCTAGCCGCGCGGAATCAGTTCAAGCAGGCGGCCGATGCACTCGAGCGGCTGAACTACATCTATCCGCTGGACGCGGACCTACACGCGCAATTGGGTGACCTCTATGAGAAACTTGGAGACAAAGCGGGGGCAATCACTGAGTATCGCGCCCTCGTGGCCATGAAGCCCGTCGACCTTGCGGGAGCCCATCTCCGGCTCGCCCGCGCCTATCGCTCCAGCAACCAGAAGGAAAAGGCCCTTGACCAGGTATACCTCTCTCTGGAGTTGGCGCCGGGCTACAAGGAAGCCCAACAGCTATTGCTGGAGCTGGCCAACTGACGGTTGGCGTAACGTTGAAGTGGAACCAAGTCGAGGGCGTCAGACGTCCCCGGCGGAAATGAGACCAAGCGATGGCCGAACAGATGATCGAATCGATGGAGTCAGCCGACGTCCAGCAGCGGGTTGAGCGCTTTCGCGCAGCGCATGCCGACATCGTGCACGAAGTGCGCCGGGTGATCGTGGGCCAGAATGATGTTCTGGAACAGGTGCTGATTGCCCTCTTCGTTGGTGGCCATTGTCTCATTACCGGCCTGCCTGGAACGGCCAAGACACTGCTGGTGCGCACCATCGCCAGCACCTTGGGTCTCGAGTTTCGCCGCATCCAGTTCACCCCGGACCTCATGCCCTCCGACATCACCGGCACCGACATCATTGCCGAGGACCCCGTCACCGGTCGACGCACCTGGACCTTTGTGCAGGGGCCGATCTTCGGCAATATTGTCCTCGCCGATGAGATCAACCGCACTCCGCCCAAGACCCAGTCCGCCTTGCTCGAAGCGATGCAGGAGCGAAGTTGCACCGTCCGCGGCAACATTTATCAACTCCCCGCGCCTTTCTTTGTGCTGGCTACCCAGAACCCCATTGAGCTTGAAGGAACCTACCCGCTGCCCGAAGCGCAGCTTGACCGATTTCTGTTCAACACCAAGCTCGACTATCTCTCCGCCAATCAGGAACTTCAGGTACTTGGGCTCACGACCACTAACTATTCCGATCCTGTTCGCCCCGTCACCAATGCCGACGAGATCCTCGCCTTCCAGAAGCTGGTGCGCATGGTGCCGATTGCCGAATCCGTGGCCCGGTACGCCCTGGCCATCGTCCGGGGTACCCGCCCTTCGGATGAGTTCGCCAGCGACATCGTGAAGAAGTACGTCAACTTCGGTGCCTCCGTGCGCGGCGCGCAATTCCTGGTGCTGGCCGCTAAGACGCGTGCCTTAATCCACAAGCGTTACCACGTTACGTTTGAGGATGTCCGCTCCCTGGCTATTCCTGTGCTGCGCCACCGCGTGCTGCTGAACTTCCACGCCGAGAGCGATCGCCTCGATTCTGACTTCGTACTCGCCAAAATGATTGAAACCATTCCCGTCCCAAAGGGTGACTCATAAGGAAATCAGTGCTGCATTCCTGAACCCGTCGTGATTCCCATGAAGCCACAACCCCAGCGCTTTCTAGATCCGCAGGTGCTAGCCGGCATCTCCACGCTGGACCTTGTCGCGCGTACCGTGGTGGACGGGTTTGTTTCCGGACTGCATCGCTCCCCCGATTTCGGTTTCAGCCAGGAGTTTGCAGAGTACCGTCCTTATACGCCCGGCGACGACCCCCGCCACATCGATTGGAACGTTTTCGCCCGCACGGAGCGCACGTACCTGAAGCGCTACCATGGCGAGACCAACACCTTGCTCACCATCCTGCTGGACACGAGCGCCTCCATGCGCTACTCCACTACCAGTCTCAGCAAGCTGGACTATGCCCGCTTTCTGGGCGCCTCACTTGCCTACTTGGCCAACCAGCAGCGCGACGCCTTCGGGCTGCTGCTGTTTGATGAGGGCGTGCGTGAATATATCCCCGCCAGTGCCCGCTTCGGCCAACTGCCCAAGCTGTTGCATGCGATGGACCGCGCTACGGAAGGAACGCAAACTGACTTTGAGGCGCCCCTGCTGCATTTCCGGCAGTTTGTACGCCGGCGTGGCATCGTTGCAATCCTCAGTGACTTTTATGCCGATCCAGCCTCGGTGGTGAAGCTCGTGGAGCCGATTCGCTATCGAGGTAACGATGTCGTCCTCTTCCACATCCTTGACCCTCGCGAAATCAGTCCGAACTTCAAGGACATCCAGGTTTTCGTCGACATGGAGACTGACCGCAGACTGGAAGTCTCGCCAGAGTATCTCCGCGGACCCTACATGCGGCGCATGCAGTCCCACCTTGACTCAATGTCCGCGGAGTGTCGGCGCGCGGGCATTGACTATATGCTGATGCCCTCGGACAAGCCACTCGACGCGGGCTTGCGCGAATATTTAACCATCCGGCAGGGGAGGCTCTAGATGGGATTCCTCGCCCCAGCGCTGCTCGCCGGACTGCTGGCTGTAGGCCTGCCCCTCTACCTGCATTTGTTGCGCAAGCAGCAGAACCAGACCACGCCCTTCAGTACATTGATGTTCCTTGAGAAGACTGAGGAAACTACCACCCGCCAGCGCCAGTTGCGGTACCTGTTGCTGTTCAGTCTCCGGACCCTGCTGGTGCTGCTGCTGGCCTTAATTTTCGCCCAACCCTTCTACCGGCAGCCTGCGGCTTCCGTACAGGCGGATCGCCTTGCCGTGCTGGCATTGGATGGCTCACTCAGCCTCACCCGCGAAGGTCTTCCCGAGGCAGCCCGCGAAGCGGCCCTGCGCGTCGTCAACGCCAACGCGGGAAAGCCGATGCAGGTGCTTAGTTTCTCTCGCGGCGCCACGCTTCTCACTGAGGTCACCAGCAAGAACGACGTTCTGCGTGACGCCGTGCGTGCTTGGAAGCCGGGTGCGTCTGCGGGTTCGCTGGCTGAGTTGGCCCAGGCTGTCACCAGCATCCATGCCAATGAGAAGAAGCCCATAGACCTGCACGTTGTCTCTGATTTTCAGGCTTCCGCTATGCCTGCCACATTTGACGAGTCAAAGCTGCCACCGGGCACTGTGCTTACTGAGCACTCTATCGGCGAGTCAGCCGTGAATTGGGGAATTGATTCTGTGGTGGCTCCCGCCCGCGTCGCCCCTACCGGAAAAGTGGATGTACGCGCCTCACTTGCCAGCTATGCTCCTGCTGACAAGACGCTTCCCGTGGGTCTCTATTTTGGTGATCGAAAGGTGGCCTCCTCTACGGTTAACGTGCCAGCCAATGGCCGCGCGCAAGTGGAGTTCACCGCTCTGGAACCCGGCCCCCGCTGGACCCAGGCCGAACTGCGTATTGAACAGGACGACGCTCTTTCCGCAGACAATCGCTTCTATTTCGCTATCGAAAAGACTGACCTCCAGACGGTTGCCTTCGTCAGCGGCCCGTCGGTGAATCTATCGGCACGCTACGTAGAAACGGCGCTCGCCGCAATCCCCAACACCCTGTTTCGTTTTCAACAGTTGGCTCCCGCGCAACTCACTGAGCAGAATATCCGCAGCTTCGCCTACATAATTCTCGAAGCCTCTCCTGGTGTGTTGCAGCAAACTGGTGCTGACCTTGTCCGCTTCGTTCGTTCCGGTGGTGCGCTACTCATCCTGCTGCCGCGTTCGGCCACGCCAGGCATGCCCCTGGCGCTAGCCGATACAACTCTCCGTTCCGCGAGCCAGGGCACCGAACGTGGTGACCTCCGGATTGACCAGATGGACCCCGGCCACCCCGTTTTGCAGGGACTCGACAGCATGCGCGGTATTCGCTTCCTCAGCGCCTGGAACCTTGAGGAAGAAGGCCTCACGGTTCTTGCCCGCCTCGGCGACAACACCCCCATTCTGGCTGAAAAGCGCCTGGGAGATGGCCGACTGCTGCTGCTCACCAGTACCTTAGACTCGGCTTCCAACGACATTCCTTTCCAGCCTGTCTTTGTCCCGCTGGTTGAGCGGCTCTCGCGCTACCTTAGCGGATTGACGGCGCGCGAACTCAGCCGCCGTGTCGACGACTTCTATGAAGTGCGCGTTCCCGGCGTCAACGCGGCCGCCGCCGGATATGAGGTGATTGCCCCCGACGGCAGCCGCGCCATAACCCGCGCCGAGAGCCTTTCCGCGGATGGCCTCCTACTCACGCAGGCCGGTTTCTATAAGCTCGAACGCGCAGGCGGCCGGGAGGATTGGATTTCCGCCAACGTCAGCCCGCGCGAGTCAAACCTCGCGGTCATGGACGATACCCAACGCTCCATCTGGAGGGCCAGCGGTCAGGACGCACCGGCCACTGGCTCCAGTGGCAGCACAAACGAAAACGAACGGCGCGTGCCGCTCGGATGGTACGGATTCTTAGTTTTGGCTGGCATCCTGCTGGCTGAGAGTGTGGTCGCCAACCGCTTTTGGCGTAGAGCAGCGGAGGAACCAGTATGAGCGCACGAGAACAGTTGTATGGGTATCTCGATGAAGTGGAAGGTCGATTTCGCAAGCTTTCCCTTGCCCGTGGTGGCGCGTTCGTACTGGCCGCTGCACTGCTGGGAACCGTTGTCGCGGTGCTGCTCCTTCTCTCCATGCCCATGGGTTTAAGCGCCGTACGCATGTTACAGTTCGGCCTCTTTCTCACCCTTGGCCTCGCCGTGGGCTACTTTCTTTTGCTGCCCCTCCTAACTTGGACGCGCCGCCGCACGGTGAATGAGATGGAGCGCCGGAATCCCGAATTGCAGCAGCGCCTACTCACGCTGGCTGAGCAGGAAGCCGCTGGTCCCAACCCTTTCCATGAACTGTTGGCCCGCGATGCCCTGGACCATGCACGCCATCAATTGCCGGAGGACCTCGTCCCCGGCAAGCGCATTGCCGCATTCGCCGGTGGTGGCGTTTTGGGCCTGCTGGTCCTGCTGTGGATGATCTTCCTTGCTCCTCCGCCTTTTGGCCCGGGTGCCGCCCTTCTCTGGGCTGGCTCTGAGGCCGCTCGCGAAAGCCTTCTTGCCCGCGTGGAAGTGAAGCCCGGCAACATAAGCATCCGCAAAGGTGCTGACCAGTGGATTACAGCCACTACCCGCGGCTTTGACGCCAGCCGGGTACGCCTATTCGTGAGGCCCGACGAAGCCTCTGAGTGGGAAGCCATTCCCATGGCCCAGCAGGCCAACCTCGCCACCTACGAGTTCCTGCTTGCCTCCATCAACAAGCCGGTTGACTACTATGTGGAGGCCGATGGTGCTCGCACGCTTGTCTATCACATCAAGACGGTTGCCCTACCTGAGATCCAGAAGCTGCGCATTGAATATGAGTACCCTCAGTGGATGTCCATTCCTACTTCTGTCCAGGAGGATCTGGGAGACGTGGAGGGAGTGGGCGGCACAAAGGCCACCATTGTCGTGGATACAGACTTGCCCCTGTCCAACGGTCTGATCGTGTTTGACGACGGAACCCAACTCGAGCTTCAGGCTGACGGCCGCACCGCCCGCGCCACCTTCACCCTCGATGAGAAGTCCAAGCGTACCTCCTATTACATTGCAAGCAAAGAACCCGACGGCCTCATCCGTATGACTGAGGATTACTTCATCCGTGTTCGCCCGGAGTCGCCTCCCGTGCTCCGCATCGCACGTCCCGGCAAGGACGCGCGCGTCACCCCTATTGAAGAACTCAGCATCGCCGTCCTGGCAGAGGACGACTACGGCCTGGAATCGATGACGCTGCACTACTCCGTGAATGGTGGCGAGGAAAAGCAGAAGCCGCTCTCCTTTGCCAAGCGCACAAAGAATGTCGAAACTGATGCACTGCTGTATCTCGAGGATTTCAACCTGGTGCCGGGCGATATCGTGTCCTATTACGTAAGTGCGCGCGATGCCCGCAATACCGTCCGTACTGACATCTACTTTGCTGAGGCCCAGCCTTTTGAAAAAAACTTCAGTCAGAGCCAGGTCTCTGGTGGCGGGGAAGGTGAGGGTAATGAGCAGGAGGATATCGCCCAGCGCCAGAAAGAAATTATCGCGGCCACATGGAACCAGATCCGCACGCCCCCCGAGGGTGCAGCCAGGCAGGAGACCGCAACTTTCCTTGCCAACATTCAAAGTAAGCTAAAGGACCAGGCACAGACCCTGGCGCAGCGGATGCGCGCCCGCATGATCACCCAAAGCGGTGACTCTTTCAAGCGGTTTGCTGAGGAAATGGACAAGGCAGCCGCCGAGATGGATAGTGCCGTTGGAGATCTCACGAAAGCGGGGTGGAAAGATTCGCTCCAGCCTGAGCAGCGCGCATTGCAGGCCCTGCTCCGCGCGCAAAGCGTCTTCCGTGACATTCAGGTGGCTCAGCAGCAGCAGGGTGGCGGCGGAGGTGGCGGAGGTGCCGCCCAGGACCTGGAAAGCTTGCGCGATTTAGAGCTGGATACAGAAAAGAACCAATACGAAACTGGCGACAGCATGAGCAGCGCCGGTGGTCAACAGCAGCAGAAGGACCGCGAACTTGAGGAGATGCTACGCCGATTGGAAGAACTTGCACGGCGACAGCAGGAATTGGCCGAACAGGCACGGAACAATCAGCAACAGGCTGCTTCCCGTTGGCAGCAGGAAATGCTGCGCCGGGAAGCCGAAGAGCTGAAGCAGCGTATGGAGCAGATGGCCCGCCAACAAGGGCAGCAGTCGCAGCAAAGCCAACAAGGGCAGCAATCGCAACAAGGCCAACAAGGGCAGCAATCGCAACAAGGCCAACAAGGGCAGCAAGCTCGCTCACAGGGCCAACAGGGCCAACAAGGCCAAGAGAGCCAACAGAGTCAACAGCAAGCCAGCAGCGGTCAGCAAGGCCAACAAGGCCAGCAGCAACAGGATCAACAGATGCGGGAGCGTCTGCAGCGCATGCAGCAGCAGGGAGTGGATCCTCGACTGCAGCAGGCGATGAACCGCTTGGATCGTGCTACCCGCGAGATGGAGCGTGCTAGCGCAGAGAACAACAGTGGTCAGGGCCAGCGCGACCAATCCATTGAATCCGCTGCCCGGTCGCTACAGGAAGCAGAAAACGCCCTACGTGGTATGCGGCAATCAGGCAGTGAGGAAGTGCTGGATCAACTAGCTGAGCGTGCCGGCGACCTCGCTAACCGCCAGCAGCGATCCGCTGAGAAGGTCCGCGAGACCTTCGGTTCCGAAAGCGGCACGCCCACCCGCCAGCAACTTCGTAACCCCCGCATGGATCCACGCCAGCGAGCCCAAGCGGAAGCCCTTTCTGAAGAAAAGCGCGAACTCGCTGAGGAGATCGAACGCCTCCAAAGCGAAATGCAAGCTGCCGCGCGGCGTCTTGCCAACAGCCAACGCAACGCGGCGGATAAGGTACGCGAAGGGGTGAAGGACCTCCAGCAGGACGAACTGGGTATGCGCATGAAGTACAGCGCGGAACTCATCCGGCGTGGGATGGGCTCCTACGCCTACCTCCGTGAGGCTCCCGTCACTGATGGGTTGCGCCGGTTACAGGAAAAGCTGCTGCAAGCACGCGATGCCCTTCGCACCGGCGGTGAGCGCGCCCCCGATATGGCCAGCGCTCTCCGTAGCGTGGAGCAGCTTCGCCGCTCAGCCGAAGAAGCCGCGATGGCAGAACAGATGCGTCAGGCCCAGCGCGCGCAACAAGGCCAGCAGGGTCAACAGGGCCAGCAGGGCCAACAGGGCCAGCAGGGTCAACAAGGCCAGCAGGGCCAGCAGGGTCAACAAGGTCAGCAAGGCCAACAAGGTCAGCAAGGCCAACAAGGCCAACAAGGCCAGGGAGGCCAGCAGGGTGGCTCCCCTCAAGGCCAGCAAGGGCAGCCCGGCTCAGAGGGCCAAATGGCGGGTCAGCAGGGAAACAACGACCCCCGCATGAACCAGGGCAATCGCGCCTCGGGCCGCGAGGGTGCATCTTACTCCGCCATGAACGATGGCACGCGATCAATGGCTCCCATGCGCGGACCCTCCCGTTCGCCTGAGCAGGTGGTGCAGGATTACCGCCGTACCCTCCGCGACCTTGAACAGATTGCCCGAGGCGCAAACGACAACCCTGAACTTGCCCAGGAAGTTCGTGAGATCATCGCGCAGATGCAACGCATGGACCCCTCACGCTTCTCCAGCGATACCCTCGTGGACCGCATCCAGAACACCATGCTGCCCGCCCTCACCGCACTGGAGGCGCAACTCCGATTGAAGGAACTCCAGCGCAGCGGAGGCGTCGTCCGCAGTGAAAGTAATGCCCGCGTCCCTGAAGGCTACGGCGATGCGGTGGCTGAATACTTCCGCAAGCTGAACGAGAAATTCGCTGGCGGCAACAAGTAACTCACACAGCCCGCGCCGTCTTTGTGCCGGCGCGGGCATAGTCCCGCCCTCGTGCAATGGACGTTTCCTTCTATACTGCAAGGTATTCCTTCTCCACCTGGAGTACCCATCATGACGCGACGCCCTTGCCTTCAACCGCTGCTGCTTGCAGTCCTGTTGCTGCTAGTTCCGGCAGCTCTTCTCTTTCCGCAATCGGGCGCCGATACCAAGCTGGATGAGTTCCGCTCCCTCGCCACCACCGTCGAGATGGTGATGGTGCCTATGCGGGACGGCGTCCGCCTTGCCACCGATGTTCACTACCCGAAGGATCTTCCCGGTCCATTCCCTGTCATCTTCGTTAAGACTCCTTACAACTTCAATAAGCTCACCGAGGGCAACGTAGACTTCCCGCTAGAGGCCATCAAGCGCGGCTACGCCTACGTCGTGCAGAACGAACGGGGCCGCTATTACTCGCGCGGCGACTGGGAGATTTTAGGTGACCCCGCCCGCGATGGCTACGACTCCCTCACCTGGCTTGCCCAACAGCCTTGGTCCAGCGGCAACGTAGGCACTTATGGCTGTTCCTCCACCGCTGAATGGCAGATGGCTCTCGCTGCCCAAAGCCACCCGGCCCACAAAGCGATGGTTCCCATGGCCGCTGGCGCTGGCATAGGCCGCGTGGGCGAATTCCATGAACAGGGTAACTGGTACAAAGGCGGCGTCCATCAGACCCTATTTACGGTCTGGCTCTACGGTGTCCAGCAGAACATTCGCCCACAGTTTCCTGACGACCTGCCACAGGAGCAGCTCCAACGCCTCCGCAAGATGTATGACTTGGCACCCAACATGCCCACCGTCGATTGGAAGAAGCAGCTCCGTAAGCTTCCAGCCATTGACTGGCTCCGCAGTGCGGGCGGCAACGAAGGCCCCGGCGCGGAGTTCCTCACTCGCAAGCCGAGCGACCCCAAATGGTTCGAAGGCGGCCTTTATCACGACAACCAGGATTTCGGCGTCCCTGCCTTCTGGTTCAATAGTTGGTTTGACGTCAGCCAGGGTCCCAACCTTGCCCTCTTCAACCACGTCCGTACCAAGGCCAGCAATCCCGCCGTGCGCGACGGTCAGTTCATGCTGGTGGCTCCTACTCTTCACTGCGGATTTGCGCGTATCCCCAAACTGAAGGATCTGATCGTAGGAGAACTCAACGTCGGCCGCGCCTGGTTCCCCGTCTGGGACCAGATCTTCGGCTTCTTTGACCATTACCTGAAGGGCAGCGTCAACGCATTTCCGGAAAGTACTCCCCGAGTCCAGTTCTACACCATGGGCAAAAACCGTTGGGAATCTTCCAGCCACTGGCCGCCGCCGCAAGTCGTTATGCGCAATTTCTATCTTGCCAGTAATGGACGCGCGAATAGCCTGTTCGGCGACGGTCGGCTAATCACGTCACCCCCCACGGGTGCGCCCTCCGATACCTATCCCTATGACCCTATGAACCCTGTGCCAAGCCTCGGTGGCGGCGTCTGCTGCAATGCCGGCGCATCCCTGGGCGGCAGCTTCGACCAGCGAGAAATCGAAGCCCGTGCCGACGTTCTGGTCTATACCAGCGAACCCCTTGAAACCCCCCTTCAGATCACCGGCTACATCCGCGCCACCCTCTATGTCTCCAGTGACGCCAAGGATACTGATTTCACCGTGAAGCTCGTTGACGTCCACCCCGATGGCTCCGCCTTCAATGTCGATGACACCATCCTTCGCGCCCGCTATCGTGACGGCTACGACAAGCAGGTATTCATGGAGCCCGGGAAGGTCTACGCCATCCGCCCCACCGCCATGTCCACTAGCTACCAGTTCGGGAAGGGCCATCGAATCCGGGTTGAGGTTTCCTCCAGTAAGTTTCCCCAGTACATGCGCAACCTCAACACGAGTGGAAACAACTACGACGAAACCAAGGGAGTCACGGCCAACAATACCATCCACCATTCAGCCCAGTACCCATCCAAGGTGGAACTGCCGGTTATGCCCGCTTCTGATTAATTGCTGGCTGGCGGTACCCCAAAAGTTGTGAAGATTCCCAACCGGTGAGCCATTTAGCTGCATGGCCCCGCTTACCTAGGAGGGCGGGCAATAGGTCCAGCATAGTACTGGTTGGCCTATATGCTGAAGCTTCTTGTTGGCGTTCGGATAGAATCGCGAAACTTTGTTTCTTGCGAAATCCATTGCCCGAGGTTCACCATGATCCCTCTTATCAGTAAATCCGTCGGCAAAAAAGCTGCCAACAGACCAGATGACGTACTCAATGTCCAGATCCGTATCAATAAGTGGATCTTGGCAGGACGCCTTCCGCAACTGGACTTCCTGGCTATGGATGGCGATTGCGGCGCGAAGACAAGGAAGGCGATTGGGGCCTTTCAATGCCGATTCGTGGATATCCCGAAGATCGATGAGAAGATCCACCCTGGCGGTGAGACCGAACGGTTCCTGCAGATGAACCCGTTTGATCCGCCCGTCCCGAAAGTGACTGAGCAGATATATGTGGATTGGTTACGCGGAGTTTCAACTAAGGTTGATGACACTCCCTATTGGGAAAAGCGCGGTATGTTCTGGTTTGGGGCTGGAGTTAAGGCTGGCGTCGCTACCAATCCGGTGAACGGTCAGGACGCGCTGGTGGCGAGCATGTACAACCTTGAAGATCCAGCAAACCGATTTATCCTTACCGCAACCACCAAGCGTGCTTTCAATCTTGGGGGTGGCGCTTCTGGCGGAGCGGTAGCGGTGTTCATCACGGGCATCTATCACCCAAAGGACCTCAATACCATCCAGTTTGGTGGAGTGGATTGGAACTTTGCTTTGGCCGGCAAGTGGAGCAGCTTCCTGAAGTGGTCCTCCAAGGCATCCCAGATCGCCGCCCTCGTTGAGGCATCGAAGCTAAAGAAGTTTGCCAGCCCCAGCGCGATATCTACCGCGGCAACCGTCGTAAAGGGAAGCGCCGCCTCCACCGGCTTAGTGATCGACGATCCTATGCCCTCGATGGTCTGCATCGACATCCCATTTCTCGGCGGTGGCGCGGAAGCCTCGGTCTACTACGGCATCACCAGCTTCAGTGTCTCCAACCTGAAACTGGTGGAATAGCACGAGAACCATGTCCGGCGGCATAGTGGCTTGGGGTCGCAAACGTCAGCCCTGCCGCAAGCCCGCTAGAATAAGGGGATATGCATCCCTTCATGCTGCATGGTGACGCCATTCTGCCGCACACCCAGCCGGTCCTCAGCGCGGGACAGGTGGGCCTCATGAATGGCTGGGGCGTGTTCAGTACGCTTCGTGCCCGCGATGGCGTTTTGTTTGAGTACCACCGCCACTGGATTCGGATGGCCAAGGACGCGGAGGCCTTGCATGTTGCCATGCCCTGCACTGAGCAGGATATGGAACAGCGCTTACACTTATTGCTGGATGCCAACCAAGCCCCTGACGCCACCGTCCGCGTAGTTGCCCTTCGGAATCATGGCGGCATGTGGCAAGGAAGTGCACCTCGTCCTGAAAGTGAATTGATCGCCTTCTCCACCTCGCTGAAGGATTGGGGAACCAGTGTGAACCTCGGCGTCCAACCGAACGCCCGCTTCGCTGCGTGCGAGTTCGTCGGCGCCAAGATTCTGGCCTGGAGCATGAACCTTGTTTGGCTGGAACGCGCCATCGCCCGCGGCTTCGATGAGGTGCTTCTGCTGAATGAGCATGGCGACGTGAGCGAGTGCACCTCCGCCAATGTCTTCGCCAAGTTTGGCCGCGAGGTCATCACCCCTCCGCTGTCGGCCGGATGCCTGCCCGGCGTCACCCGCCAGTTGTTGGTGGATGGCTCCATCTGTGCGGATGGATACCACGTTCTCGAGGCCTCGCTCAGCGTGGCTGACCTTCATCACGCGGACGCGGTGTTCATCACGTCAACCACCCGCGATGTGCTGGCCGTCCGCACCATCGAAGGGCAGGATCTCAAGCAGGATTCCCATTTCGTCGCTGAGTGGAATAACGCTTTCGATGACTATCTACGGGACTACGTAGCCGCGCATCGCCGTCCCCTGGCTTCGGCCCCTGCCTCCTGATTTCTTCGCGGAGACTCCCATGAACGACCCCATCCTGAACACACGCACCGGTCGTATCCAGCGCCTTTTGCTGAATACTCCCGAGTCACGCAATCAGCTCACTTTCGCCATGTGCCGCACCCTCGTGGGGGCCTTGCAGGATGCCGATCGTGACCCTGAAGTGAGCGTCATTCACCTGGCCGCTAAAGGCCCGGTGTTTTGCACCGGCATGGATCCCCGCGAGCTTTCCCGCCCTGAGGCTCCCGAACTTGGCTGGATTCACGAGGAACTGTTTACCGTGGGCAGCAAGATCACCACGCCCATCGTTTGTGAAGTGCAAGGCATGGTGTCTGGGGCGGGTATCGGGCTGCTTTGCAACGCGCATATCGTCATCGCTGCCCAGGGTTGCACCTTTGGGCTAACGGAAGTTCGCCATGCCAACTGGCCCTTCATGATTTTCCGGTCCCTTACGCTGGCTATGGGAGAACGGCGCGCCTTAGACCTGGCTCTCACCGGCCGCATGTTTGGAACCAATGAGGCCCTCCAATACAACCTCATCCACGCGGTATCTATTCCTATCGAATTGGAAGATAGGGTCGAAGGGACTCTCCAGTTGCTGGCTTCCGCAAGCCCTGAGGCCGTGCGGCGTGGCATGGACTTCGTCCACCAGTCCCGGGGTAAGACATGGACCGAGGGCGGCCTGCTGGCGCAGCAGATCCGTACTGCATGGTTCGCGCACGCTGATTTCCTGGAAGGGCAGGCCGCCCTCGCGGAGAACCGCAAGCCGCAGTGGCCATCCCTACAGCCTGAAGATTAGCCCCTTGCGCTAGGCAGCCGCCTTGGCCATGGTCCACGCGTTCACCAGCCGCTTGCCACCCCCGCTGGGCTCCTTGAACAGGTCCATGGAAAGCTGATTCCTGGCTTCGCCCATGCGCAAGCCGTCCATCAGGAGGTGCTCGTCAAATCGCAGGTTGCCGACGGCGTCATGGGGCAACTCCTGCATCGCCACTCCCCACGGTCGGCGCGCCATGAGGACAAACCGGTCGGGAAGTACGCAGAGATAGCCCACCCGGTTGCGTAGCTTGCCCGCGCCCCGGCGAAACACTCCGTGTAACGCGAACCCGGCTTCCTGCCCGTATTTCTCGCGCAACTTCCGCGCATAGACTTCCGGAAGTGCCACTGCCGATTGCCGCTGCAATTCCGTCATCGAGATTGGCGTATCCGCTGTTTCGTTTGCCTCGCCAAGCCAGACGCCCAGGCACGATCTAATCGCGATTGTATGTATCCACAGCATTCGATAGATGCGCGGTGCGATCAGTGCCATTCCCAACAGGAACGTGAGGGCTACTCCGCCTACAATCAGCGGATACTCCATTAGCAGCCACAGGCTCACCGGCACGGCCAGGTCGCCGCCAAGACTTAAGGCGACATTTGAAAACGGCTCTGGACTATGGTTCACCGCAACCCGTGTCGCGGCCTTTGCTGAATGGCTGCCAAGCGCCGCCCCGCCAGTCAGCAGCACCAGAATAGTGCGCATTCCCGGGTCAATGCTCTCAAATGCTGCAACGCTCAGCAGTGCCGCTCCCACGGGCCGGATGAAGGTGTGAACGCTATCCCATGCCGAATCCAGCCACGGAACTTTGTCGGCAAAGAACTCCAGCAACACCGCAACAGCGGCGAAGCCAATCACCCACCAATTCCCTAGCATCTGCAGTTGAGAAAAAGACTCGCCCAGTTGCAGCCATTCAAAACGCACAGCAAGCCCCAGGCACAGCACCGTCAAGTACAGCCTGATACCCGCCAGCACGCCCAATCCAGTGGCCGAAGCAATCAATTGCAGCGTATCCACGTGCCCCTCCGGAAAACTGGTCTTCGGAAGCCGTGCGCATGATTCTCGCTACGGCCCCACTGCTTATACGTTACACACTTACTTTTGTTGACGGAGATCTGCCATGGACGCTGGCCATGTCCGGCACACACAGCCGCGCACACAACTGCATACGGTCGCACTCAGGAATTCGATGACAGATAATGAACGGCATGCAGAATTCCATCAGCCGCCGGACTCTACTTTCCTCTACCGTCGCATCATCGGTGGTGGCCGTGCCCGCTGCCTCATTGCTATCGATGATTTCCTGTGGAGACCCTGCCGCGTCAGCACCCGGCGAATGGGTTTACGTTGGCCCTTACACCCGGGGGTCTAGTAAAGGTATCTATCGCCTTAGCTTTAATCCGCAGTCAGGTGCCCTAGGGGAGCCCGTCCTCGCCGCCCAGACTGCCAACCCTTCGTTTCTCGCGCTTCACCCCAGCCAGCGGTTCCTTTACGCGGTAGGCGAGCTACCCGAGTTTATGGGAGAGAAGGCAGGTGCCGTTACCGCTTATGCACTCAAGCCGGAGACCGGGGAACTGCGGCAGTTGAATACCGTCTCCTCCAAAGGCGGTGGCCCTTGCCACATCGTGGTAAGCCCCAGTGGCAAGTTTGTGGTGGTGGCGAACTATGGGGGTGGCAGTACTGCCTGCTATCGTATTGCGCCCGATGGAGAGCTGTCGGAATCCTCTGGATTTGTCCAACACGAAGGGAGTGGTCCGAATGAGCGCCGCCAGAAAGGCCCTCATGCGCACGGTATCGCCATTCGTCCCGTCCGTGCGGAACTCATTGCCCATGTCGCCGACTTGGGCATCGATCGCATTCTCCACTTCCGCATTGAGGCCGATGGCAGCCTCACGCCTTTCACTACCCAAGCCTTTGCAGCCGTCGCTCCCGGTGCTGGGCCGCGCCATGTCATCACTCACCCCACTCAGCCCCTGGCCTTCGTCATCAACGAACTCAACTCCACCGTCACTTCCTTCGCCATCCACCCGGAAACCGGTGTCTGGACGGAGGCGCATACCATTTCCACCCTCCCCGAGGGCTTTGCGGAGGAGAGCACTACCGCTGAGATCTTCCTCCATCCCAACGGCAACGTCCTCTATGGGTCGAATCGTGGCCACGATTCCCTTGTCGTCTATGCCTTGGATACCAGCACCGGTACGATGACCCTCACCGGACACGTCTCCACTGAAGGCAAGACGCCGCGCAGTTTTGCCATTCACCCCAGCGGCGAATGGCTGATTGCGGCTAACCAGAACACCGGCAACCTTTCCGTTTTTCGCGTGGACCCCGCTACGGGCATGCCTGCATTCACCGGCCAAACTGTTGCTCTCGACATGCCTGTATGTGTGCTCTTTGCCCCGGGCATGACTTCCTAGCGGATTCGCTCCAGTGCGCGAACCGACTTGCGCCAAGTGCCCTTGCGCAAGGTTTGCCGTTGTGATAACGTTCGCCCCATGCGTTTGCTTCCGGTCAACACCTCTTCATGTGAAAGGCCTAGCAGGTTTCGCCTCTGCCTTCTCACTTTGCAACCCCTGCTTTTTCTTTCCCTGGTTATCGGTTTGGCGATTGCGCCGGCCTTTGCCCAAACCTCATCTGGCGGCTCAATCACGGGCATCGTGATTGATCCCACCGAAGCTCGCGTCGCCGGCGCACAACTCACCCTCACCAACGTTGATACCGGCGTCACACAGAACGCCATCGCGAACACTGGCGGCGAGTACACCTTCAGCTACCTTCCTTCGGGCTCATACCGAATGGAGGTGGCTGCTCCAGGCTTCCAGAGCCAGGTCCGCCCCCAGATTGTCGTGGAGCTTGGCCGGATTGCCCGTGTGGACGTCACGCTCACCGTCGGTGAAGTCAGCACTACCGTTACCGTGGATAGCAGCGCTCCAATGCTCGATACTGAATCGGCTACAGTCGGCCAGCTGATTGAAAACCGCACAATCTCCGACATGCCCCTCAATGGCCGCCGCGTCGGGGAACTACTGGGCCTGATGGGCAACGCCGTCTTCGTGCAGGGCGACGTCATCCGTCCTCGAGTCTCGATCGCAGGTGGCCGCGCGGATCAACAGCAGTGGATGCTTGATGGCGTCAATGCCTCCAACGTTGCTCTTGAAGCCCCACAGGCTCTCTTTAACCCGCCGGTCGAGGCCGTTCAAGAAATCAAGATTCTCCAGAATGGCTACTCCGCCGAATACGGGAATTCCTCCTCCGGGGTGGTCCTCACCACCACTCGCTCTGGCACCAATCAGTTCAAGGGCAGCCTGTACGAGTTCTTTCGCAATGAGAAGTTGGACGCTCGCAACTTTTTCGCCGCCACCCGTCCCCCGCTGCGTTGGAATGTTTTTGGTGGTGCGCTCGGCGGGCCGGTGATCATCCCCAAGCTTTACAACGGGCGAAACCGCACCTTCTTCTTCATCTCCTCTGAGTTTCAGCGTCAGCGCATTGGCGTTGTGCGGAACTTAACCGTTCCCACTACCCTCCAGCGCGATGGCGACTTCAGCCAGAGCCTGTTGAATAACGGCAACCTGCAGCAGGTCTTTGACCCCTTCACCAATCCGCGCATCCAGTTCGCCAACAACATCATTCCGAAGTCGCGCATGGACCCGGTCGGTGTTGCCTTGGCCGGCTTCTTCCCCATCGCCAACCGCGCCCCGTCTAACCTTCAGGGCGCCAATAACTTTGTTTCCAACGCCACCAGGGCGTTGAATATCACCACAACTACCGGCAAGGTGGATCATGTGTTCAGTGAGCGCGACCGCATCTCACACCGCTTCGTCATCCACGACTTCCCCACCTATGCCACCACCGTCTTTCCCAATGCGGCTGCTGACCCCAATGCCAACATCCAGGATCGCCGCGCCTACAGCTTTCTCACTGAGCACATCCATCAGTTCACGCCTTCCCTCATCAACGACCTACGCGTGAATTTCCAGCCCCGTTATTTCCACTTCCAAAGCGCAGGCCTTGGGGAAGGGTGGCCCACCCAATTGGGTCTTCGCGGCGTCAGTGATCGTGCCTTTCCCCGCGTAAACCCGGCGGGCTATGTCTCACTCGGCAATACCAATCATGAGCGTCTGCAACGCCCCATTTGGGACCATCACTTTGTAAACGTGGTTTCTTGGTTCAAAGGAAGCCACTCCGTGAAGTTCGGCGGCGAAGTTCGCTACGGCCGCAACGTCGATAACTGGTTCCCCTCCGCATCCGGCGTGTTTACATTTGGTGTACAGCCCACCGCCCGCCAAGGCGTGGCTGGCAGCGGCAACGGCCTCGCCAGCATGCTGATGGGCTTTCCCACCGGCGGCAGTATTCGCGAAACCGATGAACTAGACCGTACTTCCATCTACTACGCGCTCTTCGTCCAGGAAGACTGGAAGGCCACCCGCAACCTCACCATCAACGTCGGTCTCCGCTGGGAGACGCACACCCCGCGCATCGATGCCAACGACCGCCAGAGTGGCTTCGATCGCGCCACCATGAATCCCGTCTCGGGAACCCCTGGCGTGGTGACTTTTGCCACGCTGGACGGTATGGGCCGCAACGTATACGCGGGGGATTGGAACAATTTCGGCCCCCGCATTGGCTTCGCTTGGAAGCCTTTCGGCAGTGAGAAAACGGTGATTCGCTCCAGTTTCGGCATCTTCTTCGGGCCGCCGCTTCCGGGTTCCAATTCCGCCAGCGCGAGCTTCGAAACCGCCGGCAATTTCCAGACTCCTGATAACGGCATCACCGCCCCCTTCCTGCTGCGCGATGGGATGCCTGCCACACAAACCGCCGCCAATCGCGGCCCGGGTTTCGGTGCGGTCGCCTTTGGCCGCCCCATTCAGTTCTCGCCCGAGTTTCATGATTTTGAGCGCCAGCTCGGTTACACCCAGCAATGGAACTTCACCATTCAGCGCGAAATGGGCTTCAATACCGTCACTGAGCTCACCTACACCGGCAACGCCGGCCGCAAGCTGAATGGACCGAACACCAGCATCAACCAGGTGCCTGTTGACCAGATGGCTGCTGGCAATGCCCAGATCCGGCGTCCCTTCGCTCAATTTGGAAACGTCACGCTCATTAGTCCCTTCTGGGGCAACTCCAGCTACCATGCCTTCAACGGAAAAATTGAAAAGCGCTTCACCAATCGCATGAACTTCCTGGCCAACTACACCTTCTCGAAGTTCATTGACGACGTGGCTACCGGCTTTGAAACGGGCGCACCCTCGGGCGGCATCCAGAATGTATACGACCGTCGCGCGGAGAAGGCTCTCTCCGGCAACGACGTCCGCCATCGCCTCTCCGCATCCGGCGTTTACGAACTCCCGGGCCAGAACATCCTCATTCGCGGCTGGAGCTTTGGCGTCATCACCGTCCTGCAGGGCGGAGCCCCCATTGGTGCCACCGTCCTCAATAATACCTGCAACTGTTTCAACCCGGGCACCCTCCGTGCCGACGTCCTCAGAGATCCCACCCTACCCAGTGACCAGCGAACCACCGCCCGCTGGTTTGATACCAGCGCCCTCGCCGCGCCTGCCCCCTTTGCCTTTGGCAATGCTGCCCGTAGCATCATGCGCGGCCCCGGCCTCTTCAATATGGATGTTTCGCTCATCCGTAACTTCGATTTCCTTGAGCGCTTCCGCCTCCAGTTCCGGGCGGAGAGCTTCAATATCATCAACCGTGCCAACTTCCAGGACCCCGGCATCCAATTGGGTTCCCCGAATCATGGCGTTATCAACTCCACTCGGGCCAACGCGCGCAGCATTCAGTTAGGCCTGAAGCTCACATTCTAGCTGCGCCTTACCGCCTAAACATCACGGGGAGCGCCCAGGACTCTAGCAGTCCGGGGCGCTCCCCGTCTCTTGCAATCGTTCTGTCCCGCCCACCTCCGCTAGCTTTCCCGCCCCCGCGCTAAAATGAGGAACGGAATCGTCCTTTTGCCATGAACGAACAATCACCCCTTGATCCCATTCCGTCCACGGAGCAGTGGTCCGAGGAACTCCCCAAGGACTTCCCCGTCCCGCCCGCGGACTTCAGCTTTCTCGTTTATTCCCTAACCACCCAGGCCCAATTGCAGTTAGGCCTACTGCACCTCGACGCGGATACAGCACCGGCCCCCAACCTCCCCATTGCCCGCCACACGATTGACCTTTTGGCCATGTTGCAACAGAAGACCCAGGGGAACTTGAGCCTCCAGGAAAAGCTGCTCCTGGAGAACTCCCTTACTGACCTCCGCTTCCGCTTTGTCCAGATCGCGGAACAGTCCGGCTCAAATGTACAGCCTGCTGGCTAACCGCATGACCTCCATGCGCGAAACATGCATCGAGTTGGAAGTGCTGGGCTCCGGCACAAGCACCGGTGTGCCCATGATTGGCTGCACGTGCCAGGTCTGCATGTCGCCTGACGCTCGCGACCAACGTCTCCGTCCCAGTCTCCTCGTGCGCTACGACGGCTACGAGGTGCTTATCGATACCGGCCCTGATCTCCGGCAGCAGGCCTTGCGCGCCAACATGAAGCGCCTCGACGCTGTCCTCTACACTCACAGCCATGCTGACCATATTCTCGGCCTCGATGACATCCGCCCGTTCAACTTCCATTCCGGCGGAAGTGTGCCGATTTACGCCGCGCCAGATACTCTGGATACCATCCGTCACACTTTCTCGTATGCCTTTAATGGCATAAAGTCGCTCTCCTCCCGTCCCAAGATCGAAACCCACGAAATCAACGGCGAGGCCATCTGGATTCACGGCATCCACTTCATCCCTGTCCCTGTGGTCCACGGTAACCTCTCTTGCATCGGTTTTCGTTTCGGCAACGTCGCCTACCTAACTGACTTCAAAGCCATCCCCGAACGATCCCTGGCGATGTTGCGCAACCTGGACATCCTATTTCTTGATGCCCTCCGCCACCGTCCTCACCCCATGCACTCCACTGTCGAGGAAAGCCTCCGGTTGGTGGAGATGTTGCGCCCGAAGCGCGCTTTTTTCACCCATATCTCACATGACCTGCCTCACGCCTTAACCGAGGACACCCTTCCCCCACATGTGCGCCTGGCTTACGATGGATTGTCGCTTCAATCCTGCTGGGAGGTGCCTGCCGATCAACTGCCCGCGGATGACGCAACAGCATGACAGACGGCCCGCAGATTTTGGGAATTGAGGCCCTCTCCACGCTGCCACCGCGTCCGCGTGTGATTGCCATTGGCAATTTCGACGGCGTCCACCGTGGACATCAGCAACTACTGGCCTCGCTGGCCGCTCCAGCCCACCTGCATCAGGCGTCGCCGTGCGCACTCACCTTTCATCCACATCCCGCCGTGACTGTTGCTCCTGAGCGTGCCCCCACCCCCCTCACCAGCCTTGAAGAGCGCATCCGGCTCCTCCGCCATGCAGGAGTCGCTGAGGTGCTGGTGCTACGCTTTGATGAAGCCCTTAGCCGCCTCTCGCCTCACAAGTTCGTTACCCGCGTTCTCGTTGATGCCCTGCGGGCATGCCACGTCGCCGTAGGAGCCAACTTCCGCTTCGGCCACCTCCAGCAGGGCGACGTCGATACCCTCGCCGCTTTGGGCCGGCAGTGCGGCTTCGGCCTTACCGCTGTGCCCTTACTTAGCCACCGTCGTCTGCCCCTCAGTAGTTCGCAAATTCGCCGGCTTCTGCGTGAAGGCGATGTCCTACGCGCCGCCCGCCTGCTGGGACGCCCCTTTCGTCTCAGCGGACCCATCGTTTCCGGCCGCGGTGTGGGAAGCAAGCAGACCGTTCCCACTCTTAACCTCAACCCGCCCCCCACACTGCTGCCTGCCGATGGCGTCTACGTCACGCGGGTCCTTAACGCTGCCACCGGAGCCATCCTTCCTGGCATCACCAACATCGGCCTACGCCCCACCTTCGACGATGGCCACCCGGAACGCAGTATCGAAACCTTTATCCTCGGCCCACTCGCCACATCCCCCGCCGCCATTCACTTGGACTTCCTGCACCGCCTCCGAGACGAACGCCGCTTCGATAACTCCGAAGCCCTCAAAGCCCAAATCCTCCGCGATGTCGCCCGAGCCCAAACACTCCACCGCCGCCTGGCTCTCTGGCAACCCGCCACTCTCAACTCCCCCTAACCCGCCAATCCCAATGCAGGCCCTTGTCTTGTGGAGGCGATTGTCCTGTCAAGGCGATTGGCGCTGCCAACGCCTGCCAAGCCGTGTATCCTGAAGTTTCTGTATGCCAGACCCCCTCTACTTCTCCATTTGGCTGAAAGACCCGCGCACTGCTGCCCTTATGCAGCAGTTCGAAGCGCTCCTGGGCCTTTTCCCAATTTCCGCCTTGCGGCCCGGCATTGAGGCACTCACCGTCCGCGCCATCAGCGACGCTGAACCCGAATTGCTGGACGAAGCATTTGAGGAACCCGTCTCACTCAGTGAAGCCTTCAAGCAGGCCCGTCATTTTCTACACGACGATTGCGCCTATGAATTCACCACCCATTGGGATCTGTGGCGTAACCAGGATGGCCACTGGCGGCTACTTCCTCAGGAAGTACGCATCTCCTGCTTCGCGCCGGAGTATGAGAACGACGTGGCTGACCACATCCGATTTGTACTCGGCTGGGACGACCAGTTCCTGCCCGATCCGGCTGAACCCGCCAGCATCACCCCTGTCGCCAGCAATTTACGCAGCGTGGCCCGCTTGGCCCAGAGTCTTCAGGAGAGCACTTCCATCCAGCGGCGGATGCTCTGGTCCAGTGCGGAGGAGAGTTTTCTGTCCCAACTGGAGGCCACCGTTTTTGCCGCCGGAGGTGAGCGCATCCAATAGAGGCCAGCCTTCACCCATCCATCGCTGGCAGCGCCATTAGCATCCTCACCCAGCGACAGAACTCCCGCCCTTCACAGCCCAGCCTCCGCTGTGCTTCCACAAACTGCGGCTCTCCCAAACCCCATCCTGCAAGTGCTGAAAATACATAGCGGTCCTTAGCCACAGGGCTAATCTGCTGCTTGCTCCATAATGCGGGGTTCTCCACATAGGGCAATACGTAGCCCACCGCCTTCACCGGGCTCGCACCGTTCTCCGCCTCGAACTCCCACAAGTCCAGCCCCCACATCTGGCCAATCCGGCACAGCACAGCAATCCCATCCAGGTTCATTGCCGAGTAACTCAGGCTGCGCGTCCGTTCCTCTTCCTTCGGTGCGCTGCCGTTGGCCAAAAACTGCTTTGGCACAATGGCTTCATAGAAGAGTGTCCAGGCCTTTAGCAAGGTCTCTTCATCCCCAACTAGCGTGGCGTAAGCCGCCACCTGCGCCGCCCACCAGGTGGAGTGGTTGTTGCCGTGCTCCCGTTCCTCCAGCCCCTTCTCGCTGGTGGTCATCCACCGTACGAAATCCCGGAACCATGTCCGCACGCCCGCAGCCGTCCCGTTGTTGTGTCCGCCGCTTTCCAATAGCAGCATTCCCTGCGCCAGCCAGATCAACGGCAC
>DAISIM010000044.1:0-45687 GCA_036821995.1 Bryobacteraceae bacterium
GCAAGACGCTCAGCGGTCTGGTTGACGGCTGCCGCCAACAGCAGCGTGCGCTATGCCGGGGCGGATAGGGCCACAAACCCATATAGTGCCGCGGTGCTTTACGGGATTGAACACGAGGATCAAGAGAACGAAGCCGGGTACTGGGATGACATCCGCAACTATGCGGTGCCTGGGTTGGACATCCCCGGCGTGGTTGGCGAAGAGAAAGTGATCCTTGACCCCCGCGAGCAGGCGTACGGGGCGCAGCTTCGCTATGTAGCCTCCATGTTTGCGCCAGAGGAAAACCGGGCGGCTCACCGGACACAGCTCGAGAATTTTTGGACGCGAAGCCTTCAGTACGCCCAGCGTGCGGATGGCTTCATGCACAATGCGAATTTCTGGTTTGACGGGCATGGTGGACTTAGTTCCGAGACCATTGCCCGCATCTACACACTCGCGAATGGATCGACAACGGCAACCGTGCACAGCGGGTCCAATATCCCAGCGGATCTGTGCGGGAACCCGGCAACCTTCTATAGCGCGGGTACTATCAGCGTTCTCGCATCGGGAAGCACCATCGCAACCGGGAGCGGTACCGATTGGACGGGGCAGGCGAGCAAGCAAATCTTGCTGCGTGGCACGCTAAATGGCCAGCCGTGGAGCCAGTACAACTACGTCAACAGCGTACAGAGCGGAACCCAGTTGACCCTCGCGAAGCCATGGCACGGAGACTCTAACAGCATCGTGGCCTACCGGATCCAAGCGTCTGTGAACACTGGCCACGTTTTCGGCGTCTGGCAGACCAACAGCGCCGGGAAAACTCACGGGATTGAGGCGAACTACCGAATCTTTGAGGATGACTGGTACTGGTGCACCGTAGACTCCACCACCCAGTTGACGCTCGACAAGCCCTACACCGGGGATACCAGTGGCGGGAACATCTACCGCCGGTTGATTCGATCAGTTCCCGGCTCAATGACCGTGAACTACATGAACGGTTTGCTCACCCAGGCGATATTCCAGGCCGCCAAGACCCCAGGAATGAATTCGACGATTGCGACAAATTACCGCAACATGGCGCTTGGCATGGCGTCCCACATGCGCACGCAGGATGACCCCTTCCCGCCTGGCGCAATTGGCTGGTGGGACAACGGAACGCCGTTCTGCCGTCCGGTGGACAGGGTGCCGAATGCCTGCGATGACTCACCGTTTCGGGCGATTGCGGCCACGGATTATAAGCGGGCCGTCGCAACCGAAGGCATGTGGGGATTGGCCACGGACTACCTCACGCAGCCCACGCCAGAGAAGCTGGCGGAGTACGATGCCTGGTACAACGGACTGTATTCCAAGACCGGATACGATCAGCCGTACGAGACGGATAATCAGCCGAATGCCATGAGCTGGTTGTGGATCGGGGGCAGCTTCGCGCTTCGCGTGAAGGCAGTGGGACAGCAGTTTGGCATGGGCGGGGCTCAGGTGTGGCCCGCTGCGCGGGTTGGAGGGCAAGGTGTGCCCGTCCCGCGGACGGTGTTGGTTCCTTTTAGCTTCGAAGGCGTTCCATCCGCCACATCCTTGCGGGTGGTCACGTACTTCCCCTCAGGCAAGGTGGAGTCCAAGGTTTGCACCTCCTCTCCCTGCACCATTACGCTGGATGCCAGGCAGGGCGGGCACTGGATACTGAAGCAGTACCTCGGCGCGGATTCACAGCTGATTGTGGAGGAAGCGCGGCAATTCATTCAAGAGTGATTGCCACTGTCGAGTGCCGTGAACGCATGATCGCGGTCACCATCGGGGTTCGACCGGCGGTGACCGCGACACTTGCGTTTGCTTGCTTCGTGCCGGTAACCCGTAGTCTCCTGGGCTGGCGTCGCCCCAGCTCACTTCTCAACCCTCCTGATGCCCGGCAACGCCGTCCCGGGTCACTGCCAGACAGTGTGGGAGAATAGGGGGCTGCAGCATGAGAGTGCCCGATCCATTGAGAGTTTCCCTGTTTGGACCTGAACGCTGGGATGAGGTGGTGGATTGGTGGCGTACCCTGTATGCAAATGACCCATCGGCAAGCGTCTTCGTCAGCGAGGAGTGGGTATCCACGTGGCTGGAGATGTTTCGCGATCACGTGCAAGTTCAGTTTTGCGCCGTGCATCGGGACAGCCAACCGGTGGGCTTATGCCTGCTGAGCCAGACGAAGCAGAAGTTGGGTCCTTTCACCATGGATGTCCTGGCGATCGGCACCACTGGAGAACCCATTCAGCATTCCGTCTATGTCGAAGCCAACGGCATGTTGTGCCAACCAGGGGAGGAGGAAGCCGTCGCGGAAGCACTCGCCGGGGTGATTCGCGGGCTCCCCTGGGACCACTTCGAGTTCCCCCGCGCGCAAGCCAGCAAGATTCTGGACGCCCTGCGCCGCCAACTCTCAGCTTGGCCGATGACGGTGGAGGAATCGCCCACGGTGGTGGTAGACCTGGCGGCCATCCAGCCTCCCGAGCGCTCGATTGAGGAAACCCTGTCGAAGCAACTGCGCAAGCAACTGCGGCAAACGGTGCGACTCTACGAAGAGTTCGGTCCCGTGACGGTGCAGGTGGCCGGGACGGTGGCGGAGGCCCATGCGCTGTTCCAGGAGATGGCGGCGCTCAACATCGCCCTTTGGACCAAGCGCGGTATGGGGGAGAGCTGCTTCACCTCCAGCCGCTTTATTGACTTTCACGAACTCCTGATCGCGCGCACACACGGCTTGGGGGGAACCCATCTGGTAAAGGTAAGCGCGGGCGATCGCACCGTTGGGATCCTGTACGCGATTGGCGCTAAGGGAATGGCTTTCGCCTATCAGTCCGGTTTGGATGTACCGCCGAACAACCGCATGAAGCCCGGCTACCTTTGCCGCATCCACGCAGCGGACGCCCTCCGGCATGCGGGAATGGAACGTTACGACCTGATGGGGGACGCCCCCCACAAGCGGGATTTCTCCAACCACTGCGAACCCCAGATCACCCTCACCGTCCGGCGCCCCACCCCCCGCGTCACCCTCATCCACACCCTCCGCATGGCCCAACGTAAAGCGAGACGGCTGCTGCGGAAACGGTGAATTGTGTAGTTGACGTACCAGATGTAGGAGATTCCCAACCTCAATTCGCAGCCACTCTTGGGAATCCCGTGATACCATCATGATTCGGTTTGGTTTAGGGGGAGATATCCCATGCAGACTTTTCACTTTTCTTTCTATGAGCGTCCTGATTGGCCAGTATTAGCGTGGGTTGCCCGTATACAGGAAGGCGATCTCGCAGTAAGCGTTTTCCATGGGAGTAGGGTAGAGCTAAATAATCAATGGATGTGTGAAGCGATTTGGGACGGTGATTTCAGCAACGGCGAATTCGATGAAACAGACCTAATTTTCGGATCTGGTATCCGCCTTCGTCAGGGAAAGATAGTATTTGTATCGTCTGGCACAACAGTTGATCGTATTGTGTATTGTGAACTAAAGAGTGGCACCCGATTCGTTTCAAATTCTCTCGTCGCTCTGGCTGCTGTCGCAAGGACTAATATTGATATAACTTATCGTTCGTATTTTGAAGACTTCTCAACCTGCGGTAAGGGTATTGATTACTGTAAGCGCTACATTGAAACCTCCATGCCGCAAATCAATCAAGTATTTTTTCATAACTTGGTATTTGATGGAAAGTTGATGCGTGTCGAGCCAAAACCTAATTCGAAAAGAAGCTTTCCGAATTGTGAGAGCTATAATAACTTTATGATAGAAGCGGTAGTAAAGATAGGAAGTAACCTGCAAGATGGAAAGCGAAAATTTCCTTACTCAACCATTGGGACGTTGTCAAGTGGCTATGACTCAACGGCCGTCTCGGTTCTAGGCAAGCTAATCGGAAACACTGATGTTATCGTGATTGAACAGGCGAGACGTGGCCTAGATGAAAACGGTCGTGAACTCGCAGCGATTATGGGATTGAATCCGATTATCATGAAGCGAATGGAGTGGAGAAACCTACCGGGTGCTGCTATTCCATTCCTAGCTGCGAATGCAAATGGTTCAGATATGCAGTTTGCTGCCGCAGCACCATACACGATGGGTAAAGTGCTGTTAACTGGACATGGCGGTATTCTTTTGGACTCGGTTCCAAGAGAAATGGACAGGGAAATGTATAGTGTTGATACCGCAGGAATGTCTATGACAGAACCGAGGCTTGCAATGGGATTCATTCATGCTGCAATTCTGTTTATGGGAGGAAGAAATCGGGACCAGTGGTTTGAGATTACTCATTCGCAGGCCATGGCGCCATGGCGCCTTGGTGGTACATATGATCGACCTATTTGCAGAAGAATTGTTGAAGACTCTGGCGTTCCGCGGGACATGTTTGGTATGGTGAAGAAGGGTTCTAATATAGTAATTCTAGACGAAACTGAAAATTTTCTTCCTGATGAAGCCCTGAACTCCCTCTATCGATGGATTGCCAAGAATCGAGTTGAGTGGATCAAGAGACGCCACATCCCACCCGATTTTGCGGTACCGTTGCGGGGCTTGAAATACAGAATTGAGCGACTAATTGGGCGTGAACGGCCGATGCCCCAGCCTTATGAAATATTGTACCGATATCTGTTTCCTTGGGCACTTGAGGAAGCAAAGAAGATGTACGGAGATACCACTGTCTTGAATCAATAGAGTAATGCTCGCGTAGCAAGCTACGAAGAAGAAAATTACCTATGACATGTTTAGTTGGATTCTAGATGGTGTGAAGAGAGGCAGATGACTGTCTTTCCGAGGACGAGCGCTCGAAGAGTACTATGAAATTCAAACCCCAGTCGCTCAATCGTGCGCCGTGATGGTGTGTTTTCAGCGTTCACCAAAATCCACGCCGTACTGTAGCCCTGGGTGGCGAAGTGGTTCAAACGGGCGCTCTGCAAGAAGCCCTGTAGTCGGTTACCGCGTGCCCACTCCGCGGTGTGCGCCGCATAAAGCCAGATGTGGCCGGGGGGGAGATGCACCTTGCATCCAAGATCCTCGACTATACGCGTTCCTTGATGCTGCACCCAACCATACCCGGCCGGGCGGTTGTCCAGATAGGCGAGATGGCAGCAGTGCCCCTCGCCAAACTTGCGTTCCTCCAGCTTGACGTTCAACTCTGGATTTACCTGTTTCAGCAGGTCCATGTCGCATGCCTGAACCTGCAGAATGCGAACATTCGGGGGGAGTACGAGGTCCTGCACCGAGAGCTGCTGGCGGTACAGCAGCATGGTCCGGAGTCGATTGGCAAACCACTTCATGGGCCTAGGTCCCATCCGCGGGCTTCTCGGCTTCCAACTCGGTGGGCGCACCAGTCCGCTTGAGCATCGAAGTGAGATGCCTCTTCAGTGCCCGTGCCCATGGCGCCATCGTGAGGGCCAAGTCCCCGCCCATGGTCCCGGCACTCACCTTCAAGTTCAGCACCGCGCGGCGCTGGTTCCAGAGGCGCGGATAAACCGTGTTGCCCTTGAAGGTGCAGGAGTCAGTCCACACCGGGTCCTGGGGCGAGGCATTCAGGATGCACTCCACCTCCAGCAAGACTCCTGGGGAATATCGCGCCATCGCCTCATCATAGGCCACTTTGGAAAGGAATGCATCGTCTCCGCTGCGCCAGGCGCAGCGGCTGGCCACGGCCTTCCCGTCCAGGGTAATGCGGTGCATACACAACTGGCCACGGGCGTGCGCGTTGGCGGTTACCACGCGGAAGAAGGTAGCGTCGGCTTCGTTGGATGCTAGCGCGGTCCCCTGTTGGCCCTTCCACCCTGAGGCCTCCAGTTCCAGAAACTGCTCCACCCACGGGCCGCAGTCCTCCTCCGCCGATAGCGCGTCATAGTTCCACGCGCCGAGTTCGGAAAGCAACTCCTTCTGGCGACGGTAATGTTTGCGCGCGCGGCCAGAGAAGTTGGACTGGTAATACGCCTCCCGCGGCACGGTGTGTAGGAACCGGGTACGCGTGTACGCCGATTCCACCTGCATCAAGCGGTTGCTGGTGGATGCCTCATCCACCAGCAGATGGTAAAAGGCACCGTCCGTGGGCAGAAAGGGGAAGGCAAGGATTTGCGCGGGAGCCTCCTTGCCGCGGCACCACTGCCAGATGGCACTCAGGATCTCAAGCGCATCCTCGCGGTGGACAAGAGGCACGCTGGAGGCGAAGTAGAAGCGATGGGCGAGTTCGGCTACTGGCACTGGGAAGCCCTTGGCCTTCCGGTTGACGAAGATGGGTAAGAGGGCTACCAGGTCCCTTGGGGCAGTAGGCTGCTTCGGAGTCTCTTGCCAAACCAGGATGGCGTTGACAGGTCCGGGAAACTGCAGGTGTTGGAGAGCGGGCAGCAGAAACCAGGGCTCGTAGAAGGGGTTTGGTTCAAGCGCCTGCTTGGCTAAGCGGCTCCACTCGGGTTCGATCTCAAACAGGCGATCACGCGCTGCAAATTCGATGTGGAACGGGGGGGCTTGTGGTGTCATACGGTAAGGCCACTTGGCCGAAGATCACAGAAGGTGGCCTGCGTAGGGACTAGGCTGGGACGCACAGGATGAACGAACCATGGCACCAGGGAGAGCAGAGCGCTTGGTTGAAGCCCTCCGGCAGAAAGACATCCTGCACAAAAGCCGAGTGAAATACCCAAACCGATAGGATAACGCAGGGCAGTCGCGGCAATGCGTCCATCACTCTCAGCCTGCGAATGACCGCGCAAAGCGCGCCAAGGCAAGTTGCAGCCGCAATTGAGGCAGGGAGTAACTGGATGTGGCTACCCTTTGGATATCGAAGGGATCAGAAAGCGGCAGCCGGTTGATGCCACCGTAGAAAGAGAACGCCAGTTGGAAACCAGCGTCGCGCACAGCGGATTGGGTGAACGGCGTGAAGCAGTCCCGCAACCCCACGGGATAGGCGAATGCGATGGGGTCCACTCCAGCGCACGTTTTGATCTGTTCACGGCTTTGGATGACTTCATCGCACTGCTGGTGAGGTTCCAACTGGCTGAGAATGCGATGAGATACGGTATGGGCGCCAAGGAACATGCCCGCGGAAGCCATGCGGCTTGCTTCCTCCCAATCCATGAAGCATCGGCCAGACGCAGCGCCGGGGACTTCAGAATCAGAAGCTTCGGCGAGTTCCTTGAGGTACTGCTGCCCATCACTGAGTAAGGGGTGCTTGCGCAGATACAGGGCCTTGCCCAGAGACGCCGCAAAGCCGTCGGCATCGAGATCGAACTCAGTTTGAATTGGGTCCTGTAGCAGAAACCTGCGCTTGCGCGCGTGTTTTAGCATGTAGGCGATGGAGTCCCACCAGGGGATTTCTCCAGTGCCAATGTAGCTGGTGGGCAGGAAGAAGACCGCAGGGAGGCCCAGTCTCGTAAGGATCGGGAAGGCGATTTCGTAGTTGTCGATGTAGCCGTCATCGAAGGTGATCAATACCCTTGGGCGCGGGCTGTCCTGGGCCATGACTTCGTGCTTCAGCATCTGAACGGCATCCAGACCCACTACTTCGCAGTTGGCGGCAACGATCTCCATTTGTTGCTGGAAATGGCTGGCCGTGGCTGAGAACACCGTGGGGTCGTAAGGGGTATCCTCGGGGTCGCCGATGCGATGGTAGTTCAGCACGATGAGGGTTGGCTGCGCAGGGAGGTTGCTTAGTAGCCGCGTGATGCCCGTAGCACCTGCCACACGGGCCAGCATTTCACGCTTGGCTGGGATCTTCGCCGTACTCATGGTGTGTGGGTGATACCTACCCGGGTCCCAGCGGCTTGATCTTCTCCTGCAGGCGCGGCCCAGCCAGCCAGGGGAACGCATACAAGCCAAGTGCGGCCAGCCCAACCTGAATGTTTGGCTGCAAACGGAATGACTGCCAGAAGCAGTAGGCCGCTTCCCGGTAGTCTGTGTCATGAATGGCGCGCTTGCCCCGTAGTAACTCGATTTCGCACTGGATCTTGCGGATCATGTACCGGTGTAATGCACGTGAGCTGGCGGTTACCTCAGGAAGGACAAGATGTTTGAGGTGGACCCGCAGAAGGGCTCCCAGTTGGGGGATTCGTGGACCAGCGGTAGCGGAGTCTGGGCGCACGCGAGTGCGATACGTAAACGTGCGGGTGTTGTTGATGGTAGCGCCGTTCAGCAGGAGGCGCAGTGCGAAATCAAAGTCCTCCCCGTACCGGACGGCTTCGTCGTAGCCACCGATCCTGTCGAACGCTGCACGCCTGCACACCACTACCCCAGGAACGCCAGTTTTGCGTACCACGAGGCGTTCATAGGTAAACGGATGTGTCACCGGGATGCGATGGGCGATGTGCAGCGAGTCCCCAGTGGTGCCACCCAATCGTCTGGAGGCACCGAAGACGCAATCGGTATGGGGATCCTTGATGAGCATGCCCACCAGCGTTTCCAGGGCATGATCCTCCCAGGCGTCGTCGCCGTCCAGGTTGGCGAAGATCTCGCCATTCGAATTGCGGATGGCGAGGTTACGCGCCGCCGATACGTTCGGCGGGGAAAGCGTGATGTGGGTAACGCGGTCCCGATAGGGTTCCAAGGCCTCCCGCATCGCGTCGTCCATGTCCTGATCGACGACAATCACCTCATAACTGGGATAGGTTTGCCGAAAGACGGATTCGAGAGCCTCTGGCAGGTATCGGGCGATGCGGTAGGCGGGGATGATGACGGATACCAGGGGGAGGCTACCCTTGGATATCCGCGAATCGGTGGTTTCGGTGGGCATCGAAGCTTGAAGATAAGTGCCTACAGGCACACATGCGAAGAACAGCGCCCAGGCCTATTGAGGGCAGCCGTCCAGGGAATACACACGCACGCCACTACCGGGCGGGACTGCATTCCCAGCCTTACCTGCTGAAAGTATACTACGGCGACGAAGTGGGGCCATGGTGCTTAGTGGCTGTGTCCAGGGGTAGGTGCGGCGGAGACGATGGCACTGGAGCCTGGCTGGGAAAACGCTAGCTAATGAGAGGTTGCTTTCCGCTGCGCATGGCCAAAAGGAAATCGACGTACTTCCAGGTCCGTTTCCGGAAGAATAGTAAGAGGAAAGCGGGATAGACTAACGCGCCCACCGCGACTGAGACCCCCAGAATGATGGATACGGGCAATTGTGCCGCATGCATCCACTGGCGAGCAAAGAACACTGAGAGGAAGATTGCGCCACCGCCCAGAGTCGCGGGAAGACCCGCGTGGAAGTAATCCAGCAAACGAAGCTGGATGGTCCGGCGCATCAGGAGAATCATGGGTAGGATGCTGAATGGAAAAACAGCTATCCAGCAAAGTGCGACCGCTTCTATGGACACATAGGATGTCAGCCAGAAAAGGACACACATCAATCCCGTATTGGCTAGCGACAGCGACATGTGGAAAGACGCCTTGCGCAGGGCAAGAATGGCCTTGACGAGAATGAATTGATAGCATCGAAAGGCGAAGGTGAAAGAAAGCAATTGCAGTGGGGCGATCACCGCCAACCACTTCTCACCCAACACCACCTGGATGAGTTCTGGCGCCACACAAGCCAGTCCGATTGATGCGGGAATGGTCACCAGGGCGATAATCTCACTGAATCGCAGCAGGTAGCGCCGCATGAGGGCATGGTCATGCTGCACGTGGGCAAAGATAGGGGTGGTGACGCGAGTAACCAGGGAGGCAATCTTGTCGATGGGCGACATGGCAAGCGAGAGAGCCATGCGGTAGCTGCCCAAGGATGCCCCCCCCAGGTTCTTGCCGATGGCAAAGGCGTCCGCCTGCGAATGCACGGCCCAACCGAACTCGCCGATAGCAACCTTATAGCCGAAGCGGACGGCAACGCCGACATCCTTCCAATGAGGCCAGGAATAGCCCATCGGCTTTCGCGATACAACGAAAGCCGTGGCACTGAGCCGCCCTGCCAGTTGGCCCACTACCAGTGACCAGAATGCGAGACCATTCAGCGCACAAGTAAGGGTAACAGCAAGCTGAACAATGGATAGGAGTGCGTCGGAGGCGGCAAGGGTCCGGTAGTCCAGGTTCCTGCGCAGGATATTTGCGGGAACAATCGCACTGGCTGTGATGAAGAAGATCAGGCTATAGACAAGCAGAAGCTCAACCAGCAGAGGCTCATTGAAGAACCTGGCGAAACTGGGAGTTGCAAGGAAAACGCCGGTGTAAACCAAGCCTGCCATCAAGAGCAACAGGGAGTTGATCTGGCGCAGAGTATCGTCTGTAAGTTCGTGCAGTTGGATGATGGCGTTACCGACGCCGAGCTCAAACAATGCTTGGGAGAACATGATGACTACGCCAGCAAGTTCCACGAGTCCGTAATCCACCGGAGACAGAAGGCGGGCAACTACTACGGAACTCACCCAGGAACCAACCTGAATCAGCCATTTACTGGCGGTGGTCCACGCGAGTCCTGAGACGAACTTGCGATCGAGGTTACTGGTGAGGTTTGGTTGAGACATCGTTAGCAGTCAGCAGCCCACGCAACGGCGTTCGCGGGCGCGTGAAAGGTTTCGAAGTGGAACCAGGATGCCTCGCAGCCGGGGATCATGCGCAGTCGGGTGTCCGCTTGTACCACGCGGCTGTAGGTCCTCAGGAGGCCGTCCTAGGTTGGAGGCCACCGGGATTCGGTTGCATGGCATTGCGACGCGCTAGTTCCGCCATGCCCGCCATATGGATGGCGATGGCAAGACCAACGATGGTGGGAAGGTAAAATCGGTATGCATTCGACAAAAAGGTAATCGTACCCAGGAAAGCCACAGTTGAGACGAGGTAAGTAAGGCAGAGATTGGCGATATCGCTGTGTCGCGCGCGTAGCGCCTGCTGATAAACGCGGTTCACACCAGCAGCGCCAACGCCCAGCGCGGCCAACATGAAGGCCAAAGCAGGGATTCCATTCTCGCTGGAGAGATCAACCCAGGAACAGTGGGCCGCATTCCACATATTCCTACCTTCCAACTTCTTGACGGTGCCGTTGTAAATCGAGAACTGGCCCAATCCGACGCCGGTAATCGGCCGTTGGATTGTCAGTTCGATGCCTGCCACGAATGAATCCCAACGGATATCCGCTGAGGCTTCCGCCTCCGTATACTCGCCCGTGGACTTCATCATCATCCGGTCCAGCAAGCTTCTGGGAACCACTAGGGGTGCCAGCAAGAAGGCCACAGCCACCAGAATCAGGATGGATGCCCGTACACCCGACGAAGCCTTCCAAAGCGCGACAACCAGAAGAAGGACCAAGGCCACCATGGCCCCGCGGGAAGCCGTTCGTAGGATAAGGAACAACGACACGGGGAGGGTGCCCAGCATCACCAAGCGGAGGTACCAAGCGCTTCTGCCGTCAAACAATAGGTAAGCCACTATCGGCAGCAGAAGCACAATGTGGGAGGCGAGGTCGTTAGAGTTTCCAATGGTGCCGCTGCTTCCAAGACTCAGGCGCGCTTCGCCATCCATGGTTCCGAAGACCAAGGTCGTGCATGCGATTACAACCGCGGCGACTCCCATCGCTACAAAGGAGGCCCGCACAGCCCTCCAGGTAGTCAACAGTCCGGCGGTGATGAATAGCATGGGCAGGGATACCTGAAAATAAAACAACAGCACCGGAGCACTGCCACCCCGCCAGGTACTGGTTACAGTTGAAAGGATGATCCACGCCACGAACGCCATGAAAAGCTGGCCTGCGCGGTGCTGCAACGCGCGTTGAATTCCACCAGTCGCGAGAAGAGCGATGCCGGCAAACAGGCTGAAAATATAGATCAGCTTCAGGCTGAAGCCGAGGGTGGTCCCAATCAGTTCAGCAATGTTGCTGAAATGGTAGAAGAGCATCAACAAGCCCGCGGTAGCTGCCACCATCTGGGTGGGCTCAGCAATGTCAGCAACACGTCCTACCTGGACGCTGGAAGGCCGAGAAGCCGAATGAGAAGCAGCAGGAAGCGTTCGGGCCGAAACGCGCTCGCGTGCTTGTGGGAGATCCGGTACAGGTACACTTACCTGCTTTGGCTCACTAAATCGTGGCACACCCACAGGATAGCGCAGCGGGTGAGCGCAGCGCCGAGGTCCTTGCCGTCCCGATGGTACTAGGTCCTGCGACTTCCGTCCAGCTTACCGTAGGTTCCCCACCGCCAAGCAGCCTCCAAGGGACCCTGCCGAAAGCGCCCTAGCCACCAGGATGAGAACGCCAGTAGACCTGTCCAAACAACAACGATCACCACTGCCTGTTGCCAGCGCTCAGTACGTCCGAACATACCCAGGCCATGACCGTAATAGATGCTGGTGCACAGGACGGTTTGCAGGATGTAGTTGGTGAACGCCATGCGGCCCACCGCGCGCAGCCGGGCGCAGAGGCTGGGGAACCACTGCAGTTTCCAGGAGAGCATGAGAAGGGCGATGTAGGCCACCACTAGAGGAATACTGCCCAGGTAGTTCCACTGGGAGCCAAGGAACATGCTGTACTCGAGGCTCCAGCCCGATTGAAACTGCTTCCACGCACCCCAGCCGGTAAGGGCAAGCCCAATCGGGCCCAGGGTGAGGGCGACAAGTGCATAATGGCGGACGCTCCAGCCTCCACTCAAAAACCCAGCCTTTAGGAGTGCCATTCCCAATAGCATCATGCCGCCCACGCGCCAAAGGGTGAACATCAGCAGACCTCCAACCTGGAGGAACATGGCAGACCCAGCGCGAGTGGGCATTTGCATCAGCCAGTCTCCCCGATAGGCGTCCAACTCTTCCTGCAACAGATCAGACGAGGGTGTCCAGGCCTCCAGCAGGCCAGCCCGCGCATCATCGGGCCAGAACGGCATCGTGAAGCCAAAGAAGGCCCACAGCATAATCTGGAAGCCCAACAGGAGACCGGAAACCAACATAAGCGCCCTGCTGGATCGTTTGCGGAAAAGGAAAAAGATACTACCGCAGATGGCGTAGGTTACCAGGATATCTCCGTACCAAAGCAGATACGCATGAGCGAGGCCGAACAGCAGCAGCCATCCCATCCGGCGAAGGTGAACGCGGGCAGGCGAAGCGACGTCCTTTGACTCAGCCCGCTGCATCATCAACAAGATGCCGGCCCCAAACAGCAACGAGAACATGGAAATGAACTTCACGTCGAAAAAGAGGTGACCTGTAAGCCAGACCAGTAGATTAACGCCTTGCAGGTCGCCCCACACGGTCGGATTTGAGTACGCGGCCGTGGGTGAAGAGAAGCTTTGGATGTTCATCACCAGAATGCCCAGCACGGCCACACCTCGCACGAGGTCGAGGGTTTCGATCCGTTCCTGAGCGGAAATGGGCTGGATCGAACTGGCTGAGTGCGGAGACGTGGGTGGCTCTGACGCTGGATCTAGCTGCTGACCGTTTGATTGTGGCTCCATGCTGCACCTCTGCAACAGTGTCGCGAATCGCGTGGCGCTGGCGTACGCTGAACCGGTGAGCATCGGAATCCGCCGGGCGGGTGGCGGTTCAATGTGGCCAGACAGAACCGCAGCTTCTCCCTGTCTGCGCGATGGGCGCCGGATGCCAGCCTGCCATCGGCAGTTTGGCGGCACATGGTTTACTGATAACCATGAGCCTTTTCGTTGCCATGGGTTCGGAAACCGCGAACCTGGCCGCCCACGATCTGCGTGCAGGACTTCTGGATGCCCTGCGGCAGCTGGGGCCACGCCACAAGGTGCTGGCCTTGCCTCCGGACATTACCCGGTACCACTCGCGGGCAGGCGAGCTTACCTGTTTTTCCTGGCAGCATTATGGCGACGCGCTTACCCACGTCTTGCCAGCCATCGGCACCCATGTTCCCATGACGCCATCTGAACTGGACTTCATGTTTCCGGGCATGCCGCATAGCCTCTTCCATGCCCATGACTGGCGAGAAGGCGTGGTCACCCTTGGCGAGGTACCCGCGGAGTTCGTGCGCCAGCAGAGTGAAGGCATGCTGGATTTCGCCTGGCCAGCGCAGGTGGACCGGCTGTTGGTGGAGGGTGGCTTCGATCTCATCCTGTCTCTAGGGCAGGTGGTGCCGCACGAAGTCATCGGCATGGCCAACTACAACAAGAACGTATTCGTAGGCACCGGGGGCAGGGAAGGCATCAACAAAAGCCACTACTTAGGCGCGGTCTACGGCATGGAACGCATCATGGGACGTGCCGACAATCCCGTACGGCGCGTGCTGAATTACGCCTCTGAGCATTTCGCCACGCACCTGCCCATTGTCTACGCCCATACTGTGGTTGCGCAGGACGAGCAAGGCAATCTGGTGACCCGCGGCTTGTTTATCGGCGACGATCACGAGTGCTTCTGGCGGGCCGCCGAACTCAGCCTGAAGGTGAATTTCCGCATGATGGACCGCGAGATCCAAAAGGCCGTGGTGTTCCTTGATCCTAAAGAGTTCCGCAGCACCTGGCTCGGGAATAAGGCCGTCTACCGCACGCGGATGGCATTGGCCGATGATGCCGAACTTCTAGTTCTGGCACCTGGCGTGAAGGAGTTCGGCGAGGACAAGACCATTGATGCGCTCATCCGCAAGTACGGCTATGTCGGAACGCCCGAAGTGTTGCGCCTGACGAGCGAGAATGCTGATCTGGGAGCCAATCTCAGCGCGGCCGCACATCTCATTCATGGCTCGTCGGAAGGGCGATTCCGGATCACCTACGCTCCAGGACACCTCACGCGTGAAGAGGTGGAAGGGGTGAATTTTGCCTACGCGGATCTGGGGGAAATGCTGCGTCGTTACAACCCGGAAGCCCTCCGTGATGGCTTTCAGTTGGTGGATGGCGAGGAAATCTACTACATCAGCAATCCTGCGCTAGGCTTGTGGGCCTATCGTGGCCGCTTCGCCTGATACCCGTTCGCCTGTGCCAGCTGCACGCACAAACTCGGCGGCTTGCCGCATGATTCCCGCTTGCTCTGAAGGTTGAAACCAGATTGTCTTGCCCGATCTTTTATCCAGGTTCCTCTGCCAGCAAGCACCACGCGCTGCAGTGGCTTCCGTTGCTGCTGCTGCTGTGCCTACTGCCTGCCAATGCGCAGAAGCAGAATGAACAGTATCAGCTAACCATCCGGCGAGCGCCTTCCCCCATCGTCATTGACGGCAGTGCGCATGAGCCAGCATGGGAGTCCGCCGAAGTGGCCTCCGATTTCTGGATGGTACTGCCCATGGACGTCGGGAAGGCCAACGTCCGCACCGATGTGCGCATGGCCTTCGACCACCAGAATCTCTACCTCAGCGCCATTTGTTATCACGGCAGCGTGGAAGGCGCCTACATGGTGGAGAGTCTGCGCCGCGACTGGGCCTTCGGCAGCAACGATAACTTCATCTTCTTCCTGGATACGTTTGACGACCTCACCAACGGCTTCACTTTTGGCGTGAATGCGGAGGGCGCCCAGTGGGATGGACTGCTGTTCGATGGCGGACGCGCCAACCTGAACTGGGACAACAAGTGGACCTCTGCGGTGAAGAAGTATGAGGACCGCTACGAACTGGAACTGGCGATTCCCTTCAAGAGCATCCGTTACAAGGCAGGGCTCACGCGATGGGGCGTAAACTTCAGCCGGCTTGACCTGAAGACAACGGAAAAGTCCGCGTGGGCGCCGGTGCCGCGCAACTTCCCCACGGCATCACTGGCAATGACAGGCGTGCTGATCTGGGAGGAAGCGCCACCAGAGCCGCGCACCAACGTCTCGCTCATTCCCTATGTGTTGGGTGGCGGCAGCCGGAATTACCAGTCCACCAACCCCACGGACTACCGCTGGGACGCCGGGCTGGATGGCAAGGTGGCGATTGGCCCGGCGCTGAACCTTGACCTCACCGTGAATCCGGACTTCTCGCAGGTAGACGTAGACCAGCAGGTCACCAACCTCGACCGCTTTGAACTGTTCTTCCCAGAACGCCGGCAGTTCTTTCTGGAAAACGGAGATCAGTTCGCCAATTTCGGCTATGCCACCATCCGGCCCTTTTTCAGCAGGCGCATTGGCCTGGGCGGCGTTCCCATCCGTTTTGGCGCGCGCTTGAGCGGAAAGCTGAATCAGGACTGGCGCATTGGTGCCATGGACATGCAGACGGGTGCCGTCGACGAGGATGGACTACCAGCAGAGAACTTTGCTGTCTTCGCGTTGCAGCGCCGGTTGTTCGCCCGCAGCAATTTGGGAGTGCTGCTGGTGAACAAGGAATCGGCCAACTATGAACGTCCGGGGATGCCCGCCACCCAATCCAGCTACAACCGTAATCTGGGTGTGGAGTACAACCTGGCGTCAGCGGACAATTTGTGGACGGGGAAGGCGATTTTCCTGAAGTCCTTTTCTTCGGGCGACCGGCAGAGCGGCGAGGTCTACGCCGGGAACCTGCAGTACAACAGCCGCCGTTGGCTCATCAACGGTCAGATGGAAAACGTCGCGCCGAACTACATCGCCGAAGTGGGATTCGTACCGCGCACCAGCTATCGCCGGGCGCTAGGTGTCCTCGGTTACACCTTCCTGCCCGAAGGAGGAAAGGTTCTCAGCCACGGTCCAGCGGTGGAGAGCAGCAACTTCTTTGACTGGAACGGCAACCTCATTGACTACGAGAGCACGCTTAGCTACAAGGTGACCATGCGCAATCAGGACGTGTTCACCGCATCGGCGGGGGCGGCCTTCGTGAAGCTGCTGCGGCCCTTTGATCCGTCAAACTCGGGCCGGCCCGCGCTTGCCGCCGGGACTGAGCACCGGTGGAAGTTCTGGGGTACCCGCTTTGACTCGCGCCCGCAGAGCGCCTTCCGCTATGGCTACTCCTCGCAGTATGGCGGCTATTATGGGGACGGCACCCGCCTGAACCTGACCGGGACGGTGAGCTATCGCTTTCAACCCTATGTGGCGGTGGCGGGCTCAGCCACCTACAACGATATCCGCTTGCCTCAGCCGCAGGGACGCGTGAACTTCTGGCTTATCGGGCCACGCTTTGATGTGACGCTCACAGATACGCTCTACTTCACTACCTTCGTGCAGTACAACGAGCAACAGAACAACATGAACCTAAACACGCGCATGCAGTGGCGGTATAAGCCAGCATCGGACATCTTCGTGGTGTGGACCGATAACTATCTCCCGCAATTCCTGCAGCCCGGCCAGGACATTCCAGGGTTGTTCGCAGTGAAGAACCGCGCGCTGGTGTTCAAGTGGACCTACTGGTGGAACCTGTAGAAAGCCGCTGCAGAGATTCCGGACCTGCGGGTCCTCCACATTGACTTCAGATTTCGATAGCATAGACGCCATGAAGCGCAGAAGCTTTTTCCCCGCCGCCGGTGCCGCCGCCCTCGCAATTGGCAGCAGCCCCGCACTTTCCGCTGCTCAGTTGAAAGGAAACCTGAAGCAGGGTGCCTGCCGATGGTGCTACAACAAGATCCCCATTGAAGACTTCGCCAAGGCCTGCGCGGAGATGGGATTGGTGAGTGTTGATCTTCCCGCTCCGGCGGACTGGCCCGTGCTGAAGAAGTACGGGTTGGTGCCCACCATGGTGCCCGGACCCACCAGCATTCGCGACGGGCTGAACCGTAAAGAGGCCCACTCCGCAATCAAGGAGAAGATGGGGCCGATGATTCGCGCCGCCAAAGAGGCGGGCGCTCCTCACGTCATCGTCTTCTCAGGCGAACGCAAGGGGATGGGGGACGATGAGGGCCTGGAGAATTGCGCCATCGGCCTGAAGCAATTGATGCCGCTGGCTGAGGAAACCGGCGTGCAGATTGTGATGGAATTGCTGAACAGCAAGGTGAACCACCCAGACTATCAGTGCGATAAATCCGCGTGGGGCGTCGAACTCTGCAAGCAGGTGAACCATCCGATGTTCGGCCTGCTGTATGACATCTACCACATGCAAATCATGGAAGGCGATGTCATCCGTACCATCAAGGACAACCACAAGTACTTCTTCCACTACCACACGGGTGGCAATCCCGGCCGCAACGAAATTGATGAGACACAGGAGTTGTACTACCCGCCCATCGCTAAGGCAATTGTCGAGACGGGCTTCAAAGGCTACTTCTGCCACGAGTTCATTCCGAAGCGGGATCCGCTCACCTCATTGAAGCAAGCGGTTGCGCTGTGCGATGTTTAGGCCTTAGCCGTTGATCTGCCCTAGCCGCTAAGCGGTTGGCGCTTCTCTGGGCAGCCGGCCGGGCTCGCTGGGTGACGTGGGCGTTGCCAGCACCTTGGCGCGGGCGTCGCGCACTTCCTGCGGGAATCCTGCTAGCATCGTCTCGGTGCGGCGTAGGAGGTCCTGCGTGACCTGAGGATTCTCTGGCGCCACGTCGTAGCTTTCGTCGGGGTCGAGCTCCAGGTTGTAAAGCTCGGGTGGCCGCAGGGCCAAGGTCTTCGGCCCGCTAGCAGGGCTGGGGGAGTAGATGAAGTCATTGCGTCGCGCAAAGTGCAGCTTCCACTTGCCCAGGCGGCTGCATTGGGCGTCCCATCCATCGAAGTAGAGGAATGGCTGCGCACGGTCTACTGACTCGCGGGCTCCTTGTAGCATCGGGCGAATGTCCTGCCCGTCCAGTGGATTCTTGGGCAATGGCAAGCCCGCCATTGCACTAAAGGTGGGTAGCATATCCAAGACGCTGGCGAAGCCGCGGTTGACGCGCCCGGCAGGGATCACTCCCGGCAGTCGTGCCAGGCCAGGCACACGCATCCCGCCCTCAGTGGTCATGCCTTTCCTGCCACGGTTCAGCCCGGACGAGCCTTGATACCAAGGGCCGTTGTCGCTGGAAAACACCACCAGGGTGTTCTCCGCAAGGCCATTGCTGGCAAGTGCCCGCAGCACCTCGCCCACGCTCCAGTCAACCTCTTCCACCACGTCCCCATACAGCCCTTGCGGAGACTTGCCGCGGAAGGCCTTCGACGCCGCCAGCGGAATATGCGGGTAGGTGTGAGGGAAGTAGAGGAAGAAAGGCTTGTCCTTACTGCGCTGAATGAATTGGACGGCGCGTTCGGTGTAGCGCGGTGTCAACGTCTCCAGCGGCGTCTGTTCTTCAATCACGCGATCGCCATCCATCAGCCACCGTGGGTTCATGTCGTTGGAGTAGGGTATGCCGAAATACTCGTCAAATCCATGATCCGTGGGCAGATGTGGATGCTTGTGGCCCAGGTGCCATTTGCCCGTGCAGGCGGTGGCGTAGCCATGCTCGCGAGCATGCCGCGCGATGGTGATCTCGTTGGTGGGCAGCCCATGGTCGTCGCGGGGGAAGAACACGCGGGGCACATTCACTCGGGTGTTGTGGCGTCCCGTCAGTAGAGACGCCCGCGATGGTGAGCACACGGGATTGCCTGAGTGGAAGTCCGTGAAGCGCATCCCATCCCTGGCCAGTGAGTCAATGTGCGGCGTCCGGATGGCGGAGCCATAGCAGCCGATGTCACCATAACCCAGGTCATCGCAATAGATCATCACGAAGTTCATGGGCTTACGCTGGGCGAAAGCAGCGGGTGCCAGTAGAGGCGCAGCGGCACTGGCCAACAGGGAGCGACGGGAGAGTGGAGTACTCATGACCCCGGTAGTCTATCGAATTCGAAGGGATCGGTCCAAGTCAGTTCGACGCCAGATCCATCCAATCGCAGCTCAATCAACCTGGATCAATCTCGTGTGGTCTCGCCAGTGCCCTCCGTAAGCGCGCTGACGGCCTGCTCCAGCCGATGCGCCACATCGGTGGCATCATCGGCAAGGTCAAAGCGTAGTGGTACGCCAATTCGAATTTGCACGTCGCCACGCCGGGCAACCCGGCGGCCTTGTTCCCGTAGTTCGTGAATACCGGTAAGGCAGATGGGCACAACGGGTAGCTGGAGGTCGCGCGCCAGAATACCCGCTCCCTGGCGGAATGGCAACAGATTGCCCGTGGTGGAGCGCGTGCCTTCAGGGAACACCAGAATGTGGAAGCCCTCATCGGCGAGCTGGCCGGCGTGGCGAAAGGCACGGCGCACCCCAGCCGTACGTGGCAATGGAAACACGTGATAGATAAGCTCCACCAGCAGATACTGGATAGGCAGCCAGAGTTTCCAGTACCACGCTTCGCCGGGCGCGGGGTGCTTGTACCCGCGTAGCATTTCGCCACTCATAGCGACTGAGAACTTGCGCGCGATGCTCAGCGGCAGACGTCCCATGATGAGTGCGCCATCAATCTCAGTGAGGTGGTTCGAGACAAACAGAGCGGGGCCCGCGAGACCGTCCAGATGGTGCTTGCCCACCACCTGTGCGCGCGCGGAATAAAATCGCGTGAGCGGTCGTAGTACAAGCAGGTGGAACACCACGCGGAAAGCCCGTGCCCACCACAAGCGCGGCCAACGGGGGAAGGGAAACGCAGGCTCTGACTTGGCCGGCTTTTGGGATGCAGGAGGCGGCGATTGTGGCTCGGAGTGGCGCCGGTCTGGGCTTTCGGCCGTTGAGCCTTCGATTGCTGGTGACGATTCATGGCCTGTATCCGTGACACTGCCAGTCACGAAACCATCCTGGGCAGTGGCGGCTCCATCGTCCAATGCCTGCCCCAACATCGCACGCAACGCAGCCACGGTCGTTTCTTCTGTCACGGCGCTTTCATCCAGCGAAATCGAAAACCGGGTTTCCAGTGCGCTCGTGAGTTGCACGCGGGCCAGTGAATCCAACGCCAGATGCTGCCCCACCTGCCAGTCCTCTTGCAGGCTGCCCTCCCAACGAGCACCGGCCTCAATCAGGACGCGCTCAAAGGCACTGGCGCGCAGGGCGTCCACCGGCTCGCCGCTTAACAGCGCTTGTGCGTACTCTCGCACCGCGCCACGGCGGACCTTACGCGTGGCGGTGCGTGGGAAGTCCGGCTCCGGCCAGATGGCCCAACGCGTCATGCGCTGATGCGCTTCTAGGCCGGCATTCACGCGGTGAAGCACCGCATCAATGTGTTCTGCCTTACCGTGCGGGGCCAGCAGCGCCATGGGCAAGGGGCCCGCGGAATCCTCCACGCCCACCACCACCGCATCGCGGATTTCGGGCTGGGCGCGTAGAGCTTGCTCAAGGTCTTCCGGGTAGATGTTCATCCCGTTGGCGGCAACGATCATCTCTTTACTGCGGCCGCGGAAGTAGAAGTTGCCCTGCTCATCGCGCTCGGCAAGGTCCCCCGTGGCAAACCATTCGCCATCATCACTCAGCGGAACGGGTTGCCCCTCCTTGCTCCAGTAGCCAGGCGACAGTGTCTGCCCCCGCACAAGAATCTCGCCCGTTTCGCTGATACGGATCTCCCGCCCCGCCATGGATTTGCCGATGCTTCCCCGGCTCATCTTGAATGGATGATTCACGCTGATCAGCGAAGCGGTTTCCGTCATGCCATAGCCCTGTACCACCGCGAATCCCATGCGCCTCCACAGCGCTTCGGTTTCTTCCGGCAGGCTGGCGCCACCGCAAACAAAGGCCCAGAACTTCCACCCAAGTCTGCTGTGCACATCGCGGAACAACCACCAGCTCTTCAGGAAATGGCCTTTGCTCGCCAGCCGCAGGCGATCGTCAAAGCCTTCGTTCCCCCAACGCTGGCGGCTCTCCCGCTGCAGTTCCGCGCCAAGCAGGTCAAGATATCGCGGCACGGTGGCCATCACAGAGATGCGGCGGTTTTGGATGGTGTGAATTACCTCCACCGGGCTGAGTTCAGGAAGGAAGTGCATTTCACCGCCAAGCAGAGGCGGCAGGAAAAGGCCGAGCATCTGGCCGAAGACATGCGACAGTGGCAGTTGCACCAGGAATCGCACGGGGTGAAAGGGCTTCTCATAGCGCAGGTAGCGCGCCATTTCGCGCTCAATCGGTTCCAGGCTGGCAAGGCTGTTGCCGTGCGTGAGGCACACGCCCTTTGGCGTCGCGGTTGATCCTGAGGTGAAGATAATCTGCGCAAGCGAATCACGATGCAGCCCGGCGTCGGGAGGAGGAGTTGAGGGGCAGGTCTCCACGAGTCTGGCGAGATGAGAGAAGCGCACTTGTTGTAACGTCCGCAATGCTGCGGCATCATCCAGCGTGTGCATCTGTGTCTCATCCAGAAACAGCAGTTTGGCCTGGGTTTCATTGGCGATACGCAGTGCGTATTCACGGCTGGCCTGGGCATCCACGGGCACCGCCACCACGCCCGAACAGAGGCAGGCCCAGAAGACGGCTGCCCACTCGCCCCGGTTCGGTCCCCACAGCAGGACACGGTCTCCCGGCGCAATGCCTTTCGCCCTCATCCAATGGGCACTGCGCCAGGCAAGCTGAGCCAGCTGCTGGTAAGTGAGGGTTCGCGTGCGCAGGCCTTCGGGGTAGTGGTAAGCCACATTGCGCGTATCGGCGGCCATCCGCGTGAGGTAGCTGCCCAGGTACGCCCGTGGCGATTGCTGGTTGCCCAAGGGTTCTGATGACTGCCCGTTCACTGACTGCTCACCTGCTCCAACTTCATCGCAGAAAGATGCGCAACACGGAAACAATTCGCGCGCTGCCGAAGTCTAGTCATCAACACAACGGCAACCTCGAGAAGGGTACAATGGAATTCACTTCCCAAGTGGGGCTCCGTTGCCCGGCATCTTGCCGATTCTCGCGACGTTGCGCCTTGTTGCCGCATTCTTTGGCTCCCCCCTGATCTTTCGTTGCCGTACGCGCCTTGTTCGCGCCCATTCCCTATTCTGGAGGATTTAGCAGGCCCATGTACGCAGACATGCTCGTTCAGCAGGTTGAAAGAAATTGGGAACTCATTGCCGCTCGCATTGAGCGTAAAGTGAGGCGCGATGCTGCCGTGCCTCATTACCATTCCTTGCCCAGCCATGACATTATGCAGCGCGGCAAGGACATCGCCAACAATCTAGGACACTGGATACACCGCCGCAATGACCTGGAACTAGTCGCGAAGTACGAATGGCTGGGTCGTAAGCGTCATGGGGAGGGCATTCCGCTTGCCGAAGTAATGCGTGTGATCTACACCATCAAGACCCAGATCATTGAGTTTGCGCGCGAGCAGCACCTTGACTATTCGCCGCTGGAAATGCAGGCGGAAACAGAACTGGTACGCGCCCTTGGAAGGTGCTTTGACCTGATGATCTACGCCGTGGCCAAAGGTTATCTGGAGGCCGCTGGGGCAGATGTGCGCAAGCAGGAGGCCGCCTAGCGTGGATAGAGCGCACCCACGGGGATGACAGCGATATCGGTTTTCGATAGTCCGGGCAACCCTGCTCCCCCCGAGACGAAACCCAGCAGCACCTTCCCCTCATGAAAGTGGATGGCGGTGTAGCAGTACCAGCCCTCGGGATGGCTAAGCAGGTTCTGCTTATACTGCCATGTGGCGCCATCATCTTTGGAGATCGCCACCGTTTGGGGTGTGCGTCTGCCCTCGCGCATCGGCTCACTGGATTCATCAGCGCGCCAGGATTCCGGTACTGCGGCGTGGTCATTCCAAACCAGCAGCAAGTCTCCCGTATCAGGGATGCGCTTCATGGAGGCCGGCGCGAGGGGTGAGACGATGTCGGAGGGCTGTGCGGGGGTCCAGGTCTCTCCGTCGTCCGTGGAGGTGGAAAGGTATTGGCTACCCAGCCTTGTACGAAGAAACATTAACAAGCGGCCATCTTTCAATAGCACGACGCCGGGTTCCTGGAATCCGCGGCGGCTATCGGTGGGGCACTCAAGAACGTTTCGGCTGCGGCGCCAGGTGGCTCCTCGGTCGTCAGACAGATACGTCATTGCAACCCCGCGCGGGTTGTAGTTGTCACCTAAGGGGGCATGCAACGCGACTGGCATCACCAGGCGGCCGGAAGGCAACTGGATGACCCGATCATTGTTCAGCACCCAGTATCCGGGTTCGTGGATGCACGGCACAGCGTCTGACCATGTGCGGGCTTCGTCGTTGGAGAAGCGCACAAAGGGCTTGCAGTCGAAAACGGAGTTTTTACGGAGATAGAACAGAGCAATGCGTCCATCCTGCAAGCGCAGCAGACTCACGCTCATCACGTTCATCTCTCCCTCGCGCTCCACCAGAGTGACGTCATCCGCTGTCCAGGTGCGGCCGCCATCGGAGGAGTAACGGCCAGCGATGGTGGCCTCGGCGTGGTCACTGGTGCCGCCGGTGAAGCGGGTATAGGCGAACAGGATACGTCCGTCGCGCAGTGTCACAAAAGCCCCTTCCGTGTTGCGGGGGTTGCCTGGGGAAGGCGGTAATAGGGGAATAATGGTGGCTGCGTCCAGGGTCGGATTGAATGATTGTGCGGGGGCCGCGCTGGGACACGTCAACCACAGGCACAACAACGCGACTGCGGCCAACGTGCATGACCAGTAGCGTACACGCAGGCAGGGAGGGCTTACCATGGGCTTCATCGTAACAGTGTTGCGGGTCAGGCGGCTTCTGAAGTTGCCCGGCGAGGGTTGCTTCCGGAGACACTGCCGTTCTGCGGTTCGTGTGGCTGGGCTTCGAATCCTTTTTTGTCTGTGGATGGCCCTGCTAGCGACGGCTCCAACATTCGGGCAGCGTGCTGTTGGCAACGGGAATGGTCGTGTAGGGTCCGAAGGCACCGTGAGCGCCTTCAGCCAGATGCTGCAGACCCTCGTGGAGCATGTCGACCCGGCTGTGGTGCAGGTGATCACCAGAGGATTCGGGATGAACGATACGGGTGGGGTGTCGCTGGTTCGCTCGCAGCGTGGTTTTGGGTCGGGAGTCGTGGTTGACCCCGCTGGCTACATTCTTACGAACGCGCATGTCGTGCACGCGGCGCGCAGGGTACAAGTCTTGCTGCCTGAGAAGGCAGAGAAAGGCATGCAGTTCAGTTCGGTTGTAAAACCCTCCGGCAAGTTGCTCAACGCTACCGTTGTGGGCATGGACCGTGAGACTGACATCGCCGTCTTGAAGGTGAAGGCGGAGGATCTACCTTTCCTGGAGTTTGCGGACAGCGAGCAGGTGCGGCAGGGGCAGGTTTCTGTCGCTTTCGGGAGCCCCTTCGGCCTGGAGAATTCCGTCACGATGGGCGTGGTCAGCAGCGTGGCGCGGCAGGTGCGCCAGGACGACCCGATGATTTACATCCAAACTGATGCGGCCATCAACCCGGGCAACAGCGGGGGGCCGCTAGTGGATGTACAAGGACGGCTCATCGGCATCAACACATTTATCATCTCGCCCACCGGCGCCAATGACGGCATTGGTTTCGCCGTACCATCCAACATCGCTAGGGTAGCTTACGAACAGATCCGTAAACAGGGACGAGTAACGCGAGGCCAGATTGGCGTGGTGGCGCAAACCATTACGCCTACCCTTGCCGAGGCGCTCAGTCTGCCGCAATCGTGGGGCGTTCTGATTAGCGACGTAGCGCCCAAAAGTGCGGCCGAGGCGGCTGGGCTGCAAGTGAAGGATGTGGTGCTGCGTCTGGATGGGCGGACCATGGAGAATGCCCGCCAGTTCGGCGTCAATATCTATCAGCACGCCGGTGACACCATCTCCTTGGATATCCTCCGAGGTACTGAGGCCATCACCCGTCGCGTAGCGGTGCTGGAGCGTCCGCGCGACCCGGATCGCATGCTTTCCTTCGTGAGGGGTGAGCAGAATGTGGTGGCCAAGCTTGGCCTGCTGTGTATTGACCTTACCGGTGAGGTCATGGCCCTGCTGCCTCAGTTGCGCCGTTTCCAGGGCGTGGTGGTGGCCGGTGTGTTGGCTGACCTTGGCAGTGAGGAAAACACCATCTTGCAGGGCGACGTGATTTACGAAATTAACCAGCAGCGTGTGGCAAGCGTGGATGAATTGCGCGCTGTCGCCAGAGAACTCGCTCCAGGCAGTCCAGCCGCTTTATTGATTGAGCGCCAAGGACAACTGCAGTATCAGGTGCTTGAACTTCCCTGAGCGGCTTTAGCAAAACAATTGCCACCCGCTGGTTCTGGTCTGTGTCTGCAACTACAGTGGAAGCATCCTTGATTGACGTGGAGGCAAACCATGCTGTTTGAACTGCAATCACAGAAGTCGCTGGAACAGATTGGTAAGGGACTGGAACAGTCTGCCGCGCGCCACCAGTTTGGGGTGCTTGCGGTGCACGACCTCAAGGCCACGATGGCGAAAAAGGGTGTGGCCTATGGGGGTGAGTGCATGGTGTTTGAGGTGTGTAACCCCAGACAGGCGAAGAAGGTGCTGGAAGCCAACGGAAGTGTTTCTACCGCGCTGCCTTGCCGTATTTCGGTATACCGGCACGGGGACGGGTACAGACTTGCTACGTTGCTACCAACCGCACTGATGGCGCTATTTCATAGCCCGGACCTTGAGCCGGTAGCCAAAGAAGTAGAGCAGGTGATGGTGGCGATGATGCGGGAGGCAGCCTGAGCGCCACCCCCCGCAACGGATGCTTAGCGGCTCAACTTGGGCCGGGCGCAGGCTTGTACTGCACCATCAATGCTGATGGCCGTATTGCCTTGCTCGATGTAGCTGATCTTACCGTCAGTGTCCACCACAAAGGTGGCGCGATTGGCGATGCCTCGTTCCTTCATCAGGACGCCATACTTGGCTGAGACCTCGCGCATAAAATCACTCAGCATGGGCACACTGGTCTTCAGGACCTCAGTAGCCCAATATTTCTGTGCGGGGGAATTGTCCGTGCTGATGGTGAAGACCTTGGCGCCAGTGCCTTCAAATTTTGCGATACCGTCCCGGTACGCTTGCATTTCGCGCGTTCAACCACCGGTAAAGGCGGCAGGGAAGAATGCCAGCACCACGGTGTTTTGTCCGCGGAAGCTGGACAGGGTAACTTTTGAGCCATCGGTGGAGTTCAGTGTGAAGTCCGGCGCGGCGTCACCCACCTTCAGGTGAGTTTGCGGCGCTTGGGCGTTTGCCACGCTGACGCCCAGCACCGTAACGCCCATGGCGATGGCGAGTGCGAACGAAAGAAGTGTGCGCATAGCGATTGGATGTTCCCAGAGTGAGAAGTGGTTTGCCGTCCGGTGAAGGTCCGGCACCTCCGATTGTATCGGAGTGCCGCCATCCCGCGCAGCAACTTCGCCTACCTGATTGCCGTACAATAGCCTTCCATGATCGTGTTTCTTGCAACCAGTTGGCGGCGATGGGGGAATGGTGTGTGCCAGGCGGGAGCGATGGCGGCCATCCTGATGGCACTTGCCGCCAGCACCGTGGCGCAGTCGCCGGGTCCGTTGCCTCCCTTGCGGGAACAGGCCGTCTTGCAGCAGCAGTGGCTGGAGGCGCGGCTCACCCGCGTCCTGCCGTCGTTGATGCGAAAGCATGGCGTGGAGATGTGGCTCATCATCTGCCGTGAATACAATGAGGACCCCGCCTTCTGGAGCGTCGTGGCGCCCACCACCTTCGCTGCCCGGCGTCGCACGATGTATGTCTTCTACGACCGTGGCGGCAGCCTGGGCGTTGAGCGTCTGGCGCTTGGCGGGGGCTCTCAGGGCGGCGTCTACGAGGTGTATCGCGACTCTGAGCTGCCCAATGCGGAACTCGTAGGCAAGTTGCAGTGGAACCTTCTGCGCAAGTTGATTGAAAGCCGAAAGCCGGCCTCCATTGCCGTCAACGTGTCCCAACGCACAGCCTTCTCGGATGGTCTTAGTGCCAGCGAACGCGACATGCTCTTCGATACCCTGGGTCCCGAGTGGAGTAAGCGCGTGGTGTTCGCCGACGGCCTGGCGGAGGAATATATCGCGCAGCGTATTCCAGAGATGCTGCCTACCTATACCCACCTGATGGAGATCGTCCACCACCTCATTGGGCGTGCCTTCTCGAACGAGGTAATCACACCCGGAAAAACCACTGATGAAGATGTGGTGTGGTGGCTGCGGCAACAGGTGAACGACATGGGCCTGGGGACCTGGTTCCAGCCTACGGTACGCGTACAGAAGCCTGGTGCCGAAGATGTGAGTTTCCTGGCCGAACGCGACCCCATTGTGATTGAACGCGGCGATGTCTTGCACACCGATTTCGGCATCACCGCCTTGCGATTGAATACCGACACGCAGCACATGGGTTATGTACTGCGTGCGGGCGAAACATCGCCCCCAACTAGTGTCGTCAAGGCCCTCGAGAATGCCAAGCGCGTGCAGGATATCCACATGGAAGAGATGCGCCCTGGACGCACCGGCAATCAGGTGCTGGCCGCGGTCCGTGAGCGCGCCCTTGCCGAAGGCATTAAGGCAACCGTCTACAGCCATCCCATCGGCGACCGTGGCCATGGCGCCGGCCCTTTGATCGGCCTTTGGGACCGCCAGGAAGGCGTTCCCGGCCGTGGCGACACCGTGCTGATCCCAGGTACCTGGTTTTCGATTGAGCTGAATGCGCGGACGCCCATTCCGGAGTGGGGCGGCAAGGAACTCTTCGTCGGCATGGAAGAGGACATGGTGCTGGACGACAAGGGCAACGCCCGCTGGGTATTGCGCCGCCAGGACCGCTACCACCTCATACGCTAGCCGCCGTGCGCAGTTCGCCCTTGCAAGGTGACGCATCCGCTACTCTGTGCCAGAATAAAAAAGATTTTGACTTCTGGAGGGCTTGGCGATGTCGCGTGTTTCTATCTCTTGGACAGCCATCATTCCAATGCTTTTGCTTACGCTCGCCCTGCTTGCTCCAGCCAACGCCGCGGAGAAACGCATGAAGCTTGCCCATAACGTTTACTTTTCTTTGAGTGATGCCTCGCCTTCCGCTCAAGAAAGGCTGGTAGCCGCCTGCCAGAAGTATCTGAAGAATCACCAGGGCGTGGTTTTCTTTGCTGCGGGCACTCTGGCCCAGGAGTTTACACGGGAAGTGAACGACCGCGATTTCCACGTTGGTCTCCATGTGGTGTTCGCCACCAAGGCTGACCACGACCGCTATCAGGTGCACCCGGAGCACCTGAAATTCATCGACGAACAGAAGGCCAACTGGGCCAAGGTTCGGGTCTTCGATAGCTACGTAGAGTAGTGAGAGTCCAGCACGCCGTTTGGGTTGACAGATGCTTCATGCGTGCGGCTGATCCTTTCCCGCCCGCCACTTCGCTTCCTTGGGTGGGGACTCCTGTATGCCGGCGCTCAACGAAACCGCGAGCTTCGACGCGATTGCAAGCCCAAGTGTGAAAACAGCCTTCAAGACGGGTTCACCTGTGTTTAAGGAACGCCTGCGGGCCGGTGCGAAGCTGTTCAAGTGGACCCAATACCAGTTGGTGGGTCCGCGTGGCATCACCCCCTGGTGGAGCCTGCTGAACGACACGACACTGCAGAACGGTGTCGTCGTGCCGGGTTTCGATGCCATCCAAAGACGCATTGGCGGCGGCTTCCAGAATGCTCGCGACTACGCCCGTGCCCGCAATGCCGTCACCATGCAATGGAACCAGCTCTCCAAGCCACTGGTCGTTGAGCTTACCCAGGATGTATACGCCTTTGTCGGTATCACCGCGCATCAGCGCCGTGATCAGGACGACGACAAGGTCTTCTTTATCGGCGGTGACTATCAGGTGTGGTTGCCCGGACTCACCATCCAGCATGTGCGCCAGATATCGGCCCTTCCCTACCTCCGCCCTGGCACGTCCACTTAGGGACACCCACTAGGAACCGTGACATGCGTCTCTTGAACCAGGATCTCCGCTATGAAGATGTCGCGACTGAGGAGTCGCGCGCGCTCTTCCTCGGCGCTGCCCCCATTGCCCACGAGGTATTGCATACAGGGACCTTGCTTTGCCGATTTGTGCCGCGCGGAGCACATGCAACTGTCTGTCCCTGGTGGATTCTCTTCCGTCCCTTCGCGCTGAGTAACTCCAAGATCGTTCCGGGCTTGGGAGACTTTCTCTACCAGAGCGGCAGCCGCGTCGACGCCCGCGGATTTCTTGTAGAGGGGCCAGGCGTAGGCATCACCTGCATGGAGCCAGGAAGCCGCCTGACCTTAGTGCAAATCATCCAATCGGCGTATGCCTGGATGGGACCCACCAACCCGCAACGGCGTGAGCCATGCGGTGGCAGCCTGGCATTGCGTGGCGGTGAGTTCCGGGTGTGGATCCCTGGCCTTCGCGCGGACATGCTGCAGCCAGTCCCAATCCCACGCGAACTATATGTTGTCGCGGCCCAGCGCCAAGCGGTTGCCGGGGATTCTGACGAACCCGGCTCTGACGCCCAGGACGCGGAAGCGCCGCCGTCTTAGGTTCCGCGATCTGCCAGTATTCAGTCCGAAAGTGACTACTCGGGCTGCGAGTTGGGCGTCAGCACAACCCTTGCGGAGATCGACGCCCCAAATTTACTGAGGGTCACCTCGCAGGGGGTTTCCCGTTCTACCGCCTTTGTCTGCATGGTGAACTGTACCCAATCCTGGCCGGGTGGCACCATCACCTTGGCGGGGGCGTTCAGGTAACGCGCGCAGTTCGTGCTAAGGTCCACCGGTGCGGCAGCGCCGTGCACCACCGCGCCCACTTGTAATCGCAAATCCACTGGGCTACCTGCTGGTACTTCCTGCTGGGCCGGCTCCAGCCGTGCCAGCGCGGGAAGCAACTGGATGGCGCCACTGGCATAGCCGCTCACGCCCTCGGCCAGTATTCGTAGTGTCTTTGCCTCACTCACCCCAGCAGTTTGGACGCGTACTTCCTTGTAGGCTTCCTCCGGCCCAAACACCAGAGGACTTTCCACTGTCCCAAGGTTGGAGGGATGCACACTGAGGCGAACGGTGCGCTGGCTGGATAACGCACCATCGGCGTGCACGATCGCCACTCCGGGAACGCCCCCAAGCGTACGCGGGCTGCGCACACGCACGCTGGGGCCAGGCTGCTGGCCTGTCGCCAAGGGTCCCCGGCCTCCCTCGAAGGGCCGGTAGAGCGGATCGCCCACATTCAGGAAGCGAAACTTCAGCAGCCGGCTGTTGCGCAGCAGGGCATCCCCTACATTTGCGCCGGCAAGTAGGTCATGGAAGAAGCCATCCGCCTGCGGAAAGTTCGCCAGGTATGGCTCGCTTACCGCCCCCGTCGTTATTGTGATGCCCCGGCTGATTGCATTGTGAACCCAGTTGGGTCCCTCTCTGGGATGCCATGCGGACATACTGTCGATGTGCATGCCGATGGAGCCTTCTGTCCATTGGAAACCGTCGTAATACGTGTTTAGGCTGTACCAGCCCGCATAGAGCGCGGTCGGTTCGCAGCGCGGCACGGCAGCGCTTTGCCCGAATTCTTCTGGACTCGTATCCACCGTGACAGCGAATCCTGCCGCTGCAACCAGTTCAGATGCCCGTTGGATATCCCACTCGCCGGCCGCGTAGCTGGCATCCGCCTTGTACTGCACATCATTCGTGTTGCGGTCAAAGCACCCTTTGCCTCGCGGTCCACCCTTGGCCTCGGCCTGCATCGCCTTATCCACCAATCCTTTCGCAAGGTCTGCGCTCGGCCCGTCCAAACGCCACACGGAATAGATGCGGGGCTTGCCCTCTTCCCGGTAGATCTCCAGGGGAACAAAGGGGACGTAGCGGTTACCCGCGGAATCGTGCGCCACGAAGTAGGGATGAGGACTGCGTACCTGCTGCGGAAGGGGGTCAGGGTTTGCCTGATCCCAGATGTCGGCAATCAGCGAATCCGTGGCGGCATCAAAGCGTTGCCCAGGGATCACCACCTTGAACGGTGTGCGATAGCTCATCACGATGTACAGGATCCGGTCTGCGTCCACCCGCTCCAGGCACTTGCGGATGGCCGGTTTCACCGCTTCCAGATAGTGCTTTCCCGGGATAATGTCCTCGGCCGGAAAATCCACCCCGCATAGATGCAGCAGGGGGATGCTCCGCTGCCGCGCGTAATGCTGCGCAACATCCTTCGATTCCGGTACGCCGTTGTGATAAACCACTAGCACATTGGCGCTTAAGGAGTTCAAGGCGGTGATATTGCTGACTGCCGCCCCAGATCCGCTGCCCGGCCCAGTCTGTGCATGTGCAAGCGAAACTCCATCGCTTACCTGGCTGCAGCCTGTCAAAAGGCAAAGCAGCGCAAGCATCGTGGCTGCGGAAAGACAGACTCGGTTGCCGGTGCACCCCATTTCTTTAGCATGCCATCAATGCACGCCCAGGGTGTTTGCAGCTTGCAAGAGAAAAAGGGGGCGGCGAAGGGATGGTAGTCCCTCGCCGCCCAAGTAGAGGGGTGAATCTTCAGGTTCGATTTAGAACCCGTATCGAATGGCCATTTGGATGATGCGTGCATCCCCCGCGCTGTTGATGGTGCCGAAGGCAGGATTCCCGAACGCGGTGTTCGGGTTGCCAAAGTTTACCGTGTTGAATACGTTGAAGCCTTCGAAGCGCAGGTCAAAGTGCTGTGTTTCCGTCACCCGGAAGCGCTTCACGATGTTGGCGTCGATGTTCCAGAACTCGGGCGAGTAGGCTGAGTTTCGCTGCGCATTGCCGGGCGTGTTGACAGGCTGTACGGCAAAGGCGTTGATGTCAAGGAACTGCAGCCGGTTGTCCTTGGGGTCAATTCCCGTGTTCGCCTCGCCAACCCGATTGGGCCGCAATCCGCCGCCGTTACGACCGAAGAAGCGATACGTCTGCCCTGTACGCGGATCAATTCCCGTGCCGTTCAAGCCCACATTCAGCGGTAGGCCGGTGCGCGCGCTGACAATCGACGAGATCTGCCATCCGCCCAGAATCGCGTTCGTCACCTTGCCCCAGTTCTGGCCAATCTGCTTGCCCCGGCCGAACGGCAGCTCCCACACGCCCGCTACGCTCAGGCGCTGGCGCGGGTTCTGCCGCATGAAACCCCGTTCCGCGCGGAAGTCATCCAGGAACTGCGGTGAACTGCCCTCGCTCCACGCTCCTCCTTCGTCAATGGCCGACGAGTAGGTGTAGGAGAGCAATGTGTACCAGCCCTTTGAGAAGCGCTTCTCGTAGCGCAACTGCAGTGCGTCATAGCTGCTTTGGGCACGGCTGGCCCCCACCTGCACGCCCTGCCACATCGGGAAGGGACGGTTACTGGGAATCGTGCCGTCCACACCGAACGCAGTCTGATTGCTCTGGAAAAGCGCGAACAGGTTCCGCCCACGGTTGCCCACATAGGCCAACTCAATGGTGGAATCCTCCGCCAGACGGTATTCCAGCGCTACGTTGTACTGGTAGATGGTGGCTGATTGCTGCTCCCGCTCACGGGTGCGCAGTGATAGGTTTGCTGTGTTGAAGCGCGTCAGAACGTCCGACGGCAGCGCCTGCGACAGCAGCACCGGCGCCGGGTTGCCCAAGCCCTGCTGTTGTAGACCCACCTGTACGAAGTTTGGCGGGTTCAGCGGCAGGTTGGCCTCAGAACCATAGATATCCTCGCCGCTGTAGAACATGCCAAAGCCGCTGCGCAGCACCAGCTTGTTCTCCAACACCTGCCAGGCCATGCCCATCCGCGGACCCCAGTTGTTCCGGTCTGGCGTCACCAGGTACTTATCGTCGTCATTGGCGAACACCAACTCTGCTCGCGCGGGGTCGAAGTTCACGTTGCTGTTCTGTCCAGCTCCATAAAAGGGAGTGACGTACTCATACCGCAAACCCAGGTTCAGGGTAAGCGTGCGTGTCACCTTCCAGTCGTCCTGAATGAAGCCAGCCCAGATCTCTTGCCGCTGGTCTACCTCGGGAACGGTATTCAGTACCACTCGCCAGGGCATGCCCAGCAGCAGGTCGCCCATGCTGTCATTCGTAAAGCGGCCGTCCAGGCTGTAGCTGGGCGTGCGGCGTGTCACGTCCACAAAGTTGTTGCGCTTTGAGCGGAACTCAAAGCCAGAGCGGATGGAGTGGTTCCCCGCCACCACGCCCAGCGTGTTAATCAGCTGCCACATCCGCGGCTGCTGGAATTGCGGCCGGAAGTTCCGCGTGCCTAACTGGTTGTAGTTGGAAACCCCAATCAACGGCAGCCCGCCCACCTGCAGCATCTCCTGCGGGAAGCCTTGGAACCCAAAGGCATCGGCCTTCTCTGCGTTCGCGGTCGCATGCGCAAACTCGCTGAAGGTGCGGTTGTGGCCGAAGCGCAGCGTGTTGGTCATGGTGGGGCTGAGTGTGGTGGTCCACATCGTGGCAAGGCTGTGGTTGTTGTTGAACTGGGAACCCTGGTTGCCTACCCCGTCGGCAAGCCCAGGGAAGATCTGCTGGCGTGCGATATCCTGCCGCAGATAGCTGTAGCGCACCATAATCTGGTTGCGGTCCGTGGCGTAGTAGTCGCTGCGCACATCGTACTTGTGCGTGTTCTCGGTGCCCGGCAACTGCACGCCGTAGTTGTTCACAATCCGCCCGCCGGTGACTGCGTTACCTGGCTGGTTGGGCGAAGGGTACAGGTCAATCAGCTTCTTGCCGATGGAATCGAAGCGCGCGTTCGGAATCGTCCGGTTGGCAAACAGCGCATTGCCGGCCAGCGGGTCGCGCACATCGAAGTTGAAGGTGCCTTGTTTGTTGACGTCCAACGGCACGGTGGTGGTGCTGGTGTCAGAGAAATTGCGCCGGAAGCCTTCGTAGTGGCCAAAGTAGAACAGCTTGTTCTTCACGATCGGTCCGCCGATGGTGCCGCCAAACTGATGCCAGCTCAGCACGTCCTTGGGCTGCCCGTTCAGGTTCGATTGCCAGCGATTGGCCGCGAACACGCTGTCGCGGTTGAAGTACCAGCCAGAGCCGTGCACGTCATTGCTGCCGCTCTTGATGGACACGTTCACGACCGCGCCCGCTGACCGGCCAAACTCGGCCGAATAGGCGTTCGTCTGCACCTTGAATTCCTGCAGCGCGTCGGGTGACGGCTGCACCACCTGGGCGGAGAGCGCCTGCGCGTTCTGTGTGCCCTGGTTGTTATCTACGCCATCAATCATGAAGTTGTTCTGCGTATGGTAATTCCCGTTTGAGACGAACCAGCCTGGACCACGGGTGGTTACATTCAGCGTACTGGCGGTGACGCCCGGCGCCAGCAACGCCAGCTCCGTGTAGCGGCGTCCGGCCAATGGCAGTTCCACCGCCACCTCGCCTTTAATCACCTGTCCCAACGAACCCTGCTCGGTCTGAATCGTCGCCGCGTCAGCGGACACTTCCACGGTCTCCTGGATGGACGCCACCGTCAGGTCAACCCGTAACAAACGGCGATCATCCACGTCCAGTACCAGATCCGTGACGGTCTTGGTCCCGAAACCGGGCGAGCTCACTTCCACCGCGTAGCTCCCGCGGGGAATGGGCGTGAACAGCGCATAGCCATCGTTACTGGCCAGTCGCGAAAAATCCAATTGCTTGGCAATGTTGGTGAGCTTCACCGCGGCGCCCGGAATGGGCGCGCCGCTGCCGTCGGTAACCAACACGCGCAGGGAACTTGAATCTGTCTGTCCGGTCAGCATCAAGGCTGCCAGCAGACCTAGCACAGCAAGTGCCATCCATTTCTTCATTGCTAAATCCTTTTGTTGATGAATCCCAGAAAAGGCTTCAGGCGTGCGAGACAAACGCACGAAGCCACAGTTCGAAGCGACCATCGCTCCATCCGTAAGGCTAGCGACCGTGCGTGAATTCGCAATGAAGGTTTCGTAACATTCCCGTGACGGCCCATGGATAGTCCGTATTCACCGGAATGCCTGCTGGCGAGGGAATCTTCGACATGTGTTCCCGCCGGGGCGCTATCCTGACAGCCAGCATGACTTCCGTTGCTTCACTGGCGGCCGGGCGCTTCCAATTGATCCTGGCTGCCGCGCTTTTCTCCACCGGCGGCCTTGCCATCAAGGCCATCACCTTGAACTACTGGCAGGTTGCCTGTCTGCGGTCGGCCTTCGCGGCTGTCGCCATCATGCTCTTGCTGCCGGAAGCGCGCAGGGGTTGGAGGCCTGCCGTGGTGGGTCCCGCGTTTGCCTATGCGGCCATGCTGATTCTGTTTGTGTCCTCTACCAAGCTCACTACCGCCGCCAATGCGATCTACCTGCAGGCAACGGCCCCTGTCTATCTCGTGTTCCTTGGCCCGATGTTACTGAAGGAACCGACACGCCGTGAGGATTGGTTCACCTTAGTGGTGCTGGGCTTGGGAATGTCGCTGTTCTTCCTGGGTGAGCCACAAGTGCTGGTGACGGCCCCGCAGCCCGTCCTGGGGAACTTGCTGGCCGCCGCCAGTGGCTTCACTTGGGCGGTGGTGCTGGTGAGCTTGCGCGCCTGGGGACGTCGCGATCCGGCAGGCAATCTGGGCATGCAAGTGGTGGTAGTGGGGAACCTGTTGGTAACCGCGATCTGCCTACCCTTCGCCTGGCCCTTGTCTACTGCCGGACCGCTGAACTGGACACTGCTCGCCTACTTGGGCGTCTTTCAGATTGCCCTTGCTTATCTGGCCATGACGCGAGGCATGAGGCAAGTCCCCGCATTGGAAGCATCGATGATTCTGCTGTTGGAGCCCGTCCTGAATCCCATCTGGACATGGCTGGTGCTGGGTGAGAAGCCGGGGCAGTTCGCGATTCTCGGCGGCGCGCTGATTCTCGCCGGTACCGTCGTGCGCTTCTACATCGCCAGCCGCCGCGTCACCCTTGCGGCTAACGAAGCTCCGCGTTGAAAAACTCTACCGTCCGGCTCCAGGCCAGCTTCGCCATCGTTTCGTCATACCGCGGCGTTGTGTCGTTCAGGAAGCCGTGATTGCCGCCCTCGTACATGTACACGGTGTAGCGCTTTCCGTTGGCCTTTAGCGCTGCCTCATAGGCGGGCCAGCCCGCGTTCACGCGCGTATCCAGGCTGGCATAGTGCAACTGCAATGGCGCCTGAATCTTCGGTACCTCCTCCGCGGGCGCCTGTCCGCCGTAATACGGTGCCGCAGCCGACAACTCAGCGCCCAGGTTCACCGCCATTGCATTCGCCACGCCGGCACCAAAACAGAAGCCCACCACGCCAATCTTGCCGGTGCAGGAAGCGTTGCTCTTCAACCAGCGCGCTGACGCAAGAAAGTCCTCCATCAGCTTTCCGCGGTCCACCTTGGCGAACATCGCCCTCGCCGAATCCTCATCGCCTGGATACCCGCCCAAGGTCGTCAACCCGTCCGGTGCGAACGCCACGAAGTTCTCCAAGGCCATGCGGCGCGCGACATCCTCGGTATGCGGATTTAGTCCCCGGTTCTCATGCACCACCACCACCCCGGGCAACTTGCCGGTAACGCCTTTCGGCTTCACCAGATAACCCCGGATCTCGCCCAATCCCTTGGGTGATGGCACGGTTACCCAACTGGTCCCCAGCCGCGCGTCATCGGGGCGGATTTGCTGCGCTTCCGCAAATCGCGGGCTCAAGCTCTCCAGCAGCATCGCCGCGGTCACTCCGCCAGTGGCAAAGCGCTTGGCGCGATCCATAAATCCCCGCCGGTCAATGTCCCCGTGCACATACAGGTCAAACAGGTCCAATAACTCCTGCGGAAAATCCGATGCCTTCTTGCGTTCCATATCGCGCCTCCAGGGGGCTAAGGCGCTGCGCATGGCCGGGTAGGTTACCCAATCTATACGGCATCACTGACATCGCCGGGGATTTCTCCCATCCCGCCCAGGTATGTCTCCCTCACTGCCGCAACCGCAGTACAATGCCTGTTTGGATTTCCTCTGCTCTCCGGAGGCCGCCATGCGCCGCAAGCTCAATCTTTCTGGTACTCTCGCCGCCGCTTTTTGCTTCACGCTACTAGCGCTAGGGCAGCCTCTACCCCGTGGCGCCGAGGCCTTTGATGCTTCCCGCTTGGCCGCCATCAAACCCCGCATGCAGCAGTTCGTTGACTCCCAGCAAATGCCGGGCGCGGTGTCGATGATTGTCCATCGCGGTAAGGTGGCTCACCTGGAAGCCGTAGGTTTGGCCAACGTCGAAGCCAAAACGCCCATGCGTACCGATACTATCTTCCAGATCATGTCCATGACCAAGCCCTTCACCGGCGTCGGCATCGCCATCCTGATGGAAGAAGGCAAGCTCAGCCTTAGCGATCCTGTTGAGCGTCATCTGCCTGAATTTCGCAACCAATGGATGGTGGAGTCTCGCGATGGCGATGCCCGCATGGTTCTCAAACGCCCCTCCCGCAAGATCACCATTCTCGACCTGATGACCCATACCTCCGGCATGGCGGGATTCATGCCCGAAGGCATCACAGACTTTATGCGCACCATGAATCGTCCGCTATCGGAAGCCGTGGCTGCCTATGCCCAGGTGCCCCTGCAATTTGAACCCGGTGCCCGCTGGATGTACAGCAACATGGGCATTGATACGTTGGGACGCATCATCGAAGTCTGCTCTGGCATGAGCTACGAGGACTTCCTGGCCAGCCGCCTCTTTCAGCCCCTAGGCATGAAAGACAGCTTCTTCTACCCCATGAAGGAGTCCGCCGCCAAGCGCGAGCGCATTGCCATGGTCTACCGGCGTAGCGATGCCGGGCTGGTCAGAAGTGGCGCCGAGATTCTGGGTGGCGATCCCGCCCGTTACCGCGATGGCGCGCTCTATCCCGGCCCATCCTTCGGCCTCTTCTCAACCGCCGAGGATCTTGCCCTATTCGCACAAATGATGTTGAATGGCGGCACCCTCAATGGAAAGCGCTATCTCTCAGGTGAAACGGTGAAGCTAATGCGTACCATCCAGAATGGGCACATGGAGCCTTCCGGCCACAACACCGGCCAGGGCTACGGCCTCACCTGGACCGTGGCCAAGGACGCACGATTTGCCGTGCTGCATCGGCCGGTAGGCACTTTCGGTCACGGTGGCGCCTTCGGTACGGATTACTGGATTGACCCTCAGAACCAGCTTGTCGGTATCTTCCTCACTGCCGTCGCCAACAGCCAGCGCTATGAGGAGAAGGCCCTTTCGCAGATCGCCATCACCTCTCTGAAGGAGTAAGTCCGGCCTTGCTATGCACTCGTGCCGGGCGGCAGGGGAAAGTCAATCAGCGCGGCCAGTTCCGGATTCGTGAGCAATAGCGATTGCTGGTTGCGCGCCAACGGGATCTCCGTTGGCAGCACTCCGTCCAACACCCGCAACGCCTGCGAGGCGATCCACTCGCCCTGTTCCCGGGCCACCTTCACCCGGCCAACCATGGCGTACTTCATCATGTGCTCATCACAGGTGAATACCGGCACCTTAGCGTACTGCCGGTAGTGTGCCAGTGCCTGGTCATGGTTCCAGTCCCGAATCGCCCCGTTGGTGATGAAGAAAATCAGGTCAGCATGTTCATTGGCCCACCGGAAGGCCTTCTTCCAGTGGTCAAAGTCGGGCACCAGGCCGTAGGTGGTGGAAAGTCCGTTGCGCCAGTAGATGGGGTCAAGGAAGGTGCGGCTCTTCCGCTCTGAGGCAGAGTCCTCACTCAGAATGAACAGCTCCTTGCAGTCCGGGCGCGCGCCCAACACCGTGCGGATCGTGTCCTCCACCGGCAACACCTCAATCATCCCGGAGACATGCTGGTTGGGTACTTCATAGGGGCTGGCAGTCCAGTTCACTCCGCAGAACAACACAGGCAGCGGACCCTGTCGAAGGTGAGGGGACACCAGATGGATCATCGCGTCGTCGTCGGAGACAAGAACGATGCGCGGCCGCATTTCCTTGATCCGGGCCAGCGCGCGGGCAGCGGCATCAGGCAATTCCTCCGGTTTTCGCTTGCCATCCAGATAGATGGTTTCCAGCGTCACCGGATGCCCGGCCAGTGTCGCGCGGATGCCAGCCTCAACGGCATCACTGCTGCCATAGCCAGCGTGGTAGGAATTCACATACAGGATCGCCGCCGGTAACCGTGCGCAGGCACCGAAGCCAAGTAATGCTCCGGCCAGCCAATCCCGGCGCTTCCACCCGGTATTTCGCGATTTCCAGCGGGAGATATTCATCCTTTGCCCATCCCCCTACACGCCACACCCTTTCATTACAGCACGTCCGCGAAGCCGGGGCGAAGCCTGCGGAACACTAGGCCACCCACCACAAAAACGCCAATCGCGCTTGCCGCTGCCATACCGAACTGGCTCAAATCCGGCGCTCCTGTACCCAGCACGCATTGGCGGTAAATGCCCACAAAGTGCGCCATGGGGTTTAACCGCAAGAGGAACTGCAAGTTGTCGGGAACCATACTTTCCTCAATAAAGATAGGGGTGAACCAGAACCAGAAAGTCATGAGCACGCTCACCAGTTGCGCGGTGTCCCTAAGGAACACGTGCAGGCTGGCCACTATCCAGCCCATCCCCACTGAAAACAGGGCCAACAGCATGAACGCAGGGGCTACCATCGGCAACCATGCGCTCACTCGCCCTTCCCAGAACAGCGCGGCCAGCAACAGCACCACCATCCCCATGCCATGCTGGATTGCCGACGATAGAAAGATCGACACCGGGATTGATTCCACGGGAAATACGGTCTTAGTGATGAAGTTGCGATTCTCCACAAACGACGGCGCGGCGCGCAATACGGAATCAGAAAACAGCATCCACGGCAATTGGGCGCTAAACAAGTACAGCGGATAATTCTGCGCCAAAGGACTGGTTGGCTGCACGCGGAAGCAGAGCTGGAACACGAACACCCAGCTCACCAGCAGCACCAGCGGATGCACCAGACCCCAAACCCATCCCCCAAACGACCCCACAAACCGCCGCTCAAAATCCCGCCGCACCAACTGGTAAAGCAGGTCCCGCCGCTCCACCAGGTTCTGCAGAAAGTAAGATCCAGGAAATCGCATAATCCAATCGCGCCTCTCATAGGTTAGCAGCAGCCCACGTAGCCCCAACCCCAGGCGTGGCGTCAGCGCAAGCCCGAAACCCGTTGGCCAGTGCTTCCATTGCTTGGCGTAGCCGCGCGGGCGTGTGTCTGGTGCTATGATTCAGACAGCGGCATCCCGGTACTGAGGAAGACAGCGATATCCACGTAGGGATGAAGCGCTAACGGGAGACCCAGGCTAATTGTTTTGGTAGCTCGATGACGCTGGTTCTAGGTCGAACCGGGCCTTCATCGGGTAATGTAGAACGCTATGCGAGCACTCTTGATTGCGGTGCTGGTTTTGTTTGCATACTGGCTGCTTCGGTTTGTCGCGGACGGGCTCAGATTGCAACGAATCGCTAGGATGACACCAGCCCGGTGTCTGCTAGGGTTGCTTCTCGTCATCGCAGGTTTGCCCCCTTCCTCACACGCCGGACCGTCGGCCCCTCTCGATGTTCAGCCCGCCTTACCCTTACTCTTCGAGAAAAACAGCGGCCAGTTTCCCCCACAATACGACTTCGTGGTGCGCGGCGCAGGCGGGAAAGTGGGTTTGAGCGCTGACGGCGTGACCTTTGCGCGAGAATCCGGCGACACCGCGCCACCGCTACGCATCCGGTTTGGCGGCGCCAGCCCCGCTACACGGCCATATACAAAATCTCCCGCCCCCACCCTTACTCACTACCTGGATGCGCGGTCGGCAAGCCACTCCCAGGGGGCGGAAAACTTCCTGCGCGTCGGCTACCGTTCTCTGCAGCCTGGGGTGGATGTCGAGTATTACGGCAACGCCAACCGCCTGGAGTACGACTTCCTGGTCGCGCCGGGCGCCCTCACTGCAGATCTCCACTTCTGGATCGAAGGCGCCAGTGTGGTGGAGTTGGATGCCCACGATAACCTCCGCGTGCAGCGTGCTGGGCGCACCCTGCTGCAGCACCCGCCACGGGTCTACCAGGGTGAAGGCGCCGGGCGCCGAGAACTCGATGCGCGCTACCTGCTTACCGACGGCCACCGGGTAGACATCCTCATCGATGACTACGACCCGGAACTTCCCCTGCTGGTGGATCCGATTCTGGAATTCGCCACCTATTTCGGCGGTGACGGCGACGTGCAGTTCACGGATCATCAGGTGGACCGCGAGGGCAACGTCTACGCCATCGGGAGGTCGTGGGCCAGCGCCCTTCCCGGCGAAGCGCAGCCGCCTGTGCGCTTGCCCAACGATGCGCCGTCCATCGTCTTCATCACCAAAATCGCCCCGGACTGGAGCCGGGTGCTCTTTGTCACCTACATCTCCTGGCAAACCTCCGTGTCGCAGAGCTACCGGCTTGCCGTGGCGCCCGATGGGGCTATCTATTTCGGCTATAACACCACGCAGTACTACGCCGATATCCAGGTCACCCGCCCGGTAATCGGACCGCCGCCCCCGTCGGTCATCATGCCCCCAACATCCCGCACCCTTCTGGGAAAACTGGCTCCCGACGGGGCAAGCCTGCTGTGGACAACAATGGTTGCCTGCAATGGTAGCCAGTTCCTGGCTGACCTCGCCGTCGACAGCCAATCCCGCGCCATTCTGGCGATCACTACGCTTTGCACTGACCACCCCACCACCCCGGGCGTGTTTCAACCTCCCATAACCGCACGCACCGATGGCGCCGCCGCCTTGACCGCGGTATCTCCGGACGGCCACGGTGCCGCTTACTCGCTGCTGATTGGCGGAGTCATGCCAGACCGTGCCTCCAGCGTTCACGTCACCAGCGGCGATGAAGTAATTCTGGCAGGCTACACCTTCAGTCCGAACTTCCCAGTAACTGAGGGCGCCTACCAGACAGCGATGCGCAGCACCAGGGCTGAGGTCTTCTTCTCGCGATTTTCCGCGGACGGCTCCCGGCTGCTGGCATCGACGTTGTTTGGCGGAACCGGACACGACGTTGAGCCGGTCGTTTTCATCGATGCGGACGGAGGCCTGCTGGCAGGCTTCCAAACTGATTCGGCGGATCTGCCGGCCGTAGGCGGCAGCTTTGCGCCGCAGAGGGGCACCGCGCAATACGCGCTAGTGCGTATGGACCCCAGTTTCCGCAACGCGTCGTGGGCAGCTTACCTGCCTGGGGTTGGCGTACTTGCAGATGTGGCGCTCGACGCGACGGGCAGGGCATACTTCCTGGGGTGGTCCTCGTCGGAGCTCCCTGGCCCGCCGCTGACCCCTGACCGCATCCTGGCGCCGATGGAATGGGCACCCGGCTATCTGGGCCAGGTGGATTCCACCGGAAATGCGTTGCTGTTCGCGACTGCTTTGCCGGGAAGCGTGGATTGGAGGAACCGGCGCGGCTTTTCGGGATTGCCTGGTCCCGTGACTCGCATCATTACCATCGGTGGACCCAACATTGCCCTGCCGGTAAGCCCGGGCGCTTCACTCAGCCCGGGGCTAACCTTTCCCAGTGCGAGTGTCCTCTACTTCATGCGCATCAACCTTGCTGACCCCACTGCTTGCAGCGTCGCTCTGGACAGCACAGAAAAGTCCATCGGCTGGCAAGGAGGCGAAGTCGCGTTTCAGGTGCTGACTGCTCCGGGCTGCCCGTGGATGGCGTATCTCGGGACCAGCACCCTTGACCCTCGCCAGCATCCGCAGGTAAGCGGACTGGGACCGGGCTCGCTTCGCCTGACAATCACGGAAAACATGGAAGCCAGCAAAGACAGGGAGTTTAGCTTTCTGATAAACGGGCAATGGGCGAAGGTGCTGCAGGAGCGCGCCCCCTGCAGCGAACGACGGCTCACGCCCAACAGCCTGAGCTTTGGCACGGAGGGTGGCCAGCACAAGGTAACCATCAAAGTTCCCAGCGGCTGCGACTGGCGCGTAGCGAATGACGGCTTGTGGCTTTCCACCAGCCTGAATACAGACTGGACCTACAGGAATGGTGGATTCGAGTTCACCGTGAGTGCCGGGCGGAATGACTTCGAGGCCCGTGCCTCGTCGCTGCGCGTGGCCAACATGGTGCTTCCCGTCCAGCAGCAGGCGGGGACCTGTACGGCAACGGTGAATGCCCCCGACGCATTTGTGCCCGCAGGTGGCGGAACGGTGCCTATTCAGATCGTTCCATCCGCGCCCGGCTGCACCTGGCAGGCATTCGTAACACCCCGTGTGCAATTTCCGGCGGGGGCATCCGGCACCGGCCCTGGCGCGGTTTCCGTGTCGCTTCCCCAGAACCCCGCAAATGTGCCATTAACGGAAACCGTGCTGGTGGCGGGCAAATCCATTTCCATTGTCCAAGCGCCCGGAATCTGCACCGTGAGTCTTCAACCCAAAACCTTGGAGTTCGGAGCACAGGGAGGGTTGCTGACCGTACTGATCACCGCAACAGGCACCGCCTGCTCCTGGCTTCCCTCGCCCTCCGTCTCGTGGATTGAGAATACGCACTCGGAAACCCAGGGTAGCGGCACCTATTTGGCCTCGATTCTGCCCAACACCACCGGCGCTGCTCGCAGCGGTACGGTGCGCCTGCTGGGGCAGACGCTGACAGTCACTCAACTGGCCGAAGAATCGGTGGCGGTACGCATTTCGACCCCTTGGTGGGATGTCCCCTTCCGCGCGAATGGGGTGTTGCACCGGGCGCCTGCGTCGCTGAATGTCCCGCCCGGCTCTCAGCTGTTGTTGGAAGCCGCGGTTCCTGAGTTCGTCACCCCTGCGCACGAGCTGGTGGTTCTGTCCGGTTGGGGGTGGAGCAATCAGCTGTCCTTGCAAGTCACCGTTCCCGAAGTAGGGTCCAACTACACATTGAACGGGACGGTGTATGCAGGCTTTCAAACAGCCGTCACCGGCAACGCACCTGGGGACGGAAGCCGAGTGCTGGTTTCCTCAAACACCCGGCTCTACAAGACCATCGGCGACTGGGCCTATTACGAACGCGCCACGCCGGATGGCGCGAGTGCCGGGGTGATGACGTTTGAGGCGATTCCCGGCCCTGCCTCCCGGTTTGTGCGCTGGACGAACGTCAACCATGTTGACCCCACCTCGAACCCCGTCATTTGGGGTGCGCTGCTCCCTAGAACGATGACGGCGGAGTTTGCCCCGCTTTCCCCATCTCCCGGCGCCAGCGCCGCTGCCGTTGCCTCTCCCCAGCGTGTAGTCTTCCGCCACACGCAAGGAACGTCGGGCACGCGGACGGCCACCATCCGTGTGACCAAAGCGGGCGAAGAGGAAGTGCATTTCCGCGCTGCAAGCGTGGATTGCTCCAGTGGGCCGGCACTCCCGTTGCGGGTGGACGCTGTACGCCTGTCAACGCCATTCGATCTGAATGTCACCTTGCCTGTCGATGAGCTTGCGCAGCTGGCGACGGGCCAATACAACCAGTGCCTGCTTCGGCTGGATTCCACGGCAGCGGACACGATGCCGCTGCATGTCCCGCTTGTGCTGCACATCGGGACTGCCGCAATTGCCGAAGCCCGCTTGGCCCATCCGGTGAACGCCGCCAGTTATGCAGCGGGTCCACTCGCTTCTGGCTCCATCGCCTCGATATTCGGCACCGACTTGGCCCACGCGGTGGGATTTGCGGAAAGCCTTCCTCTGCCAACAGAGATTCACGGAACGCGCCTTGTGCTCAGCCAAGGCGCTTTCTCCTGGGACTGCCCGTTGTTTTACGTGTCGCCGGGGCAGATCAACTTCCTGGTCCCTGTGGGCGTCCCGCCGGGGCAGGGAACTTTGGCGCTCGATCGTGACGGGGTCCGCCAGAACCACGCGGCGATGATCATCGGCGAAGCGCCGCCTTCGATCTTCTCCGCCGATGCCTCGGGTGCCGGACCAGCCACTGGACACTTCGTGCGCGTGGAGGGCGACACGCAGTTTCAGGGCTACCTCACCGGCTGCGCGCATGGCCAATGTGTAGCCAGTCCCGTGGAAACGCCGAAAACCAGCGGCGGCAACGTCTATCTGGTGCTGTATGGCACCGGCATTCGTCAACGGCAGGAAACACCGGTTGCAGATGTCGATGGAGTGCCCGCCACGGTAGTCTATGCCGGACCCCAAGGCCAGTTTATTGGACTTGACCAGGTGAACATCCTGGTGCCCGAGGCTCTGTACGGTGCCGGTCTCAAAAGCCTGCGGCTGCGTTTCGGCAGCGTGAGCTCCAACGCGGTTCAAGTGCATTTCTGACCAATGACGGAATGGTCTTACTGGGACAAGCCTTTGCTCTCTGCGCGATACTGCATGCGCGCCGAGATCAC
>DAISIM010000045.1:0-43682 GCA_036821995.1 Bryobacteraceae bacterium
GGGACGTTCATGTTAGGTATTTGTCAAGGGGAGACAGAGATCCCCGGTCCTTCTGATGGCAGAATGTGGTTGCGTAGCCGTGGGCAACGGTTCCGCACGCCGCTGGGCCGGGACCGATGAGTCCCGGGCCGTTGGTTAAGTGTTCACCGCGCGCACACGCTTTCGATTCATCTTGGGGTGCGTTGTTTCCAGCGGGGACCAGACATTCATTTGCGGTCTCGCCTCCTTCGCACTGGCCGAGGAGCTCAGTGCATCGTGGCGTCCGAATGTTGAGTTAGGATAAAGCCGCCGGCCTCGAAACAGAGCAAGAGGGCGCCTCGGAAAGCGTGTACTTTCCTCGCGTAGTCCCCGAACAGCGAGGACCGGCAGCTGCGGTTGCTGGAATTCGTTGCGATTGTCAAAGATCATCCCGGCGAACAGTTCTTCTCGTCCGCCTCGTTCAAAGCACTCTGCCCTGCCTTCCCTGCTGGAGCCGCCGTCGCTGGAGTTTCCCCGGCCCGGCGGCGCGCAGCGGGGGCCGACGGGGACAGCCTGGGGCCGACGGCCGACGGGGCTCAGACTGTCCCGGTCGCTGCCCCCTGTCGTGACCCGCTTGCGGGAATGATACATTCATCGCATGCGAAGACGTACGTTTCTCTCCGCGGCGGCAGGATGGGCCGCGTCCGGGATTGGCTCCTTGGGCATCGCGGCAGCGCAGGCCACGAATGTGGCTCGTTCGGATGGAGGCGGGCGGAAACGAAACGTTCTGTTCATCGCGGTGGATGATCTGCGCCCGCAGTTGGGTTGCTACGGCCACAAACAGATCCAATCGCCCCACATCGATGCGCTGGCTGCGCGCGGCATGCGCTTCGACCGCGCCTATTGCCAGCAGGCCGTCTGTGCGCCTACCCGGGCGAGCCTGATGTCGGGTACCCGCCCGGACAGCACGCGCGTGTGGGACCTGCAGACTCCGCTGAATACGGTACGCCCCGACCTCGTGAGCATCCCGCGCCATTTCCGGCAGCACGGTTACGAGACCGTTTCGCTGGGTAAGATCTATCACCACATCAATGAGGATCCCCAGGCATGGAGCAGCGCGCCTTGGCGCCCGGAGAGCGATTGGGCAGGAAGCTGGCGTGCCTACCGCGATCCTCTGGCGGGCATCGCTGAAGCGCACGGCGAGGCGGCGCAACGGGATTTCGAAGAGGCTGCCCGGCGCGAGAACACCACGGTGCCTGTACGCGCAGCGCGGCGAGGCCCTGCCTTTGAAGGGCCTGACGTGCCGGATAACGCCTATCCGGACGGGATGAGCGCGGACAAGGCCATCACGGAATTGCAGCGGCTGAAGGATCAGCCCTTCTTCCTTGCCGTGGGATTCCTGAAGCCCCATCTGCCCTTCAATGCACCAAAGAAGTACTGGGATCTCTACTCGCCGAAAGACATCGAGTTGCCCGCCCGCCGGACCTGGCCGGAGAACATGCCGCGTGTCGCCGCGTCCGACTGGGGAGAGTTGCGGTCATACAGCGGGATTCCCGCCGACGGCCCCGTGGACGAAGGCACGCTGCGGATGCTCATCCATGGCTACTACGCCTGTGTCAGCTATACAGACGCGCAGGTGGGGAGAGTGCTTGCCGAACTGGACCGTCTAGGCCTACGCGAGAACACCGTCGTCGTGCTGTGGGGAGACCACGGCTGGAAGCTGGGCGACTATGGCGCGTGGTGCAAGCACACCAACTTCGAACTCGACACCCACGTACCCCTCATCCTCAGCGTGCCCGGCCAGCGCAACGCTGGCGGCAGCACAAAGGCCCTGGTGGAGTTTGTCGATGTCTATCCCACTCTGGCGGAGGCGTGCGGCCTGCCAGTGCCCATCCAGTGCGAGGGCAAAAGTATGTTGCCGCTGCTGGACGCGCCAGGGCGGACCTGGAAGCGGGGCGCGTTCAGCCAGTATCCACGCGGCAACGATCTGATGGGCTATACCCTGCGTACCGAGCGGTGGCGCTATACCGAGTGGATCCATCGCCCCAGTGGAGAGGTGCGGGAGCGGGAATTGTACGACCATGCGCAAACGGAGGCCCCCACTGCCAACCTTGCCGGGATAGCCGAGCACCGCTCTGTGGTGGAGGAACTGTCCAAGCTGCTTGCAAAAGGATCCGGATGGCGCGCGGTTCGGGACGCCCTATGACGCACCACCGAAGACCTCTCCCTTGAGCAGCGGGTCTGCCTGTGGCGGGTTCCGGTGACGGCCTGCGATGGGCGCAATTGCGTACGAGAGCTGAGGAAAGGGATGCTTGCCACTCATATTGGCCACCACGGATTCCTTTGTCAAGGAGCGAATGGCCTTGCGGGGCCACTGGTTTCCAGGGCTGATTGGCCGCAGGCTGCCCCGGCAGGTTCGTAAGCACGAGCCAGTTCCGGGGTAGAATCCGATCGAAGTATCATGCGGAAAGGTTTTACCAGAAACCCGCCGGACGATCGCCCAGGCCCGGCAGCGAAGAACTACATCACACCGGGCGGGCTGCAGCGCTTGCGCGAAGAGTACCGCTTCCTGCATACGCGGGAACGCCCTGCAGTGAAGGACGTCGTGGCGTGGGCGGCCAGCAACGGCGATCGCAGTGAGAACGCGGACTATCTGTATGGCAAGCGCCGCTTGCGCCAGATCGATTCCCGGCTGCGTTTCTTGCTGAAGCGCATCGAGGCAGCGGAGGTCGTGGACCCGGAGGCGCCGCGAAGTGGGCAGGCGGCGACGAGGGTCTACTTTGGAGCCACGGTACGCTATGCCGACGATGCGGGAACCGAGCGCGAGGTGAGCATCGTGGGAGCCGATGAGGTGGATCTCGAACGCCGCCACATCAGTTGGCTGTCGCCGCTGGGGCGAGCCTTGATGAAGGCGGAAGAAGGCGACCGAGTAGTCCTGGAAGCGCCCGGAGGCGAGACTCACCTGACGGTGCTCGAGGTCTCCTACGAACGCATTGCAGTGGAGCCGTTCCGCGAACCACCCGGCGCCCAGAGTTCGCCCGGTACGCCTTCAGCGTCCTAGCCGGGAGGATTTTTGGGAGGGAGTGCCACTTTCCTATCACATCTCCATAGGACCGTGCGGGGCCGTTGCTCTGACGGAAATTGAGCTTTTGGCTTTACGTGGACCCATTTGGCCCTGTCATTGCGGGGGGCGTTCCCCATTGCCTTCCCGTTACCGTCGGGGACCGGGCCGCCCTGAACGGGCAAGAGCATCCATTGCCATGCGACTCATCCGATGGGCGACGGGATCGGTCACCAGACGGTGCCGCCGCGACCAGGATTCAGCCGGAAGCCTGGGGCGCTACACCGTCCCGAGCGCAAACCACGCCTCTGCAAAGCGCGGATAGAGTGAGGTCGCCTTGCGCAGCGGCTTTACAGCCTCGTCTTGTTTTCCCCGGGCCAGCAGCACGCGAATATCTTCAAATTGCGGTGGTGGCGTCCAGCCGGGCGCAGGCTCAGCAGGTGCTTGCTGGTTGCCAGTGCCCCCAGCCTCCTGGCCCAGGCATACGGAAGCGGAGAAAGACAGGACGATTAGAGCACTAACGATTCTATGGAAGGTACTCACAGTCGCTCCCGCGGTCAGCATAACGCAGATAGCCGATAACGAAATGGGCAATTCGGGCACTTGTCTGTTTGAGTGTATAGTTTCGAGGGCAGGAATGCCGTGCGCGCGGTGGCGCTGGCATGGCCGGTTACCTGACGGTGGCCTGCACGTTCCGTTTCGACTCAAGATTGGCCTTGATGTTCAAGAGGATCTTCTCCTGCGCTGTGCGCGTACGGGAGACGATGATTCTTCGAGCGATGCCGCCAATGAAGCCCGTCAGGCCGTGCTGTCTGGATCCCTTAAATGTGATCAGGTAAAAACCTGGTTCTCCGGCTTTCGAGTGGCCGGGCACGCATGCGGTGAGATCCAGTGCAAGCTGAAGGTAGTGGCTGGCGTAGATTTGCTTCACAATGACGACTTCCGCCTTGCCACCCGGACCATTCTCGCGATAGGCCGTCGCGTGGTTCAGACGGAGAGTTGGCTTCAAACCAAAGCTCACCCTTTCCCAGAAGAAGAAGGAGTCTTCCCGCGGCAGCGTCGCGCGCGGGTACTCCAGGAGATAGGTGCGCAACGAAGGGAGGTACTTCGGTAGCATCGGCAACTGATCCAGTAAGGAACGGAGCTCGGCGTCTACGTCAAATGGATAGCCTTTGTCGCGGTAGATCCCCAGCGCCCGATTGCCGCCAGTTTGATAGCGGGCCACCAGTTCCATGGCCATCTTTTTCATCTGAAGACTGGCGTTCCCGACTGCGGTTGGCGCGTCCCAGTCAATGTTTCTGCGAACGGCCTGCATCATCTCGTCTGTCATTTGGACTCCGCAGCTGCCCGATCGGCAGGAGCGCAAGCTCTTCACATCTTCGGGCTCCAGGACAAATCCATCAAGATCTGAGAGTTGAGGGGGAACGCGTATTCGTCCGACTGCTACGTAGCTTGGCGATTGCAGTAACCGCTCAATGTCGAAGGCGAGAGGCGGATAGTCTTCGGGGCGGGCTTGGACGAAAACCGCGCCGACGACCAACACCTCCTCCGGCATCCGGGATGAGATCGATTTGGTGACCACCTCGCCCCGCTCAATCGACAGGAGTTGCTGGCTCGTAAGCCCGATGTGCTGTGTCAGGAATGTACGAGGCTCCTTCGCGGAGTCCGCGCAGCACAAGCATGAGAGGACGGTGAGAAGGAATGCGAGAGTTAGGGAGTGTATCATGCGTTCCTGACCCAGCCCCCTCATTATCGCGAATGGCGGGCACTTGCTATGACTGGAAGAGTTGCAGTAACCCGTTTTCGTAACGATTCCGCATTTCAGGAACCGTGGCCAAGATTCGCTTAAGACTTGGCGCCCAAGAACGTCGATGGCCCTGCATCCCGGACCTACCACCTCAGGAAATCGGGGACGATCTATTTTGTAGGATTCGCGCCTGAACGTTTCATCGTTCGCGCCGAGCGCGTATCCTGATTTGGTTTGGCGAGACACTCCACTTCGCGCAACGGTATCAGCACGGCATCGAGGGGCAGCGTCCGCAGGCGGTGCGCTGATGGAAGAATGACCGAATCCAGGACCTTGGAATGACTTGGCAAGCTATCGATTTGCTTGAGATTGCCTGCAACGTTTGCACGAAGGTACGCCGCCCTTGCTGATGTTTCCAAGTGAGAGTGAGGGAGATTTTCGATACCCAATGACGTCCGATTCTTGTGGCTTGCCTTCCCGGGGGACAGGCGATAGGCTAGCCACAGAATCGCAATCGCCGGGAAGGAGACCGCCATGGAACGGAGAGATTTCGTGAAAGCCAGCGTAGTTGGGAGCCTGGCTACGCAGGCGTTGCTGCAGGGGGCCGCCAGCAAAGATCCTTTGCCGCGCCGGCCTTACCGCGATGAATGGCAGCTTTCCATCATCGGCTTTGGCGCCATCGTGGTTGTTGGCCAGGAGCAGTCGGCCGCCAATCAGACCGTGGCGAACGCAATCGATGCGGGCATCAACTACTACGACGTGGCGCCCAGTTATGGGAATGGGGAAGCGGAGGAAAAGCTGGGGCCGGCGCTGCAGCCCTTCCGCAAGAACGTGTTTCTTGCGTGCAAGACCACGCAGCGTAAGGCCGACGGCGCCCAGCGCGAACTGGAACAAAGTCTGCGCCGCCTGCGCACCGATCATTTTGACCTTTACCAGTTCCATTCCGTCACGACGATGCAGGATGTTGAAACAATCCTAGGCCCTGGCGGTGCAGCAGAGTACTTCGTGAAGGCACGGAAGGAAGGAAAGTTCCGTTACATGGGCTTTTCCGCTCACGGCGCGGAGGCTGCCATTGCCTTGATGGATCGCCTGCCGCTTGATTCCATCCTGTTCCCGGTGAACTTCGTGAACTACCAGCAGGGAAACTTTGGCCCGCAGATTCTGGAGCACGCGAAGAGCAAGGGCCTAGCCCGCCTTGCGTTGAAGGCCATGGCTTATACGAGTTGGCCGCAGGGACTGCCCCGTGAGAAGCGCAGCCACCCCAAGTGCTGGTATCAGCCATCGCCGGACCGCAACGCTGCCCGCAATGGGATTCGCTTTACCTTGAGCGAAGATGTGACCGCTGCGATCCCTCCGGGTGATCACCAGCTCTTTGAGATGGCGGTGGATCTTGCCCGTGAGTTCCGGCCATTGAGCCAGACGGAACGGCAACAGATCCTTGCCAGCACGGCGGGTGTGCAGCCGATTTTCCGGGCGTAAGCCCTTGGGGATTTCACGAGCCAGCAAGACGCTGTCACGCCAGTAGGGGGCTGCAGAAAGCCGCGCTTTCCAAATGACAAAGGGCCGCCCCTAATTGGAGCGGCCCTTTGTGGTTTGTATTTGACTTGCCGGAGGACGTGGTTTAGTAGTCCATGCCGCCGCCGTGGCCGGGGCCACCAGCGGGGGCTGCGGGCTTGTCTTCCGGAATCTCGCAAACCATCGCTTCGGTGGTGAGCATGAGTCCGGCGATCGAAGCCGCGTGCTGCAGGGCGGTACGGGTGACCTTGGTGGGGTCAATGACGCCCGAAGCAACGAGGTCTTCGTAGACGCCCGTGGCTGCGTTGAAGCCGTAGCCATTGCCGCCGTTGGCGCTGCGCACCTTCTCAACGACAATGGAGCCTTCGTGGCCAGCGTTTCCAGCAATCTGCCGAACCGGCTCTTCGCAGGCGCGGCGGATGATGTTCAGGCCGATGGTCTCATCGCCATCGAGGCTGAGGGTATCCAGCACCTTTGCGGCGCGAAGCAGCGCGCTGCCGCCGCCCGGGACGATGCCTTCTTCCACAGCGGCGCGAGTGGCATGCAGAGCATCTTCCACACGAGCCTTCTTTTCCTTCATTTCGGTCTCGGTAGCTGCGCCGACCTTAATGACCGCGACACCACCGGCGAGCTTGGCCAGGCGTTCCTGGAGCTTCTCGCGGTCGTAGTCGGAGGTGGTCTCTTCGATTTGGGCGCGGAGCTGCTTCACGCGGCCGGAGATGGAGGCGTCCTCGCCAGCACCGTCAATGATGGTGGTGTTGTCCTTGTCCACCGTGACGCGCTTGGCGCGGCCCAGCATATCCAGGGTGACGCCTTCGAGCTTAATGCCCAGGTCTTCCATGATGGCATTGCCGCCGGTGAGGATGGCGATGTCCTCGAGCATTGCCTTGCGGCGGTCGCCGAAGCCAGGAGCCTTCACGGCGCAGGCATTCAGGGTGCCACGAAGCTTGTTGACGACGAGAGTGGCCAGCGCTTCGCCTTCCACTTCCTCAGCGATGATCAACAGCGGACGGCCCGAGCGGGCAATCTGCTCCAGGATGGGGAGCAGGTCCTTCATGTTGCTGATCTTCTTTTCGTGGATGAGGATGAAGGGCTCTTCGAGCACTACTTCCATCCGGTCAGGATCGGTAATGAAGTAGGGCGAGAGGTAGCCGCGGTCAAACTGCATACCATCGACGGTCTGCAGTTCGGTAACCATGGTCTTGCTCTCTTCGACGGTAATGACGCCGTCCTTGCCGACCTTCTCCATGCTCTCGGCAATGATGTTGCCGATGGTCTCATCGCCGTTGGCGGAGATGGTCCCCACCTGGGCGATCATTGAGCCGGAGACGGGGGCGGAAGAGGCCTGCACCTCGGTCACGACGGCTTCCACAGCCTTGTCGATGCCGCGCTTGAGCGCCATGGGGTTCACGCCCGCAGCCACGGCCTTCACGCCTTCGCGGAAGATGGCCTGGGTGAGGATGGTGGCGGTGGTGGTGCCGTCACCAGCGATGTCGGAGGTCTTGGAGGCCACTTCGCGCACCATCTGTGCGCCCATGTTCTCCAGAGGATCCTTCAGATCGATTTCCTTGGCAACCGTCACACCGTCTTTGGTGATGGTGGGGCCGCCAAACTTCTTCTCAATCACGACGTTGCGGCCCTTGGGACCGAGGGTCACCTTTACCGCGTCGGCAAGCTGGTTCACGCCGCGCAGGATCGCCTGGCGCGCGTTTTCGCTGTAAACAATCTGTTTTGCAGGCATTGTTTGCTATTCTCCTTTGGATTCTTCTGCCAGATGCGGCGGGTTTAGCTATTCAGGATCGCGAGTACTTCGTCTTCGCGCATGATCAGGAACTCGTCGGATCCGATCTTGATGTCGCTACCCGAGTACTTTCCGAAGAGGATCTTGTCGCCGACCTTCACGTCGAGCGGAATCACCTTGCCGTCTTCGGTCTTCTTTCCATTGCCAACGGCAACCACCTCGCCACGCTGTGGCTTTTCCTTGGCGGAATCCGGAATAATCAAACCGCCAGCGGTGGTTTGCTCAGATTCTTCACTGCGCTTCACCACGATACGGTCGTAGAGAGGGCGAATGTCCATAACCCAATCCTCCAAATCAATTTGTACAAATGAGCCTGTTGGAACGCGAGGAGTGCGGTTCTAGGATTCACGCAACCAGGCGCGTCCATGCACCGTTGAGTGCGGGGACTCCGCAGAGAACTGCGGTCACCATCAAATTATTAGCACACTCTGGGGAGGAGTGACAACAATAATTTGTAATCGCTTTCCTTTCAATATGGTACAGATTGATTTCGCCTCAGCAGTAGCAGCGGAAAGGCAGTTTTTGCAGGTCAGCAACGGGTTTTGCTTAGCAGGACCAGCTTACCTTGCTTGATAGTGAAGGACTCAAGGATGTGGGGTTTCGGGTGTTGGGGATGGCGGTAGTACCGTTCCTTGTCAGCATACGTGAGCGACAGGTGACTGCGATGCGAGGTTACGTTGAGTCCGGCGAGAAGTGGAAATTGATGAATCTGGGAGATGGCGCGCGGATTGACCTGGTAAACCAGCGCGGAACTCGCGGGCAGGCGACCACTCCAGGTCCAAGACGGTCCGTACGCGAGGAGGTATAGGCTGGGATCCTCACTGGGAATGGCAGCGACAGAGACGACCTGATTCCGCAGTTCTTCGCCCGCCCAGCAGAGTAGGCGGGCGGGTACACCGTCGGAGGAGCCAACGGCGATGACACGAAAGAGCGAGGAGTGGAAAGGTGCTGGAACGAGGAAGGCGATGACGTAGAAGCGAGATGGATGCGCGCCTGCAGGCTGCGAGATGCAAGGGCCTAACACGAAAGGGCGGTGAGCGAGTTCCGGGGAGGCATCCGCATGGACGAGGCCGTCGAGAAGGTTGGCCAGGAAGGTGGCAAGATCGTTTGGATTGCCGGTATCGGACTCGCGTAGCCAGTCAGTAGCAGCATTGCGGAATGCGTCGGTAAGGGCCGGAAAGTGGCGGGGTAACGCAGCAGGGCTTGGGCATGAAGACAGTCCATGAAGCAGCGTGCGGATGTGCGATCTGTGGCGCGCGAGGAGGCTATCCGCGATTGGTGCGCCCGACGGATGGGCACTGAGTGGCGAGGCGGCCACGAGTCCCGCTGCCAAGCCGAGGAGGGTGCGGCGATCGACAGGATGGTGATGCGGCGGCTCAGGCATGATCACGCTGGCGTGTTTGGCATGGTTGAACCGTCCATGAGCCGAGGCAGGGCTGAAGCTAGATGTAGGCGATGACGTCGATTTCAACGAGGGATTCGCCCGGGATGCCTCCCTTGGCGGCGATGGTGGTGCGGACGGGGGGTTCGTCGCCGAACCGGCCGAGGAAGGTCTCGTTCATCGCCTTGTAGTCGGCCAGGTCATTGAGGTAGACGTTGCACTTCAGGACCTTGTTCATGGAGGAGCCGGCAGCGACGAGTTCCTTTTCCACCTCGTCGAGGACGTGCCTGGTGTGGGCTCGGATGTCGCCGTCAAAGTGGGCGCCTTTGCCAGCGATGAAGAGCAGGTTGCCGTAGGAGACGGCGCCAGAGAAGAGGGGAGTGCGATCGGGCTTCTTGCCGCTGCGATAGTGGACCTTCTTGACGGGATTGCTGACTTGGGCGCGTAGGGTGAGGGGGGCAGCGGCAACGGCGGCGGCAGCAAAGAGGCGACGGGTGGTGCGCATGGGGAGAAAATCCTTTCTTGCCTAGGCCAGCTTCACGGCGCGCAGGTCAATCTTGGCGCGGTCACCGACACCGAGGCCAAGGGCGCCGGAGATGGTGACGTGTTCGGGCTGCATGCGGATGAAGCCGCTATCTGGGTCCTTTTGCGCTTCGGCGAGGGGACGCATGCCGACCTTGACGCGCTGGGCGTCGAGTTCCTCCCAGCCGATGGTGTCCATGGCGACCGGATCCGTGGAGAAGAACATGGCCTTGTGCTCCCAGACGTACTTCTGGCGGCTGGGGTTCATGACGGGTCCGCCGTGGGCGAGGGCCTTGACGGCGTCGCCGATGTGCAGGATGCACTTGTGGCGGATGACCGGAATGGAGGTGGCGGTGGGAATGAAGGTGCCGCAGGCGTTCAGCATCGGCGAGGAGTGGCTGCGGTTGACGTTGTTCACCATGCCGTGGGACATGTTCTTGAGGGCGAAGGTGATGCCGGCGGACTGGTGGTGCTTCAGCAGGCAGAGGTTGACGATCTTGTTGACATCTTTGGTGACCCAGTTGGCGACATAGGAGCGGCGGGCGCGCTCGTTGGAGAGGTCGAAGCCAGGCAGGGTGAGCTGCATGTCCATGTAATGGTCAGGGTCGTAGCCATCGATGCGCTGCTGTGTGCGATCTGAATAGTCAGCCGCCCAGCCAATGCGAACGCCTTCGGGCAGCCATTGATCAAAGCCCGCCTGATAAAACTCCGGCTTGTAGCGGTCGTAGGCAATGATGTTCTTGCGGGGGAGGCCAGCGGCTTCCAGGCCGGCTATAATCTGCTGGACAACTTCAGGAGAGGAGATGACATAGGGGCGGCTGACGGGGTTGAGCTTGATGCCCACAACATCGCCGGGCTCAAAGAAGGTGCGCCAGGCGGATACCCAATCGGGGGCACCGGTGAGTTCCACCATGCCGCGGCGCATCATCTGGCTGACGGGTTCGCGCTGATAGACGCCATTGAGAATGGAGCCGCTATGTTCGACACGGGCGACGCGTCCGGGGAAGAGACCTGGCATGGCGAACTTGGAGGGTTCGCTTTTTGAGTAAGTGGAGGAGGCCTGAACGAGGGCGGGACCGGTGAGACCCAGCGCGATCATGCGGACAAGCCAGTCACGGCGGGATTCCGGACGGTAGCCTTCACCTGGGAATCGCTTGCGTTCCCCGTGCAACAGATGCATAAGAGCCTCCCCAGGGCAGGCGCAAACCAATGCCCTATGCAGGTGACAGTAGCACAAACGAAAGCCCGTGGAAATGGAGGAGTTTCCACCACTTCCACGGGCTTGTAAGGAGCGGGATGACCTCCTCAGAATCGGCTGGGCTACTCCGCTCCGGTTTCCACCCAAACACCTTTGCCGGCGGCATCGATGACGGCATCGCAGACCTTCTGTGTCTGCAGCGCGCTTCGGAAATCAGGCTGCGTAGGCTTGCCAGATTCGAGACCCATCACGAAGTCAGCAAGAGCGTTCAGGAAGGTATGCTCATAGCCGATGCAGGTGCCGGGCACCCAGTAGCGGTTCATGTAGGGGTGCTCCGAGTTCGTGGTGTGGATCTTGCGCCAGCCGGTAAGATGGCTTTCCATCTTCTTGCCAGATTGTTGCTGTTGGTATTCGAAGAACTGCAGATACTCGGGCTCTTCGAGATCGAAGTAGACGCTGCCGGCCTCGCCGTTCATTTCGAAGGTGTTGAAGTTCTTGCGGCCACGCGCGTAGCGTGTGGATTCAAAGGTGCCCATGGAGCCGTTGGCGAACTCCGCCAGGAACATGCAGGCATCATCAATACCGACGGGGGCCACTTCGCCCGTGACGGCATGCACACGCTCCTTGACGAAGGTATTGGTCATGGCGGCCACCCGGGCAATGGGTCCATTCAGCCACATGGCGGTATCGATGGAATGGGCCAACAGGTCGCCGGTGACGCCAGAACCCGCGGCATTGACATCAAGGCGCCAGAGGGCAGCACCGCCCTGTGGCACGTCCGGGGAGATGGTCCAGTCCTGCAGATAAGTAGCGCGGTAATGGAAGCTGCGGCCGATACGGCCCTCGTCAATGATTTGCTTGGCCAAGGCAATTGCCGGCACGCGGCGATAGTTGAACCAGACCATGTTGGGCACACCCGCCATTTCGACGGCGCGGGTCATCTCCTCAGCCTGTTTGACGCTCATGGCGAGGGGCTTTTCGCATAGCACCATCTTGCCGTGCTTCGCGGCTTCAATGGCGATGTCAAAATGGGTGTCGTTGGGGGTCCCGATATCGACAAGGTCGATATCCTTAGCGCTGACGATGGCGCGCCAGTCTGTCTCTACGCGCTCGTAGCCCCAGTTGGCCGCGAAGGCGGCTGCCTTGTCAGCATTCCTTCCGCAAACAGCCTTCAGGACCGGACGGTGTTCCACGGGGAAGAAATCGTTGAGGCGCTTGTAGGCATTGGAGTGGGCGCGCCCCATAAAGCCATAACCGATCATGCCCACACGTAGTTGCTTGCTCATGCGAGGATCTCCTGTAATGCGGACGGGCGTCTAGCCGTACTTCTCCGCGAGTTCGTCAATTTTCGTCTTGCAGGTGGCGGTGGCTTCCCAGGCATCGGGCCAGAAGCAAAGATCGATGGTCCACCAGTCATGGCGCTGCTGGCTGGCCTTCACCAACTCAGGCACAATCTCGTCGAAGTTCAGATAGCCGAGGCCGAAGGGCGGGTGAGCAGAGGTTTCGTCGTCGCCATTGGCGTCTTTGTGGCAGGTGCCATCAGAGTCAATCAAATGGACATGAAGGATGCGGCCGTGCAGCCTCTTGATGAAATCCAGCTGATTGGCAACAACTTCTTTTTCGCCGGGCTGGCGCGCACCAACCACACCCACCATTTCACCGTGGCAGGTATCGTACATGAGGCCGAAGTTATCCTTATTCACGCCGTCGTGAATATGCACAATCTGGCTGGGCTTGTTGAAGGCGAAGCCCGGTTCAAATTCCCACACCACTGTTTGGCCATGGTCTTCGGCAATTTCGCAGCAACGACGCCATGTATTCACGACGCGCTGGAAAGCGATGGCCGGGTTCACCTCGTCGAGGATGGTGGGAGGCTGGACGGTATCCACGCGGATGGTGGAGATGCCAAGGTCTTCGGCAAACTGGGCGTTCTTCTTGAACTCATCGATGTACTTCGTCTGGTCGTCGGTGTTGATGAGCTTTTCGCCCCAGAGATTGGCGGCGATTCCGGAGAAGCCCAAGCCCATCGCCTCCATCCTGGCCCGGAGTTCCGCGCGCTGGGATTTCTCAGGAAGCGCTCCTGGCCAGTCAGAATCCGGTCCGTTGGGGTTGCCAGGGTTGGGGTGAGGCGGGAAGGCGCCAAGCTCAACACCATGGAAACCGAGAGCCTTCAGCTTGTCGCACACCGTGTCGAAGGGCACTGGGTTAGATGCATAAGGGCCAATGGTATAGGCCCAGGTTCCGATAGAAATTCGTTTCGACATGCCTTGTCTCCTTTACACTCGATCGCTACGTGCCGTCATGACTGGCTGCCAGTGGCCCATACGGGGCAACCGCAGGCATTCCTACGCTGGCGACCAGCCACGCCACCCGGGCCAGACACAACCAGCGTGTCGACAGCTAGAATTACTCGCGGGTCAAGATCCGGATGTTGCGGAAACGCGCTTCCATGGGAGGGCCGCGGTGCAACTGGAAGGCAATCACGCCCGAAAGCTTGAGATCGTCCGTAAGCTCTGCAGTGAGCAAACCATTGATGAGGATTTGGATATGCGGACCCTGGCAGCGGATCTCTACTTCGTTCCAATCCTTATCCTTCACGACGGTCTCAGCCTTGCCCTTCCATCCGTTTACCATCACGCCGCGCTTGCCCTTCTCCTCGTAAACACCGCCCCACCAGTTGCCTTCGGCCATGTCCGCCTGGTAACCCGCCACGACGTAGTCGTCCATGGCAGTGCTGCGGAACTGAATGCCGCTGTTGTGGTTGCGGAGCTTGACCTCGGCCTTGAGGATGAAGTTTCCAAACTCAGCTTTCTTGTAGGTGAGGAAGGTGTTCTTGTCGAGCACCACACCTTCGGTGGAGCCGACGATCTCGCCGTTCTCCACCCGCCAGAGCCGAGGGTCTCCGTCCCAACCGTCAAGCGTTTTGCCGTCAAAGAGGGGTTTGAAACCAGGCTCGTCTGCAGCAAGAAGGGCAACCGACGAGGACACCAGTAAGAAAAGTAGGAAGGCGAGGATATGAACCCGTTGCAAACGCATGTGGACTCCCATGGATTGGTGACTACGCCCCTTGTTCAACGAATATTCGGGGGCGCAGAATGCGCTCTCGACCACCGGTGAACGGATGCTGCCGGAAGGACGGCGAATACCGCGCGGTTTGGGCGGGAGCACAAACGATGGCGATCATATCATGAGGCCATTGGGGAAGCCACTGTAGGCCCCAGGAGTAAGCGAGGGCGGCGATCCACGGCCCGCGGGACCCGGCAAGCAAGTGGGCGCTGAGAGGCTAGCCCCGCGTTCCCCCGAGGTGGGCGCGCGTGAGGCGGAACAGCAGGGAACCGGGAAGGAGCCCGGCAAAACGTTCGCCTACTCCACTGCGCAGAGCCGAACGGAAGAGGGCAGATACGAGGAAGGGGCGGTGAAGCAGGCGGCGGCAGCTAGCAAGGTAAGTGGCGACGGGTCCGCCGGTGGCGGCGCTGTGCCCGGCTAGGGATCCACTGAGCAGGGCATTGAACATGCCGGTGCCGGTAAAGGGATCTACAAAGCCCAGGGCATCGCCAGCGGGATAGACCGAATCCGGCAGGGCAGCGTGGAATCGGTTCCCATAGACGAGAGGCCCCACGGAGAGCCAGTCCATCGTTCGAGCGAGAGGCGCCAGCCTGGAGGCCAGCGCGGGACTGCGCTGGCAGAGGACGTCATAATCGAAGCGATACTGCTTCAGCACGGATTCCGGACCCAGTCCGCAAACGTTGGTGATGCCGTCTTCGGCGGGGTTCACGCCCACATAGCAGCCGTCGAAGAAGAAGAGTTCGATGGCATCGCTTACAGGCCCGCGGTGATGGGCCTTGAAGCCAAAGCTGCGTTGACCTTTAGGCGCAGCATCTTTTCGGCCGTGGGCGAGAACGGTGGCCACATCTCCGTGGGACTGGGGGAACACCGGCCCCAATTCCTGCCGCCACTCCGCACCAGCATGGATGACCTGCTGCCGAAGCCAGGCATCCAGGCGATAGCGGCTGAGTCCCCAGCAGACCTCCGGCAGCGGGAAGTGAAAGGACTTGTGCGGGAAGTGAAGGACAAGCCGCGTCATGGGAGCCGGGGCCAGGGACTGGAAGCCCTGCCAGACACCAAGCTGCTGCAACACAGCCTGGACGCCTCCGGAGAGGAACTCGCCACAGACCTTATGCCGAGGGAATGAAGACTTCTCGTAGACGCAAACGTAAGGGGAGCCAGCCTGCAATGCAGCCAGCGCCGAGGCGCACCCGGCGAGTGCTCCCCCGTGAATATGCACTGGCAGGCCCATGTGAATGCGATGCAGCTAAGGAACCGAGAGCAGTAGAACTTCCGGACGGAGGCCCGATTCATCCAGAATGCAGCTTGCGCACTGCATCTGATAATCGGGCACGGCGCGCCTGGCGGAGGCAGGCAGTGTCTCGGGATCATCAGCCTTGTGATAAGCGGCCAGAGCCAGACGGGGCTTCCAACGCTGCAAGGTGGAGGCTGCACCCTCCAAGGCGGGAACCTCAGCGCCTTCGATATCCATCTTGATGTAGTCCACCCGGTGCAGATTCAGCTCCTGCACCAGGGTGTCGATGCGGGTGAGGGGAACCTCCTCGCCGGGATGAGCGCCGGGCTGCTGCATGACGACGGTATCCGCAGCGGAGTTGTCATCCGATTGGCGCAGGATCAGGGTATCTTCGCGATTCCAGACACCTTTCGGGTACACCACAACGCGGCCTTCAGCGATCTCCTTGGCGAAATTGCGCCGCAGGCACTCGACGTTGCGTGGGGAAGGTTCAATCGCAATGACCTTGGATGCTCCGCGGGCCAGCGCCGTGTGCGTAAAGGCCCCCACGTGCGCGCCACAGTCAAGCACCACGTCGCCCTTCCGAATGCCCCACTCACCAGAAGTATGGTAAATGTCGCGGAGCTGCTCCGCCAGATTGAAGGGCAGGATCCACCGATTGCCGTTGGGAATCCAGAAGTTGCGGGCTTGGATGCCAGTGCCGGGGGGCAAGTCCCAGCGCTCATAGGCCTCGTCACGCTGGCCCAGCTTGAGTTTTTCTATGAAGTCGTCTTTCGCGGCAACCTGCTGCTTTGCCTGGATCGGGGTCTGCCAGGCCACAGTGAGTGAGCAATGGGGACTCTGTCCACTGAGCGAGCGCCAAGCCGCGGAGCTTGGCTCAGGGTAGGAAAACCGCAGAAGGATTACGCCCGCAGCCACCAGCAGCAGTACAGCCAGAAAAGACTTCTTCACAAGGCTGAGGATACCACCGCTTTACGCAGGGAGCTTGGGAATGCACACCGAGAGTCGAAACCAGGGGTGGTGGGCGCGCACACGGGCAGCAGGTAAACCTTCACGCGGAAGCAGCGCACGCAACTCGTCCACCGTGAACGCAGCCTGCACGGAGCGGCGGCCATCCTCCACGGTGAGGGGATGCCAGCGGAACAGTGGCTGCGTTTGTGTGAGGAAGTGGAAGGCCAGTGGATGCCGCAGTAAATCGACGGCTACCACGCCCATGCGGCAGACGCGAAGCATCTCGCGCAGGGCTTGTCCAAGGGCCGCATCGGGAAGGTGATGGAGAAACAGGGTAGAAATCACCACATCCACACTGTTCGGCGCAAACGGAAGCGCCAAAGCGTCGGATGCGACGCGAGGGCCGGACCCCAGGCCCAGGAGGTCCGGCCGGAGATCACTGCTGAGCACCTGGGCTTCCGGAAGGGCATGCCGAAGCCAATCCGCCGTGAGAGTGGACCCCGCGCCGACATCCAGAATCCGCAGAGGTTTGCCGGAGCCAGCGATCCGTCGTACCTGGGACCGCAAGATAGGGTAGCCCCCGAAGAAGCGGTTGATGCGGGCCATATCGCGAAGGTTGTCGATGGCTTGGACCGCCGGGACGTTGTCCAACTCTTCGGGCTCAATGACGCGCCGAGGGATATAGCGCGCGGAATGCGGCTTCGGAGTTGGCGCAATAGGGAAAGACATGGCCCCTCATGGTACCCGAGATTGCCGAACGGTGGCGCTTCGGCTCGGTTGGCTGGCTACTTGAGGCTACCCAGCATAGCCCCTTTCACCTGCCAACCGGCCCCCGGCCCCCGTTGTCCGCCCTAGAGTGGCAGCCAACTGGCGTTCGGGCTCTTGACGGCTGGGACCGGCGCGACATGGCACGCAACCAGATATCCCTGCCGCAAACTCGTAAATCCGCCGCGGTACGCAAATGAATACGGTGGCGGTCCTACTGCTTGGCGACCTGATCGAAGAACCGCGAGTTGGGAAGCAAGGTCTCTTTGCCCTCAGCCTCCAGCACCGCGTGCGTGGCAGTGATGGCAACCAGCGTCCCCTGCTGGCCGTCGAGATCCAAGGGCTTGCCCACTTCCACGATCTTGCGGACATAGAAGCCCGCGGCAATATTGCGTACGATGTCGCGCGTCCCCAAGCCAAAGGAAAGCCCGAAAGCAAGGGCAGCCCCACCCAGCACCAGGGTGGTGACAATGCGTACAATTTCGGTGTCGATCTTGAGTTGCGCGATGGCCATCATTGCGCACACAAACAGGATGGACGCAGACACAAACCTGCCAAGGGCTGGTGCAAAGTCGAGGCCGGAGCTGGCCGCGGATTGGGCAACCGTTTGCCCGGCAAACTGCCCCACAGTACTGCCCAGCAGCAAGAGCAGCATCGCGGCGACGATATTGGGCAGGTAGGCAAAGAAGGAATCAATTGCGTCCCCAATCGCATTCAGCCCGAGTGCTTCTACTGCCGTTTGCGCCAGCAGCAGCAGGACAAGGAAATAGACCAGCCGCGGCAGCAACACGGTTAACTGCTGGGTAATGCCCAGCCGCTGAAAAGCCAGGTCGATGCCTGCCTTGCCAATCAACTGGTCAAAGCGAACCTTAGTAAGCAGAAAGCGCAGTGACCTTTCGATGAGCTTGGCCACCAGTAGGGCACCTACCAGCAGCAACAGACCGACGAGCACTTTGGGAGCCGCGGAAATCACGCTGTTGGTTAGGTTGGCGAAGGCCTCCAGCAGCTTATCCCTTATTTCCACGAGTCCCTCTCCTTTCTCAGGCTATTCGGCAGATAACCCATCAGGCGCACTAACTCCGCAAGAATCGCACCGGGCGTTCGCCACGCGAAGGCAGAGAACTGCGCCGCCGCAGTGCGCCTGTGGATGGTGCGGCGCACTCGATTGAGCAACTCATCGGACACGGGCTCCTCCAGGTCGCGCAGCAATGGCTGCAAGCTTTCCGGCTCGTCATCGGCAGAGGTCTGCTTATTCGTCCTGGAGTCTTCCGCCATCCTGAACCCACCTAGCCAATTTCGTCCGCTTTATCGTAGCTCACAGTGCATCCGCTCCTGGCGGGCCAAGGTAAAGCGCCCGGAACTGCTCCCTTGCCCTCTTGATCCGCATCTTTGCGGCGGAGAGCCCAATGCCTAGCTGGCTAGCCACTTCTTCGTAACTGAGCTCGTCCATATCCCGCATCACCAGCGCAATGCGCAGTGTAGGGGACATCCGCCGAAGAACACCGTCAATGCGCTGGCGGTCTGCCTCCGCCTCCAGGAGCCGGTTGGCGTTCGAAGGGGTTTGGAGTCCCTGGTGACTTTCGACCAGTTCCTCATCGAGCGAGATCGGTTGCCTGGACTTCTCTCTGCGCAGATGGTTGAGGCAGTGATTCACCTTGATTCGCTGCAACCAATGCCGGAATGACGAGCGGCCCTCAAAGCCGTGAAGGGCAAAATAGGCCTTCACAAATACCTCCTGGGCAAGATCCTCGGAAGCACTGTCATCTCGAGTGAGGTAGCGGCAGTCAGCAAGGATGCGCCGCTGATTTCGGATTACCAGTTCCTCGAAGGCCCTGAGGTCTCCATCGCGCGCCCTGATGGCCGTTTCTACAAGGTCCTTCTCGTTGTCGCTGTTGTCCACCATTCCTCGCCGTTTGGCGATACTGATCTTCTCACACTCCGGGACAAGCGCCGTGGTAAGGAAGTCACCTGTCTCGAACAAAATTTACAAGGTAGAGATCACCTTCGCTGCACATGGAGGCCGATATGGATTGCGACCCGGAAGGTGACCAACCGACAATAGAGGGTGTCTACCCTACTGGCAGCTGAAGCCTAAGGAGCTAATGACGCCGACGGCCAGATGCGGATGGGGACGCTGTCTTCCAATCCGCTAAAGCCGGGAGGCTTCCGCCTGCGAGAGGGGCGGACCATTTGCGGCCCGGAAACCTAAAGGATACTGCAGACCATGATTCGCTTACTGACATTGCGAGAGGCATGCCGGCGTGCCACCTGTACACTTTTGCTCGTCGTGCTAGCGGCAGCTACCGCCGCGGCAGCCGACGAGATTTTGATGAAGAACGGTGACCGGGTGACGGGCGAGATCATCAAGAAGGACGGTGACTCACTCACCGTGAAGAGCGTTCACTTTGGCACCATTACCCTTCCGTGGGCGGAGATCGCCAGTGTGAAGTCCGACACGCCGTTAACCGTTGTCCTGATGGATGGCGAGCAACTAAAGGCGACGGTGCAAGGGAGCGACGGGAACGTACAAGTTGCCGCCCCGAGTGGAGCCCGGACTGTCCCGCAGGCAGAGGTTGCCGCCATTCGCAACGATGCTGAACAGGCAGCCTATGAGCGATTCATGCGGCCGGGCCTCCTGGACCTATGGACTGTCACCGGGAGCCTGAACATTGCGGGCGCGCAGGGAAACGCGGAAACGCTGACGATAACCACACCGTTCACCTTTGCGCGCGCGAGCAACACCAGCAAGACCACAGCCTACTTCAATTCGATTCGTTCCTCAGCCCGGTTGCAGGGTCAGGACGGTAGCCAACAGACAGCGGAAGCCATCCGCGGCGGCTGGGCGTACAACCGAAACCTTGCCAAGGGCATGTTCGCGAACGCCTTCAACGATTACGAGTACGACAAGTTCCAAAGCCTTGACCTTCGGGTGGTGCTAGGCGGCGGTCTCGGGTACAAGATATGGAGTGGAGAGCGGGGACGACTGGATCTGCAGGGCGGTGGCGCGTGGAACCGTGAAAAGTTCGACCCGGCTCCGGATCCGGTGTTTGTCAGGAATTCCGCGGAAGCCTACTGGGGCAATGATTTCCAGTACAAGCTGAACTCGCGGACCACCATTACGCAGGGTTTCCGTATGTTCAACAACCTGAGCAACGGTGGGGAGTATCGCATCAACTTTGATGCGGGCGCGACAACGAACCTCACGAAGTGGCTGACCTGGACAGTGGCGCTAAGTGACCGTTACTTGAGCAACCCCGTGCCCGGACGCCAGGCCAATGACATCCTCTACACCACTGGGCTTGGTTTCACCTTCAGCCGCTAGGCGAGGCATGAGACACAGGGAGAGCCGACTTCCGAGAGCCCTCCCAACCTTGCCAGTGCAGCCCGTTACAATGAAAAGACGGGCTGCACTGGGATTCGAAAATTGTTGGACACAGAACCCATTTTGATCATCGGCGGTGGCTTGGCCGGCTGTGAGGCTGCGTGGCAGGCTGCGCAGGCAGGGTGCCCTGTGACCTTGTTCGAGATGCGACCGCTGGTGCAGACGCCCGCCCACCGCACAGGCGACTTTGGGGAACTGGTATGCAGTAATTCCCTGAAGAGCGATGCACCCAACTCAGCACCCTGGCAGTTGAAGCAGGAAATGCGCCTTCTGGGCAGCCTGCTGATGGATGCGGCGGACCACGCGAGAGTTCCGGGGGGCAACGCCCTCACGGTGGATCGGGTGCGCTTCAGCGAAGCGATCCGGGTGGCCATTGAAGGCCACCCGCGCATCCGCATCGTACGGGAAGAGGTACGGGAGGTTCCGCGAAGCGGGATCGTCGTGATTGCATCGGGGCCGCTCACCAGTGATGCGCTTGCTGCTTCCATCGCCCAGCTTACGGGGAGCGAACGGCTTTATTTCTACGATTCCATCAGTCCGATTGTGTGGGCAGACTCTATCAACATGGAGGTTGCATTCCGCGCAAATCGCTATGACAAGGGCCTGGACGATAGTGCGGACTACATCAATTGCCCATTCGATAAAGAGGAGTACGGCCGCTTCATTGACGCGTTGCTGGAGGCGCAGCAGTACAGCCCACATATCCCGGACGATGTACCGTATTTTGAGTCGTGCCTTCCGATTGAGGAGATCGCGCGCCGTGGCCGCGACACCCTGCGCTTCGGGCCGATGAAGCCGGTGGGCCTGACAGACCCGCGCACGGGCCGTTGGCCCTATGCCGCTGTCCAATTGCGACAAGAAAACGTCCGGGCCGACAGTTATAACCTCGTGGGCTTCCAGAATTATTTGCGCTATGGTGAACAGCAGCGGATCTTCCGCATGATTCCCGGGCTGGAGAATGCCGAGTTTGTCCGCTATGGCCAGATCCATCGCAACACCTACATCAATGCACCCAGTCTGCTGAACGCGACGCTCCAACTTCGCCGGGAGCCCAGGGTGCTGTTCGCCGGACAGATCTGCGGCGTGGAGGGCTACGTGGAATCCATTGCTACGGGACTGATGGCGGGCAGGAACGCTGCGGCATTCGCGGGCGGAGAGGAATTGCGGACGTACCCACGTGCCAGCGCCTTGGGTTCGTTGTGTCACTACATCACGCACGCCGACGCGGCCAGCTATCAGCCCGCCAACATCACGTTTGATTTGCTACCCACCCTGGACGAGGAACTGCGAAAGCGATTCCGTAAGGACCGCAAGGCACGCCACGCCGAGGTTTGCCGCCTTGCCGGCGAGGCAATGCAGCAATGGCTGGCTGGCGAGATTCCGCAGCCTGTAGCGGCAGAAGGCGCGTTGTCATGAGCGGTCCCAACCAGTCCTTTGTCCGGCATCGCTATCTGCCACGTCCAGACTACACACAGCCAGTACTTCAGATTCCCGACGAATATCGTGACCGCTTCGTGCGCACGCTTACGGTGCTTTATGGCGAAGAGAAGGCACGCGCCTGCACGGACGAAGTGTGCCGCATCCTGCAGGTGCACGCCGCGCATAAGCCCGCGGAACTTGCCGCGGCGGATGCCGCATTCGACACCTCACAGCGCTTCACGGAAAAGGATGTCGTAGCCATCACGTATGGTGACCTGATCCACAGCCCTGGCAAACAACCGTTGATCGCGCTGCGCGAGATCTTCGAGGAAGTGTTCAGCGGCACCTTCAACACGGTCCACCTGCTGCCCTTCTACCCCTACTCCTCAGACCGCGGATTCAGCGTGGTGAACTACACCGAAGTGGATCCCAAACTGGGCAACTGGGACGACGTCGCGCGACTGGGAGACTTCATGCGGCTGATGTTTGACGGGGTAGTGAACCACGTTTCCGCGCAAAGCCGCTGGTTCCAGGAGTTCCTGAACGGCAACCCCGCCTACGAAAATTTCTTCATCAGTTTTTCCACCACGGAAGCCATTAGCCCTGATCATTTGCGCCTGATCCTCCGTCCACGAACCAGCAGCCTGTTGACGCCATTTCACACCCTGCGGGGTGTCAAGCATGTATGGACAACCTTTAGCCCGGATCAGGTGGACTTGAACTATCGCAATGAGCGGGTACTGTTCCGTGTGCTGGAGGTGTTGTTGTTCTATGTGCGTAAGGGCTCTGACATTATTCGCCTGGACGCGGCCACCTACCTGTGGCGGGAGTTGGGAACCTCCTGCGCGCATCTTGGTCAGACCCACGCGGTGATTCAGTTCTTTCGTGCCGTGATGGATCTGGTGGCCCCGAAGGTGGGGTTGATCACCGAAACCAATGTCCCACATGAGGACAACATCAGCTACTTCGGCAACGGTTACAACGAAGCACACATGGTGTATAACTTCGCCTTGCCCCCTCTGGTGTTATGGACCATTCACTCCGGCGACTGCACCTATCTGGCGCGCTGGGCCGCGAGTCTGCAAACACCATCATCGGCGACTACCTTCTTCAACTTCCTGGACTCGCATGATGGGGTGGGACTACTGCCCGTACGCACCATCCTGACGCGGGAGGAGGTACAGCAGTTGGTTGACCGCACCTTCGCCCACGGTGGGCTGGTTTCCATGCGTACCAACTCTGACGGCACGTCAACGCCCTACGAGTTGAACATCCCCTGGTATAACGCACTCAACAGTGTGAATCAGGGCGAGAGCTCCGAGACCAAGATTGACCGATTTCTGGTATCACGCGCCATCGCCCTCACGATGAAAGGGGTTGCGGCGGTCTACCTGCCCAGCGTGATTGGCGCCCACGTAACCGCGGAAACACAAGTAGATATCCGCGACCCGAGAAGCATTAACCGCAACACAATCAATACGCCTGCGCTGTTCGCTCAGTTAGCCGATGCGCATAGCCCTGCCTACCAGATTTCGCAGCGCTTCACGCACATGATCAGCGTGCGCATTGCGTGCCCCGCATTTCATCCGGCGGCTCCGCAGCGGGTGATCTTTGCCACGCCACGCGTGTTCGCTTTCATTCGCGAAAGGATCGACAAGACAGCCATGGTGCTGTGCTTGAACAACATCACGAATGAGCCCCAGCAGTTTGAGTCAACGCTCGAGAAACTTCACAATAGCGCCATCGAATGGGAAGACATGCTAACGCGGGAGCATTTCCTGGCACGCGACGGGGTGTTGCGGCTGGAACTGGCACCGTACGCAGTGCGCTGGCTACGCGCACGCATGCGCCCCTTTGAGCATGCCTGAGGAACTTAGGCGCGCCCCGAGGAACCGAATCCGCCCTCGCCGCGCGCGCTGTCGCTTAGTTCCGCTTCCTCCCATGCCACCGCTTCGTAACGCGCGATCACAAGTTGGGCGATACGGTCACCCACGGCAATGGGAAACGGCTGCGTACCCAGGTTCAGCAGAATCACCTTCACTTCGCCGCGATAGCCAGGGTCAATGGTTCCAGGAGCATTCGGCACGGTGATGGCATGCTTAAGCGCCAAACCGCTACGCGGCCGCACCTGCCCTTCGTAGCCTGTGGGAATCTCTAGCTGAAGGCCCGTGGGTACTGCCTGCGGAACGCCGGGTTCAAGCGTCACCGCCTCAACGGAGCGTAGGTCAAGCCCGGCATCCTCTTCGGGTCCATGCGCATAAACCGGCAAGACAGCGCTGGGATGAATACGTTTAATTCTGATCTGCAAGCGAACTCCTTCGTGGCTTTCTTGGTTTGCAATCAAGCAACAGGATAGCCTGCGCCGCGAGTTGCCAGCAGAAACAGCTAGCATGAAGGACATGAGCTTCCTTCGCGGCAGCATTGTAGCCTGGGCAATTCTGCCCGATTGCAGGCGATTTCGAAGCAGCTTTCAGATAGCTGTGACCGTTTTCTTCGCGCTGAGCATGGCGGCGAGTGCACAGCCGATTCGGGCCACCACGGAGTTTGCGCGATTCACGCATACCGGTGAACCGTTTCCGCAGGACGGTGTGCGGCAGCCATTGGAGGTGCTTTCACCACCGCTGATTCGCGGAACCTGGAACGCATTTCGGATTGTGGTGGATGTGGAGCCGGGGCAGAACTTCCGCCTGTATGTCGCACAGAATCCTAACAACGCGATGCGCGTGCGCGTGCTTCGTGAGGTGGTGGAGGAGAGCCCCGAGGGCTGGCGCATCACCGGCCGGCGATTCGTCCTTCTGCCATTCCGGAGCGAAAGCCTGCCGGCGGCGGAACGTCCCGCGGAGCGTACCACCTACACGTTCTGGTTGGAGGTGCAGCCTCCACGCAACTATCGTGCACGACGGTTGAAGCTGGAGCCGCAGTTGCTACTGGATGACCAGTGGTTCGTCTACCCGATGGAGATTCGCGTGCTTGATCTCGACGTAGATGTCCGCGGCCTTCCCGCTCGCCAGTCACTGGATGCCACCGGGGAGAAGCCGGCCGTAGCGCCAGATTTCGCTTATGCGGCACTGATGCAGCAGGCCCTGTGCGGTGAGCCGGAAGCATCGTTCCTGAGCGCTGCAGCCGGATTGCAGCCGCTTGACCGCGAACGGGAATCTGCCTCGTCGTTTGCACGGGCCCTGGATAGCCTGGCAGCGAAACACCCGCGTGAAGAGGTGGAAAAGGAACTGCTGCGCGCACTGCGCATTCCTGATCGCAGTGCGTGGTGCGCACAACCCGTCTTCCCCAAAGAGCGCCTCGGAGTGGAGTGGCCTGCAACGATGAAGAATCGTCTGCTCCAAATGGCTGGCGACCCGTACGACTAACACCCGCTAGCGGGCGGCGCCCGGCAGCTTGATCACCCAAGCCTGCTGCCGCGCGCTGGGCACGGATCCCGGATAGGGTGGCATGTCGATGGCGACATCGCCGCCGCGCGCGCTCCAGCGCAGCGGCGTCTCTGGCGCGCCCAGTAACGTCACCTTCGCACTGGCCGGCAAGCTGGTCTGCTTCAAGAGGAACTGCCCGTGCTTCCAGTGAGGCAGAATGGCGTAGAGGTCATCACCCTTGCGCGTAAAAAAGGCTTCGATGCGGGCCTTGCCCGGCTCTGCACGGTCAGTAAAGTTAAGCACGTCGTACTTCACCATGTACTCGCCGGTTTCCAATTTGGGCACGTCGCCGCTGCTCCACTGCCGGGTCTGCTTCCAGGCCCGCGTATCGTAGATGGCCTCGCCGTTCACCTCCAGCCACTCACCGATTTCAGTGAGACGCTGTTGCATGATCACCGGGATGCGGCCATCGGCGGTAGGGCCTACATTCAGCAGAAGATTCCCTCCGCGGCTGACGAGGTCAATCAGCATCAGGATGAACTCGCGCCCGCTGCGGTAGTCGCTGAGGTTCTCCGCACGATTGTACCCGTAGGAGAATCCCATTCCGCGATTCTCCTCCCAGGCGTGGGCGTCGCTATCCATGCCGGCGGCATACTCCGTCGTGAAATAGCTGCCGTGCTTGTGGCGGGAATCCTTGCCCCAGCGATCGTTCACCACGACGTCTTTGCCTACGGGCGAATCGTTGTAGAGCCAGGCCAGCAAATCGGGCGACTTCCAATCTTCACTGGGCATGTCCCACTCACCGTCGGAGAAGATCACGGCCGGCTTGTAGCGGGTTACCAGATCCTTAAACTGCGGGTGCATGTGCTCCACGGCATAACGCTTGCGGTCCTGCTCCCAAAGTGGGTTGTACCACTCGTAGAGCGAATAGTAGTACCCCATGCGCAAACCTTCGGCACGCACGGCATCACTCAAATCTCCCAACAGGTCACGCTTGGCACCCACATCCACGGCGTTCCAGGGCCTGCCCCAACTTCTGTCAGCATGCTCGCTGGGCCAAAGGGTGAAGCCGTCATGATGCTTGGAGGTAAGCACCACGTACTTCGCGCCCGCGTTGCGGAACAACTTGGCCCAATGTGCCGGTTCAAAGAGCTCAGCACGGAACAAGGGCGCGAAATCTGCGTAGGGGAAGCGCTTGCCGTAGTTGCGCTCGTGGAACTGGAAAGTAGGGTTGGGCTTTCCCTGATGCATGGGGCCGCGCTCAAGGTGCCGCCAATACCACTCAGCATACTGGCCTACTGGCGCGTACGCGGGCACCGCATAGGGTCCCCAGTGGATGAAGATGCCAAACTTTGCATCCAGGAACCACGCGGGAGTTTGCCGCTGATCCAGCGACTCCCAGTTTGCCTCAAAGCGAGATTGGGACTGATTCACGCCCGCGAACAGGCAGACAGCGGCAAGCAACCAGATCAGGCGAGGCATCAGCTTCAAACTCCTCGTGCAGTTAGACTTTCTTGGGGTCGGGATGTTCGTAACCCTTGCGGTAGCTGCGCGCCAACATGCGGGTGGCTTCCGCATCACCCACCACAACGTGCCTGGCAGGGTCAAAGCGAATGGTACGGCCGGTTGCTAGTGCGATGTTAGCCAGGATGCAACTCGCAGTGCTGATGTGGCCTTGCTCAATATCTGCCACGGGCCTGCCACGATCTGCAATCGCCTTCAGGAAATCCTTCATGTGATAGCGGATGGCGGGCGCGACGTGCCGTTCCAAGTCCTTCTCCGTCTTGTCCTCGGGGTACTGCTCCAACTCGTAGGTGACGTCCTTGTGGACAGGCTTTTCGTCCTTCCCCACAGGGATGAAGTCGTAGCTCATGACGCTGAACTTCAGCGTGCCCTTCTCGCCGTAGATGGTTCCACCCCAGGGATACTTGGGGTCAGGCGCGGTTCCCCAAGTGCGGTGAGTCCATACGACGGGGAACTCAGGAAACTGGAAGACGGCAGTCTGCGTGTCAGGGGTATTTGCTTTCGCGTTCTTCTGGACGAGGATGCCGCCGTTTGACGATACGTGGGTAGGCCAGCCCAAGTCCAACATCCAGCGCACAGCATCCAGCATGTGGATGCACATGTCGCCCACGATGCCGTTTGAGTATTCGGTGAAATTGCGCCAGCCGCGTGGATGCACCAGGCGGTTGAAGGGCCGCATGCGCGTAGGACCCGTGAAGGCTTCCCAGTCCAGGTATTCCGGTGGATCTATATCGGGTGGATTGGTCTGGTTACGCATGTGGTAGTAGCAGTAGATTTCCACGTGGCCGATCTTGCCCAGCTTGCCTGGCTTGATGATCTGCTCAATCGCCTCGGCAAAGTGTGGAGTAGACCGCCGCTGCGTGCCCACTTGCACGACACGCCCGTACTTGCGAGCCGCCGCCAGCATGGCCTGCCCTTCGACAACATCGATGCTGATTGGTTTCTGCACGTAGATGTCAGCACCTGCCTTCACGGCCTCAATCATTGTGAGAGCATGCCAATGGTCGGGCGTGCCGATGAGAACGATGTCGAGGTCGCGTTCCTTCAACATCGCGCGGTAGTCCGTGTAGGTACGCGGAGTCTTCTTCGACGCCTGCCGCTCCGCGACGATCTGCGCGGCACCGGCAAGCATCTGCCTGTCGACATCGCATAGCGATACCACCTCCACCGGTGCCACCTGGATCAGGCGCAGGAGGTCTGCCTTGCCATACCAACCGGAGCCAATCAGCCCTACTCGTTTCGGCTTGGAGCCCAGCAATTCCTGAGCCCACCCGAGGCGGGAACCAGCAAACATGGCGGTTCCACTCATAAAGAACTGGCGGCGATTCATGCGTGCAGCATCCCCCAATCGGTACGCGAGATCATTCCGGCGACAGTGCCGGGTACTCAGTATCTTATCGCGACACTGAGGGCAGCTTGCGCGGCTGCGCGGAGGGTTGATGAGCGCGATTGCTTTGGACTCCGCGGCCACGTATGCTTACATCATTCCTCCTATTCCCCCGGGTACGGAGCCACTTATGAAAAGACGCGACCTCTTCCGTTCCAGCCTAGGCATCGCCACCTATTCGCTCTATGTGAATGCGCAGGGCCTAGCCCCCAGCGACACGGCTCCCCGCACGCTGGATGCACAGCAGATCATTCAGCGTATCCAGCCCTTGTCGGCCGTCGATCGACAGCTAGCATCCCCTGAAGTGAACATGAGGCTGGTGGATCTGCAGTGCGATGTCTTCGTGGCCGGGGGCGGACCCGCGGGCGTCCATGCCGCCATTGCCGCGGCCCGGCATGGCGCAAAGGTGATCCTGGCACAGGACCGGTCTCGCCTGGGAGGGAATTCCTCCAGCGAAGTGAAGATGCATATTGTGGGCGCCAACTCCCACAAGGGCCGGCCCGGCTGGCGCGAGGGCGGCATTCTGGAAGAACTGCGTTTGGATGATGCGGCGAACAACCCGCAGCGATGTTGGGAACTTTGGGACCTGCTGCTTTACGACAAGTGTGTGTCGGAGCCCAACATCACCCTACTGCTGGACTCTACGCTCTATTCGGCGGAGACCAAGGGCAACAGTATCCAGCGCGTGATGGTGCGCTGCGACAAGACGGAGCACCTCTATCGAATTGCCGCCAAGATCTTCCTGGATTGCACAGGCGATAGCCGACTTGGGCTAGAGGCGGGCGCCGATACGCGCTACGGGCGTGAATCAAAAGGTGAACTGGGCGAAAGTCTGGCCCCTGACAAGGCAGACGCGGAGACGATGGGGAACAGCATCCTCTTCACATCGAAGCTGTATGACAAGCCCATGCCATTCACGCCACCATCGTGGGCGAGAAAGGTGACCCGAGAACACCTGAAACACCGCGGCACAGAATTCTGGGAGTACGGCTACTGGTGGATCGAATGGGGAGGCCACCTCAACACCATCCACGACAATGAGCGCATTCGCTTTGAGCTGCTGGCGATCGTGATGGGCGTGTGGGATTACATCAAGAACAGTGGCGAGCATCCGAACTCACGCCGCTGGGCGATGGACTGGATGGGCATGGTGCCCGGCAAACGGGAGAGCCGCCGCCTGTTGGGCGACTACATGCTGAAGCAGCAGGACCTTGAGACCGGCGGCCATTTCGATGACTCCGTTTGCATGGGCGGCTGGCCGATGGATGATCATCCTCCCGGCGGCTTCGACCGGGCTGACCTGGAGCCAGCGCAGCAGATCCGCACCAAGGAAGTGTTCAACATCCCCTATCGCTGCCTCTACAGCCGCAACATCGGCAACTTGATGATGGCGGGGCGCAACATCAGCGCCTCCCACGTGGCCTTCTCCTCCACGCGAGTGATGGCTACGTGCGCTGTGCTGGGGCAGGCAGCGGGAACAGCCGCCGCACAATGCGTGAACCACAAGGTGCTGCCACGCGAGATTGGCGCCAACCCGCAACAGTTGTCACGGCTGCAGCAGGACCTGCTGCGCGACGACCAGAGTATTGAGCGGATCACGAATCTGGATCCACTAGACCACGCCCGGGGCGCGCAGGTGATGGCGTGCGGCAACGAGGAAGGACGAGAACCTCAGAAGATCCTTAACGGTGTTGTGCGCGACATCCCCAAGGGAGAGCGGAATCACTGGGCCGCGAAGATGGGTGAGCAGCCCACCTGGATTGAACTCGCGTGGGAACAGCCGAAGACAATCGGATGGGTGCAGATCACCTTCGATACAGGGTTTGAGCGTGAGCTTACCCTCACCTCGAATGACCGGATGACGCGGACCATCATACGCGCTCCCCAGCCAGAGACCGTTCGCGACTACGAACTGCAGGTGCGTGCGCCGGGCGCCAGCAAGTACGAAACCGTGGCGAAGATTGTGGGCAATCATCAGCGCCTGAATCGCGTGGCCTTCAGCCCCCAGCCAGTTGACCGTGTACGTCTGGTGGTGCACAAGACCAATGGGGATGCACTGGCGCGGGTCTTCGAGATAAGGGCCTACACGCAGAGCCCGATTGCAGCGAGTTAAGGCTTTGCCTCGAAGCTGCCCCGCGGACCCTCACGGCTGCGCGCGGCGGTGGAACAGGTAGTGAGGGTTGCCTGCGCCGTCAGCAAGCACTTCCGCGCGTACGCCGAAGACCTGCTCCAGGACCGTGGTTGGCAGTGCGTTCCCACCCGCGCCAATGTGCGCAACCTGGCCCTCGCTCAGCAACAAGAGAGAGGGTGCGAAACGCAGTCCGCTATTGAGGTCGTGAGTGGCCATCGCGATCGCGCGCCCATTGGACGCCAGATTGCGGGCCAGATGGAAGATGCCCAGGGCGTGTTCCAGGTCAAGGCTGGCAGTGGGTTCGTCCAACAGAATACAGCGCGGATTCGCAGCCAGGCATCGGGCAATCATCACCCGCTGGCGTTCGCCGCCGGAGAGCGTGTTTACAGTACGCTCCCTCAAATGGCTGATGTCGCAAAGCGTCATGGCTTCCTCAATGGCGTCGCGGTCTACGGCGCGCTGGGCGGAGAATCGTCCCATGTGAGGATGGCGTCCCATGGCCACGATCTCGCGCACAGTGAATCCGAAATCCATGCGTGTGTCCTGGGGCACATAGGAGAGCCGCCGCGCCACAGCCATACGATCGTGGCTTGCGATGGGCTTCCCGTCCAGCAGCACCTCCCCACTAGCCGAGGGCCAAATGCCCGCCAATGCTCGCAACAACGTGCTCTTTCCACTGCCGTTCGGCCCCGCGATCACCAGGAAATCAGTGGGCTGTAAACGGAGACTTACCCCGTGAACGAGAGTGCGTCCACCTCGAGCGACACTGAGACTACGGGCCTCCAGAAGGGGCTTACGCGCCTCAGGAAGGGCACTCATGCGCTCACCTCGCGGTAGCGCCGCAGCAGCAGCCAGATGAACACGGGCCCGCCAATGAGAGCGGTCACTACTCCTAGCCGTAGTTCGGTGGGCGGGTTCACCGTGCGCGCGGCCAGATCGCACAACACCAGGAAGGTGGCGCCAGCCAATGCGCTGGCGGGCAGCAGGGTTCGCGAGGAGGGACCCAGCACCATGCGTACTGCATGGGGAGCCACCAGACCTACGAAGGCTACCGAACCAGCGACGGCGACGCTGGCTCCGGTAAGGAGCGCGGCCAGGAAGATCAACGTTCGCTTGGTGGTTTCGACATCCACGCCGAATGCCGCGGCCACATCCTCGCCCTGCTGCATCAGATCAAGTTCACGAGCATGAAGCACCGCGAAGAGCGAACCCAGCGCCACCAGGGGACCACACAACCAGACATGGGTCCAGGTACGGGCCTCCAATCCGCCCATCATCCAAAACACAATCTCCTGGGCAATCTGCCAGTTCACGATGTTCAGTGATAACAGAAGACTAGAGAGGGCTGACAACAAAGAACTCACGGCGATGCCAGCAAGCAACAGCGTGGAAACCGGCGTGATGCCGGCACGCGTGGCCATGCTGTAGACCAGCAGTAGAGATAACAAGGCCCCGGTGATGGCGCATGCGGGCAAGCTGATGACCGCAGCGGCGCTCCATCCAGCGACAAATGCCAGCACCGCCCCCAACACCGCCCCGGCACCAGCCCCGGCCAGTCCGGGTTCCGCCAGAGGATTCCGAAAGAGGCCCTGCATCACGGCCCCCGCCAGTGCGAGGCCTGCCCCCACAAGTGCCGCCACCAGAGCGCGGGGCAATCGGATCATCCAGACAATTACAAAGTCCGTTTGGGTTATGCCCGCGGTATCCACCCAACCTTCGGGCAGCATCTTGGCAGCCAGCACGCGAACGATGGTTTCCCACGAGAGCTCGGTGCTGCCAATGCCCACGGCGGCCACCAGACTCAGCAACAGCAAAGGGCCTATGGTGATGTAGAAGAGCCCCCAACGGCTTGCGCTACTCGCCATACAATACGCTGGGCAGCGCCTCCAAAAATCTCTTCGTAAAAGGAGACATGGGCATCATCACCCGGGCGTCAAACACCACCACACGGCCCTCGCGGACCGCTTGCGTCATTGCGAGGGCAGGGTCTTCGGTCACACGACGGCGCACCTGCTCCTCCTTGCCCTGTTGGGCGGACAGCAGTATCCACTCGGGGTCCCAACGGAGAATCTGCTCTGTGCTTACGGAAGAGTAGCCCACCAGACCGCCCTCGGCGGCGACGTTCACCGCACCTACCGTGTGGACAACATCGTGAAAGATTGTACTGGATCCATAACTGAAAGCCCCGCCCAAGCCCAGAACTCGTGGAGGCTTCCTATGCGTTGGCCTGCTGTGACGCGCTCGCTCAATGGCGTCCATAAAGGCCAGATAGGCGCGTTCGGCCTCTTCATCGCGGCCGGTAAGGTAGCCCACCTGGCGGATGGTGCTGGCGACTTGCGCGAGCGTCGTGAAAGTAGTTGCCAGGCGATAGACGGGGATTCCGGTGGAGCGCATGAGCGCGGTCATGTCCGCGCGCGCTGAACTGGAAACCACCACCAGGTCTGGGTTCGCAGCCACCACCCGCTCAGCATCAGATGACTCCACAGGCCGATACTGCTGAACATGCGGCAGTACATTGCTCACCCCGGGGAGATACGCGGTGGTGCTGACTCCCACCACCTTTTCGGGTGGGAGAACGCTGTAGAGAAAATCATCAATTGACCAATACTGGGAAACCACCCTCTGGGGCGGGGCCTTGATCGTTACCAGATCTCCATCCCAATCCCCCAAAGTGCGGGGCCAGCCGAGTGCCGGGCGCTCAAACGGGAGGGGTCCATCGGCATCAACGCGGGTGGCTTTGGCGATTCCGGTGGTAGGGGCCAGCCACGCGATCAGCGACAGCACAATCAAGGTGGCGACAAGCAAGGCCAAACTGGTCCTGCCCGATTGCGGCATCCAGGGGTGGCTCATCCGTACACCTTCATGGCTGGCGATGGGAATGGAGATTGGAGAGTGAAAAAGTGACTGCCCCCGTGGGCAATCGCCTCAGCGGGGAGGATTCGGACGGTTTGCATCCACCACCCCCTGAGCAGACTCACCGGAATCGCGGCATGCGGGGCTTTGGGAAGGATGAGACGCGAAATGGGGAATGTGGGTCATTCGCATTCTTTCCGTGCTCCGCAGAAAGTCAGCCAAATCGCCTCAGGTAGGTCTCCTGGCTGAGAGGTAGCGCTGCAGGCGCTTCGATAGGCCTGCGTTGCGGGCCGCTTCGCCTTCCCTGAAGTCTTCGCTTTCAAGTGGCTTGGGTGAAGCAGCCGCCTCCATCACAGTGGCGGGACCGCGCCGGATTCGCACCGGCTTCCCTGTTATGCCCAATGGGGCACCCGAGGACACTTCAACGTAGCATGGGGGCTGTTGACCGTCAAGCAGACTGAAATCACAGGGGCTCTTGTACGACGCTACTAAAAGCGACGTGTACGGGGAAAGCTGGTGGGAGCGCCGTATGGGAACAGGAACGGCTACTTGGCGAATCCGATTGCATACACGCCTTCATTAAATCAGACAGCTTTGTCAGTTTTATGTTTTCTGTGCTAGCTTGAAGGAAGCAGCGCCGCCTTCGCGCGCCCCCAGCGGCTTGGAGAGGGCGCCAGTACACCGTTCCGCGGGGTTCGCCATGTCGTTTATTGAGAACCAATTCGAGAAAAACGTCATTACCACGTCAGTGGACTATTTGTTTAATTGGGCGCGGAAATCGTCACTGTGGCCGTTGACCTTCGGGCTGGCCTGTTGCGCAATCGAGATGATTTCGTCCTCCAGCCCGCGCTATGACATCGCCCGGTTCGGCGCTGAGGTCTTCCGCCCGAGCCCCCGGCAAAGCGATCTCATGATTGTGGCCGGCACGGTGACCCTCAAGATGGCGCCCGTATTGAAGCGCATCTACGACCAGATGCCTGAGCCCAAGTGGGTAATCTCGATGGGGGCCTGCTCCAGCGTCGGGGGGCCCTTCAATACCTACGCCGTGCTGCAGGGTGTTGACCGCATCGTGCCCGTGGACGTTTACATCACCGGCTGCCCACCGCGCCCGGAAAACCTGTTCTACGGTCTGCTGAAGTTGCAGGAAAAGATCGACGCCACGCCCAATCTGGTGAAGCGTCCCACCGAAGTGCGGCTGGATGAATCCATGTTGGAGGACTTCAAGAAGCAGGTGATGATCGCCCAAGTCCAGAACCCCGTCTAACGGTGGAGCGCATTTGTTCTCGCATGACTTCTTCCCTGCCCCACAGTTTCGTCATTGACGATCAAGGCATCCTCCGTTGCGGGCAATTGCTGGAATATACCTGGCTGGAGCATGGCTTTGAGAGCCGCCATTCGGCAGGCTTGCCCACGGGTTTTCATGGCGCCCGCCTGCACCAGACCCACTCCGCCATTGTCGTCCGCCCTACCCGCGAAGACTTCGACTGCGGCGAAGGCGACGCCCTGATCGCCGCGGAACCCGGGCGGCTGCTCACGGTTCGCACGGCGGATTGCGTCCCCATCCTGTTGGCGGACCCTAAGCGTAGGTCAGTTGCCGCGGTCCATGCCGGATGGCGTGGCGTGGTGGCTGGGGTTCTGCCACACGCCATCACCGCCATGCGCGACCACTTCGGCACGCACTCGGCTGACCTGCTGGCCGCGATTGGCCCCTGCATTCGCCATGATGCGTTTGAGGTAGGCCCCGAGGTGGCCATCCAGTTCCAGACCCTTTTTCCGGAGCGTGAGGACCTGAATGGCCGCACGCGCATAGACCTTACCGAAGCCTGCAATCGGCAGTTGACTGCCGCCGGAGTGCCCGCCACTCAGGTCTTTGATTGCGGCTGCTGCACCTTTAGCGACTGGCGCACCTGGCACTCCTACCGGCGTGACCGCGAAGCCTCAGGCCGCATGCAAGCCTTTATCGGTATCCGCGCTGGACAGGACCTTTAGCCCCAATCCTGCCCGCGTTCCTGTCGCCTTTCAAGCCAACCCCGTATACTGGAACTACATCCCCCGCGACGCCAACCTTTGCTGCCGGAGTCCGTCTTGCCGAAGCCTGTTTCTGATGCTCCCTTCGTTCACCTGCACTGCCATACCGACTACTCCATGCTGGATGGCGCGGCCGACATCCCTACACTGATTGACACCGCCGCCCGCATGGAGATGCCCGCCATCGCCATGAGCGACCACGGCAACCTCTTCGGCGCCGTGGAGTTCTACAACACCGCCAAGAGCAAGGGCGTCAACCCCATCATTGGCTGTGAGGTGTACGTGACTCCCGGCAAGATGAGCGAGCGTAAGGAGGGGGACGGGTACAACCACCTGCTGCTGCTGGCCGAAACGCAGGAGGGCTACCGGAACCTGGTGAAGCTGGTGTCGTCAGCCTACACCGAGGGCTTCTATTACAAGCCGCGCATTGACAAGGACCTGCTGGCCAAGCACACCCAGGGCATCATCTGCAGTTCAGCCTGCCTGAAGGGCGACATCAACGAAGCGGTGGTGCAGGGCAAGTACGATGTGGCCCGCCATCTGGCTTACCAGTACCAGGACATGTTCGGCAAGGGCAACTTCTTCCTGGAACTACAGGACCACGGACTGGAACAGGACCCCATCGTGATGCGGGAAATCGTCCGGCTGGCCAAGGACACCGGCATGCCGCTGATTGCCAGCAACGATTCGCACTACGTGGCCAAGGACGATGCCCGGCTACAGGAGGTGCTGCTGTGTATCTCCACCGGCACCGTGCTGTCTGACCCGAACCGGATGCGCTTCGACAGCCAGGAGTTTTACCTGAAGAGCAAGGAGGAAATGCTGCGGCTGTTCGGCGAGATCCCGGAATCACTGGACAACACCTGGGAGATCGCCCAGCGCTGCCACGTAAAGCTGGAGAAGGTGGCCAACCCCTTCCCGGACTTCACCGTCCCGCAGGGCCATTCGCTGGAGACCTACTTCGAGTACATCACCCGGCAGGGCTTTGAGCAGCGCTGCGCCGTGCTGCGCCAGCAGTCCGCGCAGGGGCGGCTGAAGCACTCGTTGGCCGAGTACGAAGAGCGCCTGGAACGCGAGATCCGGTTGATTGAGAGTATGAAGTTCACCGGCTACTTCCTGATCGTCTGGGACTTCATACGCTATGCGCGGTCGAAGGGAATCCCGGTGGGACCTGGACGCGGATCAGCGGCAGGCAGCCTGGTGTCGTATTGCCTGCGGATCACGGACATTGACCCCCTGGAATACAACCTGCTGTTTGAGCGCTTCCTGAACCCGGAGCGGATCAGCTTCCCTGACGTGGACGTGGACTTCTGCACGCGGCGCCGCGGCGAGGTGATCCAGTACGTCACGGAGAAGTACGGGCGGGAGCAGGTGGCGCAGATCATCACCTTCAACACGCTGGGGGCCAAGGCCGCCATCAAGGACGTGGGGCGCGTGCTGAACATGGGCTTTGGGGAGGTAGACCGGATCACCAAGATGATTCCGCCCGTCCTGAACATCAAGTTGAAGGACGCCATTGAGCAGGAGCCCAAACTGCGTGAGGCCGCTGACCAGGACCCTCGCGTGAAGGAGGTGCTGAACCTGGCGCAGCGACTGGAGGGCAAGGCTCGCAACGCCGGAGTCCACGCCGCGGGCGTCGTCATCTCGCCCATCCCGCTGAAGGAGATCGTCCCGCTGTATAAGACGAACAAGGACGAAATTGTCACCCAGTACGACATGGGCGGGCTGGAGAAGCTGTCGCTGTTGAAGATGGACTTCCTGGGCCTGACGACGCTGACGATCATTGAGGACGCGCTGGAACTGATCGCCAAGACGAAGGGTATCCGCATCCAGCCGGAGGCCATTCCGCTGGATGATCCGAAGGCCTACCGAATCTTCGCGCGAGCCCTGACCAGCGGCGTGTTCCAGTTCGAATCCGCGGGCATGCGCGATGTGCTGCGGCGCTATGAGCCCACGCGCATTGAGGACCTGATCGCGCTGAACGCACTGTATCGCCCGGGACCTATCCAGGGCGGCATGATCGACGACTTCATTGAACGCAAGCATGGCCGCCGGAAGGTGGTGTACGAACTGCCGCAACTAGAGGAACTGCTGGCGGAGACCTATGGCGTGATCGTCTATCAGGAGCAGGTGATGCAGATCGCCAACGTGCTGGCGGGCTATTCACTGGGTGAAGCCGACATCCTGCGCCGTGCGATGGGAAAAAAGAAGGCCGAGGAAATGGAGCAGCAGCGGCTGCGCTTCCTGAAAGGCGCGGCGGAGAAGAAGCTGCCCGAGAAGAAGGTGGAGAAGATCTTTGACCTGATGGCCCAGTTCGCGGGCTACGGGTTCAACAAGAGCCATTCGGCCGCCTACGCCTACCTGGCCTACATCACCGGATACCTGAAGGCTCACTATCCCATTGAGTTCATGGCCGCCCTGCTGACTTCAGAAACGGGAAACACCACCAAGGTGGTGAAGTACATCCAGGAGTGCCGGGAAATGAAGATCGACGTGCTTCCCCCGGACGTCAATGCCAGCGACTGGAACTTCACCCCCGACGGTGACGCCATCCGCTTCGGCCTGGGGGCCGTGAAGAACGTTGGGCAAGGCGCGGTGGAAGCGATCGCCAGAGCCCGAGCGAAGGTGGGACGTTTCACCAGCCTCCACCAGTTCTGTGAAGAAATTGATCCCGCCGCCATCAATCGGCGTGTGGTGGAGAGCCTGATCAAGGCCGGCGCCATGGACGCACTGGAGGGAACACGCGCCCAGAAGTTCCATGCTGTGGAAGGCGCACTGGAAGCCGCGGTGCGCGTCTGGCGGGACCGCGAGCGCGGCCAGACCGGGCTGTTTGGCTTTGGCGAGGCTGGCCAGCCCGCGCAACAAGCCAACCCTCTGCCCCGCGTTCCTGACTGGACGCCACGCCAGTCTGTCGGCTATGAAAAGGAGTTGCTTGGCTTCTACGTCACGGGGCACCCGCTGGATGAATTTCGTGACCTGGTTACCGAACTCCGCACCCACGAGAGCGACGGCATGGATGAATTACCCCGCTCCTATGAGGTGAAGCTTTGTGGCGTCTTCAGCAGCATTCAACGCCGCCGTAACAAGGAGGGCAAGGCCTGGGCGTCCATGGTGCTGGAGGATTGGCTGGGCACCGTAGACCTGGTGTGCTTCGCCAAGAACTACGAACAGTTGGCTGAGCAGATCAAGGAAGATGAGGCGGTTCTGGTGACGGGCCTGGTGCTGCCGGAGGAAAACTCCTCCCCGAAGATTTCTGTTCAGGATATCCTGCCGCTTCGCAATGCCTGCGTACGCTACCCTTCCATGGTTTCCGTACGCCTGCCCTTGTCCGCTGAACCGGCCTCCTCTTCCTCCCGCGCGGAAAAGCTTCATGAATTGTTCGCGCGGAAAACGGGCGATACCGAAGTGCAACTTCTGCTGGAACGGCCTCACGCCTTCCAAGCCACAATGCTGGTAGAATCCAGAATCCGGCCGGACAAAGAGTTTCTATCGGAGTTGGCGAAGCTCTGCGGCGATGACGCTTACCATGTCATTAGCGGGGGCATCTAGCGAATGGATTCGCGCGGCGTGCCCATCGCGCCGTCAGCCACGGAGGACAGTCCTGGATGAGCATGGAATCGACAGTTCTGGTGCATGTGAACGGAGAATCCCGCGCCGTTCCAATCGGCTTAAGCCTTCTTGCCCTGTTGCACCACTTGGGGATCAACGAAAAGCGCGTCGCGGTGGAATGGAACCGGCAGATTGTGAAACCAGACCGGTGGCCCGAATGCGCCATCCAGGACGGTGACGAAATCGAGGTGGTCCATTTCGTGGGTGGCGGCAGCACCACCACAACCGATTGTGGATAGCTTTCCAGTACAAACCATACCAGTACTAAATTGTTCCGAATCAATCACTTTGCTTGCGCTTTCACGCTTGACTTGATCCCGCCCTCAAGTACAATTTGATTGGCAGAACTTTGGAAACGGATCAGGGTAAAAATGTCAAAATTGCGCAAGGCCAAGGTGCTCCCGGTTTCGGCGGAGGAAACCTATTCCAGCAGTGAAGTGGCGAAGATTGCTCAGGTGAGCCTGCGCCAGCTGCAGTGGTGGGACGAGCAAAGTGTGGTGTCACCACGCCATGAGGGGCACAAACGCGTTTATCTGGCGCAAGAGGTCATTGAAATCAGCCTGATCGCCGAGTTGCGCCGCAAGGGCTTCTCACTGCAGAAGATTCGCCGGGTTCTGGAGTATTTGCAGCGTGAGTTGGGCGCCCGCCTACGTGAGGTGCTTGCCGGGGAATCCGACCTCCATCTACTGACGGACGGAAAATCCGTTTACCTTGAGCGCAATCAGGAGCAGATCATCGACATTCTGAAGAGCGCCATGCAGCCGATGTTTCTTGTCTGCGTTACTGATCAGGTGAAGCGACTGGGCGACCTTCGCATCCCGCCGGCACCCAAGAAACCGCAGCGTTCTTTATTCGTTACTGAGGAAACCCGCTTGGCCAAGCTTGGCTAAGTACCCCCGCATCTCCTGCATACCCTAAACCTCAGGGCTGACACCAGGGAGCGCAACTCCCCAGCTAGCGCACATTTCCATGAAGCAGGTCCTGGGACCTGCCGATAGAGAGATGTGAGGTTGCGACCAGCGAGTTTGCGGCGCGGGCGATGCGCTTCCGTCTCCACGGCGGCCGGCATCCAACGGCGTCACGCATCCGCAACCGCCTGCCTGCTGGCATTGCTGCTACTGTTTGTCGAAAGCCTTGCGCAGGCGGCACCCTACCGTTTCCGCGTCCTTGACCAATCCTTCGGCTTGGATGACCTGGTAGTCCGTGACCTTCTCCAAGACCGCACCGGCTTCCTCTGGGTGGCCACCCACACGGGGCTGTATCGCTTCGACGGACGCAACTTCCAGCGCTTCTCAACGAACGAGGGGCTGGCCAGCGACTGGGTAACGAACCTTCTGGAAGCGAGTGACGGGACCCTCTGGGTATCGACGAGCAAGGGCGTGTGCCGTCGGGACGGTACGGGTTTCCAGGTGGTGCTGCGAGCGTCAGAGTCCATACGCTTCTCCCCGGCCATCGGTAGCCCGATGGCTCCGGGATCGGGGGGGACGATTTACGTTTCCTCGCTGCGGGGTGTGTTCGCTGTGGAACCTGCCGCCGCTGCTCCATCGGAGTCTCCGCCTCACACCATCCTGGCTCCCCCTCTGCGTACCCGGCTGTTGTTGTCCAACCATGGAAACCCGGGTTTCATCGTCACGCCACTTGGCCTGGATGGGCAGGGGAATCTATGCCTGTTCAGTGGCACCAGTTCCTTTCAGTGCCTGAACCCACTTACGAGTTCCATCGTCTGGCAGGTGCAGGTCCCTCCCAGCAATTGGATGACCCTGCGGCAGGATGCCACTGGCGCTTGGGTAGCTGGCTCCGCCCAGCGCCAGTTGTTCCGCATTCGCCGGGGAAGCCCGCAGCCTGACCTGCTACCGGCGCGCTACTCCGGACAAGGACAGTTGTATCTCCATCCGGATGGCAGCATGTTTGTGCCGGCCGATGAAGGATTCCAGATCCAGCGCGCAGGGTGGCTGGACTCCATTCATCGCGATCATGGGTTCCCCCCGGATGGCGCATTCTGCTTTCTGCGGGATCGCAAGGGCACCATCTGGATTGGTACTTTGGGATCTGGACTTACCCAGTGGTTGGGCCCGGAAACCTGGCGTGGCTGGGACACCGCCGATGGCCTGCCCGGCCAGTCCGTTTCGCGGTTCGTGCAACTTCGCGATGGAAGCCAATGGGTAGCCACTAACCGCGGCCTTGCCACTAGGGCAAGGGACGAACCTCTTTTTCGGGACGCACCTCTCCCCCATCGCATTCCCCAACGCAACGTCGTGTTCGGCCTCTCCGCCGGGGCGGAGAATGACCTGTGGTTTTCCAACGAGCAAGGGGTGCTGTATCGATGGGTTCCCGCCACCAATCGCCTTGAGAGGTTCTCAGCGCAGAATGGCGTGCCCATTGACATGGTCTGCTTTCTTTTGTGGCACCAGGGTTCGCTCTGGGTAGCCGACACCCAGGGTGTCGGGCGTCTCTCCCTGTCCGCCTCAGGCTGGAAGTTCGAACGGATCGCCACGGATCTTGTCCAAAAGGCCATGGCTTACTCCCTGACAGCAAGCTCCGACGGCAGTATACTGGCCGGCACCAGCAAGGGTCTGCTGGTGATTCGAGGTTCTGAAACCGAACTCCTTACCACCCGCGACGGGCTGATCGCCGACAATGTCTTCGGCGCCACACACCAGCCCTCCGGGTCCATTTGGGTTCATTACCGGCTACCCGAGGGCATCTCCGAAGTTCGCGGATCGGCTGGGCGACGAGAAGTGGTCCATCACCGGCATCAGGATGGCCTGCTTTCAGATAAGGTCTTCGCCCTCAGTACGGATAACCGAGGACGGGTATGGGCGGGTACCGAACGCGGGTTGAGCGTACTCTCGGATGGCGAATGGTTTCCGTTTACCCGAGACGACGGTCTCATCTGGAATGATGTGAGCGTTCATGGCGTAAGCGCTACGCCGGATGGTGCGCTGTGGATTGGCACCTCACGGGGACTCTCCCGATTCACTCCTCCCGCTTCGCTGCAGTGGAGTCCCTTGCGCGTAGCCATTTTTGGCCTTCGGACCAGAGACCAGGAAATTCCCGCGCCTGATGACCTGCAACCCATTACCGCGCCATCTCAATTCCGCATCTCTTTTGGCGCGCCACGATTCGCCAACCAAGACCTCATTCGGTTCCGCTACCGGCTGGGTGGGCGAGGAGAGTGGATCGAATCCGCTGAACGCGAGGTAAACTTCAGCAGGGTCGAGCCCGGAACACACACCTTTGAAGTGGCTGCTCGCGAAGGCGCAGGCCCTTGGAGCCCAACCTCCAGTCTTTCCATCAAGGTGCCCACGCCGTGGTGGCGGACATGGTGGGCCATCGCCCTCGGCCTGTGGTTGATTCTGGCACTTGCCCGCGGCATCTGGCGCTGGCGCTACCACCGGATGCTGGAACACCAGAAACGTTTGGAGAGTGCTGTGGGCGAGCGCACCCGCCAATTGGAGGAACAGCGCCAGAAGGCCGAAGCCGCCAGCCAATTCAAGGATCAGATCCTGGCCAATGTCTCCCACGAGATGCGCACACCACTGAACGGCATTCTCGGCTTCACTGACATGATCCTGAATACCAAGCTTAGCGACGAACAGCGCGAGCACCTCCAAACCGTGCAGGCCTCCGGGAAGACCCTCGTCGACATCATTGAGGACCTGCTGGACTTTGCTGCCATTGAATCCGGGGAAGCAAACCTACGTCCCAGCGAGTGCAGTCTCGCCAGCATTGCGGACCAAGCCGCGCGCAGCGTGCGCTTCGAAGTACAGCGCAAGGGGCTTCGCCTGGAAATGAAGCTGGCCCCTTCCTTGCCTGAACGCATCCTTGCGGACGCGCATCGCGTGCGCCAGATCCTGCTGAACCTGATTAGCAACGCCGTGAAGTTCACTGACCACGGCTCAATCACCGTTGAGGCCTTTGCGCTTCCTGCTGATTTCGCCTCACAGCAGCGTGTGGTGTTCGTCGTTGCCGACGATGGCATCGGTATCCACCCGGGCCATCTGCCCGTGATCTTTGAGCCCTTCCGCCAGTTGGATGGCACCCTGCGGCGCCGTCACGGCGGGGCTGGCCTGGGCTTGGCCATTGTCAAGAACCTGGTGGATGCCTTCGGAGGCGTGATTACGGTGCACAGCGAACTCGGTCGCGGAAGCCGTTTCACCGTAGAGCTTCCCGTAGACGTACTGCCGACGCCATCCCCGATCGCCGCAGACACGCCTGCGCCTTCAGACAGCCAGCTGCGGCAGCGGAAGCTGACGTCGACGCAGAGCGCCATCCGAAAAGTGCTGATTGCCGAGGACAACCCCGTCAATCAGACCCTTCTGGAACGCATCCTCACGACCAAAGGCCTGCATGTGGTGGCCGTCTCCGACGGGCAGGCAGCCGTGGAGGCAGTAGAGTCCGACACCTTTGACCTCATCCTGATGGACATCCAAATGCCTGTCATGGATGGAATCGAAGCCACTCGCCTCATCCGCATGCGCGAACAGGCGGCCGGTACGCGCATTCCCATCATTGCGGTGACCGCGAACGGACTGTTCCAATGCCGTGAACAGTGCATGGAAGTGGGAATGGATGGATATGTTGTAAAGCCTTTCGGTCCCGCGGGACTCTTCGATGCAATCGCCAGGGTCACCCAGCAAACCGAGACACCCAGCAAACCGCCCTCCTCCGCGTCCGCGCCACAAAGCCCTTCGGCATTCGATACCGCGCAGTTGCACTGAAGTCCGATCCCGCAAGGCAGGCCGCAGCGCGACCTATCGACCGGCATCAGCATCATCCCGGATC
>DAISIM010000046.1:0-42247 GCA_036821995.1 Bryobacteraceae bacterium
CCGGCCCTGCTTTACACCCGCCCCCTGGCGCGCTAGGCTGGGACCGTTGGGGTCAACCAGGTTGCCTGCGTCCGATTTTGCGCCATCGGGCAACCTTCCGTGTCTGGCTGGCGTCCACGAAGGCGCACGCCGGGCGCTTCGCTTCGTGATACCCGGCGGGCGTCACAGCTCGTGTGACCGCTCCCCGTGCTATCGATCACTGAGGCTAGAAGGGTCGGTATTGCTTATGTTTTCTTTGGCTTCGTTTCGTATCCTCGCCCTCGCGGCACTGATTGCGGTACAGCTACTGGCGGCCACCTCCCCGGTCTCCAATGCTCTCTATCCTCTGGAAAATGGCGAGGCGCTTCTGGATGTCGTGTCCAGATCGCGCGGGGGAGTGTACCTCGTGGTGGGCAAGCGCACACCCGCAATCGTGACTGGCGTGATCTCCACGGAGCCTCTCGATCCAGAATTCAGCACAACTTCCGGCTCCCTGCTCGGGGGCTATTACGTTGCCAGCATTCGACGCCTTGACGATCTTCAGCAGGAAGTGGCACGGATCGACCTTCCTGCAGAGTCCCAAGCTTTCCATGTACGTGCAGTGGCAGCTGCGGACGGCAGCCTGGTTCTGCTGTGCAATTCCCCGTATGGGAGCGTACCCGTTGTGGAGCCCCTGTTCCCAATTCCGCCACCGATGCCTGGGCCTGAGGGCGACATCCCCAGCTATGGCTACGTCCTGCGCACCAACGCCAACGGGACGGGTATCCTGCGGGCCACCCTATTGGGCGGGACAGAACGCACGTTCCGCAGTAACGGCACCAGAGCCTGGGACCTCACTCGCGATGGCGCGGGCAACCTTTACGTAACTGGCGGCACCGGCCACGTGGACTTCCCCGTTACCCCCGGCGCAGCCAAGACTGACCCTGGTTTCGACAGTCCAGGCAAGCGCGAAGAGGGCTTTCTGATGAAGATCTCCGGCGACTTGCGGCGGGTGTTCTTTTCCACCTTCCTGGGTTCCGACGAGGAGCTACCCACCAGTTGCGGCCCCATCCAGTTCCCGCCTTCCTCGCAGACCGGAACGCACCGTAGCGCGGGATTCGCAGTGAGCGTGAACTCCCAGCAACAGGCGGTGGTCTATGCTGGGACGAACGGTCGCCCTATACCCACCACGGAGGGGGCATACCGTCAGGTTGACCCACCAGGCACCCAGTATTGCCAGGAGCCTTTTGGAGCCAGGAACCTGCCATACGGCCTGCCGCAGTCATTTTCGCTGCTCCGCTTTGACACCGCGGGCAGCCGCATCGTGAGTTCAGCCTACCTTGGGCGCGGTCGGAACTGGGCGCCAAATGCCGGAAGTGCCGCGATGCAGTTGCTTCCCGATGGCGGAGCGGTGGCTCTGATACTCGCCGCAGAAACGGCAGCCCACTCCTATCCGCTACGACTGATGAAGCTGAACGCCGGTTTCTCTATCCTGGAAGGCCAGCAGGATCTGAACAGCGGGCACATGTACCCGGTGATTCCGAGGGGAACAACCAGCCAGAGTGATGGCTCGTTCTGGTTGGTTGGGCAGAACTGGTCCTATACCAGCATCACGTCTGACGGACTGGCCGGCTTGCAGCCCTCCGTCAATCTGGGCGAGGAGCCGCTGATGAGCTTCCGTGCGTCTGACCTGCAACCGGCCGGGTTGTGGATGCTTCCAAACGGTGCCAGCTCGGCTGGCATTCGCAACGCGTTGGGCGCGGTAGATGTGATCTCTGCATCTGGAAGCAGATTGCGGGTTCCCTTGCTTGGCAGCGTCTCGCCAGCGGTCCTGGGAACGGCCAACGCCGCCGGGCTTAGCGTCAAGCCGACCGTGTCGCCCTACGAGTTCCTCAGCCTTTACGGAGATGGCCTTGGACCCGCTGCGGGATCCGGCACCTCCTTCAACAATCAGGGCGATCTGCCAACCCTGCACCAGCATGTGCGGGTACGGATCGATGGCGTAGCGGCACCGTTGCTCTACGTGAGCAACAGCCAGATCAACCTCATCTCCCCCGCGCAGCTTGCTGCCCGCGCACCCGGCTCCCGCGTTTTACTGGAAGTGGAGCGCGACGGCGTCATCATCGCCACCGTCCCGCTGCGAACCGCCACCTCAGACGTCCACGCCTTCCGCCATAGCGACCCCCAGCGATTCAACGACGTCCTCGTGGTGAACCAGGACGGCACGGTGAATAGCACCGTCAATCTGGCCGCCCTTGGAGAGGTGGTCACCCTCTACCTGAACGGAGGGGGCGCGCCGCTGGACCGTTTCCCGGCGGGACGGCGCGTGCCATCCGCCCGCTCGTTTAGCGCCCTCACCCCTGTCATGACGTCATGGAGCAATTTCTTCCTGCCCACCCTACAACCCCCGTCCATCGTTGCGTGGCCGGTGGAGTACTTCGGCGCCGCGCCTACGCTGGCTGCGGGAACGCTGCAACTCAACCTCCGCGTCCCTCCGGAGATCGCGTTTAGAGGTGTCGGAGCGGTGTTCGCGACCCTGCAGTTCGCCGCCCCAGACGCTGACCCAGATGACGAACCACTTGCGCCACCCGTCAACGTCACCGTCTTCCTGAAACACTAAGCCACAGTGGAGGACTGGAGCCTACACCCTGGGCTCCAGTTGCGCCCAGTTGCTTTCTTGCGTCCACTTGCTGAAAGACTGTAACCACGTTTGCCGCCGTCCGCGCAGCCGTTCCAGCATCCCTGCATGCTGCGGGTCCTTGGCCAGATTGCGCACTTCCTTCCGGTCAGTGGCCAGATGGAACAGTTCCTCAAAGCGCGGATCCTCGCCCAGATACTCCGTGTACTTCCACTCAGTCGTGCGGACACCCTCTGTCTTGGGAATCCAGTCGTGTTCGAACAGGTGCTCGTAGAACCACTCCCGCCGCCAGTTGTCCACGTGCGCCCCGCGCACCAACGGCAGCACAGACCGCCCCTGCATTGACGCCGGCGGATTCACCCCGGCAAACTCCAGCAGCGTGGGAGCTACGTCGATGTTCAGCGCCATTTCCTGCCGCGCCTGCCCCCTGTGCGATTCAGGAGCGCGCGGGTCGTGTACGATCAGAGGCACACGGATGGATTCCTCGTGCATGAACCACTTGCCCGCCATCCCGTGCTCCGCCAGGTAGAATCCATTGTCTCCGGCGTAGACGATCACCGTATTCTCAGCCAGCCCGCGTTCTTCCAGGGCCTCCATCAAACGTCCCACCTGATCGTCGATGCCGGTGATCATCCGGTAGTAGTTCTTCACGGATCGCTGATACAGCTCCGGCGTGGAGAAGCGCACCGCCCATCGCCGCCGTGCCTCACTTCCCTGCACCGACATCGGCAATTGCGAAACGAACCGGTCGTCGGCCGTCTCCGGCAACGGGATCTCCACATCCTTGTAAAGGTGCGCGTGCCGCGGGTCCGCCAGAAACTGAAGCGGATCCTCATCCTGCACATGCGGCGCCTTGAAGCTTACAGATAGGTGGAAGGGCTGGTCCGCCGTGCAGCTTTGCACGAACTCCACCATTTGGTCACCCATCGTCTCCGTGAGGTGCTTGCCTTTGTAGCCAGGTTCCGGGAAATACTTGCCCTGCCCCTGAAAGCCCTTGAAGTAATCGAATGCCTCCACCGGCATTTTGCCGCCGTCGATGCCCCACTTGCCCACGAATCCGTTGCGGAAGCCCGCTTGCTTCAACAGCGCTGGGTAGCTTTTGGCAAACAGCGCGGGCGCGAAGCTATCCCGAAACGCATGAATGCCATGGCTTCGCGCGTAGAGCCCCGTGAAGAAGCTGGCGCGGCTGGTGACGCAAATGGCCGTGGTAACGAAGGCATTCTCGAAGCGCGTGCCGCGCCCAGCCAGCCGGTCAAGGTGAGGGGTATGGATGATCCGATTGCCCATGCAGCCCAAGGCGTCCCAACGGTGGTCGTCCCCTAGCAGAAAAATTACGTTGGTATGCGCCTTGCGCTGGCCAATTGCACGCGCAGCCAAGAAGGCCGGGGCAGCGGCGCCAGCCAGCAGGCCGCGCCGGGATAGGGTGCTCATGGGCTTTACTGTATCGCAACTGCCGGCCCACCTGCCTTTCTGTTTGGGTGGAGTTCAATGCGACAATTGGAGACAGACATGTTCTGGACGGGGAATGCTCAACGCAGATGAGCCACCCCCCCGGCGAGGCAACCTGTGGCGATGACGCTATCTGTCTGGGGCCTGCTGGCCGCAACAGCAATTCTCCTGGCAACCTGCCTGTGGCTGGCATGGCGTCTGCGCGCTTACCGCCAGCAAGCCGACCTCGAATTGGCTGCGCACACTGAAACCCGCCGCGCACTGGATGAGGCTGTTGGGCAATTCAACCAGTCTGAATCGGCCGCGCAGCAACTCCAGTTGCAACTCAGCGCCACCTTGGCATCCACCGCTGCCACGCTGGAACAAACCCAGCGCCAGCTCGCCCAGTCGCAGGCTGAAGCAGAGCAGCTGCACGCCAAGCTGGAAGAATCCCAGGACGCCGTCGCGGAAGCCAACCGCACCAAGGGCCTGTTCATCGCCAACATGAGCCATGAACTGCGCACGCCGCTGAACGGTATCCTTGGCCTCACCCGCAGCCTGTTGGATTCCCCCCTCACCTCCCGTCAGCAATCGGAGGTGGAGCTCATCCAGCTTGCCGGCGAGGACCTCATGCGCATCGTCAATGACATCCTTGACCTGTCCAAGCTGGAGGCATCCAAACTTACCCTCGAAGAAATCCCCTTTCACCTTGGCGAGTTGCTGGAAGGGGTCTTCCGGCTGCTCTACCCGCAAGCCGCCCGCAAGCACCTCAGCTACGCGCTCACTTATTCGCCTGCCATGCGCCTGCGCTATCTGGGCGACCCCTTTCGCATCCGCCAGGTAGTACTGAATCTGCTCTCCAACGCCATCAAGTTCACCCAGTCGGGCCACGTCTTTCTGGATACAGTGGAGACCCGGGATGAGGATGGCTCCGCCTTGGTTCACTTTCACTTCGAGGACTCCGGAATCGGCATCAACACGGAGAAACAGCGCCTGATCTTCGAGGAGTTCCAACAGGCTGATCTCTCCACAACCCGCCGCTTTGGAGGAACCGGGCTAGGACTGTCGCTTTCCAGACGCATCGTGGATTTGATGGGCGGCACCATTGAGTTGGACAGCGAGCCGGGTCGCGGGTCCCGCTTTACCATCTCAATACCCTTGACGCCTATTGAGGCGCTAGACCAACGCCCTACCTCAGACACTCCCAGCCAGCTTCACACCTTCCATGGAGTCCGGCTTTTGGTGCAGCAGCGGCATAGCTCGGAAACCATCGCCTTCCTCCGGTTGGTTCGTGCCGTGCCGGGGCTTGAGATACAGATGTTTGACCAAGCGAGCGAATTCGCTGAGACGCTCAACGACGGGGAAAGACCTTCCTGGGATGCCGTCGTCACCGCCGCCAGCGCCCTCAGCGTCTGGGATGAGCACACGGTGCAGTCCTTGCGCCGGTTAGGGTCCGCAGCCCCCCCGTTGATTGTCTTGCGGGATCACCCGCAGCAGAACCAGGCGCCCGCCCGTCACCCTCTTCTGGAAACCGTGAATCTTGACCTGCCCGTGCTGCCTTCACACTTGTTCGGGCTCCTTAAACGTTTGCGCAATGTCCCATTGGGACCCTTGTTTGAGGCTGCGGGCATGACTCTATTCGATCTCTATTCCGGAAGTCCTCCCCCACGAGTGCGAAACGGCGTGCTCCTGCTGGCCAATGACAATCCTGTTGAGTTGCTCCGGCTGGAGGGCATCGCTCGCAAACTGGGATTGGAGTGGCGCTCCGCCAGCAGCACGAAAGAACTGGCGCAACTCATCCACACGGAAACGCTGAGTGCGGCGGTGGTGCAGTCAACGCTGTTGACCACCGAAGCGCAGGTCGCTTTGTGGCGCACAGCGTCTGACAACAGGCCGCCGGTACGCTTGATCGTAACAGGAGCACTGGACGCCGTCACGCGATCTCAACTGAGTGCCAGTCCGGTAAGCTACCAGGTTCTGGTGGAAAGCCCGCGTCTGGCACAAGTGAAGGCCGCACTGAGCGCCGATGGTGGACCCTCACCGTCCCTACCTACGACGCCCAGCCTCAGTGAGGGAGCCGAAAGTTACTTCAGTGAGGGTTGATCCACTCACAACCTGAGAGCGGTTACTCCGGCGCGGGATCCTCTCCCAGCGTCGCGCGCAATGCGTCACCCAGGCTGGCAGTCGCTCCCTCCGGACTGCTCACGACAGGGGCTTCGTCGCCCTCAGCGGCTTGTTCTTCCGGCGGCAGGGCTCGAATGCTGAGGCCGATCCGCCGATCCTCCTGATGCAGCTTGATCACTGAAAACTTGCGCGTACTTCCCGTTGAAATGCTGGCATGCACTTCTGGCGGAACCTCTGAACTGTGGCAGAGCGCTTCCACATTGGGCAACAGTTCCACAAAGAAGCCGAAGTTCGCCTGCCGAACGACTGTCCCTTCCACCACATCGCCCAACTGTGTTTTCTGGAAGAAGGTCTCCCACGCGTCAGGAAGCAACTGCTTCATGCCCAGCGACAGCCGCCGGTTGGCGGAGTCGATGTTCAGAATCACGGCTTGCACCATCTGCCCCTTCTTCACCACCTCCGAAGGGTGCTTTACGCGCTTGGTCCATGACAGGTCAGAGATGTGCACCAAGCCGTCGATGCCCTCTTCAATCTCCAGGAAGGCACCGAAGTCAGACAGCTTCCGTACGCGACCCTCCACCACGCTGCCCACGCTATAGCGGCTGTCGATGGTGGTCCAGGGATCCGGCTCCAGTTGCTTGATTCCCAGTGAAATGCGGCGCTGTTTCGTATCCACCGCCAGCACCACCGCCTCAATCTGGTCGCCCACCTTCATCACGCGGGCTGGATGCTTCATCCGTCGAGACCAGGTCATCTCCGAAATGTGCACCAAACCCTCAACGCCCGGCTCCAGTTCAACAAACGACCCATAGTCCGTGACGCTCACCACCGTCCCCACCACGCGATGGTTCATCGGATACCGTTCGACCGCAGTTTCCCAGGGATCGGGCGCCAACTGCTTCATTCCTAGCGAAACCCGCTCGTGCTCCTTATCGAACTTCAATACGCGAACGGTAACTTCCTGGCCCGGCTTCAGCACGTCGGCCGGCTTTCCAATGCGGCCGTAGGAGATATCGCTCACATGCAGCAAACCGTCAATGCCGCCTAAATCCACAAAGGCGCCGTACTCGGTAAGGCTCTTGATCACGCCGGCCACCACCGCTCCCTCAGCCAGTGCCTCCAGCGTTTGCTCTTTCCGCGACCCAAGCTCCTTTTCCATGATCGACCGGCGCGAGACCACCACATTGGATCGCCGCCGGTTCATCTTCAAGATCTTCACAGGCAGGTCCTGACCCACCAGTTCGTCGAGGTTCTGCACCGGCCGGATATCCACATGAGATGCGGGCATGAATGCCTTCATCCCCACGTCCACGGTCAGCCCCCCCTTGGTTCGCGCCAGCACCCTGCCCAAGATGGGAAGGTCGTCTTTGTGCGCCTTTTCCAGGTTCTCCCACGCCATCATCCGGCCTACGCGCTCAAAGGAAAGCGGAATGTAGCCTTCCCGCGAATAGTCCGCGCGGCCCGTCGCCACCACGTCGATCGCGTCGCCTACCGCAAAGCGGACATTGCCGCTTGCGTCCTTTACCTGCTCAATGGGCACGGCGCCTTCAGCCTTTTGCCCCACATCCACAATCAGCTCCGCTTCCCGGATTTCCAGAACGCGGCCGTGAATGACATCCCCTTCCCGAAGTCCATCCGGGTTTGAGTAGTCGTCCAGCAGCTGCTCCATGCTGTCTTGGGCCATTTCGTCCGGAGTATCCGGAACGAACTCCTCAGGTAATTCCGGATGATTCTCATCCGCGGGTTGAGGGTTTCCTGGGATTAGATCGCGATCTTCGGTGTTCATGTTCTCGATCTCAAAGAGGGAGTGAATCTGCTGGCAACCTATTCGATGCCACGACTAGGGCTGTGGGCGCTCAACCACGCCGCGGATTGTTCACAAGGCACCCACTGAGGGTCCTGTGCATCCATCTCTCCGCGGAGGAAGTCAAGCCCCTCACTACAATAGTAAACCGGGCGGCAGGCCCACTCAGCGGAAGAACCGGAAAAAGGCATCAGAACGACCGCATCAGGATCTGTCTGGCTGCTACCCGGCAGCCCGCGATCCAATGGAGACGGTCTTCCAATGCGTAAGCCCCTATCGTATCGCTTCCCGCGGAAACCTGGCCGTTTAGACAGTTCGGCTCTCACGATCCGGAAGAAAAACGAAATTGCTGCTGTAGTGAACCAAGCGAAACCAGTAACCCCAACCGTTAAATGCACTGTAGCCAAGGGCACTGGCAGTGTCAACCCATCGCGACCACACACGGCTTTGCCCGCCGCGCCGCGGTGCTGCAACCTGCATCACAGAGGTACATTGTCAAGCAACCTGCCCGTTCAAGCAACCCGCCAGCACATCACTCGCCGGGATCAAACTTATAACCTACGCCGCGCACCGTCAGCAGATACCGCGGCTCCTGCGGATCCTCCTCAAGATAGCGTCGTAGGCGGACGACGAAGTTATCCACCGCACGCGTATCCGTATCCTCATGCAGACCCCACACGTCCTCAAGCAGGTTCTTTCGGCTCACCGGCCTGCCGCGCCTGTCAATCAGGTAGCGAAGCAGATTGGCCTCCATTACCGTGAGTGCGGTCTCCCGGTCACCATCAAGAATCTTCAGGTCGTCGAAGAGAATCACCTTCCCGCCAAATTCAAAGCACACGGGTAATCCGTCACGGGCGCGTTCCGTTCGCGACAGTTCCGCAGCTACCGCGTTCCGCGCCCACTGCGTGCGGCGCAACAGGCCGGAAACCCTGGCCAGGAGTACAGCCAACTCAAAGGGTTTCGACAAGTAGTCATCCGCGCCAAGTGTCAACCCATGCACGACATCCTCGGAACGCCCTCTGGCGGTAAGGATCAGCACTGGCGTGCGGTCAGCCTTACCACGCATCTGTTCCAGCACATCGAACCCGGAAATCCCCGGTAGCATCAGGTCCAGCAACACCAGGTCAAAGCGTTCCCGGGCCAATGCGGACAGCGCCTCCTCGCCACTTTCCACCACTGCCACCTGATAGCGTTCCGCTTGCAGGTTGAAGCGTAACCCCAGCGCGATGTGTGCCTCGTCCTCCACCACCAGAAGACGCTCACTGCGTTGCGCACCGTCTTCCGTACCCATGACACTGCCGCCAGCCTTCCGCGAATCCGGATTCACTACACCTTCTCCCTCTCAGCGGAGCCTGCCACCGCCGCAGTCCGCGCTTCCTGTGACGCCGGGGAACGCCGCTGCGTCGCATCCAATGCAGCCACGGGCAGTTCCAGCGTGAAGATGCTTCCTTTGCCCGGCCCTTCGCTTTCCGCAAACACCCTGCCACCATGACGCTTAGCAATCTGCGCCACGATGTAGAGCCCAAGTCCAGTCCCCTTCACTCGCAGGCTGGACGCAGTTGGAACTCGATAAAAACGCCTGAAGATCCGTTTCGTCTCTGATGGTGAAATGCCCACGCCCTCATCGCTTACCTGCAGCCGCACTCGTGTAGCGTCCACATTTTGCAGCGTAGCGATGATGCGGATATGCTTACCGGAATACTTCACCGCGTTTTCCAACAGATTTCGAATGGCTGCCAGCAAGTCCTCGCGGTTGGCCATCACCATGGTGCGCGATTCCACCACGCAGCGGTTTACAAACTGAAGCTGGACCTCGGAAAGCTGATGCCGGGACCGGCACAAAGCAACGGATTCCTGGCTCAGTTCCCTAAGGCTCACCGGCTGCAGGCGCTCGCGTTGGGCGGCGCCTGCCACTCCCGCCATCAACACCTGTTCAATCGTGGACTGGAGGCGCTCAGTATCCTCCATCATCACGCGGTAGAACTCCTCCCGCGTCGCGTCATCCACCGGACGGGTGCGAAGCGTCTCCAGATACAGGCGGATGGAGGCTACCGGAGTCTTTAACTCATGCGTCACCGCGTTCAGGAATCCGTCCTGCTGCTCATTGCGCCGGATCTCCCTCACCAGAAAAATCGTATTTAGCACTACCCCCGCGATAATGAGCAGGGTTACCACAATACCTGTCGCCAGCAGCAATCCCTCACGCCAACTGATGACGATCCAGCCAATGTTCAACGCAACGGCAAGCCCCACCAGCACGCTGCCCACCGCGATAAACAGCGGAATGGACCGGCGATGGCTGGAGCGAATCATTGTGTTGGAGCCCTCCGCGAACTCAATTCGCGCTGCGCAACTGGCCAAGCCTCCGCTCCAGTTGCGAAGCCTGTGTGTTCAGGGTGTTGAACTGCGCTACCTGATCCTCCACCGCCAGCACGCCCGATTGCAGCCGGCTGACTTCCGCGTTTAGGGTGCCCTGCGTGCGTGGGTCACTGTCGATGCGCACCGCCACGGTGCGGTAACTGTCGCTAAGGTCCTTCAGGCGGCGGGTAGCCTGCTCCAGAATCCGTGCCCGCCTCTGGTTCAGCTCCTCTAGTTCGGTTAGGGTCCTGCTGATGGTTTCCAGTTGCCGGCTGGCGGACTGGGAGGAATCCTTAAACCGCTGATAGGAACGTTCCAACGTCGCCAAGATCTGGTCTTTGCCCTGTAACTGGGCTTGTAACGCCTCGGCCAGCCGCTTGGACTGCGCGACGTTTTCCGCTAGCGTCTCCTCCCTCAGCTTTGCTTCGGCTAGTTGCTGTCCCAACTGCTCCACCTGGCTTTCCAGCCTGCCAATCCGCTCACTCAGCGCGTCGCGCTCCGCCCTTGCATTCACCAGAGCAACTTCTAACTCCTGCTGCGAGACGCTCTGTACGCGACGCGTCCGTTCCATCTCCCGCTGGCGTCTCAGCGCCTCCTCGGCGCTCAGATTGCCCGAGGCGGCAATCTCCTCCATCTCAGCCTGTAACGCTTCCAACTGGTCACGCACTTGCACAGTCTCGCTGCGCTGCCGTTGCACTTCCGTCTCGCTGGCCGCGCGCGCGTTGCGCTCAGCCTCCAGTTCCCTGCCCAAATTGGTGTTCATCCAGCCCAACAGAGCGGCGGCTGCCAGGCCCAGGAGCCATGGAAGTATCCAAGGCCAGCGCCGGGAATGGGCTGGCTGCCCTCCCCCAGTCGACGGGGGCCGTGGCGGCAATGAGCGCAAATCAGTTTCAGGCATGGTATTTGCTCCCCGCGATGATGCATTCTCTAACATGCAGACCCCTAACGGGGCGGTTGAAACTGGCTTCGATACGTTAAGCTGCCCAGTTCGCTTTCCAGGCTGAGGGTAAAGGATCCGGTTACGCTTGCCGGCGTCTCCACCTCCAGCATACCCATGGCCTGGATGGCATTCACCATATCACCAATCGCCACGGGAATCTCCGCAATGGAGCGGCAGAACACGCCACGCCCGCCCGTGCTTTCCGCTAGCCTCCGCAACCCCGTCTGATAAGCTTCGTTCAAGGTGTCGTTCCGGTAGTTCAGATGCACCACGAACATCGGCACGCTGGATCGCTGAAGGCTGTTGGTAAGGCTGCTCACCTTTTCGCGAATCAATGCATCTGGAAAGCGCCGGCTCAAGTCCCGTGCATCTGAACGGTTGATCACCGGGTTGGTGTAGTCTTCGCGATAGTTACTGATCTCACTATCGGTCAGATACAATACTGCCACCCTCACCGGGTGCTCCTGCACCAGCGAGCTGGTGATTCCGGCAATCACTTCCACCATCTCAAACAGGCCGGCACGGCCGCTCATCGGCAACCCTTTCATTGCCTCAATGAACCGTTCGCGGTCCACCGTGGGATCCCTGATCACCATCGGCTGTTCCGGTATCCGCAGCAGGCCCGCCAGCACTTCCGGACGGGCCACGCGTAACGCATTCGCCACGGCATCCTTGGCGCTCTCAGTCAGGATGAGATCGGCGGAGAAGTCGATCGCCACAAACAGCAGCAGAGGGCTATCCTCGAACCGGCCTCCGCGCACAGTCAATGGGGTTGCGCCTACCCGCGCCGTGAAGTCCGCAGCGTTCCAGTCACCCTGCGTCCCTGACGGACGCCACACCGGAACAATCAAGCGCGACGTTTTGGCTGCCTCTCTCTTACTGCCTGCCTTTGCTGATGCAACCGAACCCCTCCGGCCCTTTTGCTTGGCTGCCTTCGGCGGTACGGTCTCTTCCGCAGGCAGGTTGGCCAGCCCAAACCAACACAGGCACAGCAGCACCGCAATCCATCGCGTCATTAGAAGTTCAACCGCAATCCCAGTTGGATAATCCTGCCGCCAACTGACTGCAAAATCCGCCCTGCGTTGGCGTTCGGCGCCTGCACGGTGCCAATTTCGGTATCCGGATCATCCAGATTCCCGATATTCATGAAATTCAACCCCACAGCGGTAAACTCCAGGCTTTGGCCAGACGTCAACGGAAACCGTTTGCTCACTGAGAGGTCGTGATTCTGCCGTGCCGGCCCAAACAGATTGGGCATATTCCGCGGCGCATTGCCGATGGTGAAATCGTCTGGATGCGCAAACGCGGCCGGGTTGTACCACTGCACCGGTGAGGGATTCTCTACATGAGGCGACACCCCGCCCACAACATTCGCGTACAGCGTCTGCACCACGCTGCCGGTGTTGTTGAACGCTGCCCTCATGCTGAGAGGGCGTCCGCTCACCAGCGTGGAGGTGCCCGTAAAGCTCCAACCGGCCATCAGATAGCGACGCCAGTCAGAGAAGGTGAAGTAATCCTTGTTCGGCCCGAATGGCAGTTCGTACACATAGTTTAATGAGGTGACATGCGGGCTATTGAACGAGGCCACGGTCCATTCCTTGTCCAGATTGTACTTGTCCTGAATCGCGCCCGGCCCTGAGTAGTTGTCCATCTGTTTAGAGAACCTGTACGTCGCTCGCAACGTCAGCCCACCCGTTGCGCGCTTTTCTATCCGCAGCGACGTCTCGTCGCGGTTGTAACGCCCCGCCGGCCACATGCTATTCAGGCTGAAGCGCTGGTACTGCGGAAACGGCCGCAGGCTGCGCAAGAACGATTCGTCGTTCAGGAGGTCACGGAAGGTGAGGAAATCCAGCGGAACTGCGTTCGGGTCAAACGTTGACTCATTCACAAACAGGTTGCGCGCTGAGTCCCGCGATAGACCCACCACCACCAGCAGGTTGCCCGGCATCTCCCGCTCGTAGCTCAATCCGTAGCTCACCGTCATCGGAACATCGTTGGTGCGAGATTGCAGCTCCGCGAGGGTGTTATCCGCCGCAGACGGGCTCAAGTTCGGCGCTACGCCCACTGACTCACCGAAGCCATCCCGCAGCAATAGTGCGGGGGTCGTCAGCCGGTTAGGAGAAATCACCGCCGGATACAGGTTGTAGCCCTGGGTGCCCCAGTGCCCATACGCCAGTGGCCAGGCGCTGTAACTGCGCGAATAGCTGACGCGCACGACGGAACCGCCTTCGGTGTTCGGGTTCCAGGCCAGGCTCACGCGAGGCTCCAGCACGGTGATCGGACGCTGGAAGGTGCGGCCGTTACCACCCTGCCCAGCAAACACCAGCGCCCCAATTGACCCAGTCTCGGGGTTTGGCGCGCTGAGGTCCACGGTGCTTTGCCGGTCGTACTTCTCAACGCGAGGCTTACTATGCTCCAGATTGACGTCGAAGGTCAGGTTCAGTCCCCGCTTCAATTCCACCTGATCTACCACCCTCCCGGAAAAATACCAGCGGCGCCAATACGAGGGCTGATCTACCACACTGAGCTCCGCAAAATCTGCCTCGCCCAGCAGGAATGTGGCAAAGCCATGGCCAGTGTTCACAATTCCAGGCAGCGCGGTGAACGCATTTTGAAAGCGAAAGCGGCCGCTTGGGAAATCCGGCTGGAAGGAATTCAACTGGAACTGCGTCGCCCGCCCGCTGAACCGCAGGTTGTGGCCGCGCACCCGAGTGGAGTAGGTATTCGTGAGGGTGTAGGTATGGCGATAGTTCCGCCGCACAAGGTTCGCGCGCCCTACGTCCAGATATCCATCCAGGATATTGAACGCCGGAAACACGCCGCCCAGCCGACCGGGAATCCCCAATTGCGCCGGATAGTTGGTAGCCTGATCCACCTGATTCTCAAAGCCGCTGCTGGTAAAGTTAAAGGTCGTGCTGTGAATGGTTTCCGGCGAAATCGTGAAAATATGCTGCAAAGATCCGGAATTACTGGTCTCAATGCGGTCCATAGGCCCGGGGTTCGCCGCATTGTCAAACCACTTTGCCGCCCCTACGAAAGCATCCGTGATGGTGAGATTGATGTTAGCCCGATGGCGGTCATCAAAAATGTGGTCAACGCGTCCGGTGAAGCCGTCCACCACGTTGCGCTCAGGCGAAACCACAAAGAAGTTGTTCCGGAAAAACGGTCCCACGCTGGTGTTGGGCTGTGGAAAGAAGGCCATCGTACGCATCGCCACCGGGTCAAGCCGTGCAGCGGGAATCTGGTTGTTCACGAACTGGTTGCGCAGATACTGCAGGTTGTCCGTGCGCACCGGTCTGGTGGCGTCATAGGCTGGATTGAGGCTGGTGCTGGCGGGGTCGTAGACCGGCAAAGGAGCGCCGCTGGGGTCCACCGTCTGAGAGAAATCGCCACTGCGCTCAGGCAGAATCGGCAACGTCTCCAGCAAGCTGCGAGCGATGCTTTCCCGAACCCCTTCATAGGACAACGTGAAGAAGGTTCGCGACCCACCATTGTAGAGCTTTGGGATAAACACAGGTCCGCTGACGTTGAATCCGAACTGGTGCCGTCGCAGAATGGATTGCTGCCCACCCCGCTGCCGGATCTGATGCGGAATGGCGTCGAAGAGGTCGTTACGGATGTTATAGGTCAGCCGCCCGTGGTACTGCGGCAATCGGCCGCCTCCCGCCTGAAACGCCTTCGGACTGTCGCTGCGCAGCCCTCGGTCCCGTGTTGCCGTACGAAACTGCTCAAGCGCTGCCTCAACCACGCCCGCGCCTGCCTCGGCGTCCGGCTGTTGCTGAACCCCAACCGGTTGCTGCGCGACCTCGGCTTCGCCTTGCTGTGGGCCGCTGCCTTGCGCTGGGGATTGTTGTTGACCCACAGTGCCTTGCTGCCCTGATGAGGCATCCGCGGCTGAGGCGGATTGGGCCTGTTTCGGACCCGCGGGCGCCTGTTCTACAGGTTCCCCAGCGGTACTTGACTGGTTCCCGGCGCAAGCAATCGCCACCACCAGCCACAACAACGAAACCAAACGCCAACACGCCATCTCTATTGAAATTGTACCCTTGTAACTGTTCATGAAACTAAGAGAACTCGCAACACGATTAAATTGCCTGGTGATCGGCAATGACGAACTGGACATCCAGGGCGTTTCTGGAATCGACCAGGCCGGTCCGCACCACCTCACCTTCCTGTCAAATCCCAAGTACGCCGCGAAAGCAAAACAAAGCCAGGCGGGCGCGATCTTGGTGAAGCAGCCCATTGAGGGCTTGGCCGCTGCCTGCGTTATCTCCACTGACCCTTATCTTGACTTCGCAAGGGCCCTCGAGTGTTTCTACGCACCCCCACGACCGGCCCCGGGCATTCATCCCAGCGCCGTCATTGACCCCACCGCCCAACTCGGCGATGGCGCATCCATTGGCGCCTGCTGTGTCGTGGGGCCGCACGTCACGCTGGGTGAACGCGCTGTCCTGCATCCCCATGTCGTGATCTATGAGGGTGCCGAGATCGGCGACGATTTCCAGGCTCACGCGCACTCGAGCGTTCGCGAGTTCTGCCGCATCGGCCATCGTGTCACCCTCCAGAACGGCGTGGTGGTGGGAGGCGATGGCTTCGGCTTTGCAAAACGCGCCGACGGCAGCCACTACAAAATGGTTCAGAGCGGCATCACCATCATTGAGGACGATGTCGAAATCCAGTGCCTCAGCGCCATTGACCGCGCAACTGTGGGCGAAACCCGCATCCGCCGCGGAGCCAAGATCGACAATCTCGTCCAAGTGGGCCATGCCTGCACCGTTGGCGAGGACAATATCGTCTGCGCTCAGGCTGGGCTTGCGGGCAGCTCGCATTTGGGGAAAAACGTGCTGCTGGCCGGACAGTCCGGCATTTCCGGCCACCTCACCATTCATGACAATGCCATCATCTACGCACAGGCGGGCATTGGTGGCGATGTCCCCGCAGGCGAACTCATGGCCGGCAGCCCCGCCTTCGATGCCCGAACCTGGCGTCGCGCCGTCGCAGCCTTCCCGCAACTGCCCGAAATGGTGAGAACCCTGCGTGACCTGCGGAAACGCGTTGAGGCCCTGGAGGCCACGGCGTCCGCCGCCGATCCATCTACTACCGAGGAATAAACCCAATGGCTGACCAGAAGAAAGTTGGTATCCGCAAGCCCAAAGCCTATGCGGATCCCCAGTTCCTGAACAGTGCCGATGCCCGAACCCTGCGTATTCTGTCTGAGTACCTTGAGCCGCAGGCCCGCTTCCGCCGCGCCAAGGTGCAGGACACGGTAGTCTTCTTCGGCTCGGCACGTATCACCGAAGAGGGGCCCCTGGGAAACTACTACGCGGATGCCCGCGAATTGGCCAGGCGCATCACTTTGTGGAGCGATTCCCTGCCCGCCGACGAACGCCGATTTGTCATCTGCAGCGGCGGCGGCCCCGGCATCATGGAGGCAGCCAATCGTGGCGCTTGCGATGCCCAAGGCAAGAGCATCGGCCTCAACATCAGCCTGCCATTTGAGCAAGCCCCCAACCCCTACATCAGTGACGAGCTCAACTTTGAGTTCCACTACTTCTTCATGCGCAAGCTCTGGTTCGCCTATCTGGCCAAGGCCCTGGTGATCTTCCCCGGCGGCTTCGGCACTTTGGACGAGCTATTCGAACTCTTCACCCTTGTGCAAACCCATAAGCTGCGCAAGGAAATGGTGCTGCTCATCTACGGCAAGCAGTATTGGAGCGAAGTCATCAACTTCGAGGCAATGGCAAAACACGGCATGATCTCACCCGAAGACCTTGACCTGTTCCACTGGGCTGACGATGTCGATACCGCCTTTGAGATCGTCCGGGTCGGGCTCACCCGTCTCTATCTGAATGGCAATGGCGGTCTGCCCGGCTCGTCTCTTGCGAAGTAGAGTCCGCCGGAAGCACTCGTGGCGCCGTCACACCTGTCCGCGGGACGAGGCCGGTTTCAGTTCGGCTTCGTCCCCACGACCATGTTCACCTCGTTGCTCTCCTGCCCTTCCACAATCAGGCGCACAGAATAGGTGCCCGGTGCAAAGTCATCCGGCACGCGGGCATTCACCTGATACAGGCCCGTGAAGCCTGGCGCCAGTCCCGAGAAAGGCACCGACTCCACTGGCAACAGGCGATCTCCCATTTTTACAGTCACCGTAGCGCCCGTCCGGAACACCCCGCGCCCAGCAGATACCACCGGTCCCAGGGCCGTGGCAAAAATCTGCACGAAGTCACCAGGCACTGCCGGGGTGACGTTCGTCTTGTCCCCGAAATTGTTCCGTAGGATCGCCCCCAGGTTCGTCCCCGAATCAAAGAAAATCCCGGGCTGGTAAGTCAGCAGAGGCGTTTGAAAAACGCTGGATCCTCCGTCTGGAGTGGTTACCTGCACCATGGCTGTGTCACCGTTGACGCTGCCCGGCACATAGAAGTTGATCTGCTGGTCACTGATGAACACCAGGGGCGAAGCCGTCCCGTTCACGCGGACGGATACCCCTTCCAGCTCAATAGGAAGCGGCGTGAAGCCCGCCAGCCGCTGTTCACCGGCAGCCAGAGAGATGCCGAACAGGGTGGCCAGGCCGCCAGGACTCAAACCCGCGCTGAAGCTGGCCCCGTTGGTAGCGGCTCGCACCTCTGGCAGTAAATCGGGCAAGGCGGTCAGCGTCAATTCCGTCCTGTCTCGTTCCCCCTCAATGAAGGCCTTGGCCAGGTTCACCGCAGCGTCGCCCACCGTCCATTGGAAGCTCACTTTGCCATTTGCATCCGTGCTAGCCGCAGAGGGTGTCACCAGGCCACCGGTTGTAGGCTCCAGGCGTACCGTCACCCCCCGGTAGGGCAGCCCACGCGCGTCTGTCACCTGCAACTCAATGGGGGTAAGCACCTGTTGGCTGGGAAGCGCCTGCACCCGCGCCGGCGAGGTCAACTGCAGCGTCAATCCTCCAAGATTAGCGATCGCGAGAGCCGCCTCAGCAGGCAGGTAGGTCTGGTCAGCCGCCGCCACCCGCAATCGCGCAACGCCGGGCTGCAAGGCCGAGTACGGCACCTCCACCGTTCTGGAGCCTGCAGCAAGTGTCGCGGTTGCAGGCAGGCTGAGGAAGCCATCTGAGCCGCTTAGCGTCAGCGCCACGTCGCCCTCAGTGCCCCTTCGGCTCACACGCAGTACACCCTGGGTTCCTGCCAGTACCCCCGCCGCCGGGAAGGCATCCACATCCAGCGCCGGCTTCAACGAGGTTTCCGCAAACGCCAGGCCTGCCGACCTCTGATTGAAGAACTCCACAAACTCCTGGCGGTACCTGTTCAGCTTCTCCAGCGCCGGCTGCACTTTGGTTTCGTCCTGCGTCACCAGCACAAAGGCAAAGCGGAAGCGCCGCTGCGCAATTGTATGATCCGGCTTGCGCAGCCCGTTTGCCGCAATGATGTCATCCATCGTGAAGTCCCGGCGCTGCCCGGAGATCTGCACCCCACGCTGCGGCGCCCGTGCCGTCGCCCCCAGACCATCCACGTAGAAGAGGCTTTGTTCCAGGCCCACCTGGTGCGCCCCAATCAATCCCATCAGGTAACGGTCCAGTTCCGCGTACCGCAGAGACGGCGCTCCGGTCGTGTAGGTGTTTCCTAGCTCCCCCGATGGCGGCGCGGACAGATCGCTGCCCTCCATGAACGAGCCCTGCGCATTGAACCGGAAGCTCCAGTGCGCCTGTTGCCGCCCTAACAGGCTGAAGGTGTTCGAGGCTCCCTCGCGCAGCCGCGGGAAGGCCAGAAAGCGGTGCCCCGCCTCATGCGCCAGCGTGGATAGCGGCGTATTCTCGGTAGACCCTAGCACAGGTACCTCATCAAAGGGACCATCGGGATACTGGCTTAGTGGCCCCATGTTGATGATCGCTTGCAGCCTCTCCGGATTCCCGAAAAAGCTACGCCGGTCCAAATCATCATCTTCCCCAATCCCCTCCACCTGATTCTGGACGGTGATCTCAAAGGCCACCGCGCCCAAACCCGCCTGGATGCCCGCATCGTTGTAGAAAACGATGAAGTCATAGTCATCGGGCTGCGACTGCAAAAACACCTGGGTAGCCCGAAACACGTCCAACGCTGGTTGACCGCTGGCACTGAATATCTCCGCCACGGACGTGTTCACTGGTTCCTTTGGCGGGTTTGCGAACTGGATCAGCCGCCCCGAATCCCGGTTGCGCCCCGGCGTCATCCCCATCACAAACTGCCCAAAAGGGCCTCGGCGGTGCAGAATCTGTACCGTGCCATCCGGCGTGAATCGCAGTTGAAACTCCACGAGGTTCTGATCCACTAGCGGATTGGTCCCGAACCGCGCAATCCGCACGTAGCTGACGATCACCTCCGTTGGCTGCAAATACACATAGATGCCCGCGTTCGCGGCAGAGTCTTCCGGGTCAAGGTCGAGTGAGGCTCCCGCAATCTTCGGCGGTCCCGAAAGAAATCCCGCGTAGTCAGTGGTCTCCGCGAAGGAGTCTTCGTCTCCGAACGTGATGTGCCCGTTTGAATTCACAAACAGCCGGCTCTGCTGTACTCCATAGAATGGAAACTGGAAGGGTAAGTCAAACTCGCGGCTGTCGTCATCCGCGATCGGACTCCCGTTCTCTGGCGACAACAGATTCACCGCCTCCCCAGTGATGGCGTCCTGGCGGAAAGTGTCATCGGTGAGTTCAATGTTGTAGGACGTAGCCCCGGCATCGGTGGGCTGGAAGCGGACAGTGCGTCCCACCAGGACCCCTGGAAACAGATTCGCCCCGGTGATCACCCCGCCATCCCCGCTCATGACGACAATGTCGCCCTGCACGGTAGCCGCGGTGCGCTGCAAATCAACGCGCTTACCGCCCAGTTGCTCACTCCGCACGCCCGCCCGCAGCAGGCTTGCGCGGCGCTCACTGGCGCGCTGATGCAAATGGATCTGTTGCCGGTCGTTGGCGGGAGATGTTCCGCATCGCAGCAATTTGGGAGGCTTCTGCGCCCCCATGGAACCGGCACCCAGCAGAAGCGCCAGCAGGACAGCAATCAACGTTCGAAAGTTCATAAAGGAAGTCTTAAATTGACGGTTATTCTTTCAACCTATCACTGGTAGCCATCTCCGACTAAAAAGATCATGGTATCCGATACTACCCGCCACCTGCCACCAGACATTCTTCTGTCGCCCGCTCGCTATACTGGCCCCATGCTCCCCTCGCGCTTCATTGCCTGCCTGACCGCCGCCGGCTTCCTGATGCTGCTCTGCGGCTGCCCTGCCTCACAGTCCGCCGGCCCTGTCGCGGTCAACCTCAACCAGCGCATCGCGCAGTTCCCCGCCAACGTCAGCGTCTATGCCAAGGTCATCGAAACCGGCAGGGAATTTGCTGTCAATGCTGACCAGCCGGTGCGGACCGCCAGCACGATCAAGCTGCCCATCATGGTGGCCTGCTATCGTGCCGTCGCCGAGGGAAAGGCCCGGTGGGACGAGAAGATTCCCGTTACCCCCGAGGCAAAGGTCTCCGGCTCCGGTGTCATTCGTGAATTTGAGGACGGCACCCTGCTAACCCTTCGCGACCTGATGCACGTGATGATTGTAGTTAGCGACAATACCGCCACCAACCTGGTTCTGGACCGGCTGAGTGCTGACTACGTGAACGAAACCATGCAGCAGCTAGGCTTCGCCCAGACACGCAGCATGCGCAAGATTCGCGGAGACGGCAGCCAGCTAAAAGAGGCGACCGGCTGGAGCAAAGAGGGAGAGAAAGCGGAAAACCAGCGCTTCGGCATCGGCCGCAGCACCCCCCGTGAAATGGCGAAGCTTCTGGAAATGCTGCACGCTGGCGAAATCGTCAGTCCTGCCGCCTCCCAGGAGATCATCGAGGTCCTGAAGCGCCAGCAGTACAAGGATGGGATCGGCCGGCGTTTCACGGATTCCGCGGATATCGAAGTCGCCTCCAAGAGCGGCGCACTCGACGCCCTGCGCAGCGATGCCGGCCTCGTTTACCACCCGAAAGGCGTCGTCTCCATCGCCGTCACCGTCGATGGTATGTCCAAGACAGACTATTCCCCCGACAATGCAGGAAACCTCTTCATCGGTGAACTCACTGAGGCTCTGCTTGCGGAACTGCTGCCGCCAGACTCGCCGCCTTCCATCCGCTAGCCGCCCGGCATGACATGGAATGGTACGCCCCTTGACGCCCTGATTTGTTCTGTGAGACATTGCAACTTGCCGGAGCGTGCATACCTCCGGTCCCCGCGCGCACAGGCGCTTGAAAGGCCGGGCCGCCTTTCCGGGAGGGATACACAGGGAGGACTGCAATGAGTTTGAAGGTTAATGTGCGTCAGGCGGGAGACGTCGCCGTGGTTGACTTGAGTGGCAAAATCACCCTCGGTGAAGGCTCCGGCGCCCTCCGCGACACCATCGCCGATGTGTCGGGCAAAGGGAACAAGAACATCCTGCTGAATATGGCGGATGTCACTTACATCGATAGCGCAGGCTTGGGCGAGTTGGTGGGCAGCTACACCTCCGTCACCAACAAGGGCGGACAGTTGAAGCTGGTTGCACTCCAGAACAAGATTAAGGACCTGATGCAGATCACAAAACTGCATACGGTCTTCATGGTCTTCGAAACCGAAGACGAAGCCATCGCCAGCTATTAGGATTCCTGAGTGGACCTGGTGTTCACTCCGGTTTCGCAAATGCAAAAAGGACTGGCTCTCAGTGGCCAGTCCTTTTACTTTTGAGCGGCGCATCCCTGCGCGCAACCACTCAGGCCAACATCAGACGAGACTTAACCCTCCATCCAAGGCAAGCGTTTGTCCGGTGGTGAAGCCGCCATTGGTGATCAACCACTCTGCTGCCTCCGCGATGTCCTCGCCACTTCCCGCTCTGCCCACGGGAGTCATCTGAATGCCCGCCAAAATTCGTGGCTGGTCCCGCTCCTCAAAGGGAATGACTCCCGGCGCGATGCTGTTCACCGTGATCTTCGGTGCGAAGGCCTTGGCCAGAGCCCGTGTCATATGGATCACCCCTGCCTTCGATGCGCAATAGTGCGCATAATCAGCCCACGGCCGCAGCCCGCCCAACGAACTGATGTTCACGATGCGGCCGCCCGTCTCCTGATCCCTCATGATGAGCGCCGCCTGCTGGCAGCAGAAAAACACCGCCTTCAGATTGACGCTATGGATAGAGTCCCAATCGGCTTCCGTCACCTCCAACGCTGGGATGCGCGTAAATCGTGCCGCGTTGTTCACCAGCGCGTCCAGCGGCTCACCCAGTTCCCGCACCTGCGCAAACATCCGCTGGATCTCGCTCACGTGCGACAGATCCGCCTGAAACAGCGGCGCGGGTTGCCCATCCCAGGTACAGGCGGCGGCCACCTGCAAAGCTTCTTCGCGTGAGCCTCCGTAGTGCAGCAGCACCCTTGCTCCCCGCGCCGCGAAGTAGAGTGCCATCGCCCGGCCGATCCTCCTGGCCGCGCCAGTAATCAGAATGCGTTTCCCCTGCAGCGTAAGGTTCGCTGGCTCACCGGAACCGGATATCGTCATCGCCTCTCATCCTACCGCGGCAACCCCTTGCAGCGTCTTCCGCGTCCCGGGAATATTTCCAACCGCTTCCCGCATCTCTTTGTGTGAGGTACCCAACCGATTTGCTGCTTCTGTTCATCACCCTCCTGATGGCCCCCGCGCTGATGGTGGCCTCCCAGGCCGCCACGCCGGACCACCAAACGTGGGACCGTCAACTGAAGCACTATGTGCGCCAGGATCATCGCGTTCAATACGCGACCTGGAAGCAGGACGGGCTGGCCGAGCTCGACGCGTATCTGGCCCATCTCAGCCAGCCCTTCGCCCCGCAGACCAGCCCCGCGGAACGGCACGCCGCCCTGATCAATGCCTACAATGCGCTCACGGTCCGTTGGGTTCTCACGCATTTCCCGTTGAAGAGCATCTGGAAAACCAAACAGCCCTTCACGGCAAAACGCCACCGGGTAGACGGCCAGTTACGCTCGTTGGATGACATTGAAACGGAGCTCCGGCAGACCCTTGGCCCTCTCACCCACTCCGCGCTGGTATGCGCCGCCCGCAGCTGTCCTCCCCTGCGCCGGGAGGCCTACATCGCGTCGCGGCTGAGCGCGCAACTCGACGACAACACACGCGCATGGTTGGCAAACCCCTCGCTCAACCAATTTGATGGCAAAACTGCCACGGCGCACGTCAGCAATATCTTCAAGTGGTATCGCCAGGATTTCGATACTCCCAACAGCAACCTTGGTGCCTTCCTTGCAGAGTACGGCCCGGCTCACGCGGTCAGCATGTTTCGCGCCCAGGCGGCGATAAAGATCCGCTTCCTCAGCTACGATTGGGGATTGAACGACACCGGCGACGTGGGAACTAACTATCGAGGCTTCTACCTGGACTACTTGCGGAACAAATAACGCTCTCAAAGCGCACACGCTTGCGCGGACCTTTCCTGACGCGGTCAGACAAAAACAGAAGCACGGTGCCCCCCTGCAGGCTGTCCGGAGGGGGGCACCGCGACAAGTCCATCTCGGCGATCGTATCCAGATCGCCTACTCGATATCGCCCGCGTATACCCGCACGTCGTAGCTAAACACGGTGCCCCTGGGAACACGGAACCGTAGTGTTGTCGCCACGATGGTGGCATTTCCGGCCAGACGTCCTGAAGGAGCCGGGATCGTGAATGCCGCGCCTTCCCCGTTCGTGAAGCTTGGGTTCACCAGTTCCACACCTTCCGGCAGATTCTTGAACACAACATGTAGGGGACCCGCAATCGCCTGGTTGGTCCTATTGCTTACCGAAAGGTAGACCCTGGTGTCCTCTTCCCTGCGCGTTACAGGAAGACGCCGCGCTGTCACCGTTACCTGCTCAGTCACCTCCGTGGCCGCCGCCACTTCGAAGATTCCCGTTGTCCCGCTCACCTCATTGGTTACCACCATCAATGGCTTTCCATTGGGCGAATCGTCCGCCGCGATCACCAGCACTGACTCGGGGCCAAGGTCACCTGCTTCGGCACTCTCAACATCCTTTGTGAAGTCACGATCGTTTACGTAGCTGACAAAGAATGGCTCCCTGGGATTCGTGATGTCGTACGCCATCACTCCGCCCACCCGCTCCAGCGCCACAAAGGCGTAGGTCCTTCCGGAGAGAGTGGCTACCGTGACTCCCTCCGGCTCCGGCCCTTTGTTGTCGCTGCGGTTGTCGAATTCGTTGTTGTCGTTGCTGGCGTTGAAAAACTCAGGGTAGCGCTCTGCGGTAATCCGCTCGAAGTCATCTCCGCTATCCCAAACCAAGGTGCCGTCGGCCTTATAGATACTTATGGAACGGCCGCCGAAAGCCCAGATCTCGTCATAATCCCCGTCACCATCCACATCGCCATTCGCCGTAGTGACAGTCAAACGGCCCAGGTTCGCGTTGTCCCGCAGCATCTCACGATCTGGAAAGGCAGTGGGGTCCAGCGTAAGCGAGCGCAATCTCGCCTCCTCCGAAAACCCGTCATAGTCACGAGCATCGCCCTCGTTCGCAGTCACATAATACGTTTCACCATCAGCTTGAAACGAGGCAATCGCGTCGGGCTGCCGCATACCGAATACCGGCCAGTTCCGAATGTTGATTCCTCCATCACGGTCACTTGCGTCCAGGCCATTTCCGGGCAGGCTGTGATCCTTTAGTTGTGCCGGAATGATCGCCGTGATCCTGGCGGATTCGATATCCAGCACCGCAAACGCATTCGCTTCCTGCAGGCTCACCCACGCCGATTTTGAGTCTGCCGCTACCGCGATGTATTCCGGCTCAAGATCCTGCGCCACACGCGCATTTGGTCCGAAAATCCGGATGGTAGGGTCGAGGTCTTCCTTGCGGAACTCGTTGAATCTGGCCGTCCGCAGCGTACCGGTGGCCACTTCAATCACCGTCACGCTGCCTTCCGGATCCACGGTATAAGTGGCATCCGGCTCCCCCTCATTGGCAACCAGCAGGTATTTCCCGTCTGGCGTGAAGGTCAGCATATCCGGCAGTGCGCCCACGTCATAACGGGTCTGCTGCACGCCGTCAGCATCAAACACCAAGACCTGCCCGCCATTCTGCTTTACCCTTGCTTCCACCGCTACCGCCACCATGCCGTTGTAAACCGCAACGCTATTCGGGTTCAGCCCGCCAAGGTCAATGGGCGTCAACTTCATCGGGTTTGCCGGGTCGCTGATGTCGGTGACATCGACTCGCTTAGCAAACGAATTTGTGACGAACAACCGATTCGTCGCACGATCAAAGGCGGAAATTTCGGCGGCGGATTCGCCAAAAACCCCTGTTTCCACCGTACTCAGCTTCTTCATGCTGAGTTGGGAAAACGCCATCGTGCAGCAGAGCGCACCAAGAGCGCCAATTCCGAGACACTGCCTAATGATAGACATAAGTCTGCAAATCTCCTCAATGTAGGTAAGGGAAGTGAAACACCGACAGGTAGAGTCTGGCAGAACGGAAAGGTTGCTTCCGGGCCGCTGCACGAATCATGTCGGACTCGCTACTATTGGGTTACAGATCGTCTACGAAGTGGCAACTTGGATTCACGCAAGCGGCACTAACGGCACCACTTTTCGCGTCGCGGTGAAGCGGATTACTGAACCGGTGTGGAGACGGAGAATACGGGCGACAAGCGGCCCTGATAGTCCAGCTGTATCTGGAACTGCCCATCTTGCAGCGCACTGCGCGGCAGGCGGACCTCAAAGTTCAGCCGCAGCCGCCGCGCCCCTTCAACCTGTGCTGTTGCGGTGTCGGCACTGGGAATCGCCTGGAAGCTCCCAACCGTTTGCCCACTGACGCGAATCCGCAGTTCTTGAAACAGCTTTGCCAGTTCGCTGCTGCCCTGCTGGAGGTCAGCGACCACTTCGAACCGTGCCAGAATCCCATCTAAGAGCCCTTGCGGGAGGGCGCGGCTGAACACAGCCGCTTCCAGCACGCGTGGAGGCGCACCCAGCAGTTCCACCGCCACCGGCAGGGTAAGCAAACTTTCCCCGCGGAGGGTCATCACCTTCACGCCGGGCGTCGAATCGCCGGGCACCTCAAAGTCGCATCGGGCAGACGGCCCACAGCGCAATGGAATGACAGTCTCATCGAGCCAAAGCGAAAGGCCCGGCGGAACACCTCCGGGGAACATCTGTGGGGCGAATTCCAGTGCGGCAGGCGCTCCCGGATACAGCATCCCGTCACCCGTGTCCCGATTCGTGATCTGCCAGCCATTGGACAGCACATGGGCCGGGGTGCCCTGCACTTGAAGCGTTGCCGCTGCCGGGTACTGCGCCAGGTCATTCCACAACGTCAAACTCACGGGGCCAGGTGTCACGCCTTGGCCAACCGCTACATTCATCAGCACTTTTCTGGCATTCGGCCGCCAGATCCGGCGCACGGCCACACCTGGATTCCCGAAACTGGCGTGGATGGTCTCCCCGGCGAAGACCGGCACGTCCGCCTCAATCGTCACCAGCACCTCCCCACCCGGTGGCAACGTGATGGGCTCTGCGCGCACCGCGCCGATCGCTGCAATCCGTGATGGCGCAAACACCGGCTCTTCCCTCATGAACAGAGAACTTTGTCCATCTCGCGATAAGGCTACCAGCGGTACCAGCCGCCCATCGGAGGTGAAAGGCGTCCTCAGAAGCACCGAGCGGTTTCGGTCACCGGCATCTTTCCCAAGAAGGACATTCGTTTCCAAACCGTCCAGCAAATAGCGGCTTACTCCGCCCAGTTCTTCACCCAGCACCCGAATGGCCTCGCCAGGCGGGTTTAGGTTGCCCTCCATGCCAGGTTCTGTTCCCCCCGGCATGTCCGTAACGGCCTCATGCACACCCGGTGCCCGCTGGCTGGCCAGCAAGAAGGCGGCAGGCTGCACATACACATCCTCTCCCCGCTTCCAGATGAGGGTTTTTGGTCCCGTTGCCGTGAACGGATTCACTCCAATCTTTACCTGAAGGAATTCCGGAGCCCAAGGATAAGGGAAGAAGCCATCAGAAGGGACCCGCGCGCCAATTGACTCCACCGTCAGGCCCTGCATCACCCGGCCGTCATTCGTTAGCCCCGGCGCGAAGGCTACCAGAAACCGGTCAGTCTCATTCGCCAGCACCACTGCCGGGTTCACGGCAAACCCATTCGGAAAACTATAGGTCGTCACCCCCCGAAAGACGCTTACAGGCTGCGGGGGCACATCCAGATCAATCCCGATGACCTCTGAGCCGGGCTGCACTTCCACCTGAAAGGCGCTGCGCCAATCAGCCACACCTGGGAAAAATCGGGTTCCAAACGTAGGCCCTGGAGAAATGAAGCGCCCCTCGTCGTCCCGCGGAAGCACAATCTGTCCCGGCCCCAAGCCTTCCTGGCTACTGGGTGGCACCGCCTGCGCATAGAGATAGTAACGGCCAGCCGGAAGTCCGCGCAGTTCATAGCTGCCGTCCGGCAGCGTCAACGTGCTTATCGCCCCGCCAGACAAGAGCAGTGCCGTTACTCCTGCAAAATGGAGCGGTTCGCCCTCCAGCGTAATCCGCCCCCGGATGACCCCGGTATCCTGGGCAAAGTGCTTGCTGGGATACAACGTGGCAACGCCCGCATGATCATCCACCGCCAGCGGATCCGCCTTGGTGGTTGACCGCGTAACCCCTGTCGACATCACGCTGGACGTGAACGTGTGCTGCAACCCCACGGCATGCCCCAGCTCATGCATCAATGTCAGAAAGAAGGCCTCGCCGTGACTGGACCGCTCACGCAGGTCCCCATTCAGAATCACCATGCTCTTCGCAATGGGCACAAACGCGCCATTCTCATCCCGCCGCGCGTCGCCGACGGACACGGGCCCTGCCATTCCAATCACTCCGGGCGGCAACTCGTCGAACAGCAGCTCCACATGGGGCGAATCCCACTCCATCGATGCTGGCACGTCCCCTGCATCCACTAACCGCAACGTCGAATTGGGCACTGCGGACCATCGCGCAAGCGCCAGCCTCACTTGGCTGCGCAAAGCCTCCCAGGTGTCACCGGCGGCTAATTGCGGTTCTCCGCTCCGCGACACCACCACGGGAATCGTTTCGCCCGGGAGCGCCTTCAGGTCGAAGCGCTCAGGCATTGCCACTTTCTGCCCGTCCTGCGTCCGCCAATGCAGAAAAGGATAATAGGCACTTACAGGCATGCTTGCCAGCAGGAACATCGCAGCGAACACACCCGTCATCACCAGTCGCAAGCGCTGCCGGCCGGGATTTCGCGGAAACGCACGCGGACTCATCGCTGGGCTCCCCCCTGGGTGCGTGCCGCCCCCACTGCGCTGCGCAGCCGCGCCAGACTCATGCGTACTGCCCGGTCGTGCACGGGAAGCCCGGTCCTCCGGCTCAACAGCATCCCATCACTGGCTTGCCGCTCCGCCATCGCCACTCCACCCCGGCGTTGCACCTCCAGCAATCCCTGCGTCATGCCCACCAACTGCAGCCGCCCGCTGCGGCCCCGCCACAAAAAAAACACGTACTCCTTGCCTGTGACCAATGCCGGGACTCCGGAAAACATCTGCTCGCGGCTACCCACCCTTCCGCCTGGCAACGCCACCGTGAGCCGGTCCGGGTTCCCCTCGCCCTGCAGCAGCTCCGTTACCCGAATGCCATACTCGGTGTAAAGCACGTGCGCAGGCGCGACGGTTCCCGCACCCGAGTTCCCGCCGGCCTTAGCGACTCCGCTGGAACTGGCCACTCCAGTGACACCCTCCACACGCCCCCGCACAATGAAGGTGGAGGAGCGAATGAGTTCCTCAAAACTCAGTTCTTCCAGCGTCACCGCCCAGCCGGCGGTACACACCAGCAGGTAAAGCAACACGAAGATGGAATGCCGCACGCGCATGAAACTCTACGGGATGCACGTTGATTGCCAAACGAAAGCATCCTAGAATCATAAACTTAGGCCCAGTAACCCCACACAGGTGAGTCATTCGGGAACAGCCCGCGACACGGTATCCCCACCGGTTCCAATATGGCCACCTCGGTCCACCAAGACCACCCGCCGTCGCTGTCACGCACCCATTCGTCCGCCCAGCAGCCTTCCTGCTGGCGACGGACGCACGCCTGCGATATCCTGGGCTACGCGATGTTCCCCCTTACGGACGCCTACGGCCATTGCGGCCTCCGCAAATTCCGTCCCCTTGCCGACGTCAAGCGCGTCACTGACCTCCACGGCGTTGCCCGCGCCAACCTCGTCCAACACATGGGCGAATTCGACAATCACTATCTGGCTGGCATCGTCCGCGACGAACCTGAGCGTTTCTCAGCCGTCTTCCTGGTCGATATCGACGCCCCTGACGCTCTCCAATCGATTGACCAGTGGGCCAGCACCGGTTTCTTCCGCGGCATGCGGATGACCTCCGCGTCCATCCTCACCCACCTACCGCTCTGGCAAAGGGCTGCCCACCTCGGCCTGCACCTTGTGGTGAGTTCGCCCTTCCCCGCCAACGAAGCCGCCGCGATTGCCCGTTTCGCCGCCGCCAATCCCGGCAATGCCATCCAGCTCACGCACCTCGGCCTGCCACAGCACGACGAAAGTCCGCGCTTCCCCTCGCTTCCCCCCGTGCTTGCCATGGCCAGCCAGCCCAACATCCACGTCCAGGTTTCTGGCATGCACCAACGGAGCACGCCTCCGTATACTGCGCTCATTCCCGCCATCCAGCAACTTTGGGAAGCCTACGGCGAATCCCGCCTGCTGTACGCCAGCAACTTCCCCGTCATGGAAACTGACCAGGTCTACGAACTGGAGATCCACCTTGTCCGCAGTGGCCGCTTGGGTATCCCAGCCCGCGCCGCTGAAGCCGTCATGGACGCGAATGCCCGCCGCCTTTGGTTCCAGCGCAGCAGCCTTCGCGCCGGCAGCCTGGTCTGGCGATGCGCATTTGGCTAACCCGCCCCACGGATTGCCCCAACAATTGCCCCGCAAGTTGCCCCCAATTGACAGTGCCTTCCCATTTGTCCCTAGAATGGAAGTCCGGTTCTTGGCCACAGCGCCCGGTCCGGCGCACCCATCATGCCCTCAGCTGCATTCCGCCTGCTCACACCCCGGCTGATTTTGGAACCCTTCCTTCCTGAAGCCGATCTTCCCGAGTTCCACCGGCTGGCCACCAACCCTGAGGTCATGCGCTATATCTCCGGCGGACTCCCCTTCAGCGAACAACGCAGCCACGATTTTCTTGCCCGGCAAGTGGCCCACTTGCAAGCACATGGATACGCCCGCTGGCGTCTGCACCTTCGCGAAAGCGGCCAGTTCGCTGGACTCTGCGGAGCGGAGACGAAAACTCTGGACGGTGAGCGCGTTCCCGAACTCGGCTGGTGGATTGCCCAGGATCTCTGGGGGCAGGGCCTTGCCACTGAAGCTGCCCAAGCTGCCCTGGCGCATCTGTGGGATACCATCGGCATCCCTCGCATCACCGCCTGCGCCTATCCGGAAAACGCCCCCTCGATCCGCGTCATGCAGAAGCTTGGCCTCTCCTACGAAAAGCACTTCTGGGAGGAATCCCCGTTCACTGGCGAACGCCTTTGGATCTTGATGTACAGCCGCACCCGCGCATCTGCCTAGATCCTCGAAACCTGGCCGAAACGCAGAAGCGGGGCATCGACCGCCCAGCGATCCATGCCCCGCCCAATGACCCTTGCGCCTCGCGGCTGGTCCTTAGAACTTCTGCTTGAAGGCCTTTTTGCCCGCGTACTTCGCAGTGCTGCCCAGTTCTTCCTCAATCCGCAGCAGTTGGTTGTACTTGGCAATGCGGTCAGTACGGCTGGCTGAGCCCGTCTTGATCTGGCCCGCGCCCGTCGCCACCGCTAGGTCCGCGATGAACGTATCCTCAGTCTCGCCAGACCGGTGCGACACCATTGCCGTGTAGCCCGCGCCCGCCGCCATCGACATCGCATCCAAGGTTTCGGTCAGCGAACCAATCTGGTTCACCTTCACCAGAATCGAGTTGCCCACACCCTGCTCAATCCCCATCGACAGGCGTTCCACGTTCGTCACGAACAGGTCGTCTCCTACCAGCTGGATCTTTGAGCCCAACGTTTCGGTCATCCGCTTCCAGCCATCCCAATCGTTTTCGTCCATGCCGTCTTCAATCGAAATGATCGGATACTGCGCGCACCAGTTGGCCCAGAACTCCACCATCTGCTCTGACGTCCGGAAGCTGTTGTCGCTCTTCTTGAAGACGTAGCCCTTCTTTTCCTTGTCGTAGAACTCGCTGGCTGCCGGATCCAACGCCAGACTGATCTGCTCACCGGGCTTGTAACCGGCCTTCTGAATGGCCTCCAGAATCACCTGGATGGCTTCCTCGTTGCTCTTCAGGTTAGGGGCAAAGCCGCCTTCGTCACCCACGGCGGTCGAGTAGCCCTTCGCCTTCAGCACCCCCTTCAGGCTGTGAAACACCTCAGCGCCCATCCGCAGCGCATCACGGAAGGTCTCAGCGCCATGCGGAGCCACCATGAACTCCTGCGGGTCAACGGAGTTATCCGCGTGCGCGCCACCGTTCAGGATGTTCATCATCGGCACGGGAAGCACACAGGCCGACACCCCGCCCAGATAGCGGTACAGCGGAATCTGCAGGTAGCTGGCCGCCGCCCGCGCCGTCGCCATCGAAACCGCCAGAATCGCGTTTGCGCCCAGCTTGCCTTTGTTCGGCGTGCCGTCCAATTCCAGCATCGCGCGGTCCACCACCTGTTGATCCAGCGCGTCCATGCCGGCCAGCGCATCTGCGATCTCGGTGTTTACCGCGTTCACCGCGTTCAGTACGCCCTTGCCCAGGTAACGGCTCTTGTCGCCATCACGCAGTTCCACGGCTTCGTGTTCGCCAGTGGAGGCGCCAGACGGGACCGCGGCGCGCCCCAGGGTGCCGTCTTCCAAAATGACATCGGCTTCCACGGTGGGGTTGCCACGGGAATCCAGAATTTCCCGTCCGATAATCTCTACAATTGTGCTCATGGGCCATATCCTCCAGGGATTTTGCGTGTGCTCCCGGCAATCCATCTGCATCGGCGACCGTCAACTTCGTTCCGCCTTGCCAGGCACGCACATCCCTTCTATTCTTGCGCAGCCCGCCCGGAAACGCACGAAAACCCGACACGGTTGTCATTTTTCCCGCCCTCGCCCCACGCGCACCCGTTCCCGCTGCGGCAACGCTGCCAAACGGCGTTTTCCGGCAAGATTCAGGAACCAGGATCAGAGCGAAAACAGAGAGAGAATTCTGTCTATTGGAATAGGGAAGGGGACAGGTCTGGCAGCATAACCAGGCGGACGGCATCTCACCGCATAGAAGGAAGGTTGGGGTGGATGACGGGACTCGAACTCGCGACAGCCAGAACCACAATCTGGAACTCTACCGCCTGAGCTACATCCACCAGTCCACCCATCAGGATACCACGCACGCGCGTAGCCTCGCTGCGTCTTCATCCTGCACGTACTGGCGCGATGCATGCGTTCTCACCGTCCCACTCGCATCCCCACACCTTCACTCCGCATTCGGAAGTCGATAACCAATTCACATTCCAGGCCGTTACCCACCCTCCGGAACATCTTGCGACACCTGGAAGACCCGCAGTGGTCAATCCGTAGCCCGATATTCACAGCTAACTCATTCGATTGACACGCTCGGCTGGGATCCTTGGGGACGTATGTCACCCATCGCGTTCTTCCCGATGCTTCGCTTTTCCCGCAGCCTCCTTGTTCTCACCTGCCTGCTGGCTGCGCTTCCCAGTCTTCTGCCTGGCCAAGGGGCCATCGGCAGCGTAACCGGTTTGGTGAAAGATCCTGCGGGCCTCGGCGTTCCTGCCGCCGTCCTTCTCCTCAAGAACACTGCCACAGCCACTGAGTTGCGCACACTGTCCAATGAGGCAGGCAGCTTTAATTTCGCCAGCGTCCAAATTGGCGACTATCGCCTTGAAGTAGAAGCACCCGGGTTTAGCCGCCTCGTGGCGGAAAGCGTCCGCGTGGAGACCGCTGCCGCCACCCGGCTGAACCTCACGTTGGCGCTTGGCAGCACTGCCGAATCCGTCACTGTTTCCGCGGAACTGCCCTTGCTGCAGCGGGAGAACTCCTCCAGCAGTACCGTAGTAAACCGCTCCCTGCTGGACAACGTCCCATACCAACTCACGGGCACCAATCGCGACGTGTTGCGCGCGATCAGCTTCGCGCCCGGCGTGTATGGCAACGCCGGCAACTTCAATCTCAACATCACGGGCGGCCGCCAGCACGCCACTGAGGTGCTAGTGGATGGCGTCACCAACAACTATCGCGGAGCCTTCGGATCTCCGTTCTCGGTGCGCCCCAGCTACACCAGCGTCAGCGAGTTCCGCGTGGAAACCGCGGTTCCTTCCGCCGAGTACGGCCGTACCTCCAGTGGCGTCGTCATCATGACCACCAAGTCCGGCACTAACGACCTTCATGGCAACGTCGATTTCCTGCTCCGCAACAATGTGCTGGACGCCCGCCGCTTCAACGCCGTCAGCGCCGATGTCACCCGCCAGGGAGAAGGCTCCATCAGTATCGGCGGGCCTGTGGTGTTTCCGAAGTTCTACGACGGCCGCAACCGCACCTTCTTCTTCACTGACATTACGGTCTTCCGCCGCATCAACGAGCCGCAGGGCGTGGTGCGCACCGTTGGCACCGCGCCGCAGCGTTCCGGCGACTTCTCTGACGTTGCCCAGCAGATCTTTGACCCTCTCAGCGACTCTATTGCCGCCCAGCGGACGCCCTTCGCCGGAAACCGCATCCCTGATGCGCGCATCTCCGCCTTCGGCCGCGCCATGCTGGGTGTCATCCCGGCGCCTAACCTTCCCACGGCGGCCGGCAACTTCACCGGCACCCAACGCAACCTGGAAAAGATGACCGTATTCCTGATGAAGATCGATCACATCTTCTCCGAGGCTCATCGCGTTACCCTTATTGGTCGCCCTAGCTGGAACGTGCGCGACAACTTCAATGGCCCTTGGGGACCCGCCCGCCTGGAAGGCTTCTTCGACAAGCCCTACGCGCCACACATCAACATGAGCCACGATTGGATCATCAGCCCCACCCTTCTGAACCGACTGCAAGTGGGCTATACCAACTGGTTCAGCCTCTTCCTGCAAACTCCAGGGATCAGCTACCAAGTCCCGGGCGCGTTCGGCCCAGGCTTTCCCGCGCTCCGCTTCCAGGGCCAGGGGCTGTCCTCGATTGGGGAGAATGTGGACCGTACGGTAGGTTCCAATCTCATTAACATTCAGGATTCGCTCAGTTTCACCACCGGCAAGCACAACCTGAAGTTCGGCTTCCGCTTTGACTGGCTGGAGGACAACACGGAGACGCTGGGCAACCGCAACGGCACCTATACGTTCTCTCCGGTCACTACCAGCCGCCCCGGAACCGCGGGTTCCGGCCATGCCTTCGCCAGCGTGCTGCTGGGTGCGCCGAACGTCGCCGCCATGCAGTTCGGGTTCCCGCTGTTGGCGCGCTCACAATACTATGGCTTCTACGCGCAGGACGACTGGAAGGTCTCCTCTCGCCTCACCATCAACTACGGCATGCGCTTTGAGATCCAGCGTCCCTGGCAGGACCGCGACGGCAACACCAGCAATCTGGATCTGAATGCCCCCAATCCCGCCGCCGGCAATCTCCCCGGAGCGCTGGTCTTCGGCGGCGAAGGCACAGGCCGCACTGGCAGCAAGCGCTTCGTCGACAACTATTTCGGCGCCTTTGGGCCACGCCTTGGCTTTGCCTACCAGCTAACCTCAAACACCGTGCTGCGCGCCGGCGCCGGGCTCTTCTACCCCCCGCGTGTCGGGCCAAACGTCATCACGGAAGGTTTCAGTTCCAACCCCAGCGTGGCCAGCCTGGATGGCGGCCTCAGCCCTGCCTTCCAGTTGGATTCCGGGTGGCCCACGCAGGTGGCGGTGCAACCCCCATTCATTGACCCCACACGCGCCAACGGCCGCGCCGCCAGATACCTCAACCCCGATGCATCGCGTGGCTCGGGGCGCCTGTCCCGCACCTACCAGATGCAAGCTGGCATTCAGCAGCGGCTAGGCCAGGCGGTGCTGGATGTCGGCTGGGTGTCCACGCAGGCCCGCCATATCCCCGGGACCGTATTGGAGAACCTCAATCAGGTGGACCCCCGCTATCTGGAACTCGGCAGTCTTCTCACCCAGAACATCAACAGCCCCGCCGTCCGCGCCGCCGGATTTGCGCCGCCCTTCGCGGGCTTTAACGGTACACTCGCCCAAGCGCTTCGGCCCTATCCGCAGTTCCAGGACATCAGCTACATTGACTCTCCCGCCGGCAGCAGCAGCTACCACGGTCTGCTTGCCAAGTTTGAGCAGCGCTTCTCTAGCGGCCTTGCCGTGCTGGCTTCCTACACCTTTTCCAAGAACATTACTGACATCGGTGCGCCCATGCAGAACGCCTTCAACCGGCGCGCGCAACGCGCGGTAGCAGCCATTGACGTTCCCCACCGCTTGGTCACCAGCATCGCCTACGACCTTCCCTTCGGTAGAGGCAAGCGCTTCTTGAGCAGCGGGGTGGCCAGCCATCTTCTGGGCGGATTTTCGCTGGGCGGCACGTTGCTTTACGAAAGCGGCGTTCCCCTGCGGGTAACCATCCCCAACACCCTGCCGCTGTTTGGCCGTGACCTCCGGCCCAACCTCGTGTTTGACCAAGCGCCCGTCCTCATCACCGACCATTCGGCCTTCCGGCCGTTTAACTCGCTCTCCGGTGACCCGGGCGACGTGATGCTGAACCGCAGTGCCTTCGCGGCGCCCGCTCCGTTCACCTTCGGCAATCTGGCGCCCTATCTCAACTATGCCCGCGCTTTCAGATCCGCCAATGAGGACATCTCCCTCATGAAGCGCCAGTACATTGGCGACGGCCAGTTCCTTGAGTTCCGCACAGATTGGTTCAACGCCTTCAACCGCAGCCGGCTCAATGCGCCCATCACTGACCTCACCAGTCCGAACTTTGGCCGCATCACCGGTCAGCGTCCGGCACGTGTGATTCAATTGGGAGTTCGATATAACTTCTAGCCAAATCCGCGCGCATGGCAACCTGAGGCACAGAATGCACTTCCGTTTACCTGTCCTTTGGCTCCTGCTGCTGGCCAGCCTGAGCCTGTCTGCTCAACCGCTACCCACGGGAAGGGAAGTCCATCCCGTGGGTAGCACCTTTCCCCTGGATACCTTTCCGGTGCGGGCGCTGCCTATCCCTGGCCGCAACCAGGTACTCATTCTGCACAACGGCTTCAAGCCTCCCTTGCTCAGCCTCTTCGACCTCACCGAGGGCCGCGTCCGCACCACCCTTTCCTTACCCGATGCAGGCACTGACTTCGCCTACCATCCACCCACCGGGCGCATCTATCTGCCCGGCGGCCACACGGCAACCGTGCAGGTGGTAGCCTTGCGCGGCAATGTGCTCACCAGCCTACCTGCAATTTCCATGCGTACACCTCCCGCTGACAGCAGCCCCGGCGCCATGGTTTCCGCAGTGTCGCTGTCACCGGATGGCAAGCAGCTTGCCGTGCTGTTGCCACTGGTGAATGCCGTGCTGATCGTGGATCCCCTCAGCGGCCGTATCCTCCGCCGGCTGGACGACATCGGCCGCCCCGCCCACGCGCTGTTCGCGCCGGATGGCCGCTTCCTGTACGTTGCGTCCGCGCGCGATGCCGCAGTGCTCCAGATCCGCCTCTCCGACGGCGCCACTACCGCTCAGGTGGAGGTCGCTCCCGGCCCCAGTCATTTGGCTTGGCACGACAGCCGCCTCTATGTGGCCTGCGCCAACAGCAACTACGTGGACGTGCTTTCCGCTCCCCCTGGCCAACCCATCGCCCGCGCGCAGCGCCTGAATCTGTCCTTCTCGCCGGATTACCCCATCGGCATCAGCCCTACCTCTCTCGCCGTCGATCCCGCATCCGAGGAACTGCTAGTCACCCTATCGGACGCCAACGCCATCGCGCGCCTCTCGCTGCGCGATTCCGGGCTCGCCCCGAAGCTGGTTCCCGGTGGCTGGTATCCCACCTTCGCCTTACCCTTGGCGCAAGGGCGCCTGCTCGTTCTGAACGGCAAGGGCTTCCGCTCCTTCCCCAATCCGGAAGGGCCGAATCCATTGGTTCACCGCTCCATGACGCCGCAGCCTCCCTCTGCCATCCAGTACATCGGGCTCATTCAGCCAGGTGGTGGCCAGTTGGTTGAAGCCCCCGATGTGGAATTGCAGCAGCAATGGAACCGTACCGTCCTGGCCGCCAATCACGCCCTTCCCACCGAACCTGCCGCTCAGCCCGACCATCGCCACCCCGTGCCGCGCGAAGGCGGCGCTTCCCCCATTCGCCATGTCATCTACATCATGAAAGAGAACCGCACTTACGATCAGGTGCTGGGCGACATGCCGGAGGGCAATGGCGACGCGTCCCTGTGTATCTTTCCGCAACGCATCACGCCCAACCACCACAAACTGGCCCGCGAGTTCACCCTGTTCGATAACTTCTACGTCAATGCTGATGTGAGTTCCGAGGGCTGGCACTGGAGTTCCGCCGCCATCGTGCCGCACCTGCTGATGCGCCACTGGCCCATGGCCTACGCGGGACGCACCCGCATGCTCACCAACGCTGAGCCGCGCCAGGATGGCGGCGCCGCCGGGGCCGAGGATGCCTTCAGCGCTCCACCCGCCGGCTACTTCTGGAACCGCGCCCTCGATGCCAACCTTTCCTTTCGCAACTTCGGCTTCTTTGTGCGCAACCGTCCTGGCGTCACTCCCGGCCAACCGATTGTCGAATCTACCGCTGACCCCTCCTTGCTGCCCCACACCAACCCGTACTTCGCAGGCTACGATCCCGATTTTCCTGATGTCGAACGCGCCCGCATCTTCCTGGATGAGCTAAAGCAGTGGGAAGCCAGCGGCGAAATGCCTCGCCTGGTGGTGATGGTGCTTCCCAACGACCACACCTGGGGCACCGCACCCGGGAAGCTAACGCCCTTCGCCTCCATGGCCGATAACGACCTTGCGCTGGGGCAGATCGTCGATGCGGTCTCCCACTCCCGCTTCTGGAAAGACACCGCCATCTTCGTACTGGAAGATGATGCGCAGAACGGCCCTGACCACGTCGATGCACACCGCGCGCCCGCCTACGTGATCTCCCCCTACACCCGGCGCGGATTCGTTGATTCCAACTTCTACAACACCACGTCCATGCTGCGCACCATGGGACGCATCCTGGGCCTCAATCCCCTCACCCACTACGACGCCTTTGCGCCCTTGATGTTGGCGCCTTTTCAGCCCCAGCCAGACCTGCGTGCCTATCAGCACGTCGTCCCCGACGTTGACCGTACGGCCACAAACCCGTCCCGCTCAACAACCGCCGCTCGCAGTCTGCGCCTGAACCTCGACGTTGTGGACGCCATCGATGAAGAGGAAATGAACGATATCCTGTGGCTGGTCATCAAGGGCAAGCCCGCGCCACCGCCCGTCCGCAGCGTTTTCTGGTAAGGATCTTCTCCCCGTCGCCACGCTGTCCTCGTGGGCTGGTATTGCTCACCCTCTTCCGCCTCAATAGCCACGGTGTTTTCGCAACAGAAAGCATCCCGCCCAGCCGCTCGTACCCAGCGGGCGTAACTCCGTTGAATCCGTCCTGAAACTTCCAGTTTCCCCTGTCGTTTCAAAATCTTACGAATCGCATAAAGTGCCTTCATATTCCGTCGATATCATCTTCAGTCAGTTGGCGCCATGGCACATGCAAGGCAAGCGGTAGTCGGTTCCCGGCGCTTAGCCAAACAGCAGCCGCAGCGCTCCCGCAGGCGATGAATTGTTTCATTCGGCGGTTTTCGTCAGAGCAACCAGCAAAGGTGAACCAGCATCGGTGAACCAGCAAAGGGAAATCAATCATGATCGAAGACCAGGAAGTAGTTCGTGAGTTCATTTTGGAGAGCGTCGAAAACCTCGCACGGCTCGATAACGAAATGGTGGAGTTGGAGCGCCGCTCCACTGACCCGCAGTTGCTGGCAAGCATCTTTCGCACCTTTCACACCATCAAGGGCACCTGCGGGTTCCTGGGCTTCAGCAAGCTGGAAGCGCTTACGCACGAGGCCGAAACGCTGCTTTGCCAGCTGCGTTCGGGCGAGAAGAAAGTGACGCCGGAACTGGTATCGATGATCCTTGAGGTCATTGACGCCACACGCGTCATGCTGGCCTCCATTGAAGCCACAGGCGAGGAAGGCGCGGCCAACTACCAGCACCTTACCATTCGGCTGCGGGAGGCCGCTTTGGCCGATCTGGCCGGCCACTTCGGCACCACCGCGCTTTCCTTCCCGCAAGCCTCAGCCGGTCCGCGCGGCACGACGCCTCGCAGGAACCCGCCGCCCAAGCACCCGCAGCATCTTCGACGGCAGCATCTTCAATTCCAACGGATTCCTCAACATCCAGCGTCCGGCAGGCTTCTGCCCCTGTAACCCCGCCCAGCGACGAGCCCCCCGCCGAGATCCCAGGTGGACTTGCCGATTCGGCCATCCGCGTTGACGTTCATCTGCTGGACAGGTTGATGAACCTGGTGGGGGAACTGGTGCTGGCCCGTAATCAGATTCTCCAATCCCAGTTGAATCCGGACGGCGTTACCCTCAAGGCCACCTCACAGCGTCTGAACCTCATTACTTCCGAGTTGCAGGAAGGGGTCATGAAGACCCGGATGCAGCCCATCGGCGTTGTCTGGAACAAGCTCCCGCGCATCGTACGCGACCTCTCCGCATCTTTGGGGAAGCAGATCCGGTTGGAGATGCAGGGGGCCTCCACGGAACTGGACAAAACCATCATTGAGGCCATCAAGGATCCCCTCACCCATCTCGTGCGCAACTGCTGCGACCACGGCATTGAGCCCACAGACCAGCGCAGGCAACACGGCAAGTCCCCCGAAGGGAGGGTGACTCTGCGCGCCTGGCATGAGGGCGGACAGGTGCTCATTGAAATTGCCGATGACGGTACGGGACTGAACCTGGATGCACTCAAGCGCAAAGCCATCGCCAGCGGCCATCTGCGACCTGAACAGGCAGACCGCATCAGTGATGCCGAAGCCGCTCAACTCATCTTCCTCCCCGGCCTCTCCACTGCCCACACGGTGAGCAATGTCAGTGGCCGTGGCGTTGGGATGGACGTGGTGAAATGCAACATCGAAAAGATTGGCGGCACCGTCGACGTTAGTTCGCATCCCGGTCACGGAGCCTGCGTCCGCCTCAAAATCCCGCTCACGCTGGCGATCATTCCCGGATTGGTGGTGGGGCTGAACCAGAAACGCAGTGCCCCCCGCCATCACGGCGGACGAGGCATGTGCTTTGTCATTCCACAGGTGAACCTGGTGGAGCTGGTTCGCCTGGAAGGCGACCAGCGGGGCAACCAGATCAGACAGATTCATAACAGCGCCGTGTACCAGTTGCGGGGAGAACTGCTGCCCCTGGTAGACCTCCGCGAAACCTTGCAGATTCCCGCCACTGAGGTGGATTCCGGTGTCTTGAATATCGTCGTGGTGCAAGCCGAGGACCGTCAGTTTGGCCTTGTCGTGGATAGCATTCGCGACACTCAGGAGATCGTCGTCAAGCCTCTCGGCCACCAATTGAAGGGGCTGAATGTATACGCCGGCGCCACCATCATGGGCGATGGGAAGGTAGCACTCATCCTCGATGTAGTAGGGCTGGGGCAGCGGGCAGGGGTGCTGGGCGCTTCCTCGCGACAAGCCAGCAGGGATACGGCCACCAAGGCCCTCCAGGACGACCGCCAGCGGCTGCTATTGTTCGAAGCCGGACGCTTCCCCCGGCTGGCCGTACCGTTATCCCTGGTGGCACGCCTGGAGGAGTTCCCCACCAGCCACCTCGAACAGGCAGGCGGCCGCCCGGTGATCCAGTATCGCGGAGGCATTCTTCCTCTCATCGCCCTTGCCCAGGTGCTGGATCCATCCTCGGAGTACGCTTCGCTGCAGCGGGACTGCCTGCAGGTCATCGTCTTCCAAGATGGCGAGCGCTCCCTGGGCCTGATCGTGGACCGGATCCTGGACATCGTGCAGGATACGGTCACCATCCGCGAACCCGGCAATCAACCCGGACTCCTAGGCTCCGCGGTCGTGGCCAACCGGGTGGTGGATCTGCTGGACCTGCACTTTGTTCTACAAGCGCTTCCCACCACGAATGCAGCCGCGCGGCCCTTGCGTACGGTCGCACTGGCTGACGCATCGGCGTTTACAAGGGCAATGCTCCGCAGCGGCATTGAGATGGCCGGCTACCCGGTGATCGAATGTGATTGCCTGGAGGCCGCGCTGCAGGCAATTGATGATGGCCGCGCCCATCTTCTGGCGCTCTCGCTGGATGCCGGAAGTAACTCGTGTCCAGAGTTACCCGCCATACGGAATCGCCACCAGCAGCCTCCTCTGCTGCTCCTTGCCTCGTCACCTGCCCAGCAGAATGCCTGGCAGGCCATCCGGCCGGGGTTAGAGACCTGCGCTCTGAAATTCGACTGGCATGCCATGTCGGACAGCCTGCGGCAATTGACAGCCGCCACCCAGCCGGCACAGGAAGCTGTCCTCAGCCAATAGCCGTTACCCAATCACCAAACTGAGGCTAGTCTATGCAATCCAATACGATCCGCCAAGCCGATGAAGCTCCTGTCGCCCAGGCCAGCCAGTACGCCACCTTCGTTGTGGACAAGCTCTTCTTTGGTCTGGACGTGTTGAGCGTCCAGGAGGTCCTGCGGGAGCAGCCGATGACTGAGGTGCCGCTTGCCCCCGCCGAAGTGGAGGGCCTCATCAATCTGCGTGGGCAAATCGTCACCGCCCTGGACATGAGGCGTCGTCTGGGACTTCCTCCCCGCCCAAAGGATCAGCCCGCCATGAACATCGTCATCCAGACACCCGGCGGCCCGGTTAGCCTTGTCGTCGACGCCATCGGCGATGTCGTCCAAACCGGATCCGCCCGCATGGAAGCCCCGCCCGAAAATCTCGCGCCCGCCACCCGCGAGCTCATTCGCGGCATCTTCAA
>DAISIM010000047.1:0-31379 GCA_036821995.1 Bryobacteraceae bacterium
GCCCCTCCCCACCACACCGCAAGAGTTCGTTCCGCAAACCAGCTCCCACCCCGCAAAACCAACCAAGAACCAAGGCCGCCGCAACCTCAGGCACTAGCGCAGATCTTAATCACCATTGCGCCCGCCTTGCGAGTTTCCGGCAGTACCTACAGACAACCCAGCCCAACTCCAACTCCCCATCTGCCGCAGGGTTCGACGTTGCAGCAGATTGCTGCATTTAGTCATCCGCGGCTCCTGCGTATCTTTGGAATAGACGTGGGCAACGCGGGATGGGTAAGATCGGGCGGGGGCCTCCGTGCTGAAGGTGGGCCCCTTGGAAGTCGAGGTAGTGCGAATGGAAACGCCCTCCGTGGGGATCAGAATACGCCTGAGCGTGATGATGTTCCTCCAATACATGATGTTTGCCGTATGGTGGGTGCCACTCGCGGCGTACCTGAAGAACCTGCAGGTGGAGGCCAGCTATCAGGCGTGGATCCTGAGTGTGATGCCATTGGGCTGTCTGGCCTCGCCGCTGATTTGCATGGTGGCAGACCGTCACTTCCCCAGCCAAAGGGTGCTGCTGGCGCTGAATGTGGGCTGCGCCGCCTTCTTCTATCTGGGCGCTCAGGTCACGGATCCTTTCTGGTTGTTTGTGCTGCTACTGGTGGGGATGTGCTGCTACATGCCTACGTGGAGCCTCACCAACACAATTGCCATGGCCAACTATCCGCCGGAAAAGTTCCCCCAGATCCGTGTGGCAGGCTCCATCGGTTGGGTGGCGAGCTCCGTGTTTGCCCTCGTAGCCGCGACGGGATTGTTTGGCGTGGTGATTGATGGAACTGCCATCCCGCTGTACTGTGGAGCGGGTGTAGCCGTCGTGGCGGCACTGCTGAATCTCACCCTCCCCAACACGCCGCCGCCGGCGAAAGGGAAACCGGCGTCGGTGGTGGATTCGCTCGGGCTTCGTGCTCTCACGCTGCTGAAGGACCGCAATTTCGCCATCTTCATCGGCATCTCGCTGTTGACCATGATTCCCTTCACGTTGTACTTCTCGTTGGGTTCACAGTTCTTTGAAAGCCAGGGTTTCCAGCAGGTGACGGCTACCATGAACCTCGGTCAACTGGTGGAGATCTTCCTCATGCTGCTGGTGCCTCTGTCGCTGATGCGATTTGGAGTGAAGTGGACGATGATGGGCGGCTTGCTTGCTCTGGCGGTGCGATACTTCGCGCTGTGGGGCGGAGTGGCGGGCGACCAGACGTGGTTCTACTACGTGGCGATCCTGGTGCATGGGATCATCTTCGGGTTCTTCTTCGTGGGTGGGCAGGTCTACGTAGACCGCAAGGCTCCGGTGGAGATCCGTGCCCAGGCACAGGGACTCATTGTCTTGATCTGCTTTGGTGTGGGCATGCTGCTGGGGACTTTCGGCAGCGTGGAGTTGATTACGCGCTATACCGTGGACGGGGTTTGCGATTGGAGCCCGGTATTCCTCACGATGGCCGTTGCCTCGTCCGTGCTGGTAGTCGCGCTCTTCCTGTTCTTCCGGGAGGATACCAAGGCAGCCTCCTGAGGGCTCAAGATCAACCGCGGCTAGAAGCTCAGCCGCGCCAGGAAGCGGAAGGTGCGGCCGTCGTTTAAGGTGTTGGTGATCTGGGCGAAATCAGGGTTTGAGAGTCGGCTGCCTGGCTCCGCGAATTGGGCGCGGTTCAGCAGGTTCAGGCTTTCCGCCTGCAGGGTGAGTGCGCGCTCATTGTGGATGCGCCAGGTGCGCGAGAGGCTGGCGTTTACGTTCCATACATGGTGGCGGCGGAAGGTGTTCCTTCCAATGTTGCCGCGAGCATCCGTGGGGGCCATGTAGCCGAAGGCCTCCCGGGGCAGTAGCGCGGCGGAACGGTCAGGATGATCGACTGCACGGCCCAGAACCGAGGGATCTAGCACGTTTGGCCGGTCGTTGAATGAGCCGTCGACATTGCCATATCCCGGACCATCAGAGCCGGAAAAGAGCGTGAACGGAGTTCCGCTCTTCCATAGGGCTACTGAGCCAAGCTGCCAGCCGCCCAAGAGACTTCGCCCCAAGTCTCCCAGCGGAAGCGAGTTGGGGGTGCGGTAGTTGCCGCGCAGCAGCCAGGCATGCGGCTGATGGAAGTCGCTCAACGATCGTAAGTCTCCCTGGACGTCAAACTCAGACTGGCCCCGGGAATCCAGTCCATCCCGGCCCGCACCGGTGTTGGTGTAGTTGCCGCCCAGGTCAATCGCCTTGCTGAACCAGTAGCCTCCCTCAAACGAAAGGCCCTGCCAGTCGGGAATAAGCACTGTCGCCCGGACGGCATCATAGTAGCCACGGGACGCATTGGTGGGATATCGCAAATCGTAATAGCGTTGGTCAGCCCGGCGGAGGTTTGTGGTTGCGGTGTTTTGCGGGATGCCATCTACCGGTTCGCCGCGGTTGAGATACCACGTGCTCAGCAGTTTGTGCGAACGGCTGCCTACATAGCCCAGGCGCAGTAGCGCATTCGCGGGCAGGCTGTGCTCCCAACTGAAGTTGTACTGGTGCGAGTAGGGTGTGGCGAGGTTAGGGTCCAGAAAATAGACCTCGGCGCGGGCATTGGGGTCAAGCCGGGTAGGATCAAAATCGCCGAGTGGGTTAAGGAAGTCGGGGGCGAGAGTTCTCACCTTCAGGCTGGCTGGGGGATTGAAACGGGTTTGGCCGTAAGTGGCAGGAAAGAGTTCGCCAAACTGCAAGCCATACGCGCCGCGCACGACGCCCCAATGCCGGGGAAGGGCATAGGCGAAACCGAAGCGTGGGGCAATATTGTTCCAGTCGCTGTCGAATGGGATCTGGTCAAATCCGTTCACCTCAAAGGGTGCGGTGACCGGTGCGAAGCGAAGGCCAAAATCAAGGGTGAGCGCGGAACTAGCACGGAAAACATCCCCCACAAACAACTGCCCCAGGGAGTTGCGGAAGCCGCGGGTGGCGTTGCCCACCTGCAGCGTGTAGTTTGACGCAGTACCCAAGCGAAGATTCTCGATGACGGTGCGGCCAAAATCTGCGTTAAAGACGAAGCTGCCGCGAAGGGCGTCGCTTTCGGTGCCATTAAGCTGCTGACGAACCAGCGAGCCGCCAGCATACCAGTTGTGACGCCCGCGGGTTTGACGCACTTGCGAGGCGTAGTGGAAGTTGTTGAGGGCGCGGTCAATAGGGATATTGGAGCCGGGACCAAGTTCATTCACCACATTGGCTGCTGAGATGCGTGGCCCGAAATGGGACTCGTCGGGGGTGAGTAGGCTGCCTGCGCGGTCAAAGCGGATGCTGTTCTCGAGGATCGTATTGGGGGACACCGTGCGAAGCCAGCTGATACGCGCATCGTGAGATTTCGTGGCCGTGTTGGGGTTTTGTCCGCTCACCAGTTGGAAGGCCTGCACGTCTTGCAGCAGGATTCGATAGCGGGCGATGAGGATGTCCCGGGCGCCTAAAGCCTGCTCAAGTGTCGCGCTGAGGTTGTCGTTGTTGATGTTCTGGGGAGCGTTGGCATTTAGCATGCGCGGGTTAATGTCAGTGCGGTTGGGCAGCAGATTCGGGTATTTCGAGAGCATCTGCGCCACCCGAGTGCCAACGGCGGGGTCGCGTGTAAGCGGAGTACGCTCTTCGGGAAGAGGGATGAGGACGTTGCCGTTTACTTGGCCGCGCAGTTTCTGTTGGCTGCCGTCTAGCGTTACAAAGGCTTTTTTCCATAGCGGCACGACGACGTTAAAGCCGTAGCTGTTATCGCGCGCCGGCTGGACGTCGCCCACCTGAAAGAAGGCACGCGCGCGCAGATCGCTGTTGTCGTGAGCGAAGTATACGTTGCCTCGGACGGGTTGAGCGTTCGTGGGCCGGGCATGGATTTGCCCTTTCGGGCTGCCGCCGAACTCCGCACCGAAGAATTCCTGGTTGGCAGGGAAGCGAGGAACGATGGTGGCCGTCACCCCCAGGCGCTGGTTCATCTCCTTCAGCACGTTGTTGTCAATCAGGTCAATCTGGACGTTCTCATTGCGGCGCGATTCCCCCTTGGCGCTATTCACTTGGCCCAGCAGGTTGAGATTGGTGCGCTGGGCGCTGGCGGCGGCAGGTTCGGCGGAGGGCTTTGCGGGGTCTGGCGATGCAGTATCCGTTTCGGCATCCTCGCTACTTTCCGATTCCTTGCCAGCGGCAGGGGCGGTGGATTCTAATTCGGCTGCGGCCGTCGCTGGTGTTCGCGGGGCCTGCGCGGCGATGGTCGCAGTCAGCATCATCAACAGCAGGCTGATGGCAAGCAGAGAAGCGAAAGGTAGCGCATTACCGCGGTCCGCACGGGGGCGAAAAGAACAAACGGTCATCCAAGTCTCACAGATCACCCAACGAACAGGGTAAGAATTCAGCCTCAATTGTATCGCAACAGGCGGATTTCATACTGCAATGTCGGATTCGGCGGGCAGTTCTGGCTACGGCGCGGGTACGGCCTCACCAGGGGCCTGGTACACGAGTTTGCCACCTACAAAGGTCATGCGGATGGTGGTGGCAAGGATCTCCTGGGGATCCACCTCCATGATGTTCCGCGAAAGCACGAGGAAGTCAGCGAGCTTTCCGGGCTCTAGGGAGCCTTTGTGCTGCTCTTCAAAGGCGGCGTAAGCGCCATCGAGGGTCCAACTCTTGAGTGCTTCCTCGCGGGTGAGTCGCTGGTTGGGGTACCACCCGGCTTTGGGCCAGCCTTTGCCATCCTGGCGAGTGATGGCGGCGAAGAAGCCCAGCATGGGATTGGGATGCTCCACTGGGAAGTCACTACCATTGGCGATGCGGACGCCGGTATCGAGGAAGGTGCGCCAAGCATAGCTGCCGAGGGCTCGCTGGGGTCCGATGCGGTCCTCGGCCCAGCGCATGTCACTCGTGGCATGGGTGGCCTGAACCGAAGCGATCACTGAGAACTGTTTGAAGAGGGGGAAGTCATCGGGGTGAACAATCTGGGCATGTTCAATCCGGAAACGCTTGTCGTTCAGGCCAACGAGGGCTTCTCCGTAGGCCTGCAATGCCAGGCGGTTGGCGAGGTCGCCGATGGCGTGGGTGGCCACCTGAAAGCCCTTCTCGGCTGCCTGCTTGGACACCCGCAACACGTCTTCCTTCTGCAGAATGACAAGGCCTCGATTCCCGGTGTCGTCGGCGTACGCTTCAATCAGAGCAGCTCCACGGGAACCTAGCGCCCCGTCGGCTACCAGCTTGATGGCGCGAACCGTGATGCGGTCGTTGATTTCCGGCCCTTTGGCAAGATACTCGCGCCAAAGGTCGCCTTCGCCGCCAATCATGATGTAGCTGCGAATGGGAAGCTCGTTCCGGGCGGCAAGTGCCTTGTAGGCCTCGATCGAAGCGCGGCCCACTCCGGCATCGTGAACGCTGGTGAGGCCGAGGCGGGCGCACTCCTCAGCGGCAAGCTTCAGGCGACGCTCCAGCTGTTGCGGTGTTGAGTCTGGGATATGGCGTGAGACCAGCCCCATCGCGCGGTCAATCAGAATGCCGGTGTTCTCGCCAGCGGGGTTGCGGATGATGCGGCCGCCCTGAGGATGCGGGGTAGAGCCATCCACGGCGGCCAAGGTAAGGGCCTTGCCGTTTACCCAGGCGGCGTGACCGTCGACGCGGGTGAGATAGACGGGGTTGTTGGGCGCGGCCTCGGTAAGGTAGTTGCGATCCGGGAACTCCTTGCCTGGCCAGCGGGTCTGGTCCCACCCACGGCCGCGGATCCACTCCCCGGGCTTGGCCGCAGCGGCGGCGGCACGCACCTGGCGGGTGATGTCCTCGATGCTGGATGCCTCGCGGAGGTCAAGAATCTCAAGTGCCTGGCCTAGCCCGGTCAGGTGAACGTGTGAGTCAATCAACCCGGGAATTACGGCTGCTCCCGCAACGTCCACAATCCTCGTGGAGGGGCCGATATTTGCCTGAAGATTGTCGCCCACGGCGAGGATCCGATCGCCCTTGATGGCGATGGACGAGGCGGTGGGCTGGGCAGGGTTCACCGTGTAGATCCTTGCGCCCGTGACCACCAGATCCGCCACCTGCGCCCCGGCGAGGGCTGCAAGACAGCAAAGCAACAACAGCATCCGAAGCAGCATAGGCCTCATTATCAGGGACGGTATGCCGGTGCTGCAACGCGGCGATGCCCTGATGGACAACAGGTGCAAGAGGTGGGCCCCTGCATTAGGCGCGCATGCAGATCCGCAGCTGCCCCGGCATGTGGCACACTGTTAGGTTCGTCATGAGCACCGACACGCCGCAGAAATCCTTTGTGAAGATCCAATTGGACACTGAGCGGAAGATCCGTACTCGGAACAAAGGCTACTACCGGGTAAACCACTGGCCAATCTGGGTCTTTGTGTTCTTTCTCATTCCCGGCCCGCTGACCTTTGAGCTGTTCGCCAACGGGTTTGGCAGCTCCATGACGTGGTGGCTTCTGGCGGTGATGGTAGGCACGGGAATTGCGGGGCTTCGCGGGAAACTGCCTGGTTGTGAACCAGCCCCCTATATCATCCGCTTCACGGAAGATAGGCCCAATCCTGTGTACCGGCGGGTCTGCTATACCTTCGCATGGGGCGCGGCGATTTCGTACGGCGTGCTGAACCTTACCGGGCTGATTGTGGCCGTGACCACGGGGACCTGGATGCTCAAGCAGATTTATCAGTACGCCTACTTCCCATTGGTGATTCCCATCTGGATTCTGGGTGCCATGGGTAAACTGCCGCGGGTGAAGCCGTCTACATCCGGTGAGGGTCACGAGCGGCGCTACTTCTATGGCACCGTGTGGGCGATGTGCATCACGCAGCCGGTGGTGTGGCTTCTCTACCTCACGCTACCGCTGAACCGCACTACGGACATTCTGAAGTTGGTGGTATTTGTAGGTTTGGTGAGCCTGGTAGGGTACCTGAGTGTGCGTGGCCACTTGCCGCGTACACGGCAGATCGTTCCCGGGGAACTTGCTGCTCTGGATTAGTGCTGTACAGGGCTTAGCTGCTGTGGGCAGCGTAGCGAAGGCTTCGTTTCCTTTCCGCAGACACGGAATTAGCTTGCGTGCGGCGGCTTGGGGGCGTACACTGCAAGCAAATTCATAAGGTCGCGTTCCTGCAGATTGTGGGTCTTCTGGCCCCGTCAGGCGCGCATTTTTCGACCATTCAGACAGAGACGGAGTCATTCACATGAGACGAACCATGGCATTGCTATCGCTGGCCGCCCTGTTGCTTGTGGGCTGCGGCAGTGAGGTACGGCATTCCTCGGCCGAGAAGTACTACCTGGTAGCTACAAACACGAAGATTGCCTACTGGCAGGAAGCCGCGGCCGGCTTGGGCCGTGCTGCGCGGGAATTGCACGTGCAGGCAGACATCGTGGGCCCAGATACCTACGACGCAAACGCACAGCGCGACGAGTTCCGCCGGATCGTAGCCGCTAAGCCTGCTGGCATTCTGGTGTCTGCCGGCAACGCCGAAGTGATGAAGCCTGAGATTGACGCCGCAGTCGCCGCAGGCATACCGGTGGTGACGCTGGACGCGGATGTTCCCGATAGCCAGCGCCTGTTTTTTGTCGGGACCAATAACTTCCAGGCAGGCCAGATGGGTGGACGCTTGCTAGGTAAACTGCTGAACGGCAAGGGAAACGTTGCCTTCTTTACCATTGAGGGCCAACAGAACCTTGCTGAGCGGCTGAGTGGTTATCGGGCGGCGATTGAGGCCTTTCCAGGCATCAAGGTGGTGGATGTGGTGGATATGAAGGGCAACGCTGCCACGGCCTTCGACAAGACCAAAGAACTCTTGGACGGAGCGACGCCGGTGGATGCGTTTGTAGCACTCGAAGCGCTGGCAGGAGCTGAGATCGCCGAAGTTCTGGATCGCGGTAAGGTGGACGGCAAGGTGGTGATTGCCATGGATTCCGCGCCCAACACGGTGGAGTGGATCGAGAAGGGCAAGATTGCGGCTACCATCATGCAGAAGCCCTACACGATGGGCTATTACGGCATGCGGGCGCTTGGTGAGATAGTGCTGCAGAAGCCGGAGCAGTTGAACGGCAAGCACGCCTTGGATCCAAAATCGCCGTATCCGGTGTTCATCGATACGGGAACACTACTTGTGGACAAGACCAATGTGGCCTCAGTGAAGTAGTCAGCTTCTAGTAACCATCACAGAGCGAGACTGCTGGATTCACAAGTGCCTTTACCGAAAAGCCCTGGCCGGAAGGCTGGGGCTTTTTCTTGGGCAGTGGGCAGCGATACCTCTGCTGGTTAGCAGGGTTGAAACAGTGGACCTGCCACTGGGCGATAATTGGAGGGTGAATCTCAGGCACCACGGCGGGAGGACGGTATCTCGTTGAAGTACGGGGCAACAACCGGGAAGGCTGTAGCGGAGGCTTCCGGCGCGATGCTGGCCGATGCGAACACGGCGGAAGCCGATGTCGTGAGCCATCCCTGCCCAGCCTGTGGATCGGCGGCCTTTGGCTCACTGGTGTCCGTGGAAACCACGTTCGGACCGCGAACTTTGGTAAGTTGCTCTCGTTGCGCCTTGCTGCGCTTTCTAGCGGATGCTCCGTGTCCGGAGCAGAGCGCGTTTCATCAGTTCTTGTTTGGGTGGCATTCCTCCAGGACGTTTCCCGAACGCATGCTGGAGACCGTGAAGCAGTGGGCGCGTGCCGCGGTTCTGGCATTTGTCGGGTCCCGGCCGGCGCGTAATGGGCAGCGCGATCTGCTAATCCAGGTGGGTGCTGCGGACGGTTCGTCCTGTCGTGCCCTCGCACAATGCAAGACCGACAACGTGGTGATTACACCCAGCCTTCGAGACGCCCAAACTGCGCTGCATCGCGAAGGGGTTCCGGCAGTGGTAGCCAGGCCGGATGCGGTTCCTTTGCGGGCGAATGCGTGCGATTGCATGGTGCGGCTGGATGGACTTGCTGGGGAGGCGGACCCGGCAGCGTGGCTAACCCAGGCGGTACGCCGCATGCGCCCCGGTGGCAGCGTGGTATTACAGGTGTTTGACTGCTCAAGCTGGGGCTTTCTGGTTTGCGGTTCGCGCTGGGTGGGGCTGGATGCGGAAAGCGCTGCATATGCCTATCGTGCGGAGGATCTGGAGGTGTTGTTGGAGTTGTGCGGGCTGCGGGTGACGCGGCGATCGCATCATTTCCCCTTGTTGAATGCGCTGGTGTGGGTAAGTAGCCTGTTTCCCGGATTGCATCGCGGAGTGACCTGCGCGGAGGGGAAAACCCGCGGTGGCCAGTGGGCGCCTGCGATCTATGTGGCCGCAGTGGGGATGCTGCTGCCCCTGGCGTTGCTGGAAAGTCTGTGTCAGGCGGGTTCCGTGCTGATGGTAGAAGCGGAGCGCAAACCTTGATGCCACGGGCGCGCTGGATACGCCCGTCTGTCTGTACCGTTCCACTGAGGCTAGTCCTGTTGTGGATGGCCCTGCTGTATCTTTGCACTCTGGGCGCTCCCGCGCAGATGGCTACGGTGGATGGGGGGCGGGCGCTGCGGCATGTTGAGCGGTTGGTGGCGCTTGGTCCTCGCGCTGCCGGATCGAGACAACTGGAGCAGGCCCGGAAGTACATTGAACAGCAGGTAGCTGCGGTGGGATTGAAGGCGGAGCGCCAGGCCTTCCGCGCGTTGACGCCTGGCGGTGAGCTGCCCATGTCCAACCTGTTGGTGAAGATTCCTGGAAACGCCACGGGACGTGGGAAGCGCGTTCTCATCAGCGGCCACTTCGACACGAAGCGCTTCCTGGATCGAAATTTCGTGGGAGCCAACGATGGTGGCTCGTCCACGGCGCTGTTGCTGGAACTGGCGCGTGTGCTGGCGGCGCGCCGCCCCAGGCTGGAAGTCTGGATCGTATTTTTCGATGGCGAGGAGGCCATTGGAACCTGGTCCGACACCGATAGCCTCTACGGCAGCCGTCATCTGGCGCGAGTCTTGCATGCCAGCGGTGAACTGGCCACGGTGCGGGCGCTGATTAATGTGGACATGGTGGGCGACAGGAATCTGCAGTTACTAGACGAGTACTATTCCGACCGCGCACTCCGTCAGTATGCGCGGGATGTTGCCCGCGCCATGGGGAAGCCCGGGCTGCTGATGACAGAGAGCCTGGCCATTGAGGATGACCATCTGCCCTTCGTGCAGCGAGGAGTGCCGTCGCTGAACCTGATTGATTTTGACTACGGCCCGGGGAACCGGTACTGGCACACCGAAGAGGACTCGCTCGATAAGCTCTCCGCCGAGAGCCTTGCCACTGTAGGACGCCTGGTGCTGGGAATCCTGGCGAGGCTGGAGGCCGAACCTAGCGGAGCACGCTGAGCGCTGCCTGGGAATGTGAATTCGTCGGTAGAAGAGCCTGCCGTAGCGCCGCCATCGGGCGGTTTTCCCACCACTCGCTGATAGGGATTTCACGTCCTTCGCCGTGGGGGGCTGGAAGCTCCTTGATGCGTAGCGAGAGACGCGAGTCCTGCACGTCTGCAACCCCGTATTGATAGAACCAGCCGTGCTCAAAGCCCTCGCCTCGGCTTTTTCCGCGTTCCATGCTCCCGCCGCTGCTTCCCATGGAGACGTATTCCACCCCGTCCTTCCGGAGGTGCCAGAGATGATGGAGGTGCCCGCTGAATACCCATTGGACACCGAACTCGACGCAGGTCTTGTGAAGGCTGAACTCTCCACTCTTCAGCATCAGAAAGGGGATCCAAAAGGGCTTATGCACGAAGACCAGCTTGAGGGGTGCGTCCCTGTGTTGCCGCAGGTCGTGGCGGAGGAAGTCTACTTGCGCTTCGTCGAGTGTGTTGGAGCGGCTGTTATCCAGGACGGTGATGTGACAAGGCCCCTGCGTGAACGAATACTGCGGTGGGTGACCGGTGAACTTGGTGTACAGGCGCTCCGCGTTGCCAGACCAGATGTCGTGATTGCCTGGAGTACAGTAGTGCGGCGTTGAACCGTAGCGCCGCCAGAGTTTCTTCATGTCTACCCACTCAATATCCGCCCAGAAGTCCCGGAGGCCTTCGATGCTATCGCCTACGTTGATCACGAAGGCGGGGTGCTCCGCGACGATGAGGTCGAGCGTGCGCTCATAAATACCGGCCTGAGCACCGCCCGTGCGGTCTCCCATAATGCAGAAGCGTAGACTGGGCGACTGCGCCAGCACGGATGGGGTGAGCGAGGCGGCGGCTGTGCCGAACACGGATTGTTGCAGCCACTGGCGGCGGGAGTAACGCATGAGTCTTCTACCAGGATGCTGCATTTCTTCAGTCGACGGGGAATCTGGTGGGCGGGACGTGGATGGGTGATGAACTCGTGGCGTTCCATTGTGGAACAGAGCAGGGAAAAGACAGGGCAAAGTGAGAAACTTGCCCGGGTATGGGGACTATATCCGGTGAGGTGGTACGTGCAACGGCACCAGCCTCCGTGGATATGAGTGATCTCCTGCAAGTGCTGTTGTTTTACCTGTTGATCTACTTCACGATCAATGGGCTGGACGAGTTGGGCATGGATGCGCGCATGATGACGACGTGGGTGCGCGAGCGCTGGCGAGGGGGGCGGCTGCGCCTGCCGGGAATGGAGCGATTGAAGCGGACGCCGGAGCAGAGGATCGCGGTTCTTGTGCCGCTGTGGCGGGAAGCTACAGTGATTGAGGCCATGGTAGAGACTAACCTACGGCAAGTGGACTACCGGAACTATGACTTCTTCCTGGGTGTGTATCCCAACGACGGAGAGACTCTGGAGGCCGTGGAACGATTGAAATCGAAGCACCCGCGGGTGCACGTGGTGGTGAACCGGAGGCCGGGGCCGACGTCAAAGGCCGACTGCTTGAATCACGTGTTCCAGGAGTTGGCGCGCTTCGAAACGAAGCACGGAGCGCAGTTTCCGGTGTTGATGCTGCATGACGCGGAGGACCTTCTGCACCCGGCCTCGTTGCGGCTAGTGAACTGGTACGCTGCAACCCACGGAATGGTGCAGGTGCCTGTGCTTCCGTTCGCCACCTCGACGGCGGAGTGGGCGCATGGGGTTTACTGCGATGAGTTTGCGGAGTTCTTCCAGCGTGACCTGGCGGTGAGGCACGCCGAAGGAGGGTTTCTTCCGTCAAATGGCGTGGGGACGGCATTCCGCCGGGACTGCCTGGATGCACTGGCAGCCCAGCAGGAAGGTTGCCTCCTGGATGGGGAAAGCCTTACCGAAGACTATGAGATCGGTCTGAAATTACACCGTCTGGGCTGTAAACAGATTCTGCTGCCGTTGACTTGGGAGTATGGGCAGATCCTGGCAACCCGCGAGTTCTTCCCACGCAGATTCGGTGACGCTGTGAAGCAGCGCACGCGGTGGATTAGCGGACAGTGCCTGCAATCCTGGGAGAGAAACGGCTGGCCGCTTCAGGGCAGCCTGAGTTACTGGTTCTGGCGCGACCGGAAGGGGATTCTGGGGAACTTCCTGAACGCTCTGGCGATAGGGCTTCTTGGGCTGAGCGTGGTAGCGATGGTGGCGCCTGAGGCAACAGGACTGGGGCGCTGGCTTTGGCTGGCGGGGTCCGTTCCCGGCGCGAATGTATTGTTCGTGGCCTGCACCGTCTTCAGTGTGGAACGGCTGGCGATCCGGACCATGCTGGTGGCCCGCATCTACGGGTGGCGTTTCGCCTGCGGAGTTGCGCCTCGGATGGTGCTGAGTGCCATATTAAATTGCGTAGCGACGGCGCGTGCGTTACGGCGTTACATGGTGGCTCGCTGGAGCCGAAAGCGGCTGAGCTGGCTGAAGACTGACCACGCATTCCCGGTGCAGACTCCCAACGCGGCATCGCATGTGATGGCGGAGCGCCCAGCGCTGTCGATGGCGGCAGCGAGTGGGGCGGGCACGATTTCCGTGGCGAGAGTAGGATGGGCGCTGCCCTCCACGAGCGGTCTGCAACTAGAGGTTGCTCAAGACATGTCGGCTGCTGGAGTGACGGCGCAGCAGGAGCGCGAGGCGGTTTCCCCAGGGGCGGAAGTGGCGGATCCACCTTCCTCCATGGCGCGTTCGGAGGCAACCAAGGCGCAAACGGTTCTGCTACCGGACGGGAGCGTAATGGTGGTGATCCCGCGCCATCTGACGCCGGTGGAACGCGCGCGGCTGATGCGGCAGAGGACAGCCCGGTTGGTGTTTGTGGAAGAAGCTTCGGAACCGGGCAAGGCGGGTGGACAACACCGCAAGGCCTAGAAATGAAGCGGCCCGGGACAGAAGCCCGGGCCGATTAGCATGAACGCAAGATGGACGGCGTTTAGAGGACGTCGTCGCTCCAGTTCTCCAGTACGCTCTTGATGCGAAGGCAGAACTGGTCAGCCAGTGCGCCGTCAATGAGGCGATGGTCAAAGGTAAGGGCGAGGTAGGCCATGTCGCGGATGGCGATGGCGTCGTCCACAACTACCACTTCCTTATTCACCGCCCCGATACCCAATATGGCAATCTGGGGCTGGTTGATGACTGGCGTGGCGAAGAGGCTGCCGAAGCTGCCGAAGTTCGTGAGAGAGAAGGTCCCGCCCTGTACTTCGTCTGGCTTCAGTTGCTTTGAGCGGGCGCGGTTGGCTAAATCCGCAATGGCGCGCTGGAGGCCGATGACATTCTTTTCGTCAGCGTGCTTGATCACCGGGACGATAAGGCCATTCTCCAGTGCCACAGCGATGCCAATGTTCACCTCGTTGTGATAGAGAACGTTCGACCCCTGAATGGAACTGTTGACAATGGGGAAGGCGCGAAGCGCTTCGGCAGCGGCACGCGTGATGAAGGGCAGGAAGGTGAGGGAGAAGCCGTAGCGTTCCTTCACCAGGTTCTTGCGAGCGTTGCGGAGCTTCGCGATCTTGGTCATGTCCACCTTGTGGACTGTGGTGACATGGGCGGAAGTCTGCTTGGACATCACCATGTGCTCCGCGATCTTCTGCCGCATAATGCTCATGGGCTCCACTCGAACGCGGGGGGCTTCGGCGGGGGCCACGGGAGCCATGTCCTGGGTGGCGGGCTTCGGAGCTGGGGAAGCGGGGGCTGCCGGGCTTGGCGCCGGGGAAACTGGGGCTGCTGGTGCCGGGGCTGCTGGTGATGTACCCTGGCTTGCCAGGTAGGCTTCGACGTCCGCCTTGGTGATCCGCCCGCCTGCGCCGCTTCCCTGGATCTTGGTCAGGTCGAGGTTGTGTTCCCTGGCCATGCGGCGGACCAGCGGGGAAATTGGGCCGGAATCCTCCGTAGAGGAAGCTGCAGGCTCAGCGGTGGCTGCCGGAGCCGGCGCGGCCACAGGGGCAGGTTCCGCTTTTGGCGCGTCGGCCTTCGGTGCCTCTTTCGGTACTTCGACCGCGGCTGCTGCGCCAGCGGACCCATCCTCGATACGAGCCACCACGGTATTGATCTGCACCGTGGCGCCGGTTTCCACCAGGATTTCCTTCAGCACGCCTTCGGCGGGGGAGGGGATCTCCGTATCCACTTTGTCGGTGGAAATCTCAAAGAGCGGTTCGTCGCGCTTCACTGAGTCACCGGGCTTTTTCAGCCAGCGAGTAAGCGTTCCCTCCACAATGCTTTCGCCCATCTGGGGCATCAGGACGTCGGTCATCTTGGCGTCTCCCTCTTCTTCAAGCTTGGCTGCCAGCGCAGCTTACCGATGGTGCCGGGGATTGGATCGTCTCCACGGCTTGAAACTCAAACACTTCCACAAAGCGCCGGACAATCTCGTCGCACACGGCTTGGCGCGAGAGACGGTGGCCCAGGCTTTCCAGAGAACACACTGGATCTGGCAGGCCGCAAGGTACGATGTAGCCGAAGTGTTGCAGGCTAGTCTCGTGATTCAATGCAAAGCCATGCGAACTTACCCAGCGGCTTAGGTGGATGCCGATGGCGGCCACTTTGGCACCGTCTACCCACACCCCGGTCTTGCCACTGATCCTTACCGCGTGGATGCCAAACGAGGCAACCGTGCGGATCAGGACTTCTTCCACCGCGCGAACAAATGCGCCTACATCGCGCTTCCACTCGCGCAGATCAAAGATCGGATAACCCACAATTTGTCCGGGCCCATGATATGTGACGTCACCGCCCCGGTTGGTTTCGTAGAACGAGATGCCGCTATGGCGCAACACTTCCGGACTGGCCAGAAGGTTACTGTAGTTTCCATTCCGGCCCATCGTAACCACATGTGGGTGTTCAACCAACAATAGGATATCGCTCTCTTGCCCCTGTTTCCTCTCATCGGCATAGATTTCCTGCAGGTGGAAGGCCTCTTGCCAGTCCATCCGGCCGAGATCGAGGATGCGAAGCTTACGCATTGATGGGCATGCCGTGGACCGCGTGGAAGGCCTCACCAATTGCTTCGTAAAGCGTGGGGTGGGCGTGGACCGTTTCGATCATCGTTTCCACCGTGGCCTCAGCTTCCATGGCCGTGACGGCCTCGCCAATCAGTTCGTAGGCGTGAGGGCCGAGGATGTGGACGCCGAGGATTTCGCCGTACTTGCCGTCTGTAACCACCTTGACGAAGCCATCCGGCTGCCCGAGGATCTTGGCTTTGCTATTAGCGACGAAGGGGAACTTGCCCACCTTCACGTCGTATCCGCGGGAACGCGCGTCAGCCTCAGTAAGGCCTACGCTACCGATGCCTGGTTCGGTGTAGGTGGCGTTGGGGATGCGTTCAGGTGAGATAGGCTTCACGGGTTTGCCGGCGATATGACCCAAAGCCACCACTGCCTCCATGGTTCCCGCGTGAGCTAGCTGGGGGTATCCGGCCAGGATGTCGCCGATCGCATACAAGCCCGGCTCTGCTGTCTGCATAAAGCCGTTCACCTTGATGAAGCCACGGTCAAGCTCAGCCTTGGTGTTCTCCAGTCCAACGTGCTCAGTGTTCGGCTTGCGTCCAACGGCCACCAGGAGCTTTTCGAACTCCAACGTTTCTTTCTTGCCGTCAGCGTACTCCACGCTGAACTTCACACCGCCCTTTGTGCGCTCAATGCCTGAGACCTTGGCGCTGGTTTCGATGCGAATGCCCTGCTTTTTGAAGATACGGGTCATTTCCTTTGAAACGTCCTCGTCTTCCTTCGCGACGATGCGGGGCAGCATCTCAAACACTGCCACCTCGCTGCCGAAGCGGTTGAACATGGACGCAAATTCCATACCCACAGCGCCCGAGCCGATAATCGCCAGAGACTTTGGAACGGTGCGAAGGTTGAGGATCTCCACATTGGTGAGGATTTTTTCGGGGTCAGGCTCAAGACCCGGAATCATGCGTGCTTCCGAACCGGTAGCAAGCACGATGTGCGGTGCTTCAAGGGTACGTTTGCTGCCGTCCTCGGCAGTTACTTCCACCTTGCCCTTGCCCAGCAATCGGCCGAATCCACGAATGACATCGGCCTTATTCTTCTTCATCAGGAACTCAACGCCCTTGGCATTTTTCGCAACGACATCATTCTTGATGTCGATAACCTTAGAAAAATCGAGTTTAGGGTTGTCGACGATAATGCCGTGGTCGCCGGCATGGCGGAAATAATTCCAGACTTCCGCCGAGTGAAGCATGGCTTTGGTGGGAATGCAGCCCACGTGAAGACAGGTGCCGCCAAGCTTAGGGTTCTTTTCGATGATGGCGGTCTTCAGGCCGTACTGGCCAGCGCGCACGGCCGCCGGATATCCGGCCGGACCGCTACCGATGATGATGAGATCGTAAGACATCTTTTTCAGTGTAGCATCGCCAAAGAGGTTAACTGGTTTAAGACAAACGAGTTTCCGGCACGCGCGAGACCCAGTGTCGAAGCGTGGTGCAGGGGTGGAAAGGACCGGAAAGAAAGCCACCGGGCCAAGTCGCCGCAAGGGCTTTACTTTCAGTGCACTTGAGAGGATGTTTCATGTGGGACCGATGCAGCAGGATTTTTGCGTGGGTACTAGTAATCCCAGCGTGCACGATGCACAATAGAATTCCGGCAAAGTGTCGCGTGCGAACGGGGACAAGTGGGAAAATTGAGCCCCGGACGAAGTGTCTCTACGCTGATATGATTACGGGAGGCTGCGGAGCCGGCGGTTCGCAGCCAGGGAGCGGCGCGGGACGATGATTGGCGAAAAACTTGGGCACTATGAGATCACTGCCAAAATTGGCAAGGGCGGCATGGGTGTGGTTTACCGTGCCACCGACACCCTAATTGGCCGCGATGTCGCTCTTAAGACAATCCATCTAAACGAGATAGAGGACCCGAACGAGCGTCAGTTCCTGAAGGAGCGCTTGTTTCGTGAGGCAAAATCCGCAGGCATTTTGTCGCATCCGAACATCGTTACGGTGTACCAGATTGGCGAGCAGGACGGGCTCACCTACATCGCAATGGAGTTCGTGGACGGTTACAATCTTGGCGAATTGCTGGGTAAGGAACCGCGCCCAACGATGGAGCTGCTACTGAGCGTGTTCGATCAAACAGCCGGGGCGCTGGATTATGCGCACAGCCGTGGTGTGGTGCATCGCGACATCAAGCCGGGCAACATCATTGTAAGGGCCGATGGCGTAGCCAAGATCGCGGATTTTGGCGTGGCGAAGATCTCCAGTCAAAATGTGACGCGCGCCGGGATGGCATTGGGGACGCCGCATTACATGTCCCCGGAGCAGTTTCACGGGCGAGCGATCGACGGGCGTAGTGATCAGTATTCGCTGGGAGTGATGGTCTACGAGATCTTCACGGGTGGCAAGAAGCCCTTTACGGCCGACTCCATCCACGGCCTGATGTACAAGATTCTGCATGAAGAGCCTCAGCCCAGGCGAGACAACCCGGAATTGAGCGAAGGCGTGGAAGCCGCACTGAAGCGGGCACTGTCAAAGGACCCGGATCATCGCTTTCCAAGCTGTAACGGCTTCATCAACGAACTGAGGAGCATCAGCGGGATTCTGCCGGTCGTGTTCTCTGTCGAGAGCGGGATGCGCACTGGCAGCACCGGGTCACCCTCGACCCGCACGGGAATGGGAACACCCATCCCCTCGCCGGTACCGCCGGTAGGGCTGAGGCCGACAACTCCAGGATCTGGCATTCACCTGCCGCCTCCGCCGCCAGCAACGCCGGGGATGCCTCCTCCGCCACTGCCGCCGTCGTCCGCGACGCCAATGCCGTTTGACACAGGCAGAGGTACGGGAGCACCGATTCGGCCCGATTCGGGAGGATTCGTGCCACCAGGCGGAGGTCCGCCGTTTGGTGGCGTCCCAACGCCTGCGTCCGGGGTGGGAGTTGCAGGACCACTTCCCCCGCCTCCCGGAGCGCCGCCGTCTCCTTTCCCGAATGACATGCATACTCCTGTAGCGGGAGTGCCTGCCGGGACCGGAGCCAAGGCAGCACCTTCAGCACCGGCCCCTGTTCCGCCAGCGCCACTGCCGCCCGTACCCGAACCGCCCAAAGGAGTGGGGGGCAAAGTACCTACGAAGGCTGGGCCGTCCGCGCCAAAGGCTGCTCCAGTGAAGGCCGGTGGAGCGAAAGCGCCTTCGAAGTCACCGCTGATTCTAGTGGGGGTGATTGTCGTCGTTTTGCTGCTGGTTGCCACGATCGTGGGCGTAATGTTGATGCGATCACCCGGTGAACCCGAGACCGTTGCTGAGGTGACGCCGCCGCCTGTGGCAGAGCAGCCGGTGCAGCAACAGCCTGAGCCGGAGCCAGAGACTGCGCCCGAGGACACCCCAGCCGAGCCTGAGGTTACGCCCGGCCAGCAGGCCCCCGCTTCCCCGCCGCCGCAGATTGCCAGCTTTGGCGCGGAACCCGTGACCATTAATCAGGGCGAGTCAGCCACTTTGCAATGGAGCACTTCGAACACCAACTATGTTCAGATCAATCCGGGGCTTGCCCGGGGGCCTGGTTCGGGCCAGCGGACGGTAACTCCTGCAGAAACCACAAAGTACACGTTGATCGCACGGGGCTACGGCGGCCGCCAGCAACGCGATGTCACGGTGACGGTGATGCCCAGGGCGGCAACGCCTCAACAACCGCAGCCTGGATCGGCAAAGCCGAATGCGTGGACCTTGGATTCTCTCATCAGAGCCTTGGAATCTGGTGAGGACGTAGTGAAGATGGACAACTTGATGGTGCGCGTTGGTCTAAACGGTGTTGCTTTCGCGGTTACTCCCGATGCCCAGAATGCGATTCTGGCTGCTGGAGCCCGGGGAAATCGTCCTCGTGAAGCGGTCGTGAAGATCGTAGAACTGGCGAAAAAGAGCAGCCAGCGCTAACGAATCGCGCCGATGGTTGTAGAATCCGAAGTGCAGGCAGGAATTGATATGTTTCGTTCGGCATTAAGTCACTGGATGTGTGTGTGTGCTTTGGTGCTCCTCAGCGGCGGGGCTCCTGCGGGCGCCCAAGCCCCTGCGCCCATGAACCTTGAGACGCTGAAGAAAGTGCTCGCTGTAGGCGAGGATGTGGTCCCCACCCCGGAAGTGCTTACTCGCGTGAAGCAGGAAGGTGTGGACTTCTTCCTGGATGCGGACATGAAGACCGAGTTGATTCTGGCCGCAGCCGAAGGCGGCCGCACGGAGGCGAACACCTTAAGCGTGATTAATGCCCTGGCTGACGCATGCATCCCCTGTAAGGAGAGGTGGGAAGGGCCAATTTCAGCTGAGTTGGCGCTGAAGTGGTTGGGTGAGAAGGTCCGTTCGCGCGATGTGATTAAAGAGATCGCGAAGCGAGGACTGGCGGAAGAAGTGATCACTGTGGAGCAACTGGCTGCCATGCGGCAGGCTGGGGCCAGCGATGCCATGATCAACCTGATGAAACCACGCGCCGAACCGGCACCCGGCGGCGACTTCAAGAAGATTGCACTTGCCCAGACGAAAGACTTTGACGCGAACCGGCCTTATGGCAGCTTGGACCTGCGTGTCCGCATCGACGAAAACGTGGAGTTCCGATTGGCAGGCGCTGACGTGTTCTATAAGTTAGAGGCGGGTAAGGATCCGGTAGCGCAGAGTTCCACCATCTCAGGGGCTTTGCCGCGCCTGCCGTCCGATGCCATTAGTTTCAGCTTTCGGCAGAAATCGGGTAGGTCAAAGGCGGAACAGCCGAAGTTGGAGCCCGCGGACGTGTTCGGGTTTCCATCCATTTCCTTCAAGGTGAACGACGAGAAGGCGCGGGACGCAGCCTACCAGTTCGAGATTCTTTGGCAGGTGAAGCCCTACACGCTAGACACTCTGAAAAAAGACGTGGAGGAACTGTCCGGCAGCTATCCTGATCTGCTGGCGGAACTCATCCGAAGGCGGGGCTATAGCACCTCCTTGTCCGCTGAGGCTGAGGAAACCCTTCGTGCAGCCGGCGCAAATGCAGCACTGGTGAATACTGTTCGCGGTAGTATTCGGCCAGCGAATAACCCTCCCCGCTGATCCCAGGCGCTGGGTTGGCTGAACAAACGTATCCCAACCAGTTTGCCTCCCTGGTAGCCGAAGCCGGGACGAAATCCGCTTAGGGAGTTAGCTGGAAGTTTCTGAAGACCAGCAGGGGTTTGGATTTCCCCGCCATTTGGTGGACAATAAACGCATCTTAGGGGACCAACCTCATTGAGTGGGGCCGGCAAGTGTTTCCGGCTCTTGACTCTTCGATTTCCGGCCAATCACATGGCACTACACCGCATTGGAAATTACGAACTGCTGGGCGAACTCGGCCGGGGCGGCATGGGTGTGGTCTACCGCGGAGTGGATAGCTTCATCAAACGCCCGGTGGCCATCAAGACCATCTACCTTTCGGAAATCCAGGAAGAGCAGGAGCGCCAGTTTTTGCGGGAGCGCCTTTACCGGGAAGCGCAATCAGCGGGCATTCTCTCTCACCCCAACATCGTAACGATCTACCAGATTGGCGAGCAGGATGAGGTTACCTACATCGCCATGGAGTTTGTGGACGGGCAGAACCTGGCGGATGTGCTTCGCAAGCGGGAGCAGGGTCAGGTAACGCTGGAGTTCTTGGCCTCAGTGTTTGCCCAAACCGCATCGGCGCTTGACCATGCCCACACCCAAGGGGTGATTCATCGCGATGTGAAGCCTGCGAACATCATCGTCCGCGGCGACGGCGTGGCGAAAATCACCGATTTCGGGATTGCGAAAATCTCCTCGCAAACAGTCACTCGGACCGGGATGACGCTGGGGACGCCGCACTTCATGGCGCCCGAGCAAATCCAGGGCAAGAAGCTGGATGGGCGCGCTGACCAGTATTCGCTGGGCGTCGTGATGTACGAGGCGATTACGGGAAAACGGCCGTTTACGGCAGACTCGATGACCACGCTGATCTTCAAGATTGTGTCCGACGAGCCGGACCCCAAGCGTGATAATCCGGAGTTGAATGATGCTGTGAGCGCAGTTCTGAAGCGCGCGCTGGCTAAGAATCCAGATGACCGATTCCCATCCTGCGTAGCGCTGGCGCACGCGTTCTCTGAGGCAGCAGGGTTGGCCGGTACGGCAGCGCAGGGGTTTAGCGGGTATTCTGGTGCGGGACAACATAGCAAGACGGGAACCCAGCCGATGCCAGCCGGATTCACCGGCTATGGGAAGGGAACGGGGGCATTTCCGCCGCCATTGGCTGGCGCGGGACACACATCAGGCTACGGCGTGGCTGGGGTACCAACACCCATGCCGTATGCGGGGACTTCCGTAGCAACGCCTACCCCCACGCCAACGCCCACTCCCCATCCGTCAATGGCGCAAGCCCCGCCGGTTCCACCTGCGCAACCTACCGCAGCCAGCAGGCCTGCCGCAGCGGCACTTCCGGTGCCGGACTGGCAAACAGCGTCTACTGGGACGGGCCATGCCGCTGGGGCCGCGTACGGGCCGGTGGCAACCGCCGGTCCTGTCTCTCGAAAGAATGTTTGGTTGGCGCCGCTGCTTGTCGTGCTTGGTTTGGCGCTTGTGGGCGGGATCTTCGGGCTTTTTCAACTGTTTCGCAGTGCCCCGGATACAAAGCAAGAACCTAGACAGGTGGCGAATGCGTTGACGCCTACTGCAGCGCCAGATGCTGGCGCTACCCCAACCGGCGCATCCAGTAGTGGGCCGGGAGCGGATGCTGGCGAAGACCCCGCCAATACGGCTTCCGCCGTGCGCGGGGCAGCGCTGCCCACGCGTGAGGTGGGGCAGACCGGTGGGTCGTCTTCGGCCGCCAACCGGGGTAGTTCTTCCCCCACGTCATCAGTGGTCCCAGCGCAACCAACCTCACGGCCCTCGTCGCCGAAGCCTGCATCCGCGGTGCCGACTCCTGCAAAACCTTATGCCCAATCGGTAGCGCCAAAGCCGGTGGTATCGCCGCGATCTGAGGCCGCGCAGACCCCAAGGCCCCTGCCCGCAGCCACTACACAGCCGGTGACTCCCGCGCAGGAAGCTCCCGCCGCAAACGTAGCCCCGACAGCGACAACTCCTGTGACTCCGTCGCCGGCAGCATCTGCTCCGGCGATCACCACTTCCCCTCGGCCCACGCTGCGGGTCCCCGCCGTGTATCCTTCAGCCGCCCGTCGGGATGGCGTGAGCGGTACGGTAGCCCTGCGTGCGCTGGTGAGCATGAACGGGGTTCCCACCAACATTGAGGTGGTAAAGGGGATCCGGCCTGACTTGGACAAGGCGGCCACTGAGGCACTCGCTCGCTGGCGATTCCAGCCCGGAACTGCTGACGGCAAGCCTGTGGATGCCCGGGTGAACGTGGAGATTACCTTCAATCTGGTACAGGATTCGAGGAAGCCGGTGAGCTTGCGGAATCCGTAGGCAAAGCCAAGCGACTCTTCTCAGCGGACTTCAGTGCCTTCTGAAGGTCCGCCACTACACGGGCGCTTACTTCGGCACCCGCGCTGCGATACTTCCCGCCACGACTTTCCGCGGAACCTGACCACAGCACATCACCGTCGGCATTCACGATCCTAACGGTAAGGGCTGCCTCGTGACGTCGCTCAATGGATCGCTCGCGAACGGCTTCGTTGGCGCCGACCGAGGAGGACGATGCCTGGCGATTGCGCGTGGAGCCGCCACTAGAGTTGCTGGATTGTCCGCGCACTCCACTCACCTCGTCGCGGGAGTGCTGTTCAGTGAACACCAGGTCCTCCGCAAAACCACGGAGGAAGGCATCCGCGCGGGCAGGGTTCTCAGTAATCACGAAGGTTCCCAGGCGTCGTAGATGGTCAATCAGCATCGCGCGGAGTTGGCGGGAGTTCTCGCCGCCCTCGAAATCCTCCACGCAGATGCGGCGCACCTCATGGATGCTGGAGAGCGCGTTCGGTACGGGAGCCTCGGTTTGCCCTTGCAGGGGCAGGACAATCTGAAGTAGCCCCCATAGGACGCCAATGGCACTCAACATGCCACCCCAGAACAGCAGACGGATGCGGGCAGGATGTGTAGGCATCACTGGCTTTCTCCCCCAAAGCGGGCGTCATTGTCCTGCACCTCAACCCGCAGTCCTGTGCGGGCCTCCATGGTGACAAGGATGCTGCGGACGTGGTTTTTGTCGAGTTGGAAGACCAAGGCCTGTTGGCGGTCGCGTTCATCCCGAAAGCTAACCGTAAGGAAATGCTTACGAGCCTTCGTCATCAGGAATAGGGGAGATACCGTAATGGCCAGGCCAATCCGCCGTCCCACGCGCTGGCCGTACTCGAGGAGGTTGATTCGCTCCCAGGGGATGGCGACTTCGACGGACTTGCTGGCGAAGACGAAGAAGTTCTCGTCAGTGGTGCCAATGTTGCCTTTTGCCTCATCGGGAAGTCCGGGGATAGTGCCTCCGGCGTAGGTAGCCTTTCCTGCGCCGTTCCAGGCAACAGCCGGCAATAGATGAAACAGGAGTGTCAGGGAAAGCACGATAACGCGTGAGGACGCGTATAGGCGTGGGACTGGAAGGATGCGACTTGAAGGCAATGCACTACTCCCTGGCCGAGACTCTCTCGCACGGGGCGGGAAAGATAAACGGCTCTCAGGGATATAGTGTGCTGAGGGGCGAGTTATTCTCCACGAATCCGCGGCACAGACAGGAATAATGAGGGAAGGGGACGAAAATCCCTCGGCCAGGCTAGATTTCGTACTTGTCCAGAACGGCCTGCCACAAACCGTGTCCGCTTAGAAGCAATTCGCACACTTCCCTGACGGCTGCCTCACCACCAGGCGAACTGGTGACGTAATGGGAGACCTGCTTCACCTCTTCGCGTGCGTTGGCCACCGCGACACCCAAACCGACGCGCCGCATAAGGATGGCATCGGTAAGGTCGTCGCCGACGAAGCAGACTTGGTCTGGGCTGATCTGCTCCTTTTCCAGGATCTCCTGGAGGATTGGAACCTTCTCCACGTGGCCCTGATAGATATAGGCCATTTCCACCTGGGTGGCTCTTTCAACAGTGGCTGGGGATACACGGCCACTAATGACGCCTGTCTTGAACCCATGCCAGGCAAGCCAGCGAAGCCCAATGCCATCCTGGGCGGAAAACGCCTTGGTTTCCACCATCTCACCGTTGGGGCCCGGCAAATTATAGAGCTTGCCGTCGGTAAGGACTCCATCCACGTCCATCAAGAGCAGCTTCACTTTAGCGGCGCGCTGGAGGGCATCCTGAGGGAATTGCATGGAGAATCCTTCTGTCAGAGCGCTACTTGCGCCCTGAGGAACGTACAATGGGCGCAGACAGCGGTCCCAAAGGATGAGGATAGCAAAGGCTGGAGAAGGGTAACTTCGGCAGCCGGTGGGAAGACGCGGAACCGATCAGCGGCAGGGATGGATGGCGACGGGCATTAGCAGAAAGAAATTCGAGGAGGCGGTCGCGCAAGGCATCGTGCGCCAGAACCTGTTGCCGGAGGGTGCGCGGGTTGGCGTCGCCGTGTCGGGCGGGGCGGATTCAGTAGCCCTTCTGCGGGTGCTTTGTGCGATGCGAGATGCGTTCCGGTGGCAACTCCTGGTATTGCATGTGAACCACGGGTTGCGGGGGGCGGATTCCGATGACGACGAATCCTTCGTCCGTGCATTGGCGGCCGATTGCGAGCTGTCCTGCCGAGTGCAGCATGTGGATCCAAGGCAGGTGCCGGCCCAAGGTATTGAGGAGTGGGCGAGGGAGCAGCGGCGGGATTTTTTTGTCCGGGTGCGTTGCCAAGACGGACTGGCGCGGATTGCCACCGGTCATCATCGGGGAGATCAGGCAGAAACCGTCCTGTTCCGCCTGCTCCGCGGGGCGGGCAGCAGGGGCCTTGGCGGCATCGAACCCCTCACTGCGCAGGGGCTGGCGCGACCGCTGCTGGAACGGAACCGCCAGGAGATTCGCGAGTATTTGGAGGGTTTGGGACAGCGCTGGCGAGAAGATCTCAGCAATTTGGATCCTACGTTCCGGCGGAACCGGTTGCGGAGTGAATGGCTGCCGGAGTTGGCCCGGCAATGGAACCCAGAGCTGGAGGCGGTACTGGCAAACACCGCGGCACAATTGCGCGACGAGCGCCGCTACCTTGACCGCTTGGCTGTGGCTGAACTGAACCGTTGTTTCGTACAGGGACCATATGGTTGGGAGGGGAACGTCAGGTCGTTTGGCGCGCTGGACATTGCGCTCCAGAGAGGTGTGATTCTGCACTTGGTAGACCGAGTAGCCCAATCGGGTGCCGAAGAGGGCGAACTCCCGCCCGATGCGCCGTCCATTGGCTTTGCTGCAACAGAAAACGTGCGCCTACTTTGGACAGAACCAGGGAGGAGCGGGAAATTCATCACCCGGGGACTGCTTTTTCAACGCAGCGGGGGAAGTGTGCGTATGGCCGCAGCGGGGAACTGTTTCGAGAGTCTGGGGGAGCAGTCGCGGTTGAAAGAGAATGTCTGGATCTCAGAGCAGTCAGATGGGGTTTATGCACCGAATGGAAGCAGGCAGGGCCTTCAGGTTCTGTATTCCCAAGGAGCCTCCACTGGCGATGCGGGCGCATCAGCATACGCGCGGGTCGCGTCCAAGGATTCCGAGTATACTGAAGGCTGGAGTTTTATTGACCCGCGCCAGATTCGGTTTCCTCTACTTCTGCGGTTCTGGCGTCAGGGGGACCAGTTCCAGCTTCGCGGAAGTAGATCAAAACGAAAGATCAAGCAACTCTTCCAACGCAAGGCCATTCCCGTTTGGCGCCGGGCGGAGGAACTTGCTCTTGAGTCGTCGGGCGATGTCGTCTGGACCAGCAGTTTTGGGGTGGGAGAGCAGTTTGCGGAAGTGACTGCCCAGGACCACTTTCTGGCAGTGCGGCGAGTACCTGTGGTGACGGGTGAGGTGGGCGATTTACAGAATCGCAGCGAATGGGAATCCAGTTCCCCCTATCCGGCGTCATAAGAAGTGTGAGGGAATCCGGATTGGGTTTCCTGGGGTATCGGAGTGTGAATGTCTAGTTTGAAAACCGCCATTATCTGGCTAATCATCATCTGCATGGTGATTCTGCTGATTGTGTCGCTACGGCAGCAGTCGCAGAGTCCTGAGCGGGTGCTCTCGTTCACGGAGTTCATGCAGGACGTGGAATCAGGGAAAGTTCTAAGCGTTGTGGTATCCAGCACCGACGTGAAGGGCGAGTACAAAGATGAAAAAGCCACCCTCAAGACCGTGATTCCGGATAACTATCCGAACACCTTCGACATTCTTCGTGAGAAGAACGTGAAGGTGACGATTGATAACCGTGACAACAGCCTAGTGATGGCGCTGTTTTTCAACATGCTGCCAATCCTGCTGATCGTCTTTGTGTTCCTGTTCGTGATGCGGCAGATGCAAAGCGGCGGAAACAAGGCGCTCAGCTTCGGTAAGAGCAAAGCACGTCTCCACTCCGCGCAGCAGAAGAAAGTTACCTTTAAGGACGTAGCAGGCGTCGAAGAGGCCAAGGAAGAACTGGAAGAGATTATCGACTTCCTGCGGGAACCTCAGAAGTTCCAGAAACTGGGTGGCCGAATTCCCAAGGGCGTGCTGTTAGTGGGCCCTCCGGGAACGGGAAAGACGCTGTTGGCGCGGGCAATCGCTGGCGAAGCAAACGTGCCCTTTTTCTCGATTTCCGGCTCTGATTTCGTTGAGATGTTTGTGGGCGTGGGCGCCAGCCGTGTGCGCGACCTGTTTGAACAGGGCAAGAAGAACGCTCCCTGCATCATCTTTATTGACGAAATTGACGCCGTCGGTCGCCACCGTGGCGCCGGGTTGGGTGGCGGACACGACGAGCGTGAGCAGACCCTCAACCAGTTGCTGGTGGAGATGGACGGCTTTGAGTCAAACGAAGGCGTCATCCTGGTGGCAGCCACGAACCGCCCGGATGTCCTTGACCCGGCTTTGTTGCGGCCAGGGCGATTTGATCGCCGGGTGGTGGTGGGCGTGCCCGACGTGAAGGGTCGCGAGAAGATTCTGAAAGTGCATGTGCGGAAGACTCCCATCAGCGACGATGTCGACCTCAGCGTCATTGCGCGTGGTACCCCCGGCTTTGCGGGTGCGGACCTGGCGAATCTTGTGAATGAAGCTGCTCTGATCGCGGCGCGGCAGAATCGCAAGCTGGTGGCGATGGTGGATTTTGAGCATGCCAAGGATAAGGTGCTGATGGGTGTTGAGCGACGCTCAATGATCATGACGCCCGAGGAAAAGCGCAGCACCGCCTATCATGAGGCTGGACACGCAGTGGTGGCTGTGGTGGTGCCGCATGCTGACCCGCTGCATAAGGTGACGATCATTCCGCGTGGCATGGCCCTTGGCCTTACCATGCAGCTTCCCATTGACGACAAGCACACACAAAGCAAGGAATATCTGGAAGATCGCCTGGCGATATTGATGGGGGGCCGAGTGGCCGAGGAAATTTTCCTGGGTCAGATCACGACGGGTGCCGGCAACGACATCGAACGGGCTACCGATATGGCGCGCCGGATGGTGTGTGAGTTTGGAATGAGCGACCTTGGCCCGATGAGCTTTGGGAAGAAGGAAGAGCAGATCTTCCTGGGCCGGGAAATTAACCAGCACCGGGACTACTCCGAAGAAACCGCGGTTCAGATTGACACTGCTGTGCGCAATCTGGTGCGCAGTTCCTATGATCGCGCGAGAAGGATCATTGAGGACCATAAGGAACCCATGATCCGGGTGGCAGAAGCCCTTCTAGAACGCGAAGTGCTGGACGGCGAGGAAGTGAAGCGTCTGCTGGCAGGCGAGACTTTAGCCGCCTTTTCCGCTGCCGGCGGGAACTCAAAACCCGGGGATGCGCCGCAAGTGCTACGGCCGGAGTCGGACGTCAAGCCCAATCCTCCCGGTCTGATGGAAGGGGGCTCGCCCCAACCGGCGTGATTCCCGCCTACCCAGCTTACCTGTTCGACGTAGACGGCACCTTGCTGGAATCCGCCCCGGATATTGTGGGTGCGGTTCAGCAGGTGCTGTCCGCGCATGGGGCCACTGATCTTGGCTTTGACTACCTGGCTTCGTTCATCGGCAAGCACTTGTATGCGCTGTTCGATGAGGTGTTTCCGCATGCGGATGAAGCGTTGCGCGAGCAGTTGCTGAAGGAATATCGCGAGACCTACTGGGCGCGGGAGCATCAGTCCACAAAGCCCTATCCTGGTGTATTGGAAGGCTTAGCTGCTCTCGGTGGGCTGAAGGCCACGGCCACCACCAAGAGCACTCAAACCACCCATGTCGTGCTGGGCCGGTTCGGATTGCGCCCCTACTTTCATCATGTGCAAGGGACCGATGGATTCCCTGCGAAGCCTGCCCCAGATGTCCTGTTCCGGGCTATGGAGGGGTTGGGCATGCAGCCGGAAGATTGCTTGCTGGTTGGGGATTCCGCTTCGGACATGGCTGCCGGACGTGCTGCGGGGGTGAAGATCTGCGCTGTGGACTATGGCTATGGCAACCATGAGGAGATGCGCTGCTTCGAGCCTGATTATTGGGTTTCTGACCTACGGGCATTGAGCCAGAACGGCTGCTGAGCTTCACGCCCGTGAAGCCGCGACAGGTTCGAAATCCATGCCGTTCGGGGCCAGGAGATGACGTCAACTGGCCCCTCCTTGTGCCTAGCGGACCCTCCAGTTTCGCACCGCTACCCCAGAGTAAGCAGCCCCGATGGCAAAGTTGGTGATTGCTAACGGCTTCTGCAGCTCAGGGTTCTTCCTTAGCAGATAGTGCTGCCCTATGAGGGCTGCGCCAAGGACGCCAAACTTGATAGCCGTGCCTCGTCCCTGCAATTGACCGGAGCCACTGCGAAGCATGCCGTTCGCCTCGGCGTAGCCATAGCTGCTGGCCACATCCATGGTGCTTCCCGCAACCAGAGCCGCAGCACTCCATTGCCAGACCTTCTTCCACTTGGAGGAGCGGGCTCCCCGGTCCGTTATCTCGTAGTTTGGCTGTGATTTTGATACAGGAGTATACGGGGACTCAGCCCACCCACTCATGTTGAACGCGAATAGGAAAGTACCCAGCAGGGCGAGGGTAGGGAAGGCCGATACCGTGGCAAAGCGCAGAAAAGAAGGCAGATGAAGCATAGCGAATTCTCCTCGTAGAGACACTTCCGTCGCTGGGCTGAAGCTAACCTGCCAAATCTGCAGTGACTAACCTGAGCCGATTGCTAAGGAGTGAATGGTGGTGTTTCTTAGTATTGCCGGAGAACTTGGCGCCTAGTTTCCGTGAGTTCAGTGTATCAGTTTGGAACCGATTTACAAGTCCTTCGAGATATAGGACTCTACACTAACGGACCACTATAGTCCTGCACCTTAGTACCCTGAATATCCTCCTTGTGTACTGCAAAGCAAACAAAATAAACCGGTTGTGTCGTGCCATACTGAGATTGGCCGGGCTAATCCACCAGAATTCCCATCGCCAAATGCCGATTTAGCTGGTATTGCCTATGCGTACTAAGTATTTTTTCCACTAAAGTCGCTCTATATCCCTAGTGGATTTCGCAATGCTGAGCACCTTAATTCCAGAATCTGGCGTTGGAAAGCTGATGTGTGAGCAACCAATGCGACGAGGATTATCTGGTAGGATCAGGTTTGATGTTGAGCACGCACGCGACTGCAGCATTCGCGCAGGTTAAATGGGGGCAGGGAATGGGCAATCGGCGGTCCTTGGAATTGATTGATGAAATTCAATTGAGTCATTTGCTTACCGTCGCGAGGGAGTCCCCCCGTCGGCGTGCGATCCACTGTTTCCACACGGGGGACGGAGACAATCCACATCGCTTCGTAAACCTCATTCTGGCGGGCTCCTACGTGGCACCCCACCGGCACGCCGTACCGCCGAAGGCGGAGAGTTTTGTGGTGTTGCGAGGTGAGGTGGGGGTGTTGCTATTCGGGGATGATGGCGCGGTGTTGGGTGCGCACCGGCTTTCCGCGTTGAGCGAATCCGGTAACGCGGACGCTAGGACGCTCCCGTGCGGACTGGATCTTCTTCCCGGAACGTGGCACTCGATTGTGGCCCTGTCCCCCACAGCGGTGATCTTTGAGGTGAAGCCGGGGCCATATGACGCTGCGACCGACAAGGAATTTGCTCCATGGGCGCCGCGCGAAGGCGAGCCTGACGCCGCTGCCTACCTGGCCTGGATGGAAGGGCACTGGAAGGAACACTAGCCCGGAACAAGGTTTTCGCGCGCGGCTGGGAACTTTTCGGTGTAAGTAGCGCAATTCCTTACAGAGCACCAGGACGCGGGAAGCCAATTGATGGTGACCTGTCGCCGGTAGCCGCGTCCCAAGGATGATGAGTGTCCCGGTGATTTCCTGGTGGTTAGCCCTCCCTCTGCGCAAACAGCCTCGTGGCGGCGCCACACGGCAGGCTGTTGAGGGTGCCGTGTCAGACGCAAGTGAACTAGCGTCGCTTGCGCAGGGCGGAACTGAGGCCTTGGACACCCTCTACCAACGCCACGGCCGGGCCATATTTCGGTTCGCCTATGCCCTTACGGCCTCGCGGGAAGCGGCGGAGGAAGTCACCCAGGAGGTGTTCTTGTTCCTGCTTAAGGAGTGGCGGCGCTTCGATGCCAGCCGTGGCAGTTTGGAGGCGTGGCTGTTAGGCATCACCCGGATGATGGCGCGCAAGCACGGCCCTTCGAGACTGAATGTGCCCCTCGACGGTGACGAGGGGAGCTCTGGAGTGCATCCCTCAGAGAGCAGTGAGGTGCTGGACGACCTGTTGCGACGCGAGCAGAAGCGTAGATTACATGAGGCGATTGCGAAGTTGCCTGAGGGCTGCCGGGAAGCATTGGTCATGCACGCGCTGCAGGGTTTGTCCTACGAGCAAGTAGCTCAACAGTTGGGATGTCCACTGGGCACCGTGCGGTCAAGGATTGCAAGGGCGAAGGAAGCGCTGGCACGACAATTGCGTCCGTCTCCTGGCTTGGGCGAGCCGGGGGTCGTCCCGCTGCAGTTGGGTCCTACGGAGGCTGTGCCTAGTGAGGAACGGAAAGGAGCAGGCCATGTCCGGTAACTGGAAGCGCCATCAGGGACACACGCCCGTACCTGAGCACAGTGCGACTGCTGAGCACAGTGCGACTGCTGAGCACAG
>DAISIM010000047.1:31479-40058 GCA_036821995.1 Bryobacteraceae bacterium
CTGAGCACAGTGCGACTGCTGAGCACAGTGCGACTGCTGAGCACAGGGCGACTGCTGAGCACAGGGCGACTGCTGAGCACAGGGCGACTCCTGTGGACAGGGCGGTTGGCGGCGTCGGGGACTTCGAAGGTCACCGCCATTTGGATGCTGCGCTTGAGGCGCTGGCGGCGGAGTGCCGGGCCATTGAGCCGGACGCCCGATTGAGGGCGCGGATCAAGCAGGTGGCGGCAGAGAGAGGATTGGTTGGTTCGGCTGACAAAGGGCATGACTTTTCCCCACGGAGGGATTGGTGGTGGTTTGGTGCGCGAGCCAGTGGGCTGATTGCGTCGCTAGGCTTAGTGGTTCTATTCCTGTGGCTGCCGGGACGCCTAGCGTTACCTTTGCCAGTGGAGATTCCCCTACCAGGGAGGGCAGCAGTTGCTCCGGCGCCAGCAGTTCCGCAGCCGGGCCAGACCGTGACGGCATCCGCCAAAGCGGTGGCCTCCAAGGAGATTGGGGTTCGCCCATCGCAACATCAGGCGCCGGCGGCTTTGAAGCTACCCAATAGGGATGCGCAACCTGATTTGGTACAGGTTTCCGCCGGTCTGGAACCTAATGGGTTGCCGTCGCCCGCCATGCAGTGGCCCCCAGAGGTTTTGGCCGCTGCAAGGCAGATGGCAAGGGCCGACCGCGTTTTGGCCGAACCGGATGCAGCGATGGTGGAGACGCAACTGGATTCCGTGCGTGTTCGGATGGGTGCGGATGAGCTTTGGCGGATGGGTCTGTCGCCCGTACCCGCAGCGCGCCCCCACACCGTACTGGCCGATTTTCTGGTCAGCGAGGAAGGACGACCGCTGGCCGTGCGCCTGTTAGGCGTATATCCATGAGGCGATTACTGGCGAGTGTCTGGGACACTGGCCGGAATGCGAGCCCTCAAGTGAGTAATGTGAACAGAGAAATGTCTGGAGGTTAGTGATGAAGAACTTGATGAAAGCGATGGGCTCGTTCGGCCTCAGCAGTTTGCTGTGGACGCCATTGGTGCTGGCTCAGGCGGTCGCGCCACCACCGCCACCACCGCCACCACCGCCGCCGCCGGGAATATCAGCCGGAGTGGTTGCGCGGGACGTCCTGGTTGATCGTGCGGGAGCGAGGTTTCACTTCATTGCTGCGGAGCCGGCGTTCCTAGGTAAGCCGATTGCCGGGGCACCCTATTCGGCGGAGGCGGCAAATCAAACTACGCGCGTGCTTGCCGATGGTACACGGATCGAAAGCAGTACCACCACGCGGATGTTCCGGGACAGCGCCGGCCGGACGCGGATGGAGGTGCAGATGCCGTCTCCAGTTGGCGCCGTGGGGCCCGCGCGCACGCAGGTAACGATATCGGACCCGGTGCAGCGCAAGACCATCATCCTGGATGGGGCCACCCAAACCGCACGGGTGGTGACGCTTCCGCCCATGCCTCCCCTGCCGCCCTTGCCTGATGGAGCGGGGTCACAGGATATCCGGTGGGTGACACAATCCACAGAAGCAGGGAATACGAGGACGAATGTCGTGATCAACCGGCGCGTAGTGACATCAACAGCGGACGGGGCGCCGCCAAGCCCGCCAGCCCCGCCAGCCCCGCCAGCCCCGCCAGTACCCCATGTGATGATGCTGCCCTCCGCAGGCATGACATCGCTTCAGGCGCAATACGTCAACCGGCCGGACAATGTGCAGGTGGAACGGCTGGGCGAGCGACAGATGGAGGGCGTGCGCGCGGAGGGTACACGGCGAACCTTGACGATTCCTGCTGGTGCCATCGGCAACGACCGGCCCATCGTTTCCGTAACTGAGGAATGGCGCTCTCCGGAATTGCAGGTGGTGCTGCTGAGGACAATACGGGACCCTCAAATTGGCGACATCACCTACAAGCTCACCAACCTTAGCCGTAGTGAGCCGCTGGCAACGCTTTTTGAGGTGCCGGACGGCTATCGGGTGATTGACCACTCCACCGTAGTTACGGAGGATATCCGCGGACCGGAGTAGAAGTTGTCTTGCCCAAATCGCTTGTGCAACAGAAATGCCCGCTGGCGACTGTGTCGACGCCAGTGGGCATTTCCCATTGGGCTATTGCGCCGATAGAGGGGCTTAGGGGTATTGCGGCTGGACCTCCATCCCGTCCTGAAGCTCACGGTCAACCAGCAGAGCAACGCTGTCCCCTTCCGACACGCCGTTAACGATCTGCGCTTCGGTGATGCTGGAAATGCCCACGCGAACGGGCTGCCAGCGGATGGTGCTCCCGGAGAGTTTCCAGACGCCCTCTTCCCCCAGCCGCCGGCGAATGGCCTGTTTGGGGACCAGCACCGCTTCCACTTCCTGCGCCGTAATCACTTCCGCGTTTACATTGGCGCCGGGAAGCAAGTCCCGGCTTGGATTCTGGATGCGACAAATGACCTCGCCCACCTGCCGTGTGCCAAAGGTCTCAATGCGGGTAGGAAGACGATCCACATGCCCTTTCCACACGGAGCCCGGAAGGCCATCCCAACGAATACTTACGGGCATACCCTCACGCACGCGGCCAAGTTCTGGCTCATCCACGAATACCCGAACGCGCAGGATCTCAAGGTTTCCCAGGCGGCCGATGAGGTCGCCGGGCTGGAACCAGGCACCTTGCCGGGCGGAGAACTCGAAAAGGGTGCCCGTCGCGGGACTGCTTAGCCGGGTGTCGCTGGAACGGCGATTGACTGCTTCGAGACGCGCCTGGGCTGCGCTGACTGCTGCGCGGGCATCTTCAAGGTCAGCATCCGAAAACAGCACGCGGAGCTGCGCTTCGAAGGCATCCACGCGTTCCTTGGCGATGGAAACTTGCCGTTGCTCTGTCTCCAGCTCGCGTGGCGTTGCGGCGTTCGCCTGCACCAGCCGGGAAATCCTCGCCTCCTCCTCCTGGGCATGCCGCAGGTTAAGGCGGGCTTGTTGCAGCAGGCCTTCCAGTTCCTTGCGGCGAAGCGGGCTTCCACCACCTGCGGCCTGTCGCAGACGGGCGTCGGCTGCAGACAGCGCCGACTGCGCGTCACGAAGCTCACTTCGGATGCCAGGGTCCTCCTGTCGCAACAGCAAAGTGCCAGCTGAGACCATCTGGCCCTGTGCGGCCAGAACTTCTGTGACGCGCCCAGAGGCAGAGGCGCGGATCTCGACGCCGTCCAACGGCTCCACCTGTCCGTTGGTAAGCAGCGCGCTCGTGAGGGCTCCGCGGGTGGCCCGTGCGAAGGGAACAGTGGGCGCCGAACGATTGAGGACAAAGAAGAGTGTCGCCACCAACCCCATCAGGAGTACCACCGCGAGGAACCATCGGATAAGGCGCAATCCCCTGTTCTCCCTTCCTTGTCTTCGTTGGTCGCCTGGGCGACGGTCAGCTGGCCCCACGGGCCGCATTTCCCCGTGATGCACAGTGGTGAAAGAGTAACTGCCATTCAGCAAGCTGGATCAGCAATACCTGCTGGCGAAGCGGATGGGCGCTGTCATGAATAACGGCATCATGAAGATCAGCGAACCAGAGACTGTCCCACGTGGTGGGAATGGTGACGGCGTTAGCAGGAGTAGAAGCAATTTTGGCAGCCGCTTTGCGTAGATCTGCATGAATGGGATGGGGAGAGGCTTGCCGAAGCCAATACTTGGCGTTCCAGTTGTCCGGCTCCAGGCGGTGGAGGATCCCATGCCAGTAGCAGCCATCGGGGGTGTGTAGGTTCTGCGAGATGGAGTGGCTTTCGTCAATACAAGAAAAGTAGAGCCACAGACCGGCCAGAGCTTCCCTTGGTGATTGGGAGTTGGCGAACCAATCGTCGGCCTTGGCGGCCAGCAGCCGCTTCCGGGCCTCCTGAGAAAGGCAGGTCTTTGCGACAAAGGGCAGAGGGCGGTGCCCGTCTCCGTCCAGGGCGAGCACGGCGGCCACTTCCGGGTGATAGCGGGACGCCACAAAGTTCATGCTTCCATCGTAGGCCAGTCTGGTGAAACCTGCGTGGATTGGCTGGCCGGCGCGAAAGGTGGGTTCGAAGAAATTACACGCGAACCGGAAAATTCGGCTCTGGGCAAAAAAAGTTGGTCTTTTCGAAAATCTGCAACTATTTGATAAATAGAACCTTACACTCCAACTTGAAGTTTGGCACGCGAACTGCATGCAAGGGGTGTGAGGTGATGCGATGAACACTAAGTTTTCAAAGCCAGTAGTTGTTTTTGGGGCGGTGCTCGCCTTGGGTGTCCTCACGCAGGGCTGTGCCACCAAGAAGTATGTCAATCAGACTGTCAGTCCCGTTGACCAGCGCGTAACGGAAGTGGCCCGGCAGACCGACGCCCATGGAAAGGCGATCGAGGACTTGGATTCCAAGACGGAAGCGAGTGTGAGCCGTCTGGATGAGAATATCCGAACGGCACAACGCATCGCCGAGGACGCCACCCGGATGGCCCAAGGCGCTGGCGACACGGCTAACACTGCCTGGGGAGCGACGCAGGAGAACCAAAAGACCATCGCCGTACTGGAGAACCGGTTGGGCAATGTTCACCAATTTCAGTTGCACGCTACGGAATCCGTGCGGTTTGCAGTGAACCGTCATGAGTTGGACGACGAGGCCAAAGCAACCCTAAGCGAACTGATGGGCAAGACGAAACCGATGCCTGTATTTGTCGTTGAGGTTCAAGGCTACACGGATCCCACAGGGCCACGAGCCTACAATCTCTCGCTCAGCGAGAAGCGCGCGGAGGCGGTCGTCCGCCATCTCACCACCACCTACAACGTTCCGTTGCGGAACATCCACAAGTTGGGCGTAGGTAGCGAGGACCCAGTTGCCGACAACTCCACTCGCGAGGGACGTCAGCAGAACCGGCGCGTCGAGATTCGGGTGTACATCCCTGAGGTGAATCCAGCGCCAGCGGTGAGTGATCGCCGAGAGAATGCAAACACGGTGAAGACCTCCGCCGCAAACTACTAGAGTTACGTTTCCAACGGCTGTCCTGTCCCACTGCTTGAAAACGCCCGCTGCCCAAGAAACCGAGGGCAGCGGGCATTTTTTCTTGCAGGGCTTCAGGCCTCGGGCTTTACGGCAGCTTCAGCCTGGCGGGCGCCTTCCTGTTTCAGCCGGTCCACGCGACGCTGGATGTCACGGCGTTCCTTGGCATCACCGTCCGAGGCCTCAAGGTACTGCTGGTAAGCCTTGCGAGCGCCGTCCACGTCGCTGATTTTCTCGCGGGCTTCGCCCAGGAGAATGTAGGCCTCAATAAGGGAATCGTCCCACTTAACCGCTTCTTGCGCGCGAAGCGCTGCCGCTCGATGGCTACCTTTGCGCATGTAGAAACGCGCTACCTTCAGTTCTTTCCTGGCCTGGATGGGGTTGAACGAGTATTCACGGGGGGCGGCGTAGCTTTCGTCTTCTTCAGGGGGAAGCTCTGGCGGGTTTTCCTGGCCGAAAACGGCGGGTGCCTGGAGGCAGCCAGCGATCAGCAGACTAGCCGCCCATCGTCCGCATACGCCTAGGCCTAGGGAAAAGCGCCGTGTCACAATTTCATTGTAGCGGTGTCTGTCTTGTTCGTGCCCCATGGTGCAACCCGATCAGATTAGCGGTTTCCCCACCAAGCCCGGTGTCTATCTTTGGAAGAACGCGGCTGGCGTGGTGCTGTACGTAGGCAAGGCAAAGAATCTCCGCAACCGTGTCCGCAGCTACCTCAGCGATGACAAGTTAGCCGAAGCCAAGACCGGCACGCTGGTTTCCGAGGCGTCCACCGTAGAGTACATCCTGGTGGACAACGAGAAGGAAGCCTTGGCGCTCGAGAACAACCTCATCAAGCAGTTTAAGCCCCGCTTCAACGTACTGTTGAAAGATGACAAAACCTACCCGTACATTAAACTGACGCGCGAAGCCTACCCCCGCGTTTACGTCACCCGGAGATTAAGGAAGGATGGTGGCACCTATTTTGGCCCTTATTTCCCTGGAAACCTCGCGCACCGGCTGGTTCACTTCATCCATCGACACTTCAAGGTGCCTTCGTGCAAGGTAGACTTCAGCCGGAAACATACCAACCCCTGCTTGCAGTATCACATTGGCCGCTGCCAAGGGCCTTGCGTGGCAGGGCTCACTACCGACGTGGCCTACGCAGCTGCCGTCCAGGACGTGAAACACTTTCTGGAGGGAAAGACGAGGGACCTGCTGCGGGGATTGCGAGCGCGCATGGAGGAGGCCGCCGAAGACCTTCGCTTTGAAGAGGCGGCTAACCTGCGAGACCTCATCGTCACTGTAGAGGAAATGGACCAGAAGCAGAAAATGGCCGCTGCTCAAGGCGAGAACATCGACATCTTCGCCAGTTATGCTGAGCCGCCGCTGGTGGCGCTGAATCTGTTCCACCTGCGTAACGGACGCATCGTCGACCGGCATGAGTATTTCTGGGAAGATCGGTATGCCTTTGAGGAAGCCGAGTTCTATTCTTCGCTTCTGAAGCAGTTCTACCTGGAGCAGACCTTCATTCCGCACATCATTCATGTGCCGGTGGACTTCGAGGACCGCGAGGCACTAGAGGATTTACTGAGTGAGCGAAGAGGTGCGCGGGTGGAGATCCATACGCCGCAACGGGGGCAGAAGCGGGCGATGGTTGCGCTGGCAACTACCAACGCGCGGCACAGCTTCGACGCCCGCTTCCGGGTGATGAAGCCCAGCGCGGCGGCCATGAAGGACGCACTGCGGGACACGCTGAATCTGGAAGAGGCTCCCAATCGCATCGAGTGCTTTGATATCTCTCACATCCAGGGAACCGACAAGGTAGCCAGCATGGTGGTGTGGGAGGACGGCCGCATGAAGAAGGCCGACTACCGGAAGTTCCTCATCCAGACTGTGGAAGGCAACGACGATTTCGCCAGCATGTTCGAGGTGGTGACACGGCGCTACAAGCGGTTGCAGGACGAGAAGAAGCCCATGCCTGGGCTGGTGTTGATCGACGGCGGTTTGGGGCAACTGCACGCGGCGGCGCGCGCCCTGGATGAACTGGGTATTATCAACCAGCCGCTGGCTTCCATTGCCAAACGCGAGGAGATTATCTACGTGTTGGGCCAGGAGGACGAACCGATCAAGCTTGACCGCTTCCATCCGGTGCTTCATCTCATCCAAACGGTCCGCGACGAGGCGCACCGGTTCGCGGTCACCTTCCATCGCCACCGGAGGCAGCAAGCCCGAATGACCACAGAACTTACCGATTTGCCGGGGATTGGCCCGAAGACAGCGCAGAAACTGCTCAAGCACTTCGGGAGTTTGGAGCGGGTGAAGGAGGCTAGCGAGGAAGCACTAGCAGGAGTTCTGGGTGGTGCTTTGTCGAGGCGGCTATGGCGCCGACTCAGGCAAGACGACGAGATGCCCGCATTCACTGTGGGTGAGTGAGCCCGGTTAGCGCTTCGGCCTTGCTACTCCGCAGCCACTTCCGGCTCAAAGACTTGCTCCCAGAGGCGTTCCACCTGGTTGAAGATGCCCTCCATGCCGGCCGTATCCAGGGAGTAGAGGCGTTGCTGGGCTTGTGCGCGGACTTCAATTAGCTTTGCCTTACGGAGTGCTGCCAGGTGCTGGCTGACAGCGGGACGGCTCATGGAAAAGTGCTTTGCCAACTCCCCCGCCGAATGCTCACGGATTGCAACCAAACGCAGGATCTGGCGGCGGGTGGGGTCAGCGAGGGCGCGAAGTGCTTCATCCAGATTGAGTTCCATTGCGTAAGAGTATACTTACTGGCTGAGGGTGACGCAATCTCAATAGAACATTTCTTGTGATTTTGTTTTGTTGATGGTTTCGTTGCTGCAGGGATTGGGTATCTGCTGTATGCTCCGGAAGAGGGCGGGCGCTGCCCGGAAAGGGATGGGATGAAGCAGATTGTGACCACAGAAGCCGCGCCGGCGGCGATCGGGCCTTATTCGCAAGCCGTGGTGTGGCAAGGGTTGGTGTTTGCCAGCGGCCAGATTCCACTGGACCCGGCTTCAGGGGCGCTGGTGGGGGGCGATGTGGCCGTGCAAACCCGTCAGGTTCTGCGAAACTTGCAGGCGGTATTGGAGGCAGCGGGCAGTTCGCTGGCGGGAGTGGTGAAGACTACGGTGTATCTGAAGGATATGGGCGACTTCCCGGCGATGAACGCGGTATACGGCGAATTTTTTGGAGTGAGTCTGCCCGCGCGCGCGACGGTTGAGGTCGCGCGTTTGCCCAAGGATGTCGCGGTGGAGATCGATGCGATTGCGGCCGTTGGAGGAAGCTAAGGTGGACAAAGCCTGCGGTGGATGGGCTAGCTGGCGCGATGCCCTGGGCGGGTGAGCCGGGCTGCAATGGCGCCGCCCAGCCCAGCAAGCGCCGTGAAGTAGAGGAAAACCAGGAAGAGCGCCACCAGAAGCACCATGAAGAGCTTGGCTCCGTCGGAAAAGACTTCCTGCATCAACTTGAGTTGCTCTTCGGGTAGTGAGGCCGCCGCGCCGGAAGCCTGCATCCCTTCCATCAGCTGGCTCAGCAGGTTCCCGCCACTGAAGCTGATGATGGCGATGCCGATTGCATAGAACCCAAGAACCAACAGGAAGAGCATGAGACCCGAGATCCAGCCCAGACGAAAGGCATTCA
>DAISIM010000048.1:0-34102 GCA_036821995.1 Bryobacteraceae bacterium
TATGTTGGCCTTTGCTGTTGAAGAGATATTGCATCCGCCCCTACGTTTGGCTGAGAATCTTCTCTACTTTAGCAAGTCCAGGTCGCGGTCGCCCCAGTTGGAGACCGCGACCCCACCATCCCGGCCACCGCCCCGCGGATTCCCCCAAGCGACCCACCCGAAAACCGCATCAGTTCCCAACCGTGGGGAATGCGGGGGGAATGCGGGGACGGAGTGGCAATTAGCGTGGGCGGTTCGGAGAGGTCGTCCGAAATTGCTGTTGGCCCGCGGCGCGCTGCTTCAGCATCTCTTGAAAGTCGTGCCAGCCCTTCGCGCTCAGCTTTTGCTCCATTTCCCGCAAACACTGGTCCAGTAACGCTTCCGTGGCCCGGGCTTTCGATGCCTCGACGCTCTCTCGCGTGAGGACCGTCCCCGCGGCGCTACTGGCAGCCTCCGTTGGGAAACCACTGGCAGCTGTCGAAGCTTGCGGTGACCGTGCCTCGGCCATCATCACCTGCCGGGCCAGTTGGGCGTGTTCCGCATCGATGCGCTGCACGAGGATTGCGTGATCGCGCAGTACCTCGGCGCAGTTCCGCCAGTCCGCGTCCGATGCCTCCGCGCCACGGGCGAGCAGGCGCTTCAGCAAAGGTACGGGATCGCCCTCTCCCAAAGAGTTCGGCCGGAAGGGATATAGCAGTTGATGCAGTGCCACACGCGGTCCGCCTGGCATCAGGGCCACCACGGGCTTTGTCTGGTCAAGCCAGCGGATAGGGGCGGGCGCGGCAGGGAAGGGCAGAATCTCACCGCGCTCATTACGGCGGAAATCCGAGGCGATCGTTGCCTGGTTGGATTGCCACCAGTTACGCCAGAAACGGGCGATTTCCTGTTCTTGTTGCACATCCCGGACGGGGACTTCCTGAGGGCAGAAACTGTCCACGGTGGGCGGAACATGGCCGGCCAACAGTGCGGCGCGACGCACTGCGCGAAACTCGCCCGAACTGTGAATCCCCTTGCCGGAAGTAAGCGCGCAAACCCCCCGCAGTGCCGCCACGCGGGTGCTGGCGTGGGGGCTGCCTAGCAGCGTGATGAGGTAGGGCAGCGTATCCGGCACGCGCACTTGCGCTAAGCCTTGCGCGAAGCTGGATTCCAGGAAGGGTTCCATATCCTGGTGGATCGCCAGGCGTCCGGCAACATCAATCGCACGGGGGCTGGCGGACAAGGCCCAGGCTCGCAGCGCTTGCTGGAACTTCACGGGGCGCATCGCCCGGTAGTAGGCGGCGTAGTCACGTTCCAACTCCACCAGGGCGGGGAAGTCCTGCAATTGCAGCAGTCCGTGGATGCCCACCAGCCGCACGTGGGCGGACGGCGACTTCATCAGTGCGGCAAACTCCTCGCGTAAGGGGCGCGGATCTAACTCCGCCATCATCGAGATGGCCTGCTGGAAGTGACCTGCCTCCACGCTGGGGTACCAGCCACCGGGCTGTGTCTTCATCGCTGCTTCGTCCAACTGCGGTCCATGCGCGGTTGCCCAAAACTCAATGGCGGCCAGCAACTCTGCCACCAGGGCTGCCTCCACGGGGTTTCGACCGGATGACGGCTGCTTGGGAGCGGACGCCGTTTCGGCCGGTAGAGGCAGCAGGTATCCGCCCAGAAACGCCGGTGCACCGGGGAGGCGTACGGGAAGCGGATCCCCCTGGGCATCCAGGAAGAAAACTCCATACTGGGACATAGGTACCGGCTGAGCTTGCTGTGCATTTGCGGCGGCGGGACGGGGAAAAGGCCAGCGGAGCAATCGATGTTGGCCTGGCTGCAGGCCTCCATTGAGCGGGCGCACCACACGCACCTCAGCGGCAACTTCCGCGCCCGCCATCGCCGGGCCGGGCAGGGGGCCTCTGCTGCCTTGGCCAGGGCCGGATAGTCCGGGCTGGGAGTTGCCATGACCGGATGCGGATGTCCTCGAAGGCTGCAGGGCGGCTCGTACGATTTCCCCCACAAACACCTGCTGGCCATTCCAATCCGGCGCGCCGTGCAGTGCGGTGCGAGAGAAGGACCCTGCTGGCTGCGGTGCCTCGCTTGGCCGCAGTTGCGCGTTCCCCGTGGGATTTCCGCAAAAGAGGATCAACAGCCCGGCGAGCGCTGCCATGCAAGGCGGCCGAATCCGAGGCCCATTCTCATGCCAGATCCGATTGCCTTCTCTGTTGCTCGCGCTTGCCATCGCTTCGGCCTCGCCTCTATGCTACTTCGGAATCCGGGTTGGGTGAGGTTTGACTGTGTCGCAATGCTGAATGGGGCGATCAAGTGGTCATGTGGAAGACGTTGCGGGCGAAGAGATCCGCTTCCAGGTAGTGGGTGGCGACCAGGTGCGGCTCCAGGCTGAGTTCGCGGCAGGTGTCCTCCAGGGAAACGGGATCGAGGCTGGAATACTGTCGGGCCAGGGAGGCCGTGCGACGCATCCATGGGTTGGCCGATTCCTCGTCCAGCAGCACTTCGCGCACGTCCGGGGGGAGGTTCAGGCCCTGGACCACTTCCGGGAGGGGCGCGTCCATCACGGCGTCCAGCACGGAAAGTAGCCCCACCAGGAAGAGGTCCGCTGAGCGCGAGTAAAGCTTTGAGGAATCCGCCAGCAACTCGCAGAAGCGTGCGCGCAGCAGGCTTTCCACCACCAATTCGTGCGGCTTGTTGGCGGCCAGATAGGGAATCACGGCAAGAAGGATCCACTTGCGGAGGTTTTCCGTACCTAGCAAGGCGAAGGCGTGACGGAGTGATCGAATTTCCTCGCTCCATGCAAACTGGGCAGAGTTCAGGAAACGGAAGAAGAGCCAGGAAAGCGAAAGATCCTGGCGCATGAGGTTTTCCAGTCGCGTGAAATCCAGTTCCGGCGCGCTTACCTCAGCGAGTACGTTGAAGTGGTGCGTCCGGGAGCCTTTCAGGTTCTGGGCGCGCCAAATGTTGGGTTTGGCGAAGAAGTATCCCTGGAAATACTGGGCACCCAGTCGCTTGGCCTCTTGGAAATCGGCATAGGACTCCACCTTCTCCGCAATGATGGGGATCCGCCATTCCCGGGCGGCGTGGCAGACTTCCGCCCGTTGTTGGGTGTCCAGATTGAGGAAGTCGATCTTGGCGTAGTCGAGATGGTTGCGCAAACGCTCCAACTGGGAAACGCTGATGATGTCGTCCAGAGCGAGTTGAAAGCCCAAGGAGCGCAGATTCTCGCAGTGGTGGAGCAGCGCGGCGGTGACGCCGACATCTTCCAGGATTTCGAAAACCAACTGGCGCGGGGGAAGGATGGTCACCCGCTCGTCGTCCAGGATGTCCGCGCCAACATTGACGAACAGCATGCGACTGCCGGCAACGGCGCTTCGGCCCAGGGTGAAGAAGACGCTGGAGATGACGCTGAGGGTTGCCTGGGTGTGGTCAGAGAATCGGGCGTAGGGTTCAGGGCCGCTACGGTAGAGGAGTTCGTAGCCTAGCACCTGGAGGGAGGTGTCGAAGATGGGCTGGCGGGCGAAATAGCAGACCTCGCGGGGCAGCATGGCTGGCTGATCGTCTGTGGATTCGGTACAGGATGTGCCAGCAGCGGAAACGATGGGTGATTGCTTACCCCACGGAGACATGCTGGGTTGCGTGCCCTTGATAGGGTCACTAAGGCCGGATTGTTTCCCCATACGTCTATCCTTTAGCGCTAAATGAACGATTGCTAGCAACTTCTGCCGCAACCCGGGAACATGCAGCGTCCCAGGTCACGCCACGGTTGCGGCGGCAAGGGATCACTGGTTCCGGAATGCCGTGTGGGCCAGCCTGAGGAGCATATCGGCGGCGCCAAGCGTTCCGTGAGTGGAGGAATCCCCTAGGTGGGTGCGGGGGGAATTACGAGGTGGATTGCGAAGCGGAGCGGGAATGTTCCTCTGGCGTACCATCCGCTTCGGCCTCAGCGCTCCAGAAAAGGGCATACTTCTCGTTCAGCACAGGCCGGAAATGCAGGCTGGCGAAGAACGCCAGTTCTGAGGTGACGGTGAGGATTTCGCGAATCTCGCGGCGACGGGCCTCATTCACGGCCTCGCGCACCAGTTGACGCCCCAGGCCCTGATGGCGGCGATCCTCGCGGACAACGAGGCTACGCACTTCGGCGATCTTGCGGCTATAGATTTCCAGGCAGCAGCAGCCCACCACTTCGCCGTCAAGTTCGGCCACCCAGAAGGTGGGGAGTAGTGTCTCAATGTCCTCAGGACTGCGCTCAAGGAGGCGGTCGTTGTTTTCATGAATGAGGCCGAGGATGGCGGGGATATCGTCGGGGCGGGCGAGTCGAATCATGGCGGCAATCTGAAGAATAGCAGTGTGGGGAAGGCCGTGTAACGAAATCCGATCCGCGAATCAACACGGGATGAGCGAATCGGAATGGGGAATTCCGCGTATGGTACTTACAGGGTTAGCGGAAAAGCAGCTGGGACTCCAACGGGGCTAGCCGAAATAGAACCGCTGGACAATCCTGCGGCATCCCTGAGGGTAACTTCCTGGGGCGGCTGGTGGTGATCCGGCGGCAACCCTTAACCAGAGTGGTGGTATTCAGCCGGTAAAGATTACCGCTGGGACACGAAAATGGCTGTTGCATGTCCTATTTTTCAATCGTTTAGGATTTGGCAAGCAGCATGCAGGAGAAGCTCTTGTGATGAGGACGGCCAGCACGAAGTTTGGGTTTCACTCAACGCAGCGTCTGCGGATGGCGCGGCGGGCGGGAGTCCTGGGGCTGGCCATCGCGCTGGCATTCCTGGCGGGAAAGTTCTTTGGGCACGTGCGCTACGGCGATTCGCTCGAAGACGACCGCATGATGTCTGCATCGCAGACTAGCAAGCGTCTGCCCCGGTCAGCCTCGCCCGCCGCACAGCCCGATGAAGCCATGTCTGAATGGGCGCTAGCGACCGTATACTCGTCGGTTGGCCGCGTTGCGTCAGCCCAAGCGGGTCCCGTAACCAACCGCCGACTGCGTTTGCGCAGCGTTTCGCGCATCAGTAGCGGAGAAGCTCAGGCCGGGGAACGCGTCACCTTCGTCACCGCTGAAGCCATTGAGGACGTCGCTGGGCAGAGACTGCCAGCGGGTTCGCGAGTGGAGGGCATCATCGCGCAGGCGACCGAAGCGGGTGAAGGCGCGGGCAGGCTGGTAATCGAAATTCATTCGTTGCACGTGGGTGGCCGCTCACTGGCGTTGAAGGCGCTACCGATTGCCGCTTTGGGTGGACGCCCCATCCGCACGCAGCGCCCAGAGGAGACGGCTACGAAACAGTGGCGTCAGCGGCTAAGCTCGCTGAACCCCTTGAATCAGGCACCGCGTTGGACCGGTGACGACCAAGCTCAGTCTTCAGCCAATTCGTCGCGCGGAGTACCAGCCCCTACCATACCGGATTTGAGGGAAGCACCGGCGTTGAGGGAAGCCATTGTGCCACAGGAATCCATTCTGGAGTTTGAACTCCTAGCATTGCCCGCCATCGCGCCAGAGGCGCAGCCGGCAGTGGAGGAATCCCAGCCGAAGACATCACCCACAGTGTTACCGTGGCGTCCTGGACCAAGGGTAATGACCGCGCGCGGCTAAGACCGAAAACGAGGGACTGCTGACACCAGCCCCTCGTTTCTTGCCTTTTATACGCACTTCTGAAGTGTCCGGTTAGGCCAGCACCTTGCTCCACTCGATACCGCGCATGTCGCCCGTCTTCAGATATTGGACGTGGAAGGCATAGGCGGCGGCCATCGTCTGTGGCGTATGTCCTCCCTTGACGAAGTCAAAGTAGCGGTGCAGTTGATCGCGATACTCAGGATGGGCGCAGTTATCCACAATCAGGCGCGCCCGTTCCAGAGGCGTACGACCGCGAAGGTCCACCACGCCCCATTCGGTGGCCACCACCTGCACGGAATGCTCACTATGGTCAGCATGGCTAACCTGGGGAACGATGGTGGAGATTTTGCCGCCCTTCGCCGTGGACGGGCAAGTGAAGATGGAGATGTAGGCGTTGCGGGTGAAGTCACCAGAGCCGCCAATGCCATTCATCATCGTAGAACCCATCACGTGGGTGCTGTTCACGTTGCCGAAGATATCCACCTCAATGGCGGTGTTCATGGAGATGAGGCCCAACCGGCGGATCGCCTCTGGGTTGTTGGAGATCTCCTGGGGACGCAGTACGACGCGTTGCTTGTACCAGTCCAGATTGGCGTAGATCTCCCGCAGTAACTCCGTGCTGACGGACAGTGAGCAGGTGCTGGCGAAGCGGCACTTCTCGTCCTTCATCAGGGCGATGACGCTATCCTGCAGCACCTCAGTGTACATCTCAAAGGGCGGGATGTCGGGGTGTGTACCCACCATGCCCAGAATGCCGTTTGCCGTTTCGCCTACGCCGGATTGCAGCGGCAGGAAGGTACTTGGAATGCGGCCCGCCTTCATCTCATTGGCGAGGAATTCCGCCACGTTCTGGCCAATCTTCTGGTGCAGTTCTCCGGCTTCGCCGAGTGGTCGCGAATCGTCCTCGTAGTTCGTTTCTACGATGCCGACGATCTTCTTCGGGTCTACCTTGATAAACGGAACGCCGATCCGGTCTGAGACGCGATAGATGGGGAGCTCGCGGCGATTCGGAGGGCTTTGTGGTTCGTAGATGTCATGGATGCCGCGCAGCTCAACCGGGTGCGCACGGTTCAGTTCAATCAGGATCTTATCCGCGACGGCGGCGTAGGTTGGCGCCGCGCCTACGGCGGAGGTAAGGATGATCTCGCCGTCGTCGGTGACGTCGGCTGCCTCAATGATGGCCCAGTCAATCTTGCCCAGGAAGCCGTACCGGACAAACTGCGGCACCAGGGAAAGGTGCATATCAACAAATCGGCAACTGCCGCCATTGATCCGACGGCGTAGCTCGTCATTCGTCTGGTAAGGCGTGCGGAAACTGATCGCGTCCGCCTTGGCCAGCGCGCCATCCAGGAAACTCCCCGTGGAAGCACCCGTAAGAACACCCACCTGGAAAGGCCGGTCGTAGAGATGATCAATCACCGCACGCTCAGCCAGCGCGAGGGGGATGGCCTTGGGAGAACCCGAAGGCGTGAATCCACTACAGCCGAGATTGTCGCCATGTTTGATGAGTGCCGCCGCCTCTTGGGCAGTGAGTCTTGCGTATCGTTCCGCCATAATTACCTCTCGTCAAAAGATCAATGAAAGTTAAAATCAAAGCCCTTCCCGGCGGTTTCGCAAAAAGTGTGCGACAAGCTCCGCCGCTGCCTTTGAAGGGGAAATCGCTGCATCGCGCACAATGGCGCGAAGGCGCTGATGCTCCGCGGCCACAGCAGCATCGCGGGCAAAGGAATCCTGAATCTGATCCGCAATAGCGGCTTCCAGCCAATCCACCAATTGCGACTGGCGGCGCTCCTGTAGATAGCCGCTACGAGTCACCAGCCGATGGTGGTCAACCACGGCATCCCAGATTTCCGGGATGCCAGCATTGGTGAGGGCAGAGCAGGTGAGCGCGCGTGGCTGCCAGCCAGAGGCGGTGGGCGGGAACATGCGCAGGGCCGTCTGGTACTCAGCGCGCGCGGCGTTGGCACGATCCCGGTTGTTGCCGTCGGCCTTATTGATTGCCAGAAGGTCAGCCATTTCCATGATGCCGCGCTTGATGCCCTGTAGTTCATCGCCCGCCCCGGCCAGCATCAACAGCAGGAAGAAATCCACCATGGAGGCGACAGCGGTTTCTGACTGTCCAACCCCCACGGTTTCAATAAGCACGTTGCGGAAGCCGGCAGCCTCGCAAAGGATGACGGTTTCGCGGGTGCGGCGGGTCACTCCGCCCAGGCTACCCCCGGAAGGAGATGGGCGGATGAAGGCATCCAGATGCGCGCTCAACCGTTCCATTCGCGTCTTATCGCCCAGAATGCTGCCGCCGGAGAACTGGCTGCTGGGGTCAACGGCTAGTACGGCAATCTTCTGGGAACGGGCCTCAATCAGGTGCATCCCCAGGGCTTCAATGAAGGTGCTCTTACCGACGCCGGGTACCCCGGTGATGCCCACGCGGATGGAATTGCCGCTGTGCGGTAGACAGCCCTCGACGATGGCCTGGGCTTTGGCTGCGTGCGCAGGCAGGCGGCTTTCCACCAGGGTAATGGCGCGGCTTAACAAGCTGCGATCCCCTGCCAGAATGCCATCGACAAAGTGCCGCGCGGAGGGGTCCTGGCGGCGCATGCGGCGAAAGCGCTCAGCCTGGGCGGGAGACACCGTAGGGGGTGCCTCCACGCCCGGCTGTACGAAGAGTGCGGAAGCCTCCGGAGCCGCCTGGACTTCCGGCTGCGCCGGGCTTCCTGACGATGCGGATGGGTTGCTGCTCAACGGATGATGCGCCTTTCTGTCATTCCTGCTCTCTTGCATTGCGAGACGTCAGTCGCCTGCCTGGGCAGCCGGCTGTTCCCGGCTGGCTAGCAGAATCTCCAGAATCTGCCGGGCGGCAATCGGGATCACAGTACCTGGCCCGAACACCGCTACGGCGCCGGATTGGTAAAGGAAGTCATAGTCCTGGGCGGGGATGACACCGCCCACCACCACCATAATGTCATCGCGCCCAAGTGCTTTCAGTTCTCCCAATACCTGGGGAACCAGGGTCTTGTGGCCGGCAGCCAGCGTGGAGACGCCCAGAACATGGATGTCGTTCTCCACGGCGTGGCGAGCCACTTCCGCGGGCGTTTGGAACAGCGCGCCGATATCGACGTCGAAGCCAAGGTCAGCAAACGCGGTGGAGATCACCTTCGCGCCACGGTCGTGACCGTCCTGGCCCATCTTCGCCACCATGATGCGGGGCCGGCGGCCCTCCACCTCCGTGAAGCGATTGGCCAATTCGCGGGCCTTGTTGAAGTGCGCGTCATGCTGGGATTCGGAGGCATAGACGCCTGAGATGGAACGAACCACGGCCTTGTACCTCCCGAATACCTTCTCCATGGCGTAGGATATCTCGCCCAGGGTGGCGCGCTTGCGGGCGGCGTCCACGGCGAGTTCCAGCAGGTTGCCGTCGCCTGTCTCAGCGCACTTGGTGATGGCCTCCAGCGACTGTTGCACGTCGGCCGCATTACGCTCTTCCTTCAGTTTGGCAAGCCGCTCAAGTTGCTGCAGGCGGACGGCGGTGTTGTCGATGTCCAGGACGTCGAGGGGCGCTTCCTTCGCCAGCCGGTACTTGTTGACGCCCACGATCACGTCGCGGCCAGAATCAATGCGTGCCTGCTTCTTGGCGGCTGCCTCTTCAATGCGCATCTTGGGCAGGCCGGTTTCAATCGCCTTCGCCATGCCGCCCAACTCCTCCACTTCCTGGATCAGCGTCCAGGCGCGTTGCGCGAGTTCGTGGGTGAGGCATTCCACATAATAGGAGCCGCCCCATGGGTCTACCACTCGGCAGAGATCGGTTTCCTCCTGGAGGTAGATCTGCGTGTTGCGCGCGATGCGAGCGGAAAAGTCAGTAGGCAGCGCGATGGCTTCATCGAGGGCGTTGGTGTGCAGGCTCTGGGTGTGGCCCAGTGCGGCGGCCATTGCCTCAATGCAGGTGCGGGCGATGTTGTTGAAAGGGTCCTGCTCAGTCAGGCTCCAGCCGCTGGTTTGCGAGTGGGTGCGGAGGGCCATCGACTTTTCGTTCTTCGGCCCAAAACTGTTCACGATCTTTGCCCAAAGCAGACGCCCTGCGCGCATCTTGGCAATCTCCATGAAGTGGTTCATCCCGATATCCCAGAAGAAGGAGATACGGGGCGCGAACTCATCCACGGTTAGGCCGGCGCTGATGCCGGTGCGCAGATACTCCTGGCCATCGGCGAGGGTGTATGCGAGTTCAATATCCGCTGTGGCGCCCGCCTCCTGGATGTGATATCCGCTAATGGAGATGGAATTGAACTTGGGCATCTTCTCTGAGGTGTAACGGAAGATGTCGGCAATGATCCGCATGGAGGGCGTGGGCGGATAGATGTAGGTGTTCCGCACCATGAACTCTTTCAGGATGTCGTTCTGGATGGTGCCAGAGAGCTTGTTGGGCGGCACCCCCTGTTCCTCAGCGGCCACGATGTAGAAGGCCATCACAGGGATGACGGCACCGTTCATGGTCATCGATACGGACATTTCGCCCAGGGGAATCTGGTGAAAGAGAACCTTCATGTCCTCTACGCTGTCGATGGCGACGCCAGCTTTGCCCACGTCTCCCACCACGCGTTCATGATCAGAGTCGTAGCCGCGATGGGTAGCCAGGTCGAATGCCACGGAAAGACCCTTCTGGCCCGCGGCGAGGTTGCGCCGGTAGAAGGCGTTGGATTCCTCAGCGGTAGAGAAGCCGGCGTACTGGCGGACCGTCCAGGGCCGCATCGCGTACATGGTGGAGTAAGGTCCGCGCAAGTAAGGCGGCAAGCCCGCGGCGTAGCTGAGGTGTTGGAGGGTTTCCAGGTCATCTCGCGTATAGACGGGCTTGACGGGAATCTGCTCAGGCGTTTGCCAGGGTGCGCCCGCTGGGCTGCCGGCGGTGCTGGAAGGGGCCGGACGGTAGCTGATGTTGGAAAAGTCTGGTCTCATCGGATCCTCTTGATTTCTTGCCGGTTTGATAGACATCAGTTCGCTGGCGCGTCCTGGGGGTTCATGCCCAGTTTCCGCTGGAAGTGCGTAAGGCTTTCCAGCGCCACCGTGCGGACATGGACGAATTCCTGGATGCCAGCCTCTGTGAGAGCGTCAACGGCATCTTTGGGGTAGCCTGCAACGACCAGTTGGCACTGCGGCAACTGCTGGCGCAACAGCGGACAGGCCGCCTCAGCCAGGGGAAGGTATTCGTCGTCTGAACTGCAGAAGACAACGACATTGGCCTTGGCGCTAACGGCAGCGCTGACGGCTCCCTCGACGCTGGTGAAGCCAAGATTGTCGGAGATGGCAAAGCCGGCGCAGCCGAAAAAGTTCGAGACAAAACCGGCACGGGCTTGCCGCATGGCCACGTCGCCCATCTTGAACAGGAAGACCGTGGGCGTGGTGCCGGAGCGTGCAGCGTAGCGTTCCGTGCGCAATCGCAACGCTTCAAAGGCACCCGCTGCGCGGAAGGTTTGCAGTGGCACCGCTACCTGGGATTCCGTCTTTTCCAGTGCTGACAGCATATCGCCAAGCACCGCTCCGTCCAGAAAGCCATCGCGTAGAGACGCTAGCAACTCGACTTCGTCCGGAGTCACGGTGCGTTGATTGGGCAGCAGGTCACTGACGGTGGACTCGCAATCCACGCGGGGCAAAGCGGCTTCCGCGGAATTCGGGTACTGGTTCACGCCCAGCAGCGGGTAGCGGCGGCTGGCGATCGCTTCACGTTTCTTCAAGGCGACCATGCTGATGTCCTCCTTCAGGAAGCCGTTCGCGGCTGCAGCGAAGAAACCACCCATCCCTTCCACCTTCTGGAAGAGCGCCCATGCCTGGCTGGCCAGTGAGTCCGTGAGAGTTTCAAAGAGGTAGGCGCCAGCTGCGGGGTCAGCCACCTTGTCGAGGTAAGCTTCGTGCTTCAGCAGCAACTGGATGTTGCGTGCCAGGCGCAGGCTGATGGCATCTGGGGTACGGTAGCTTGCGTCAAAGGGCACCAGCATGATGGCGTCTGCTCCGCCAATGGCCGCTGCCATGGCTTCTGTGGTGGCGCGTAGCAGGTTGGTGTGGGGATCGTAGATTGCTTTGTTGAAGTCAGCTCCGCGAGCGAGGACGGGCACCGGGGGAGGAGTGGCAGCATCGCCCAGGAATGCCTGCAGTACGCGGTTGATCAGCAGGCGTGCGGCGCGCAGCTTGGCAATCTCCATGAAGTAAGTAGAGCCTACGCTGAACTGCACCTGAAGGCGTGGCAGCACGATACCGAGGTCAAGTCCACCAGACCGTAGTCCTTGTAGATACTCCGTCAGCGCGGCCAGGGTGAATGCGATCTCCTGTACGGCGCTGCCGCCGGCCTCCAGATACACTGAGCCCTGGATGGACAAGACGCGGAACTGCGGCAGCAGAGTAGCGGATTGCTCCAGCACACGAGCGACTTCAAAGAACATCTGTTCGCGAGAGCCGCTCACCTCGCCGGCGGTGATCAGGGTGGCCAGGGGATCGTAGTCCACCGAACCCTGGATGTCGGCGGGGTCCGCCTTGCTGGACTTCACCACTGCCAGGAAATTGGCCAGCAGGGGGAGCGCGAAGGATCCTCCACGAAAATGGATGCCCGCCCGGTAAAGCGGAAGATCGCGAATGAGCGTCCGCATGTCATCGAGAGACTGGATGTTCACGCCATGGACGCCTGCCTCCGCAGGCTCACTGACAAAGCAGACGGCGTCGGCGCCACCCTCCAGCGCATCGCGGCCCGCGGCATTGGACTGGCCAGGTTCCGGTAGGCCGATTTCCTGCACGATCTGCCATGGATTCCCACTCGCGGAGTGCCCACGATGGTAGGGCGCTGCGCCGGGAAGCGATTCCAGGAAGCCGAGTGTCTCGGTCGCGCTGGCGCGGTAGTAGGGCTGCACACGTAGCCCTTCCCAGGTTTGCCACAGCAGTTTCTTGTCGAAGTCAGCGCCTTTCAGGTCCGCGGTGACGGCGGCGCGCCAGGCTTCATCGGGAAGCGGAGGGAAGTCCTCCAGCAGATTCAGGGCCACTTTCGTTTGGTCACTCATGCTTGTGATGCCTTTCGTACGGGGCAACCGGTTGCCCGTGCTCATCCTTCAGTCCTCTAATGGGCAGCCACTCCGCTGTGGGGATCTTCCACGCACTCAAACAGCACGCCGAAGGGTGTGTCTTCGCGGGATTTCGGATGCAGAAAAAAGACAGTTGTGCCGCGGGAGCCAGGGCGCGGCGCGGCGTCAATGATTTTGAAGCCCTTCTCCTTCAGGTAGTCGAATGCGGCCTGCGCGCTCTTGACGCGGAACGCCACATGCGCCATGCCGCCGCGCCCGCCTGCCTTGTCGATGGCCTTTTGTACGGGTGAGTCCTCCGATAACGGTTCCAGCAACTGGATGAGGTTCTGGCTATCGCCCACCTGCAGAAGCGATTCCCGCACCTGATCCGTGCCGTAAACCTCTTCGCGGTGCAGTTCGCGGAAGCCAAGCATCTGGTAAGCGCTTACCTGGGCGTCGAGTTGACCGCGCGGCACAGAGATTGCTACATGATCGACAAATAGAAAACCGGGCACTTCCAACAGTTCATTGGGGAAGGCGTCTTGGGTTGTTGACATCGAGTATTCATCCTTCTTGAGTGCGAGGGGTTACCTCGCGGCTTGAGTGGGTAAAGCGCTGCAGCAAGAGCCGGCGCCTAAAGCGGAATCAGCCCATGCTTCTTGGGCGGCCTCAACTCCCGCTTGGTGTGCAGAATCTCCAGGCTTTGGGCCAGATATCGCCGGGTTTCGGCGGGTTCAATGATGTCGTCCACCAGTCGGCGTCCGGCGGCCACAAATGGGTTGGCAAAGGTCTCGCGATACTTCTTGATGAGTTCCTGGCGCTTTGCCGCCTTGTCTTCCGCGGCGTCAATCTCGCGGCGGAACACAACATCCGCGGCGCCCTCAGCACCCATCACGGCAATTTCGGCCGTCGGCCATGCGAAGGCGCGGTCAGATCCCAGGTCCTTGCCGCACATCGCCAGGTAGGCGCCGCCGTAGGCCTTACGAATCACGACGGTGATCTTTGGTACGGTGGCCGCGGAGTATGCAAACAGCATTTTGGCGCCATGGCGGATGATGCCGCCATACTCCTGCGCAACGCCCGGCAGGAAGCCCGGAACATCCACGAAGGTTACTAACGGGATGTTGAACGCGTTACAGAAGCGAATGAAACTGGAGGACTTATCGGAGGCGTTGATATCCAGCGCTCCGGCAAGCACCGCCGGTTGGTTGGCGATAATGCCCACCGAACGTCCCAAAATGCGCGCGAAGCCAACCAGGATATTCTTCGCGTACTCCGGCTGCACTTCCAGGAAATCCTGGTCGTCCACCACGCGCAGAATCACTTGGCGCATGTCGTAGGACATCTTCCCATCCACGGGGACTACGTGGTTTAGATCCTCATCCAGTTCCACCTCGCCGGGGTTCTCCAGCCTTGGCGGGTCCTCCATATTGTTGGAGGGTAGGAAGCTCAGCAGTTTCCGGCAGATCTCCACGGCATGTTCGTCGTTCTCAGCCACGAAGTGCACCACCCCGGACTGGCCCATCTGGGCTGCGGGTCCGCCTAGTTCCTCGGCGGTAACCACTTCGCCGGTGACCTGCTTGATCACCGAGGGGCCCGTGATGAACATGTTGGCGTACTTCGCCTGAATGATGAAATCCGTCAGGGCGGGGCTATAGGCAGCGCCACCAGCACAGGGCCCAAGAATGAGAGATATCTGCGGCACCACGCCAGACAGCCGGGTGTTGTGGTAGAAAACGCGACCGTAACCGGCCAGGCTGTCGATTCCTTCCTGGATCCGCGCTCCGCCCGAATCGTTGATGAAAACAAAGGGCGAACCTGTGTTCATCGACGCTTCCATCATCTCTACGATCTTGTCGCAGTGCACTTCGCCAGCCGCTCCGCCAGCCACGGTGAAGTCCTGGCTGGCCAAATGCACCTGACGCCCATCAATCAGTGCGGAGCCAGTGATCACTCCATCGGCGGGAAGGTCCTTACCCGCCATGTCAAAGAAGGTGGCTCTATGCTGCGCAAAAAGCCCAGACTCCTGAAAGCTGTCAGGGTCAGCGAGCAGTTCCACTCGTTCCCGAGCCGTCAGCTTGCCCGCCTCATGCTGCTTTTCGATGCGTTTTGCTCCGCCACCCTGGCGAACCTGTTGACGCCGTTCATTCAGTTCTCGAATTTTGTCTTCCATTGACATAAGCACCTACCGTGAATCTCCTACGGATATGCCGTAAATTCCATTTTCCGACTCTTTTGTCCTCTTATCAATATACACTTTCCCGTACAGTAATGAAACTGTGTCGAGAAAGTGTCACAAAACTAGCCCAAGCCCTCGCGAGGAGGCGAGCTACGCAGCTACGGAGCTTCTGGAGGGGCCACAAATATGCCATGCAGGGCATGCCCCCGTTCGACCACCAGGAACTGCGGATCGTTGCGTTGTTGCGCAAAAAGATTTGCAGGCGGACGGCCAATGGCGAATTGGGGTCCCACAGAGACCACGCGGTCGCCTGGTAGGAGTCCCGCGCGCGCGGCCCAGGAGTTCGCCTCCACATAGCGGATGGCCAAGGCTGGGAGCGGGGCGGCGATTGTGACGGGAGCAGGCCGCACGAATTCATCCCCCGTACTGAGGCCGGCGCCGGGGGGGAAGGGGACTTTTCGATCGAGGCTTCCCCGGCGGAACGAGAGGGTATATTCCGGGCGGTACATGGGAACGGTCATCACGGCCAAATCGTTCAACTGGCGAATGGGTTCATCATCGAGGGCCACGCAAAGGTCGCCAGGCCGGATGCCACGATCCCATGCCAGCGTATCCCGCCAGACTTCCTTCACCAGGAGTCCCGCGGGCTGCTGGCCTGGTTTGCCGTTGACGCCGAAGTAAGACGCCTGCGGCGCGGGCACCTCCACGGGCCGGAATCCATAACGGAACAGCAACTGGCTATCGATGGAGCGGGCGCGATCAATGGGGCGGCCCAAGCTCTCGGCGGTGATCACACGGCGCATGCCATCGCAATCAAGCACAACCCCGAAAAATCGGCCTTCCAGGTCGAATGCAGCAGCGCCCAGCGGGCGATTCTCAGATGCCAGGCCCACCAGCATCTCCCGCACGGTTTCGCCTCCGCACAGCACATTGCGTGTGCCACTGAACAGCGTGGCTTCCAGTTCGTACGTTTCCGTGGAGTTGCGGCGCACCAGCGCAAGCCAGCTTCCGTTGCGAAGTGCGCCTGCGGGCGTAATGGCAAGGGGGACCAGCGCCAGTTCGGGGGGAGCCTTCAGCATGCGGAACTCAGGCGTTTCCGAGTAAAGGTCAGTGAGCAATGAGTAATCGAGGTCAGTTACGCCGCGTAGTTTGGCGTAGGAGGCTGCTCTGGCTGGCGGAAGTGCGGTGAGGATGGCGTCGGAACGTTCCCAAACCACGCCAGGGGTTTCCAGTCCCTCCACCCAGACCAGACTGGCCTTTACGCGCTCCGCTACTTCGGCGAAGAACGTGGCCATGTTTTCGAGATTGTTTCGCTGGGTGAGGCGCTGCAGCCGGGAGATATCGGCCTGCGACGCGATGCTGTCGACAGGCCGCACTGGCCGGATGCGCCACCCCACCACAAGCACCGCGACTGCTACGGCGGTGAGCAAGAGCAGATACCGCGTTCTTGGGTTCTCAGGCAGCATACACGAAGGCCCGCCCGGGTAGGAGGATCCATCCGGTGCGGGCATCTCCATTGTAGCGAAGGGGATGTGCAATTCGAAGATCCAAGAGCGGCGGGTGGAGGAGTGACGCTGTGAGGGACGCCAGTGTCAGGATGGATCCTTGTGGTCGGGACCTTGCTTTACGGTCTTCCCGTCGGGGTGCTAATCGAAGGATATCTGTTGCACGCCGGTGCCGGAGTGAGCAAAAAATCGGCTGCACCTCTTATATTAGAGGTGCAGCCATTCTCTTATTGCGCTAACGTATTTGGAGAGGTATTGGGGAATACCAGCTTGGTGTTCGTGCCACCCATCCGTATTTCCCTTACCTTCATCTTTCCATCCGCTTCGGTATAGCGAACAGAATCCTTTGAAAACTTCTCAGCGACTTCCTCAACCTTCACGGTTGCTTCCACAGTCTTCTTGCCGTTGGTGATCTTCACGGTGTCCCCGTTCAGCTCCATCTTGTAGGAGCCCGGCTCCAACTCTTGGCCGGCAATGGTTGAGGGGGAGTGCAGGATGAGGCTGTGCGTTTTTGCAATGGCTGAACCGGCCAGCAGCACAACAGCCGTGATCAACAGAACGAGCTTACTTTTCATGCGGGGTATCTCCTTGTGAGCTTGCCTTCGCTCATTGGGTATTACGAACCAACTGCCAGGATGTTCCAGAAAAAAGTAAGTTTTTTTCTTGTGGTTCCCAGTGTTCCAGCTCTGCACTGATACACGCGTAAACCGGTCTCTGCTTACGCGCACCTCCACATTTTTTGAATAGTATTTGGAATTGTCCAGGATGTTCGTTTATGGGACCGCGGATACAGCGGAACGCAAGGGTGGGATGGCCATGCTGGGTGCATGCCACCCCGCAAGATGGGACGGGCAAAGGTGGGATGGGCCTGCTTAGCGGAGGCGCTGTGCGGATGCTGCTAGTGGGGGCTATCGCCGTTTGGGATAGGCCTATCCCTGAGACGCAGAAGCAGCCGTCCCATTACAGGTCCAGGGTTTCCCAAAGATCCAACGCCTCTTCCGGGGTAAGTTGGGCCACGGTGGAGGGTACGTGCCCGCTTCCGGCAGCCGGTTCCCATTCGTCCAGGACACGGAAGAGCTTCAGTTTCGCCAGCGCATAGCACTCGCGGGGGGAAATCTCCCGGGAAGCATGCTGGGCCAGCAAGTCGGGGATCGCGTCTGCGATAGAAATCATCATTTCCGCGCTAGCTTGCCGTTGCGAGCCTACCTGGAAGACGTATTCCCTCGCGGAAGGCCGCTGGCAAAGGCGGTGGCCCGCATAGACGTACTGAAAGACGTAACCACTCAAAGCGGAGTAGGTCTTGGTACGCCGCACGGCGGGTACTCCCAGAAGCGGTTGGGACGGCGGGCTTCCACGCAGGCGGCGTAACCAGTCAATCACGTCTTCACGTTAGCAGACGGCGTGATGCCCCGCCGAAGGTTTGGCTGCGAGGAGGTCCGGAGGCGCGATAGCCTGCAGGAGATGGATGTTGCGCGCAAAGCTAATCTCACGGCGAAGCTTACGCCCGGTGAACGCGAGGCCCTGGTGCGCGGGGTGAAAGAAATCAATGAGGGGCGCTTCTTTGAGGCGCACGAAACCATTGAATTGGCCTGGACGCACTGTCACAGCCCCCTCCGCCCATTTCTGCAGGCAGTCATCCATGTGGCCGTGGGCAGCTATCACGGCACGAACGGAAACAGGCTGGGGATGGAGCGTCAGTTTGTGAAGGCACGCCGAAAGCTTGCGGACTTCCTACCGGTGTGCGAGCGGATCGATACGGCTTCCCTGGATGCGCGGATTGCCCGGTTGCTGCAGGATAGCCAGCTTTTCGCCAGCGGCCTGCTGGTAATCCCGCGAGGATTGATTCCCGGTCTTCCAGAGGATCAGGACTTGGCTGAGCCACCGGCCTAGCGCGCTTTCCTAGCTGGCTGATGGCAGAAGCCGGCTCCCACCAGTCGGGATTTGCGGGGCTTGGTGGGGTAATCTGAAAGAGAAAGCACGCTCATCGTACCCCCCGGATACCCACCACCCATTTATGCACCGCGCACTGTCTACCCACCTGTTTGTGCACCACAGGCTCACCACATCGCTGCTGCAGCGGGTGCTGGGCGCGCAGATCCATCAGGTGGAGATCTTCTGCGCTCGCCAACACATTGACTATCACAATCCCCAGCAAGTGCAGGAGATCGCTTCCTATCTGGCCGACAGTCCGATGCAAGTGCATTCCGTGCATCTGCCGATGTTCAATGACGAGCATTGGGGCAAAGGCGGGCCGGGTAGCATCGTGGACATCGCAAACCCCTCGAAGCCCAAGCGGATTGCCGCCGTGGACGAGGTGAAGCGGGCGCTAGACCTCGCCGATTGCTTCCCGTTCCGCTTCGCCGTTCAACATCTGGGCGTCGGGTGGGATGATGAGTGGAGCATGCAGAAGGTGGACGCAGCCTTCAGTTCCCTTGAGGAGTTGAAAAGCTTTGCGCGTCAGCGCGGAGTGGAGATTCTGCTGGAGAACATCCCCAACGCATTGTCGGGCGCCAGGAAATTGCTGGAGTTTTTCGAAATCACCCATCTCAACCTGGGAGTCTGCTTTGATGTGGGGCATGCCAATCTGATGGAAGGCGTGGAGGCGGCCTTTGACCTGCTGGAACCGCGCATCCAATCACTGCACGTCCACGACAACAACGGCGTCGAAGACAAGCACCTGTTTCCAGGCTTTCATGCCGGCGGTACCGTGGATTGGAAGCGGACCATGGAACTGCTGCGCCGTGGTGAGGGTCGCTATCCGCTGTTGCTGGAACTGAAGGAAGACCCCGCCATGGCTGACCCGCTGGCGGAATCATTGAAGGTGTTTGCCACCCTGGAGAATTGCTAAATGTCTGTTGAGGAAACCACCTCCGCCCCCCGCATTCGGATTGCTGACGCCTCTGGGCATGTTGGGGAAACTGTTTCCATTCCGGGCTGGCTCTACAACCTGCGGAAATCCGGCAAGATCGTATTTCCCATCCTGCGCGATGGCAGCGGCCTGATGCAGTGCGTTGGGGTGAAGGCGGAGTTGCCGGAGGAAACCTTCGATACCATCAAGCACCTGACGCAGGAGTCGTCCGTGGTGATCACCGGCACCATCCGCGCTGAGGAGCGCGCCACGGGCGGCTACGAGATGGACATCCAGTCCATTCAGGTGTTGCAGCGCGTGCCCGAGGAGCAACCGTATCCGATTACTCCAAAGGAGCACGGCATTGAGTTCCTGATGGATAACCGGCACCTCTGGCTACGCAGCCGCCGCCAGCACGCCATCCTACGGGTGCGTCACGAGGTGGTGCGGGCCGTTCGCGATTTCTTCGACAACGACGGCTTCACCCTGGTGGATTGCCCTATCTTTACGCCGGCATCTTGTGAAGGCACCACCACGCTGTTTGAGGTGGATTACTTTGAGGACGAGAAGGTCTACCTGACGCAATCCGGCCAGCTATATAACGAGGCCACCGCAATGGCCTTCGGCAAGACCTACTGCTTCGGCCCCACCTTCCGAGCCGAGAAATCCAAGACGCGCCGCCACCTTACTGAGTTCTGGATGGTGGAGCCGGAAATGGCCTACGCCACCATTGAAGACGTAAAGCAGCTTGCTGAGCGCTTCGTGTGCTACGTGGTGGGAAGGGTGCTGGAAACCCGCCGCGAGGAATTGAAGGTGCTGGAGCGGGATACCAGCAAGTTGGAGGCCTGCCTTCCGCCCTTTCCGCGTATGAGTTACGACGATGCCGTGACCTTTCTGCAGGCCAATGGTAGTGATATCCAATGGGGCAGCGACTTCGGCGGTACCGACGAGACGATTCTCACTCAAGGCCAGGACCGCCCGATTCTGGTGGACCGCTTCCCCACGGAGATCAAGGCCTTCTACATGCAGCCTGACCCCGCGCGGCCGGAAGTGGCGCTGGGCGTGGACGTGCTGGCACCCGAAGGCTACGGGGAAATCATCGGTGGCGGAGAGCGCATCCACGACCTTGACCTCCTGATGCAGCGGCTGAAAGCGCATCATCTGCCGCAGGAACCTTTTGACTGGTACATCGATTTACGCCGATACGGCAGCGTCCCTCATGGCGGATTCGGCATGGGCATTGAGCGCTGCGTGGCCTGGGTGTGTGGCCTGGAGCACGTGCGCGAAACGATTGCCTTCCCGCGGATGTTGTACCGGACCAAGCCCTAGCTGAAGCGCTGTGCTTTCCGGGGTTACATGCTCCGTTGCTCTTCCAGGGTATCGGGCAATCGCGTCGTGAGGACGGCTCCGAGCACAGGAAAAATTAACAACAACATCAATGCATCGTGCATGCCGATACGGTCAGCCAGCCAACCGGTGAGGGGAACGAACAGCAGGCCCGCCGCACCCCAGGCAAAACCCATCATCAGCGAGGAAACGGTCGCGGACTGGCTGGGCGCCAGGTCTTGCGCCATCAGCACATTCACGGGGATGGTGAATAGCAGAATGGCGCCGCCCATGCAGAGGCCCAGCGAAGATACCCACCCCTCCGTCAGGAAGAAGATCAGCAAGCATGGCGCGGTACCTAGCATTGACCATAGAATCACCCGCTTGCCGCCGAAGCGGTCCGCTAGGGTCCCGCCCACGAAGCCGCCCAGAGCGCCGCACAGCAGATATGCGCTCACCAGGTAGTTGCCCATCACCAGCGACATGCCTCTCTCCACATTGAGATACAGCGGAAGCATCTGGGCGTAGGTGACCTGAACGGTAGAGCGGACAAACACCAACAGGAACAGCAGGGTGATGGGCTTCCAGACCTGGAGGATAGGTTGCCAGGACGCCACGGTGGATGGTCTGGGGCCACCAGATGAGGTATCGCGAGGCAGATAGATCCACAGCAGTGCCGTGCCAATGGCTCCAGGCAGAATGCTAAGGGGCAGTGATTCAAACCCGAACATCGTAACCAACGCGGCGTAAAAGGATGGGCCAATGGCAAAGCCCATCGTGCCGGAACTGATGAAGGCGGCCATTGCGCGGCCACGCTTGTGCTCAACTCCGCGAACAGCGAGAGCCGTGCCTTGCGGATGAAAGGCCGCGATTCCTACGCCCGCCAGGAAAACCAGCGCCATGATGGAAAAGTAGCCCGGCGCGAACCGAAGTAGCGCGATGGCGCTGCTTGCCAGCAACGGCGATAGCACGGTGAACACGCGGGAGCGGAACCGGTCAGCCAGCCATCCATAGAGCGGCTGCAGCAGGCTGGCCGAAAACACAAAGACCCCGCCGAGGACTCCCGCTTGGGTAAGCGTGATTCCAAAGCGGTCTCGCAGCACAGGCTGCAAGCCGCTAAGGGCGCTTGAGGAAAGGTCTATGGCAAAGTGCCCCAGGCAAAGCAGGACAAACGTAAGCGCGCCGTAGCGGGCAACGCGCTGCCCTGTCTCTGCGGTGGGGTTAACGACAACTTGGCTGGTGGAACTCATCGGGAGGAGCGCAAACTCCAGTGTATCAGTGGGCCTTTCGCCCTCTGGTGAGATGCGCGGACGCAACGGGCGGCGCCAGAACAAGCCAGTGGTAAGCCCAGTCGTGGTGGAAGTATGATGGAGCCTTGGCAACCACGAAATCCGCCACGCGAACCAGCGCCATCCTCGCCTTCATTGAGCGGGCAGGAAATGCGCTGCCACACCCAGCCACGCTGTTTGCCATCCTGGCCGCTTTGCTGGTTCTAATTTCAGCCGTCGCCGCGCAGTTTGATCTGCGGGTAACTCATCCGGGCACGGGCGCTGTGGTTGAGCCCGTGAACCTGCTATCGGTGCCTGGGCTGCATCGGATCCTTACCGGATTGGTGACGAACTTTACCGGTTTCGCTCCATTAGGTACGGTGCTTGTGGCGCTGCTGGGAATTGGTGTTGCGGAGGGCAGCGGTCTTATTGGCGCTGCCTTGCGTCTGGTAGTGTTTAGCGCTCCCCGGCGGCTGCTCACCTTTGCCGTAGTCTTCGCTGGCGTAATGTCCAATGCCGCCAGTGAGATTGGCTATGTCGTGCTGGTTCCCTTGGGAGCCATGATCTTTTTGGCAGTGAAGCGGCATCCGTTAGCGGGACTGGCAGCGGCTTTCGCGGGCGTGTCGGGCGGATACTCCGCAAACCTGCTGCTGGGCACCATTGACCCGTTGCTTTCAGGGCTTAGCCAGGAGGCTGCCCGCATTGTGGATGCCTCCTACACCGTGAACCCGGCGTGCAACTACTACTTCATGGCGGCATCCACATTCTTCATTGCCGCCGCGGGCACCTGGGTGACTGAGAAGATCGTCGTGCCCCGGTTGGGCGAGTATACCGGCCCCGAAGTGGGCGGCGGCGAGATTCAACCCCTAGACGCCAGCGAGAAGCGCGGACTGTGGTTCGCGCTCGTGGCCACACTGCTGGTGTGCGGGGTGTTGCTGCTGGGTACCGTTCCTGCGGATGGCTTTCTACGCAACCCGCAAACCGGTGACCTGCTGAACTCTCCTTTTCTTTCCGGCATTGTCGCCATCATCTTCTTTTTCGGTGTGGTGGTGGGTGTGGCCTATGGATGGGGTGCAGGAACCATGCGCAGCGATGAGCATGTTGTGAAGGCCATGTCGAAATCGATGACCACCCTGGGAGGCTACATGGTGCTGGTTTTCTTCGCCGCCCAGTTTGTCGCCTTCTTCAACTGGACGAACCTGGGGCTCATTCTGGCCGTCAAGGGTGCCGAAGTGCTGCGGAGCTCCGGTTTGGGTGGCATTCCGCTGATGCTGGGTTTCGTCGTCTTTACCGCGATCGTGAACCTGTTCATGGGAAGCGCGTCCGCCAAGTGGGCCATCATGGCTCCGGTGTTCGTGCCTATGTTCATGCTGCTTGGCTATGCGCCCGAACTGACGCAAGTGGCCTACCGGGTGGGGGACTCGGTCACCAATATCGTCTCCCCGATGATGTCTTACTTTGCCTTGATCGTCGCCTTTGTTGAGCGTTATCAGCCCAAGGCCGGCATCGGTACCGTGGTGGCCACCATGCTTCCCTACACCTTCACGTTCTTTATCGTGTGGAGCCTCTTCCTGGCGCTCTGGCTGACATTGGGCTTGTCCCTGGGGCCGGGTTCGCCGGTAAGGATGCCGGTGGGCTAAGGCATCCCCGGGCTGGCAATGCGCTCCAAGCGGCCTACAATGAAGCTGTGTCTGATTCCGTTGCCAGATTCTGGCGCCTGTCACGCCTTGTCCTCTGGCTGCTGCGCAGAGCCTTCGTCGCCAGCTACGCAAACAATGTTTTGCTGTATGCCAAGAGCGCCAGCTATTCCGGGCTCCTCAGTTTTGTGCCGCTAATCGGTACGGTGGCGGCGATTCTCGTGCAGGTGAAGGCGCCGGAGGTCTCGGCGCTGCTGGCTGACCTGCTGGGAATGGTGGTGCCGCCCGGCACTGAGGGTCTGGTTACATTCCAGTTCGCGGCATCAGGGGAACGGCCCGCATTCCTCCTGGTAAGTGCGGGCCTGCTATCGTGGTGGGCTGCTTCCAGCGTGATGGCATCACTGATGGAAGGCTTCGATGCCTGCTACCACTTGCCCGTCTCACGTACGTTCGCCAAGCAACGCGTGGTTGCCATGCTGCTGGTGTTGCTCACGGGCATTCCGGTGCTGCTGGCCTCTAGCCTCATCGTTTTTGGCAGCTACCTCACCGAATTGCTGGTAGAGCAGGTGGCTGGCGTCGGCTTCGAGACGCTGGGCGCAGGAGTCAGGCTGTCTTGGATTCTAGGACGCAACGCCATTGGTTTGGGTGCCATCATCCTGGTAACCGGATGCATGTATTACTTTGGACCCAACCGGGACATGCGTTGGAAGGATGCCTTTCCCGGTGCCCTGGTGGCCACGCTGTTCTGGTACGGGACAGTGGTTTCCTTTGCCTGGTACGTGGAGAACATCACGGACTACAACCTGCTTTACGGCAGCCTGGGGGCAGGCATCGCGCTGCTGGTGTGGATGTTTGCGATGAGCGGCATTGCTCTGTTCGGCTGCGCTTTCAACGCGGAGCGGGAGCGGCTGCTGCGACTGGAGTCGCATCGTTGAACAGGGAATGCGGTACTGAGCGCTGCCTGTAGGCAAGCCTCTATCCTTAGAATATGAGTTTCCGGCTGGGGATCAACTACGAGCCGCGCGGCGACCAAGGCGCGGCCATTTCCGAACTCGTGAAGGGTTTCCGTGACCAGGAGCGCCATCAGGTTTTGCTGGGCGTAACGGGCTCCGGCAAGACCTTCACGATGGCGAAGATCATCCAGACGCTTGAGCGGCCCGCGCTGATTCTTGCGCATAATAAAACACTTGCTGCTCAGCTTTATCATGAGTTCAAGACATTCTTCCCAGATAACGCTGTCGAGTATTTCGTAAGTTACTACGATTACTACCAGCCAGAAGCGTATATCGCTGCGTCCGATACTTACATCGAAAAAGAATCAACTGTAAATGAAGAGCTCGATAAAATGCGACTGTCAGCTACGCGATCTCTCTTTGAGAGGCGTGATTGTGTGATTGTTGCCAGCGTCAGTTGTATCTATGGTTTAGGCTCCCCGGATGCATACTATGGCATGCTCTTGATGCTGGAGAAAGGACAGCAGATCAGCCGTAAAGACATCCTGGCCAAGCTAGTGGAGATTCTCTATGAGCGAAATGATCACGACTTCCGCAGGGGCACGTTCCGGGTCCGCGGAGATGTAATCGAGGTCTACCCAACTTACGATGACCTCGCCATTCGGATTGAACTGTGGGGCGATGAGGTTGACGGGCTATCGAAGATCGATCCCGTGATGGGGGAGGTCAAGGAGACGTTCCTGCGGCTTCCGGTATACCCCAAGTCGCACTACGTGATGAGCTTACCAACCCGCCAGATGGCAATGGCTTCCATCGAAAAGGAACTGCACCGGCGGCATGCTGAACTTGAAAAGATGGGCAAGCTGATTGAAGCCCAGCGGCTGTGGCAGCGGACGATGTTTGATTTGGAGATGATGCGCGAGATTGGATTCTGCCACGGAATTGAGAACTACTCAAGGCACTTTTCGGGCCGTGCACCGGGAGAGCCTCCACCCACGCTATTGGACTATTTACCAAGCGACGCGCTGTTATTTCTTGATGAGAGCCACCAGACGATTCCGCAGCTTCGGGGTATGTATCATGGTGACCGTTCACGGAAAGAGAATCTGGTCGCGCATGGATTCCGCCTGCCTAGCGCATTAGATAACCGCCCGCTTCAGTTTGAGGAGTTTGAAGCAAGAGTCCACCAATTGCTGTATGTATCCGCAACCCCAGGTCCTTATGAGCTGGAAAAAAGCCAGGGTGTCGTGGTGGAACAAATCATCCGGCCAACGGGATTGCTGGATCCTGTAGTGGAAGTGAGGCCGATTAAGGGGCAGGTGGATGATTTACTGCACGAAATAAGAGTCCGCGCGGAGAAGGGAGAGCGGGTTCTGGTGACTACACTCACCAAGAAGATGGCCGAGGATTTAGCTGAGTATTATGGCGAAGTGGGAGTGAAATGCCAATACCTGCATTCGGAAGTGAGTACGCTTGACCGCGTAAAGATCCTTAGAGGACTCCGAAAGGGCGAGTTTGATGCGTTGATTGGGGTGAACCTTTTGCGCGAGGGTCTGGACCTGCCGGAAGTCTCCCTGGTAGCCGTGCTGGATGCGGACAAGGAGGGCTTCCTCCGGTCAAGCGGATCATTGATTCAAACGATGGGACGGGCGGCGCGAAACCTTCATGGGATGGCGATTCTTTACGCGAATGTAATGACCGATAGCATGCGCAATGCAATCGACGAAACCAACCGGCGGCGACTGGTGCAGCAGGCTTACAACGATGAGAACGGAATTACGCCGCAATCCATCATCAAGCCTTTAGACATGACGCTGGTGGCGATTGCCGGAGCGGATTATGTGGATCTTCCCGAGGAGGCACCGGAGGAAACGGAATCTCCATTGGATGCTGCGGCGATTGAGCAACGGATTGCCAGCCTGGACCAACAGATGCGCGAAGCGGCTAAGGAATTCCAGTTTGAGAAGGCAGCGCAGATCCGGGATCGTATTCGTGACTTGCGACAGAAGCTGCTGACGCTGTGACTCCGGCTGCGCGCGCACGTACACTGGGGAGTTGCGCATGGTTGCGCATGTACACGCACAGGCCAGAACGATACGGTTCTTTTGAGGCAGTCTGATGGCGGCAAAACACGAAGAGTTTGAGTACGGGTTCGTGGGCACCGGGGCGGTTACACGGACCTTTCTTCCCACCCTGGAGGTGCTGCAGGCGGAACTGGGGCCTGTGTATTCGCCTGCAAAGCGAGCCACGCCCCGTCTGGTGACAGCGTTGGGTGGGGGTTTCCCCGTAGCCACGATGGAGGCGCTGGCGGGCTGCCATCATCTGCTGGTCTGTGCACCAGTAGAGGAAACGGCTCAGTTGTTGGAGGAGGCACTGCAAGTTGGAGCGCTGGCGCGCGTGCAGACACTCGCATTAATAGAGAACTCAGCGGCGTATGTGCCTCACGCTGACATTGCGGCCAAGGTGCGCGAGGTGGGGGGCCTGTCCAAGCTCCCGGTGCGGCGGGAGCCAACCTATCTGATCGAGGGTTCACTTCGCTTTCGGAATTTTTGTCAGCAATTGACGGGCGCACCCTTGCGCAGGCTGGTATGCACGCGTAGGGAATCAAGGGCAATGGTGGAGGCTGCTGTCTTCATGGCCAGCGAGTTTTGCCAACCCCTGTTTGAGGCCATTCAGAATTGTATGGAACTATCCGGACTGGCTACTGACCATGCCCGCGAGTTGACGGCGGAGTTACTGGAGGAGGCAATTGTAGACTCAAGACACGCGGGACGGAAACGGTGGACGGGGATTCTTCAAAGCGAAGATGGACACCGCTTTTCGGGCATCCTGGAAGCCTTGCAGCAGGAGAATGAGCTTCTCGCTAACCTTGTCTACAACTACGCGCAGCATGGTCTTGCCGCCATGGGGAGGAGCACACAGTGGCTTCCCTCGATAGAAGGTCAGCCCGATGTGGGCACACGCCTTGCTGTGAACGGGCGAAGCGGCATCGTAGACGTGGATGCCGCAACACCAGAGGCTTCCTGAAGACGAACGAAGCCACCACTCGCGCGCGTGTTACGGTGAAGGGTTGGCGCAACTGGCGCACGGTGAACTGGAGTTGAACATACAGGCGGGCATCGTAGGATTTCGAGGCTACAGCGGTGCCGAGTTGTTGAGGCTGTTGGAAGGCCACCCAAAGGTGCGGCCGTACCGGATGGAACACCGTGCGGATGCCCTGGCTCAACCCTCTCCCCGTGGACGCTCCCATGTCAAATCGCTTCCGGCAACAGCGGACGCGGCACGCGATGCCGGCCTGGACGTCGTGTTTCTGGCCACCCCGCACGAAGTTTCCATGCATCTGGCGCCGGAGTTTCTTGGCGCGGGATTACGGGTGATTGATCTCAGCGGTGGGTTCCGGCTGCGCTTCCCTCAATTGCACGAGCGCTGGTATGGTGAGCCGCATCAGGACCCGGGGCTCCTGGAAAGCGTGGTGTACGGCTTGCCCGAGTTTTATCGTGAGCAGCTTCGTGGCGCTAGCTTCATCGCCAACCCTGGCTGTTATCCCACGGCTGCCAATCTGGCCTTGCGGCCCCTGCTGCGGGCAGAGTTGTTGGAGCGGGGCGTCCCCGTGATTTGTGACGCGAAGTCTGGCGTTAGCGGTGCGGGAAGGAAAGCGAGCCTCAAGACCAGCTTCTGTGAGGTGGGCGACAACTTCAGCGTATACTCCGCCTTCGGTCACCGGCACGTTCCCGAGGTGCTGCAGCACTCGGGCCTGGATGAGAGCGAGTTTCATTTCGTCGCCCAACTGCTGCCTACGCCTCGCGGGATTTTGGAGACGATGTACGCGCGGCTCCGGTCGGGCGTGGATGCCGCGGCTGTGCAGCGCTGCTATGACGATGCCTATCTGGATGAACCGTTCGTGCGCGTCTATGACGCCGGGAACCTGCCGGATCTGCACTCGGTGCAGCACACAAACTTCTGCGATCTGGGCTTCACCGTGGCTCCCCACAGCAGTACGGTGCTGGTTGTGGCTGCCATCGACAACCTGGTGAAGGGGGCTGCGGGCCAGGCAGTGCAGAACATGAACCTCATGTTCGGCCTTGAGGAAACGGAGGGGCTGTTATGAGGCTATTGATCAAGCTGGGGGGCGCGTTGTTGGATGACGCCTCGTCCCGCGTGCGAATTGCCGCAGAGATCCGGGATATTGCCGCGCAAGGGCCTCGGGTGGTGGTGGTACATGGTGGCGGGAAGCAGATGACACGCCTTCTGGAGGCCCAGGGCGTCCAGAGCCGTTTTGTGGATGGACTGCGTGTTTCCTCCCCGGAAGTGATTGACGCTCTTCTGCAGGCGGTGGCGGGGCAGGTGAACAAGCGTCTGGTGGCCGCTTTCAGGCAATGTGGCGTGCCTGCGGTGGGTTTGTCCGGCGTCGATGGCGCGCTGGTGGATGCTGAGCAATTACGTGAGGAACTTGGTGCCGTGGGCAATCCCCAGGTGGCTCGTCCGCTGGTTCTGGATACCCTGCTTGACCAAGGCTTTCTGCCGGTCGTGGCCTGTGTGGCATCCAATGCGGGGGGCGACATCTTCAACGTGAATGCTGACCAAATGGCATGTATCTGCGCCGCTGCTCTTCCGGCTGACCAGTTGCTGTTCCTAACTGATGTGGAAGGGGTGCTGGATGCGGCGAAGGAGCGTATTCCCTACCTTTCGCTGGAGGACTGCCGGGCGCTCATCCGCGACGGCATCGCAGTGGGCGGGATGCAAGCGAAGCTGGAGGCGGCTTGCCGCACGGTGGAGGCGGGGGTTGGCGCCATTCGTATTTTGCCCGGCTTCCAGACCGGGGCGCTTCAGCAGGCTTTGGAGGGAGGCGATATCGGTACAGCAATCCGTCCAATCCCGTATTGATCTGTGACCTTTTAGTGTCTCTTTCGAAACGCTTTCGTTACCTCAGCAGTCGTCCAATCGGGCTTTGCGTGTATTCTGCAGACTGCTGCCTTCCCCATGGAAGCGCCGCCCGCTTCCGCCAACATCCTCCATATCAGACCCCAATCGTCCTAGCAGCAATCAACAAAGAACGTATTCACAAATTCATAGTCCGTGCATGATTTTGTAAACATAACACTGATAAGTTGTTTAGGGAAAGCCAGAGACCGTTCTGGTTCAGAAACCAGAGATCGGAAAGGATGATCAACCAACCATGGCATTTCAGCTCAGCTTCGCGTGGTCAATTGAGAAAGCCTGGAAGGGCGCGAGGTCCGGCGTGTCCCTGCACAGCCACACCTCCATTTCAAGGGAGTCCATCGGCATCCTGTTTGAGCACGGAGCACGCAATTCCTTGGTGTCCTGGGTCCTTGAGCGGGAGAAGCAGCGCTATTTCCGGCGCTTCGGAAAGCCGCTCGACTTTGACCGCGCCTATTGGACCTCGCCCGTAACGCCACATGAGGCTTTCACGCTCGAAGCTGACCAGATTCGCAACTCCCTGGGCTTGGCTCCCCTGGTATCGCTTACTGACCACGATGAAATTGAGGCCAACAAGTTGCTGCAGATGATTGAAGGGGGAGAAGACATTCCGATTTCGGTGGAGTGGACCGTTCCTGTCGAAGACACCTTCTTCCACTTCGGCGTACACAATCTTCCCAAGGCAGATGCGGACGCGTGGCAGCGGCGCATGCAGCAATTCCGGCACAACCCATCCACTGAAGCGCTGACGCCGCTGTTGCGGGAGCTAGTAGAGCAGCCTGGAGTTCTGGTGGTGCTGAACCATCCACTGTGGGATGAGGCTGGGATCGGGATCGATCGCCATGAAGCGGTGCTGCGGCGGTTGATGGCGCGCACGAAGGGCTTGATTCACGCTCTGGAACTAAACGGACTTCGGACCTGGGCGGAGAATCGCAAGGTGATTTCGATTGCGGAAACTCACGGCATTCCCGCAATTTCCGGCGGTGACCGCCACGGCTTTGAGCCGAACGCCCTGCTGAACGTCAGCGGCGCGCTAAGCTTTTCGGAATTCGCGGCCGAGGTGCGTGAGGGCCATAGTCATGTGGTTCTGATGCCGCAGTATCGCGAAAACCGCAAGCTGCGCTGTTTCCAGACTGCCTGGGACATGATTCGCGAGCATCCCCAGCACCCCTACGGCCAGGTGACATGTCTTGACCGCTCGTACTTCGTGCGCGATAGCGGTCAGCATTCCGCGCTATCCTCTCTCTTCGAGCGCGGCACTCCTCCCCTGCTGTCAAAAGTACTTTGGTTCGTGCGCCTGCTGGAAAGCCCAACCCTCCGTCCTGCGCTGCGTGTGGCATTATCGGATGGAGAGGGTTTGCCGTCTTGAGTTCGAAGCCACGGGTTGCGTTTTTCTCCGATATTTTTTACGAAGTAAATGGCGCGGCGCTTACCAGCCGTGAGTTTGTGGCCTATGGTGCGCGAAACGGATTTCCTGTCCTGAGCGTGCATCCGCATACAGAGACCAGGCTTTTTGATGAGGGCAGCGTCCGGTATGTGGAACTCCAGCGTAGCTTGGCCACTGTTCCCGTAGAGACCGATTTTGGTTTCGATACCCTCATGTGGCGCTATAAGGGCCTCATTGAGAAGGAACTGGACAGCTTCCAGCCTGACATCGTCCACGTAGTGAGTCCCGGTGACTTGGGTCTGCTGTCGATTGTGATTGCCCGCGGACGCAAGCTGCCCATAGTGTTGGGCTATCACACCAACCTGCACGAGTTTGCCCGCCATCGTCTCGAGAAGGCACTCTCCTTCCTGCCACAGAGTTTCGTGGAATCCGCCGGCAAAATGGCTGAGGATCAGAGCTTGAGCCTGCTGCTGCATTTGTACAAGCTTGCCTGCGCTTCGCTGGCGCCAAACCGGGAATACACTGAGCTTCTTGAGAAAGCCAGCGGGAAACGATCCTTTCAGATGACCCGCGGGGTGGACACTGTCGGCTTCGATCCCGCCAAACGTACCCGGACGGACGACAAGTTTGTGATCGGCTTCGTCGGTCGCCTGCAGCCTGAGAAGAACGTCCGCACCTTGGCCGAAGTGGAGCAGATTCTGCTTTGTGAAGGCGAGACCGGGTTTGAGTTTCTGATTGTGGGCGGGGGGCCTGAGCAGACTTGGCTGGCGGAGAACATTCGCCACCTGGAACTGCCCGGTGTCTTGCGCGGCGAGGCCCTTGCTGAGGCCTACGCCAACATGGATGTCTTTGCCTTTACTTCCACCACCGATACTTTTGGAAATGTCGTGCAGGAGGCGTTTGCTTCCGGCGTGCCCGCGATTGTCACCCCCCACGGCGGACCCAAATTTATCATTCGCGAAGGGGAGACCGGCTTTGTGGCGTCAGACGCAGCCCAGTTCGCCGCTCACATCCGTGTCCTGATGCATGATCGGGAACGCCTCGACTCCATGAAATGCGCGGCGCGCGCACAGGCGCTGGAAGCAACCTGGGAGCGGGTTTTCGATGGCGTCTACAAGGCTTACGATTACTGTCTGCACCGCGACTAGTGCCCCCTGCATCCCCGCTGTGATGCGCACTTTTTGGCTCGTGACATACTGAAACAACATGAACGCAGCAACGGATGCAAGTGCAGTTTCTGCCCCAACCCTGGTGCGACAACTCGGGGTTGTCAGTGCCACCGCTCTTGTCGTCTCGAACATGATCGGCACTGGCATCTTCACCACCAGTGGATTCCTGGCCGGCGATCTGGGTGACCCTTGGCTGGTTCTTGGCATCTGGGTGGTGGGTGCCGTTGTCGCCTTGGCTGGGGCATTCTGTTACTCCGAACTGGGAGTGAATTTTCCCAGCTCCGGCGGTGAGTACGTTTACCTGACGCAGGCCTATGGGCTCACCTTCGGCTTTATGTCGGGCTGGGTGTCGTTCTTCGCGGGCTTCTCCGCACCCATCGCCGCGGCGTCATTGGCGTTTGCTGAGTATCTGGCGCACTTCTATCCGCAACTTCATCAGGAAGCGGCGCCGGTGGTGTTCGCCAGCAGTTGGTTAACCCTTCGCCTGGGTCCGGCGCAGTATGTGGCGGCGGGTATTATCGCAGGCTTCACCCTGCTGAATTGCGTAGGGCTGTCGCGTGTCGCTCGCGTGCAGAACGCACTGACGGCTACAAAGATTTTGGTGGTGCTGGCCTTCATCGGCTTCGGCCTCGTGGTAGGGACGGGTGATTGGGGCCACTTCCAGATGGTCACTGAGCGTACCTCCTCCACCTCACTTGGTCCTCAGTTCGCCATCAGCCTTTTCTGGGTCTACTTTGGCTATAGCGGATGGAACGCTGCCACCTATATTGCTGAGGAGCTTCGGCAACCGCATCGCACCCTGCCTATCGCCCTTGCCTTGGGCACAGGCATTGTGGCGCTGCTGTATGTGGGCCTAAACGTCGCCTTCCTCTACGGCACGGATCTTGGCTCAATGAAAGGCGTTGTGGCCGTGGGCTCATTGGCTGCCACGCAACTCTTTGGCCCTGAGATTTCCGGTCTCTTCAGCGTGCTGATGGCCATCGCTATCCTTTCTACCGTGAATGCCATGGTTACCATTGGACCGCGGGTTTACTACGCCATGGCGCGGAACGGCGCCTTCTTTGCCTTTGCTCGCCAGGTGAGCCCACGCTTCCGCACTCCCGTTGCCGCCATCCTGATTCAAGGCCTCTGCGCCATCCTGATGACCATCACGCCCTTCCCGCAGTTGGTTGTCTACATCGGATTCAGCCTTACCTTCTTCACCGTCTTGGCGGTGAGCTCGTTGTTCCTCTTCCGGCGTCAGCCCAGTTGGCAAAAGCTAGGCGTGGTTAGCTTCGCGTGGCCGGCCATTCCCGCGATCTTTGTGCTGGTTGGCGTGTGGATGATTGTCTACGGCATCATGTTGCAGCCGGCAGTCTCAGCAGCGGCGGTGCTCACGATTGCGGCTGGCGCTGCGGCATACCATCTGGCGGTAAAGGGCCGGCACACGCCTGACCCTCGCTAACCCTGGTCACGTCGGGTCTCCAGCGCCCATCTCAGCGCGGTTTTTGCCGCTTACACAAAGATTACAATTCCTGGTTCCTATATCCACTATCGTGAAAAGGTCCATTCATTTTGCCTAGGAGTAGTTGTTTTGGCATCTGACGTCATTTCCCCTCTGGATTCCTCTCTCGAACCTGACGCCAAGGGCGGATCGCAACCAGAAGTGATTGAGCTTCGTGATCCGCATCGGATCAATTGGATTACCACGGTGGCCCTGGTGATTTTCCACGCCGGAGCCATTGCCGCGCCCTTCTTCTTTGAATGGAAGGCCGTGATTGTGGCCCTGGTGCTCCATTGGATGTGCATCGGCTGGGGCATCGGCATGGGTTACCATCGCCTGCACACCCATCGGTCCTACAAAGTGCCGAAATGGATGGAGTATTTCTTCGCCGTCCTGGGAACCATGACCCTGGAAGGCGGGCCAATTTTCTGGGTGGCCACCCACCGCCTGCATCATCAGTATTCTGACCAACACGGCGATCCGCACTCTCCCAATGAGGGTGCCTGGTGGGCGCACGTGGGCTGGATTCTGTTGGGTGATGCCGGCCACAACGACACCAATCGGATGGCGCGCTACGCCCCTGACCTGGGCCGCGACCCCTTTTACCGCTGGCTGAATACCTACCACTATTTGCCATTAACCATCCTGGGTGTGGCACTGCTGGTGATTGGCGGCCTACCCATGTTGCTGTGGGGCCTCTTCTTCCGGGTCGTATTTGGGCTGCACGCCACTTGGCTGGTGAACTCCGCAACGCACATGTTCGGCACTCGCCGCTTCGAAACCAAAGACCT
>DAISIM010000049.1:0-33783 GCA_036821995.1 Bryobacteraceae bacterium
CGAAACGCTGGAGCATGGCCGCTGCTGGAAGCTTCGCCGGCTGCAGATGAAGGACGAGGACGGCGTGGAGTTCAGCACCGAGCCGCTGTTCTTCACCGTCCTGAACGAGTGCATGGTGCGATGAGCACGTGCATGCTGAGGCTCGCCACGATGATTGAACCCAGCCCGCAGGAAATGGGAACTCGGGCGCTTCCCACGACCGGTCAACAGAGCTTGCGGCATCCTGGAGGGACAGTGAGCCAGGTAGATACTTCGCCGAAAGCACGCGACGCGTATTTCCGCCGTCTTGCGGAGATGACGCCTTCGGAACGCCTCGCCGTGGGTGCCGCACTCTGGCGCGCCGGCGATTCCCTCCAGCGTTCTGCAACGCGCCGGATGCACCCACAGGCGGACGACGCGGAGATCACCTTCCAGATTGCCGTAACCCGATTTGGATCCGAACTCGCACGAAAGGTCTACGGCAGGCGATGACGTCCCTCGGAGAAGCGTTTGTGGGGATGCGCACCGCGCTGGAATCGGCTGGCATCCGCTTTGCGGTTGGCGGTTCCTGGGCGAGCACGGCGTTTGGTGAGCCACGCTTCACGAACGACGTCGACATTCTCGCGGACTTCACTGCGGTGAGCTTGAGCAATTTCCTGCGCGGTCTGCCAGAGGCCTACTATGCGGACTCAGATGAAGCCATGGATAGCTTCCGCTCTTCTGCACTCCCCTGAACGAACCCAAGGCAGGATGAGACCCCGCAAGCCGCAGTTGGGTGGACGCTACCTCGCGTGGGTGCGCGGCGCGTTCCGGCGGGCGCCGCGTCCAGTGGTCAAGCCGCTGTGGCAAACGATGGCCAAGGCCGATGGCACCCAATGAATCTGTGGACTGGTAACGCACTCTGCCAGCGTGAAGTCGATTGTTGGAACTGGTTTTTGGGAGACGGCTCCGCATTGATTCTCAGCCAGAGTACTAAATAGGATTAAACAGTCTGTTTTTTTTACGGAATCGCCAATTGCCATTGAGTTTGGCTGCTGAGAAGCGCTATCCTACAACTTGGTTGGCTAAACCGCCTGCCTGCGATGTCCTCCAAGCCTCCCTCAAGTGGGATGGCGGATCTTTCTAAATCATCACTTCGGGTTCGCTTGTCCGGTTTCTTCCTTCTCTGATTTGTTCCCCTCCGTGAGTTGTAACCCGTGGTGTCTACCAGGCATCAGCGTCCGAGTCGTACGCCCGAGGTGTGCCTGGCGTTAGCGACAAACCAACAAGGAGCTGATTATGTCTACGATTGCTTCGTCTCCAGAAGCGACATTCACCCGGCCGCAATGGGCCGCGTTAAATCCACCAGAGGAACTGGCCCGTGTGTTCACGGAAGCGCCCTCGGTGACGGTGTTTTCTAATATCCGCACGATTGTCGAGCACGCCTGTGGAGGCGAGGGTAGTTCGTATTTTGAAGTGGCCTACCATGTGCCGGGCAAAGGGCGCGTGGTGGAAGCACAGGTGGCGCGCGTGCGAAACGGCGTGAGCGCGAATTACCTGGAACCATACATGCGGAGGCGCGACCCGGATTGCATGGTGGTGGCCGACGACGGGCGTACCGACAAGCCTCTGTTTGCAGAGCGCTTTGGGAAGCCGTTCACCGAACTCCGAGAGGAGACCTTCGAATGGCTGGCGAACCAGGATCTGGCAACGTTTGCGTTTACCGCCGGACAGCCGGGGATGGGTATGGACGCTCTCGTGGTTGCGCCGGCGAACGCGGGTTTCTTCGCGATGGGTCTTGCGATGCTGCAGGGGATTACGCCGGTGGATGAGATCCGTGCTGATTTTCAGCCACGGCTGCTGATATACGTGGCACCACCCTTCCGCCATAGCCATTTCGATGGCAAACAGATGGTGGTCCACAACCGTCTGGGCGATGTGCACGAGATGTTCTCTTACAACCTCTATCCGGGCCCAAGCGCGAAGAAAGGGGTGTATGGATCGCTGCTAAACCTCGGCGAACGGGAAGGGTGGATTACCGCCCATTGTTCCACCGTGCAATTGGTGACTCCCTACGACAACATCGTTTCCATCATGCATGAAGGTGCCAGTGGCGGCGGCAAGAGCGAGATGTTGGAGCAACCTCACCGTGAACCAGATGGCCGGTTGCTGCTGGGCCAAAACGTGGTGACGGGCGAGGAACGTTTCCTGGAACTGGGGAGAACCTGCGAACTACGCCCGGTAACGGACGATATGGCCCTGTGCCACCCATCGATTCAGAAGGGCAACGGCGGTCTGGAAGTGTATGACGCGGAGGACGCGTGGTTTGTGCGAGTGAATCACATCCGCGATTACGCGACGGATCCAAACCTGGAGCGGCTTACCGCGCAGCCGAATGTGCCGTTACTCTTCCTGAGCATTGATGCGGTGCCTGGCAGCCGGGCCATGCTTTGGGAGCACACGGAAGATGCACCAGGAAAGCCGTGTCCGAACCCACGGGTGATTATCCCCCGTTCAACCATCCCCGGCATTGTGAATGAGCCGGTGACGGTGGACTATCGCAGCCTAGGAATTCGGACGCCTCCTTGCACTCGTGAGCAACCCAGCTATGGGATTGTGGGGTTGTTTCATGTTTTACCGCCTGCGCTTGCATGGCTGTGGCGGCTTGTGGCTCCACGCGGGTATGCCAACCCCAGCATCGTAACGAAGGAGGGGTTAAGCAGCGAAGGTGTGGGCTCCTACTGGCCGTTTGCAACAGGGCGCAAGGTGGACCAGGCCAATCTTTTGTTGGAGCAGATTCGCAATTCACCCAGAATGCGCTACGTGCTAATCCCGAACCAGCACATTGGCGCCTGGGAGACGGGCTTCAGTCCGCAATGGATTGCGCGTGAGTATCTTGCACGGCGCGGTACGGCTCCATTCGGGCCTGGCCTGCTGGTGCCATCGCGCAGCCGCTTGTTGGGATACAGCATGTTCCAACTGACGGTGGAAGGCTACTCAATTCCGCGGTGGTTCCTGCAGGTGGACACACAGCCGGAAGTGGGGCCGGAGGCCTACGACGCGGGTGCGGCGATGCTGGAGAAGTTCTTCGAGGAATACGTAAGCGAATTCCTCGACCAGGACCTGGACCCGTTGGGACGGCAGATCATCGAGAAATTCCTGGCGGGGGCCAGGCTGGCTGAGATCGAAGCGCTGCTGCCCGGTAAGTAGGCGGTAGCGGGAGCGAGAGAGTGAAAAGCGCGCGCCATCTGGTGCGCGCTTTTCGTTTCGCGCAGCACCCTGTGATTGTTCAGCATCTGGGCACGCATGTCTATGGCAGTGAGGCGGGCCAGGGAATCGTCTTGTTGGATTGAAACTCGTGGCACCTCTACGGCTGATGGGTACCGGGATGCCATTGCCGCTGATGGGTCACCAAAACACGAGGTACCGCGAAGGCTCCCATTCTGTGATATGCATTGGCGGGAAAGGCAAACCCATGAAGCGCAGACACTTCTTAAGTACGATTCCTCTTGCCATGGCACTGCCGCAGAGCGCGCGCGCGGCGGCGGCGGAGATCTCCGTATTTGTGAATGAGCCAATAGGCACCATTAGTCCCTTCGTGCATGGGCACTTTGTGGAGCATCTTGGGGGCGTGATCTACGATGGCATCTGGGTAGGCGAGAACTCAAAAATCCCGAATATCGGAGGGGTGCGCAAAGCGCTGGTGGATGCCATGCAGCCTTTGGGTTCCACGGTGATGCGCTGGCCGGGCGGGTGCTTTGCGGATAGCTATGATTGGCGCGATGGCATTGGACCGCGGGAGAAGCGCCCGCGCAAGCCGAACTTCTGGATGCAGAGCGGCATTCTGAGAAACGTTTCCATGGACCATGTTGCGCGCAACGATGCGAATGCTTTCGGTACGAATGAGTTCCTGCGCTTCTGCCGCCTGATCAATGCGGCACCCTACCTGGCGGTGAACATGCGGAGCCTTCCTGCCCAGGTATTCAATGACTGGATCGACTATTGCAACGCCCCGGCGGGGGCCAATACCATGGCGGACCAGCGTGTGGCCAATGGAGACCGCGACCCCTTCAACGTGCGCTTCTGGGGTGTGGGTAATGAGAGTTGGGGCTGTGGCGGAGAGATGACCGCCGGGGAGTATTCCACGGAGTATCGTAAGTTCACAGCCTGGACTCCGCGATATGGGGATCCGCTGTCGTTCATTGCCGCCGGGCCCAACGGGGGCGATTTCCGCTGGACCCGTGATTTCTTCACCAGGATGGTAGAGAAGAGCCCAGGAATGCTGAACCGCGTCTGGGGCTGGGCGTTGCACTACTACTGCGGCACCACCGGCAAGACTTCACTGGACTTCACCGAAATGGACGCATACGACCATTTCCAGCGGGCTGATCGCATGGAGCGGCTGATTACTGACCACTGGCAACTGATGGGCGAGTTTGATCGGGAGCACAGAGTAAAGCTGGTAGTGGATGAGTGGGGCACGTGGCACCCTGATTCCACAGCCGTCGCACCACACCATCTTTTCGGCAGCGTGCAGACGATGAGAGACGCGCTGATTGCGGGGCTTACCCTAGATACCTTCCACCGGCACGCGGATAAGGTGGCCATGGCCAATGTGGCGCAACTGGTGAACTGTATCCAGACGCTGTTCCTGGCGCACGAGGACAAGTTCTGCGTGACACCCACGTGGCATGTCTTCGCCATGTACCGGCAGCACCAGAATGGCAAGGCCTTGCGTGCCAGCTTCAACGCGCCGCGGGTGGGCTACAAAAAGGAAGACAAGGAAGCCAGCGCACCGCGGCTTGCTGGCTCTGCTTCGCTATTGGAAAATACGCTCACGCTGACGGCAACGAATCTCAGCCTGAGCGAGGCGCTACCCGCCGTGGTTCAGCTTCATGGAGCCAGTGCGAGGGAGGCGCGCGGACAAGTACTCGCCGCAAGTGATATCCGGGCTCACAACAGCTTCGCGCAATCTGATGCCGTGAAGCCTGCGGCTTTGGCGGTGGAGATCGCGGGAAGCACCCTGAAACTCACGCTGCCACCGATGTCAGTGGTGAAGATCGAAGCGCGGATGAGCTAAGTCTTCGTGCCCAGACTCGCGGCGATTAAACAACCATCTTGGGCCATGCCGAGGCAAAGGAAGATCGGGATGCGCCATCGTGCCGTTGGATACTGCACTGCCAAGCCATCGATTGTGGAAACGGCGAATGAGAGAGCCAGCGGCCGGGTGCTATTTCATCGCCGTTGTCGGTGCCGAGGGTCTGCATGGCCCCACTGGTGCCGGCTGGTCGCGGGAACCCTGTCTACTTAATTCCAACAACCATGGAATCAGGACCGACAAGGTGCTGGCTGTAGCATTCGCGGAAGCCGGCTTCCTGCATCCACTGTTTGCAATCAGCGGCGGTGTAGTCGAACCCTCCTGGAGTTTCGATGAGCATGTTCAGACTCATCAGGAGACCGAAGGTATTCTGGGAACGATCATCGTCAATCATTGACTCGTACACCACAAAGGCGCCCCCCTCGGGGAGTGCGTCATGAGCCTTGGAAATCAGCATTCGTTTGGTGTCTAGGTCCCAATCGTGGAGGATATGCCCCATGGTGATCACGTCCGCGTGAGGCAAGGGCTCGTTGAAGAAATTGCCGGCCTGGAAGCGAAGACGCTCCTGGACACCGTTGGCTTCGACATAGTCCTCAAAGACGGGACCGACTTCGGCGAGGTCGTAACCGATGCCGGTGAGGTGTGGGTTGGCGAGCGCAATCTGAACGGCAAGGTCTCCCTGAGCGGTGCCCACATCGACGAACGAGTGGTATTTGGCCCAAGGCACCTGCCGGGCGATGGTTTGGTTGGCCGGGCTTGAGATTCCGGTCATGGCCTTGAGGAACTCTTTGAGGCGAGCGGGATCTGCGTAAAGAGCTTCGAACGGTGAGGCGCCGCCATCCTTCGCTTCATTCTGGGGCTTGCCCGTACGCAGGGCCTCAGTAAGCGAGGCCCAGAACGGATACAGGCGGTGATTGGCCATCTCGAGGATGCCACCAATGTAGGAGGGCTTCCGCTTGTCGAGGAACAGATCCGTTTCGGGCGTGTTGGCATAGATGCCATTGGCCCGGGTGAGGAAGCCGAGGGCCACCAACGCATCGAGGAAATCATGGGCGGCACGCGGATGAAGGCCCATGCGGCCGCGGAGGGTTTCGAGGTCCTCTGGATGCTTGGCCAGTTCCGTGAATACTTCCATTTCAATGGCGCTCAGAAGCGCCTTGGAGGCCCAGAAGCCAAGGCCGACCTGGATGATATTCGCAGGACTTAAGTGGGTGTTCAAAGGTCAATCCTCCAGTTTGGTACGCGCAAAAACCACAAACGACGAGTCAAGAAGTAGGCCAAGTCTAGCTCGTGTGCCGGAAACGTCAACTCCTCTCGCGAAAGTCTTCTCACCAAGTTTGGGAAAGGGCAACCGTTGGAGATCGCCGGCTCTATCGCGGATGGCTGGAACGCATTTTGGAAGCCAAGTGGATGTGGCGGCAAGCACTTTGCGGGTACTTTTTCATCTAAATGGGCCGCTAGGGGACGGGGACTTCGACGCCGCTTTTCATGGTGGCGCTTACGGTCTGCAAAAGAGTTCTCCAGGCGAGGATGGTGTCCGCCTGGAGTTCCTGTTCAAGGGCTTGGGCGAGCGCCCACTCCATAGCGGTGCAGACGGTGTCGTAGTGGTGGGGCAGGACGTTATAGGTGGCGTGTCTCTGGCCGAGGGCGCGCAAGGTGGGCTGCAGGCTTTCGAGGTTGTCGAGGCCTTCCAGGAGCGTGGCGAGAGTGTCCATTAGTTTGCGGCTTTGAAGCTGAATGTCGTTGCGAAAGAGAGAGCGCAAGGACGGGTCAAGCTCAAAGAGACGTCCATAGAACAGGAGACCGATGGCGTCTGCTTCCGTGGCGATGGCGGCATAGCTCTGCCGGATAAGTCTTCGCTGACGTGCGGTCATTGTAGTGCCTCCAAGGCATTCGTGAGTGTCGCTTGCTCCTTCGGGAGTAGCTTTGAACCGCCAGGTTCGGTATCCAACTGCGCGTAGAGCGCGGCGGCTTTCTGTAAGTGTTCGCGGGCGGGTATGGAATCGCCTGCCGCCGATCGGATGAGGCCGGCAGCCATGAGTGCTCGCGGCCAAAGGTGGCGCCGGCTTGCTTCGGGGCGGGAGCCGGCGATGGGGCCGGCGGGATCACCGACGGCGAGGGCGCGCTCCGCCAGTTGGAGCGCGGCTGGGCTCTGGCCGCGTTGCGCCAACTGGATGCCTAGGCCTTGGAGAGCGCGCAGGGTTCCCAGGAGGATCGCGGGGCTGCCTTTATCCAGTAGGGGCGCGCCGAGGCGGAGGCATTCGCGGTAGGCCTGGATGGCATCGTCAGGCCTCCCCTCTTCTAGAAATGCGTCACCCAGGAAGAGCTGTGCGTAGACGATGTCGGCCATGGCGGAGGAGTTGGCCGGATTGACGCGCACGACCTCCTGAGATAGGGCAATGGATTCGCGCAGAAGGGCGATCTTGATGGAGGGCTGGGTGCTGGCAGTGGCGGTTCGCATGATGGCAATGCCGTAATCGTTGCGTGCACGTTGATTGGCGGGGTCAGAATCGTAAACAAACTTAGCTTCGCGGAGCATGCCATCGTAAGCCTCGGCGGCACCGTCGGGATCGCCGAGGTTGATGAGATTGGGGTTGCCCAGAACATCGCCGATGTGTGAGTAAGTAAGCATCAACTGGCGGCGGTAGGGCACGTTGTCTGGCTGCAAGCGCACGAGCTTCTGGGCGCGGGGAAGGGCCTTGCGATACCAGGCGAGGCCGTCGCGGAGCTTACCATTGCGCGCATCGCACATGCCGAGGCCCCCATAGGCCGCGGAGAGGCTGGATTGGACGTAGGGGTCATCGGGGGAAATTCGCTCCTCCTGTTCAAGCAAGTCGCGGGCTCGGGAGTAAGCGCTGCGTGCCTCGGCGGTTTTTCCATTACTGCGCGCCGTATTGGCCATGGACATGAACACGCCAACGAGCGTGCGGCGCACTTTGCTGTCGTCCGGCTGGAGTTGGTAGAGAGCCTCAGCCAACTGGTGTGCATTGGAGTAGCTTTGGGCGGCTGAGGGGTCCTTGGAGAGTTCCAGCAGGTCTGCGATCCGCCGATGAGCGGTGATGATGTCAATCAGGATGGAGGGTTGCTGGCCCTTTTCGGCGAGCAGTTCTTCGAGCAGGGCCAGCGACTTCCGGTAACTGACAAGGGCCTCTTTGGATTTGCCGAGGTTCGCGCCCAATACTTCGCCTTGGACATCCCCAATGCGGCGGTAGGCGGTGGCGAGTTCAGCCTTCAATTCGGGGTCACCGCCGGAGATCTCATTCAGGTCGTCCAGATAGCGAAGCCCGGTGGAGACGATCTGTTCCTTGGCAAGGGTAGCGCCGGGGAGGTCTCGAACCAGATCGTAGACGTCGATGACGAAGGTGTTGGCCAACTGGCGGGCAAGGCGCAGATTGTTTTCGGCCTTGCGCGCGGAACGCAAGGAAAAGAAAGCGCCGAGGCTGGCCACCAGCAGAATGAGTGCGACGGCAGCAACGAGGCTGCGACGCCGCTGCACGAAGCGGGTAAGACGGTAAGCAGCACTATCCGGACGGGCCTTGATGGGTTCGTAGGCAAGAAAGCGGCGGATGTCCTCAGAGAAGCCTTCCATTGAGCCGTAGCGGCGGGTGGCGTCTTTGTTCATGGCCACATGGAGGATGGTGTCGATGTCGCCACGAAGTTCGCGAGCGAGAGACGGAACCGCGCAGGCCTCACTGGGAAGGGGAACGGGTCGATGGCAGATTGCGTCCTCGAGGCCGCGCAAGGTGTGTTCGGTGATCTGGTGGGGTTTGACTCCGGTGAGGAGTTCGTAGAGCACTGCGCCGGCGGAGTAAACGTCTGAGCTGATGGTGACGGGCTGGCCGAGCACCTGTTCCGGGCTTGCGTACTCCGGGGTGAGGAGGGCTTGGGTGGCGCGGGTTTCCTCAAGGGATGGGCCGTCGGTCTGGAGTAGTTTGCAGATACCAAAGTCAAGGAGCTTCACTTCGCCGTTTTGGTCAACAAGGATGTTGCCGGGCTTAAGGTCTCGGTGGACGACGAAGTTACGGTGGGCGTACTCGACGGCGGAGCAGACCTTCTGGAAGAGCGTGAGGCGATCGCGGACGGAGAGTGCCTGCTGGCGGCAATAGTCAGTGACCTTAACGCCGTCGACATACTCCATCACGAGGTAGGGGGTTCCGGTCTGGGTGGTGCCGCCGTCCAGAAGGCGAGCGATGTTGGGGTGTTGGAGGCGGGCCAGAGTCTGCCGCTCGCGGAAGAAGCGGCTGAGGACGATGGCGGTATCCATGCCCTGGCGGACGAGCTTTACGGCGACCTGGGCACGATACTCCGCATCGTCGCGCTCAGCAAGATAGACGGTACCCATACCGCCGCGGCCTAGCTCGCGTAGCAGTCGGTAGGGGCCAACGCGTTCAGGTCCGCGAAGCAGGGATTCCACTACGGGGGCCATGCCCACTTCAATGAAGCCGGTGTCGACCTCCTCGTCGCTGTTCAGCAGGTTCTGAACCTCATGGAGGAGTTCGAAATCGTCGCCACAGGCATCTGCCAGCCATTGAGCGCGCGCTTCGGGGGCGATTTCCAAGGCTGAGTGGAAGAGCTCGCCGACACGTTGCCATTGTTGCTCAGTCATCGTGGCCCCTCAATCATTGCGTTCCCTGCTCATTGCGGGTTTTCCTTGAGGTAGCGATGAAGCCAGGCGAGGGCGAGGCGCTGGTCGCGTTTGACGGTGGCCTCTGAGACATCAAGCGCTTTGGCGACTTCGTCCAACTGAAAGCCGCCGAAGTAGCGGAGCTCAATGATCTTGCTTTGGCGCTCGTTTACTTCGGCAAGGGTACGGAGGCCTTCGTCGAGGTTCACGACCATGGCTCCGGCGGAGGGGGCGAAAGAGATGGATTCGTCAAGCTCAAGTGGCTTGACGCCACCGCCTCGCTTGACTGCGGCACCGTGGCGGGCGTGCTCCACCAGAAGCTGGCGCATGAGGTGCGCGGCGATGCCGAAGAACTGTGCGCGGCTTTCCCAATCGGGCAGTTTCTGCTGCACGAGACGCATGTAGGCTTCGTGGACGAGTGCGGTGGGCTGTAGGGTGTCGGCCGCACGCTCGTTGCGTAAGTAGCGCGCGGCCATACGGTGCAACTCCCCGTAGAGTAGGGGAATTAGTTGGTCGCGAGCCGCGAGGCTGCCGTTCTTCCATTCCCCAAGTAAGCGCGTAACGTCTACTTCGATTGCCATATCACGATGCCTTTCGTCAGCTTTGGACTACGGGAGAAGGGATGCCTCCGGGACCTTGGCGGAGAGGCAGGCCGGGGAGGCATCCAAACAGGAGGCGACCGTTGCGGAGGGATCTGGCGGGAGAGCGTCGACATCCACCCGATGGATACCCGGCATGTTCAGAGTATAGAGCGGAAAGGCCATCCCGGAGACAAATTGCAGAGGGGTGAGGGTGTCCGGGTGCATACAGGCGCGAAGAGATTGGGTGACGATGCGGCTGACCAAGTCGCGCGCGATGCGTGGAATGTCTGCGGATGTCGCCTGTGAGAGGACGGGCAAGAGGCGCAAGGTGTAACGCATAGACACTAGCTCCCGATGAGGATTGCGCGCTGGCCCGCTAAAGCGGAGGGGTGCGCTACCAGTAAGGGTGAAAGCGGAATGAAGATGCGCTCAGGAGGCTTACAAAATTCTTAAGTTGACAGTGTCAACAATTACTGTAATGATGGGTAGACGCTGTCAACCACAATGACTCGGAAGGGATGATAGCGGGGCAGCGAGGAAGAGGTGGATGTAGATGAGCATATCGATGAGTTTGAGGAGACTGGTGATGGGGTTGGCGCTCGTTGGGCCGGCTGTGTGGGCGGGGGAAGTTGTCGTGCAGGTATCGGGGATCAAGGCGGATACGGGGGAGATTGGTTGCGCGCTATTCGGCGACGCGAAGGGCTTTCCCATGGAGAGGGCCAATGCGAAAGCTGTGTGGCAGGCTGCTTCCCAGGAGGGGGTGACCTGCCGGTTTGCCGATGTGCCGCCGGGCCGCTATGGCGTGGCGGTGTCTCATGACTTGAATGGGAACAGGAAGACCGATACGAGGTTCTTTGGGATCCCCACCGAGGATTGGGGTGTATCGAACAATGTGCGGCCGCGAATGCGGGCTCCGCGATTTGAGGAAGCCGCGTTTGCGGTGGGGGAAGGCGAGATTGTGACAGTGAAAGTGAAGGTGGGGAGATGAATCTTGGCAGAAGGGATGGAGTGGATTCCGGGCGGGAGCAGGAGCGCACGCCCGCAGAGCGGCAGTGGCGGGAACACTATGGCCCTTGGGCCGTGGTGACAGGCGCCTCAGAGGGGATTGGCCGTGAGATGGCAAGCGACTTGGCAATGCGAGGGCTGAATGTGGTGCTGGTGGCCAGGAGAACCGCCATCTTGGAGGAACTGGCGTCGGAACTACGCGGGCGGTACGGGGTTGAGACGCAGGCGATGCCCTCGGATCTTTCCCGACAGGACGCAGTGCAGGAGGCACTGGATGGGACCGCAGACTTGGACGTGGGATTGGTGGTGGTGGCTGCAGGGTTTGGGACCTCCGGGGGATTTCTGGATGCGGACCTGCAAGAGGAACTGAACATGTTGGACCTGAACTGCAGGGCCTCACTGACGATGAGCTTGCACTACGGGCGCCGGTTGGCCTGCCGGGGGAGGGGTGGACTGATTCTCTTCAGCTCCTTGGTGGCGTTTCAGGGTGTGCCTTGGGCGGCGCATTACGCAGCTACCAAAGCATATGTGCAATCCCTGGCCGAGGGGCTGCATGTGGAACTGGCTCCCATGGGGGTGGACGTGCTGGCGAGTGCGCCGGGACCTGTGGAGACGGGGTTTGCCGCTCGATCCCGATTGAAGATGGGCAAGGCGTTGCAACCGGTGGCGGTTGCGCAAGCTACACTAGTGGCGCTAGGCCGCGGGATGACGGTGCGGCCGGGATGGCTATCCAAAGTGCTGGAGTACTCGCTGGCCACGCTGCCCCGTTGGGGACGGGTGAAGGTGATGAGCCTGGTGATGGGTGGCATGACAAGGCATCAAAATAGCAACACCAAAGCGGAAGCAGAAGGATCTTCGCGAGGCCTGCGTTGAGGAGGCACTGGCGATTATTGGGGAATCTGGCGTGGAGCACCTTAGCCTGCGGGAAGTGGCGCGGAGGCTAAAGGTATCGCATCAAGCTCCGTACAAGCACTTTGCCAGCCGCGACCACATCTTGGCTGAAGTGGTGAGCCGTGCCTTTGCTGCGTTTGCCGAATACCTTGACCATCGGCCTCGGAGTGAAGACCCTGGCGAGGACCTGGCCAGTATGGGGAAGGCGTATCTGCAGTATGCGCAGATGCATGCGCTGCATTACAGGCTGATGTTTGAGACGCCACTTCCAAATCCGGACGAGCATCCAGAGATGATGAGGCTGGCCAAGCATGCCTTTTCGCTGCTGAAGGATGCGATCGCGAAACTACCGCAGCGGCAGGCGCAATACCCCGTGGAGTTGGAAGCATTGTTCGTGTGGGCGGTGATGCATGGGATGTCGGGAATCCTGCACGGAAAGATGATAGACACGCTGGGTATTCCGCAGCAGATGCTGGCATCCGCGGTGCCTTTTGCACTGGAGCGAATCGGGGTGGCGTTGGGGTTGGAGCCCGACACCCAGTGCCGGGTGAAGTAGCCACCTGAAAGCCCAGTACGTGCATCATGCCACGGTCGTGACCGGGGCACCTTTTCCTAAGCGCGGTGGACGTGTGTCTGCACGTCGACCCGCAACCTAAACAATCAGAACGAAGTCCGCCAAAAGACGCGGCGCAGGAGAATCTCGTGAATTTTCAGATAGGCGTATTTCGCCTTGTTTTCCTTGGCCTTACGATGTTGGCCGGCGTTGCAGGGAACGCGCAAAGCAGCAATTACGTGCCCCCGAATAAGAAGACAGAAGTGTTTGGCGGCTTTTCCTCGATTGGCATGAAGCCGGGCCGTGTGGACGGGCAGGATCTATCAGGCGTGCGGCTGAATGGCTGGACCGCCACCTATACCACCTACCAGTTCTTCCGCCGGTGGGGATTGACGGCGGAATTCAGTGGCAACTATGGGAACCCGGAGATTGATGCCCCTGTTGCGGGAGCGAGCCCCCGGGTGTTTCTGAGGGCACGCAACCATGCCTTCCTGTTTGGAGGGACCTACCGTAGCTTTGAGCGACGGCGGCTTGCGTTGACGGGCCGGATTCTGGCTGGCGCTACCCATTGGAGCCCTGAGGCAGACAGCGGCAACGGAGACGGGATGGCACTGCTGAGTCTATCGGGGATAGCTGCGCGGCAAACGGCGTTTACATTCGGGTTTGGACAGTCAGTGGACTGGAAGATCTCAGAGGGGGTGGCGATTCGGGTGCAGCCGGACTTGCGCTTCGTGCGGATGGAGGACCCGGGGGGTGAGCGCCGGACGAGAATCCAACTTCCGTTTTCGGTGGGACTGGTCTACAAGTTCGGAAACCGCTGAGGACAACAGAACTTGAGTAGCGCTGTGGGCGCCGCCGTAAGGTTAGAGGGGCTTGTAGCAATTACGATGGGCGCTGCACTCGTATTCGTCGGCGATGACGCCGTCAGGGCCGAGGCAGGTTTGAGTCTTCAGGCACCAGAAGGCGCGGTCGTTGGAGCGTGGGACGCCGGGCGTGGGTTCGTTGAGGACCCACATGCCCTTCCAGCGCAGGTGCTGGCAGCGGTCTTCATCCATGTGGGTGAGGCCAGGTTGTTCCATGGGCAGGCTCCTCGGAGTGCTGACGGCCCGGACGCGCGTCCGGGCCGATGCACAGTTTGGGACAGACTATCCTTTGGCGGCAAGGAGCGCGCGTTTGAGTGCGACCTTGGCCAGTTGGACCTTGTAGGCGTTCTTGCTGAGTGGACTGGCCGCAGCGACGGCTGCCGCGGCTGCGCTCTCGGCGTTTGCTTCGGTGATGGGCTTGCCCGTGATGGCCGCTTCCGCTTCCTTACTGCGCCAAGGCTTAGGGGCGACGTGGCCGAGGGCGATACGCGCTTCGCTGACGTTGCCACCGCTCATCTTCACCATGACGGAGGCGGTAGCGAGAGGCCAATCAAAGGCTTCTCGCTGGCGGACTTCGTAAGTGGCACTTTGAGAGCCGCGAGCGACCGGAAGGATGATCTCCGTGAGGATCTCATTGGGCTTGAGGTCCACTTCCCGCTCAGTGGCTGCTGCAGGAACGCGGAAGAAGTCCTCCGCGCTGACCTCGCGAACGCCAGAGGCTGAGGCGATCTTCAGCTTGGCACCATAGGCGACGAGAGCGGGGCCGAAGCTGGAGGCGCTCACGAAAAAGGCCTTGTTGGCATGACCAAGGATGGCGTGAAACTCGTTTTCCCCATTGGGAACAAGGCTCTTGCCATCGGCGCTGGTAGCCAGCAGGCCGAAGCCGTTACGGTAATACCAGCAACGGGGGCGCTGGCAAAGATCACCGCCGACGGTGCCCATATTGCGCATCTGGGGGCTGGTGATGCCGAGGGCCGCAGCACGGAGGGCGGGGAATTCCTCGCCCAACATGCGGTTCTTCACCAGTTCATCAATGGTGACGGCAGCGCCGATGCGGAAGCCGCCATCGCCGGTGCGCTCCATGCCTTTGAGTTCCTTGAGACCCTTAATGTTGACGACCTTCTTTGGAGCGTAGACCTCCTGCTTCATGAGGCTGATGAGGTCAGTGCCACCGGCAAGGACAGCGGATTCGTCCCAGGAGTTGCCCAAGGAGGCGAGGGCCTCCTTGAGGTTCTTAGGGTTAGCATAGGAAAAGGCTTGCATTAGCTGGACCTCCCGTTGAGCGCATCGAGAACCCTGCGCGGGGTAAGCGGAACCATGGGGACGCGAACACCGATAGCGTTGGCGACGGCGTTGCCGATGGCGGCAATGCCACCGACGGTTGGCGGTTCACCGAGGCCGATGATGCCACGGGAATCATTGGCCTCATCCACTTCAAGTTCGCAGACCATCTCGCCGATGTCGGGAGCGCCAGCAAGCTTGTAGAACTCCATGTCGGCGTTCAGCATGCGACCGGTGATTTCGTCCACCACGCGTTCTTCGAAGAGAGCGCCGCAGACATTCATGATCATGGCGCCGTAGACCTGGCTGTCGGCGGTCTTGGGATTGACGACGAGGCCGATGTCCTGGACGGCAACGATCTTGTCCAAAACAACGACGCCGGTTTCCATGTCGACGGTGACTTCCGCCATCTGCACTCCGGCCACGCCACCGGTGTTGAGCCCGCGGGGATTGCGCGGATTATTGCGCCCCTGTACTTCGATGGGGGCGACACCAAGCTTCTTGCAGGCTTCGGTCCAGGACATCCCTTTGTTGGGATTGCCCTTGACCTGGATGCGGCCGTTCCTGGCTTCAAGATCGCCGGGGGCGGCGTTATCGAGGCTGGGGGCAACCTTCTCAAAAAGGAGGTTGAGCGCATCGGTGGCGGCAATGCGGGTAGAAGAAGAGACGCCTCCCACCGTGGTGGAGCCGCCTGAAGCACCGGAGGATGGGTAGGCATTTTCACCGATTTTCAAGCGAATGCCGTCCATAGGGAGGCCAAAGGTTTCCGCGGCTACCTGGGTCATGATGGTGCGGGTGCCCGTACCAAGATCCTGGGTGCCGCATTCAATCTCGACGGCCCCATCAGGGTGGATGCGCGCGGTGGCCGTACTCTCGTGGCCAGCGCCGCCCCAGGTGTTCACGCCAATGCCAAGGCCCTTGGCCAGATAGCCCTGACGGTTCTTGCCACGCCCCTTCCACTTGGAAGCCCACTCAATGTGCTTGGCAGCCTTGTTGAGTTGGCGCGTGTAAGCCTCTTCGCGGGTGGTGAGGCTGGCATTGGCAAGGAAGACCTCAAGCGGGTCCTTGCCCATGGCGGCAGCCAGATCGTCGATGGCGCAGCAGGTGATGTAGCTGGCCTGGGGATGATTGGGGGCGCGCCACGCACGCTGTCCGCCGTTGTTGGTGGAGATCGCGTGATGATTTTTGCGCTGGTTGGGGATCTTGGTGAAGACGTAGGGAATGGGGGGGATATTGCCCCCGCCGATGCCGCCACTACTCCAGCTTTCTGATTCCCACAAAGTGAGCTTGCCGCTGGCGTCGGCACCGAGGGTGACCTTGGCGTAATGAGATGGCCGGTTGCCAGCGATCATGAGCTCAATGTTCCGGTCAAGGAAGTACTTCACCGGCCGGCCGCCAGACTCCTTGGAGAGGCGAGCACAGAAGGCGCCCCACTGGTCGCTTTGGAACTTGCTGCCAAAACCACCGCCAATGTGATCCTGGTGGACCTTGATGGCTGTGGCGGGCACTTCCAGTTGTGCACCCAAATCGCCGGCGTAGTTGGAAACGGCCTGGGTGGAGGGCCAGGAAGTGATTTCATTGCCTACCCACTGGATGGTTTGGCCGTGCGGCTCAAGGCAGCAGTGGGTGAGCACGGGAAGTCCGTAAAAGCCGCTGCAAGTGACTGCGGCAGCAGACTTGCCGGCGTCGGGGTCACCCTGGACCTGTTCGCCGGCAGGCTTGGCGTTGTTACCGGCCTTGGCGACGCTATCGTCCTTAACCAGATGGGGGAGGAGTTGGAAGTCCACCTTGATTTTACGGACGGCGTCGCGGGCCTGAAGTTCGGTTTCCGCGGCGACGGCTGCAAGAATGGTGCCTTCCCACTGGACTTCTTTGCCGGGCTCTTCCAGAGCAATGGCAGCGGTGACACCGGGGGAGGCCTTCGCCGCACTGAGATCAATAGAGTTTATCTTGGCGCGGGCGTGAGGACTGGTTAGAACAGCAGCGTAAAGGAGCTTCTGCGGGTTCATGTCGGAGCCATACTTGGCCCGGCCACCCGACTTCTGGGGTCCGTCAAGCCGGCTGATGCGCTTGCCGATGAGGGAGCGCTCAGACATTTTTGGCCATGCGTAATCCGCCATGATTAAGCCCTTCCTTTCTGTGCAGCTTCAAGGACCGCTTTGCGCAGGCCAACGTAGGTGCCGCAACGGCAGAGGTTGCCGGAGAGACCCGCTTCCACTTCGGCGAAAGTCGGCCGGGGCGTCTCCTTGAGGAGCGCCTTGGCGGCAACCATGAAGCCAGGAGTGCAATAGCCGCACTGCTGGGCATCATGCTCAACGAAAGCCGCGACGAGGGCGTCGTTCTTGAGGTCAGCCGTGAGACCCTCTACGGTTTCGATCTTGGCCCCCTGGGCGTCGATGGCGAGGACGGTGCAGGCGTAGACGCTCTTGCCATCCATCATGACTGTGCAGGCGCCGCAGGTGCCACGATCACAGACGCGCTTGGCGCCGGTGTGGTCAAGAGGACCACGCAACGTGTCCAGCAGGGTTGCACGGGGTTCCACTGATGCCTTCAGTGCCTTCCCATTGACGTTCAATGTGATGGGCACAACGCCCGGGCCCATGGCCCTGGCCCCTGCCCCTTGTGCATGAGCGGGTTGATCGAGCACCACGGTACCAACCACGGCGCCCCCAACCCCAGTTACTTCCAGGAAGCCACGACGGGATACCCCGGACTCGGCTGCTGGATGGTTGCCAGTTTCCTTGGGCGAACTCATTTACAGAATGTCCTTTCCAGAACGGTGAGGGTCGCGGACAGCAGCTGCCGGGCGACAGCCGCAAACGGATTCAGATTCCTCCACGATATCAAACGACGAGGGGGCTTCCAATGCGACGGAAAGGGTCCGGGATATGGGTGGCTGTACGGCAAGCGCATGGGGATGGCAGAGAGGTTTGGGTTGTGGGGGATCCACAGCAGGATGACGCCACTAATGTCCCTGCGGAGGCTGCCGATATGACGTATGGAGACGTGGTGGACAATGGCGCGGTACTCGCTTACGCGATGGTGCCGGGCGGCGGAGAGCGCTATTTATGCTTGTGATCATCGGCCTGCTTGTGGTGTTCGGCGCCGTGATTGGCGGATACCTGATGGAGCACGGCGAATTGTTGGTGCTGTGGCAGCCAGCGGAGTACGTCATCATTTTGGGCGCGGCCCTGGGTACGTTGTTGATTGCCAACCCGCTGCCCGTATTGAAGGCGATGATTGGCGGGCTGCTAGGGGTGCTGAAGGGGAACCCGTATACCAAAGCTTACTATTTGGCGGCGCTGGTGGCGGTGTACGAGATTTTCCAGTACGTGAGAAAGAACGGGCTGGCGAAGCTGGAATCAGACATCGAGAATCCGAAGGAGAGCCCCTTGTTCTCACCCCATGGGTGGATGTTGAAGGACCACTATGTGCTTGACTTCGTTTGCGACACCTTCCGTATGACCATGACGGGTCACGTGCAGCCGTTTGAACTGGACATGATGCTGGACCATGACCTGGAAGTACACCATCACGAGGAGAACGTACCCGTGCATTCGCTGCAGACCGTAGCCGATGCGCTGCCTGGGTTGGGGATTGTGGCGGCGGTGCTAGGCGTGGTGATCACGATGGGATCCTTGGGCGGGCCGCCTGAGGAGATTGGGCACAAGGTGGGTGCGGCGCTGGTGGGTACCTTTCTGGGCATCCTGTTCTGTTACGGGGTATTCGCACCGATCGCATCGAGCATCGAGAAATCCAATACGTACCGGATGGAGTTTCTGAAGACACTGAAGGCTGCATTGGTGGCGTCAGTGAAGGGGGCGGCTCCGATTCTGGCTGTGGAGCACGCACGCCGAACCATTCCGCCGCATGTACGGCCCTCATTCTCAGAAATGGAGCAGGCGTGCAAGGGAGGGAGCGGTGTAGCGGCGAAGACGGAGGCAGCCTGATGAACGGCAAGCCGGGGAGTACGCCGCCGATCATTATCGTGAAGAAAGTGGTGGCGGCTGGTCATCATGGAGGGGCTTGGAAGGTAGCCTACGCGGACTTTGTGACGGCAATGATGGCGCTATTCATCGTGCTTTGGCTCATGAATGCTAGCCCTGAGATCCAGAAAGCGGTCTCGCTTTACTTCACTGACCCGCGTGGATTCCAGGAAATGGATGGCACCGGGAACGTAGGGGCCGAGGAGGATGATGCCCTGTTGATTTCTCTGGACGACATGCCGCAGTTGAAGGACAAGCTGACAAAGACACTGAAGACGCTGCCGCAGCTTGGGGCGCTGCAGGAGCAAGTGGAAATGACCGTAACAGGGGACGGACTGCGGATTGAGCTAATCGATAAGGAAGGGAATAGCTTCTTTGATTCCGGGTCTCGCGAACTGACAAACTCCGCGCAGACGGTTGTGAATGCGTTGGCTACTGAGATTGGAAAGCTGGAGAATCCAATTGTGATTGAGGGGCACACGGATGCCCGGCCATTCTCCAACCGGGGCTATTACAGCAACTGGGATTTGTCGACAGACCGGGCCAACTTTGCGCGCCGCTATATGGAGAAGCACGGAATAAGGCCGGCACAGATCGCGCAGGTGCGTGGGTTTGCCGACCGGCAATTGCGGAAGCCTGATGCTCCGGATGATTACTCAAATCGGAGGGTTTCAATCATTGTCGGGTTTGTGCAAGCGCCCCCAGCACCCACTGAAGAGCCTGGCGACGCGAGTGAGTCCGTGAGAGAACCTGCCAAAACCGCTACAGATTAGGCATGCGACGGGCGTTCTACCTTCCCTGAAGCAGGCCCGCGGATGGCAGTGTTGGGCCGATTCCGCATGGACTACCCTCTCGAGCTGCAATTGTCATTACGGCGATCGTGGCCCCATCTTTCACAGCATGCAAGTAGTTGGTACAATCCAGCGGTACGCAGGTGGAGGAGGGGTTTTCGGCAATGGACATGGCGAACATCAAGCGCATCAAGATGAAGATTGGGCGCGTCACGGCCCAGCTGATCGAGGAGTGCACGGCGGCGGAACCAACCGTGCCCGGGTCAGTAGCGGCGGCGCAGGACGTAAAGAAGATCGTGGACAAAGCCTTTGAGCTGGTTGGCGATGACACGTTTGGCGTTGCGATCGACCGGATTGCAGATCGCCATGGGACAACGATGCCGAACAAGACAGCGAGTGCACTACTGCGTAACATTTGTGAATTGCTGGACGAGGCGAGACAGTAAGGGCTGTGGTGAGGGGTAAAGTTCAGGCAGTGAACGGGGTTCAGGCCGGGGATGGCGCTGGCATTTCGGGGTCAAACACAGCCTTCTTGATCACAGCATTGAACAGCGGTTCTACAACAGACATTTCCTGCTGGATAGTGGTCATAGAGATGACGCCAACCATGCCCTGTTTGACGACATAGAGTTGGCGTTGCTGGGCCACCACGCCCGCGGTTCCCGTGAATTGGCCCTGAAGGGCGATGGCTTCATCGGTATCGGGAACAGCAACCGGTTGCATGGGCGCAAACTGCGCCTGAGGCAGCACCTCGCGGGCGATGATCTGCTGGCGGGAGACGTATTCCGCGAGGGGGAACTCCAGGGGCTCCTCTTCTTCCACAAAGAGGATGTTGGTGGGGAAACGCCCGGGCTGATTGGCCTGGAGGCCGCGTCCTGGCACCTCGGCCCATCCCTGGGGAATGGCGGGAATCAGCCAGCTTCCAAACGATGGGGTGAAGGTGACAAGGAACTCCGACTTCCCGGCGCGGATGCGCTGGCCGGGAATCACTTGCTGGGCCTGGATTCGTACGCCATCCACATAGGTGCCATTGGAGGAACCCTCATCGGTGACCATGCAGATATCCCCATTGCCTGCGGCGCTGAAGTGCTTGCCGGACATGGTGCCATCAGACGGGACGGCGAAGGGTGCGGCGGGATTGCGGCCAAAGATCACAGGCTTGGCGTCGCGGAGCTTGACACGCTCGCCTTTGCGTGGTCCGTCAGTGACTTCGAGGATGTACATGAATGCCTGTAAAAACCAAGATCAGGTGAGGCCCTCGGTCAGTTGCTTGAGTGGCATGATTGACACCGGTTACGTCACTGGGCGGGCGGAACCATGGTGACTCCCGGAACAGAAAGCTCTTTAGGCTCAGACGTCATGAAACGCTGCTTACCCTCCAGATAGTAATACGTGAAAGGCTGGAGGACCATACCATCGTGTTCAATTCTTGTCATTGAAGGATGGACAGGCTCCGGTGGAGGAGTGGTCCAGGCTAGCATGAAGCCGAGACCAGTCAATTGTACCGGTTGCGGCGTGGCCTTCGGCATGACGTAAAAGGTGTAGGGGTTAGCCGCGGTGAGCGGCAGGGGAACGCGGAACCTTCCCTCTAACGTAGTGCCCGGAGCGATCAGGCGACCGTAAGGCACGGGCGGAAACTCAATCGCGAGGCCTTTGGGCTTGGTTTCCATGATGCGCTTGATGAGGGCCTTGCCGCCGCGTATCTCTACGAATGCCCAGTTGGGGTCGAATCCTTTGGACTTTTTGTTCCAGAGTTGGTCGAGCAGGAGGATGGGTTCGTTTGAGCCATTGGTGACTGCATATGAAATCTCAATGGCGTCAGGGCCAACCTCGATATTGGATTGCATTGCGACTGGTGATTGCATGGCGGGTTGCTCCTCTTGTGGTTTCGGCACTGGGCGCGCGCAGGTTGCAGGAACTGTGCTGAACCCAACGGCGATCAAGGTGGCGGCAAGGACGGGTTGTGCGAATAGGAGACGCATCTCTAGTAGAAGGTCCTCTCCGGCAAACCGCGCTCGTCCCGGTAGGAGTTCTCTGAATAGTGCGGTGGGTGGCTATCGTACGGCGGAAGGCCCACGGCGCGGTTCTCCATGTTTGGAGCAGCATTTGGCGGGGTCGTGTTGTCGTCAAGCCTGCCGTGCTGTACGTCGTCGGAGTGAACCAGTTCGTGAAACAGCGTTGCGTCCGGGGGGAATCCTTCCGGGGTGCCCCAGGGCTGGGTGTTATAGGGCGGATGGCTGATACCGTGTTCATCTGGATCGTACCAGACCTGGCTATCGGTTCCATTGCCTGTGCCCCCTGCGCTGGTGTCATAGCCATCGTAGGGTCCCGGACCTGAGGGAACCGGGTCAGTCCACGCTGCGGCATCAGGGTTCGCAGCGTCGGTAGGCCGAATCGTTGTGTGCTTGCCGCTGGATTCCAAAGAAGCGAACAAATCCTGCCCGCTCTTGGTGTTGGCGATCATGTTTAGGTCGCGGACTACCTTGGCCTGGAACTCGCTATCGCCCGCGATGGTGATGTTTTCGTTGTATTGGGTGACGATAGTGCCATCGGGGAGCATGACGGCCTTGGGGTAGCCAGAAAGGAAGTTGGCGAGGCCGGCCATCAGTCCGCCCAGGATGAGAGCAAACGCGCCGAAGCCAAGCTTCATGCCGATGTGAACGGTAGTTGCGCCCACTAGCAACGAATCCGGAGGGCCTACGCAGATCGCAGGCATGCCTTGGTAGGACTGGGGAACATTGCAGGTCCAGACGGTGAACGAACCCAGCAGGATTGGTCCGCCAACGTGTGGCTTTGGGCCGTCGAACATCGGGCAGGTGTGCATGTCGCCGATGCGTGAAGCTGGTTTGTTTTCCAGCAACACGGTGGGGGCGCCGACAATGACGATGCCGCCGTGGTTGGTAGTCGTCGTAATGTTTGCACCAGGTTTGCCCATGGATCCCACCAACTATAGCGTAACGGCCTCACGAAATGGCTTAAGAGCAAGGAGTTAGACTGCGCCGAGAGGCTAAAGACCGCGGAGGTAAGTGAGGAGGGTTTCCTTCTTGGAGTCGCTCCAGCCAGTCATGTCGACTCCGCCGAACTGAGCGCCGAGGGCCAACACCTTTGCATCGGGGTACTTGCGAGTGATGCCAACGAGCGATTTGGTCTCAGGAGCGGAGGACTGGGCACCATCGAAGCCATGGCAGTGGCCGCAATTGGCCTCATAGGTCTGACGCCCCTGGAACCACTGGGCCAGTTTGGCCTGGAGTGTGTCCCAGGAGGAGTGGTCCGTGTGCAGGGAGACTCGCAGGCGGACATGGAGGCTGTCGTCGATGATGAGGGCGGTGGCGGGGACAGCGCCGGCGGGATGGGAAAGGGACGCTGCGGTGAGAGTGGCCGAGGTGACGGCCGGTGTGACGCCGCAGTTGGCGGCGGCTGAGCCGTTGGCAAGCACGGCGACTCGATGGATGGGATTGGGCGAAGCGAGGTTGGCCAAGCTGCGGATGGATTCGCAGAGGGCTTGCGGAGTGGAGTCCTCGAGGAGAACGAGGAGCACCGGTCTGGTGTCGGCGAGGGTGTCGAGGCGAAGGGGAGCACCGGAAGCCGTGGAGAGGGCGAGCGCGCTGGCTGGGGACCCCAGGGCAGGAACAGGGCTTTGCTGCGCCACTGCTGCGAGGGCCAGGAAAAGGGCAAGGGGCAGGAAACGCATGTCATCAGGATAGCGGACATGGATACGTTGACCGTGGAGGAAGACAGGCATAGCCACAACAGGAGGCATTTCCTTGGATGAGAGCGGCGGGGGTATACTCGCTAGTTTCCGCCTCTTTTGCGTCTTGCCGGGTAGCCTGACGGGGAAAGGATGGCGGACCGCATCGCCCAAGGGGATTCCGTGCAACTCACCTTTATCGATTTCGCCGTGATTGCGGCGTACTTCCTGCTAAACATCGGCATTGGCCTGGCATACCGGGGCCGGGCGAGCAAGAGTATCGATGATTTCTTTGTGTCGGGCCGCAGCGTAACGTGGTGGCTGGCCGGGACTTCGATGGTGGCGACAACGTTCGCCGCCGATACTCCGCTGGCGGTGACCGGGATGGTGGCTCGCAACGGGATTGCGGGTAACTGGCTGTGGTGGAACTTCGTGTTCAGCGGGATGATGACGGTGTTCCTTTATGCGCGGCTGTGGAGACGATCGGGCGTGCTGACCGACGTGGAGTTTGCCGAAATCCGCTACTCAGGGAGGCCAGCGGCGATTCTGCGAGGGTTCCGGGCCATCTACCTAGGTGTGCCCATCAACTGCATGGTGATTGGTTGGGTGAACCTGGCGATGGTGAAGATTTTGGGGCTGCTGCTGGGTGTGACGAAGGAGGAGGCAATTCTGATTGTTTTCGCGATCATCGCCCTAACGTCGGTGGTGTCTTCGCTTTCGGGGCTGTGGGGCGTACTGGTGACGGATATGGTGCAGTTCATCATCATGATGGGGATGACCATCACGCTGTCGGTGTACGCGGTGGATGCAGTGGGTGGCATTGCAGCGATGAAGGAAAAGCTATTGGCCGTGGATGCCGCGCGCGGGGTGGCGGCCGGAAGTACGGATTCGGTGCTGAGCTTCGTGCCAGACCTGAATTCGGCGTGGATGCCGTTTATTGCGTTCTTCGCTTACCTGGCAGTGAACTGGTGGGCGAGTTGGTATCCAGGGGCGGAACCGGGAGGCGGCGGATATATCGCGCAACGGATGCTGAGCGCGAAGGACGAGAAGCACTCGCTGCTGGCGACACTATGGTTCAATATTGCCCACTATGCCATTCGACCATGGCCGTGGATCCTGATTGGGTTGAGTACCCTGATTCTGTATCCCGGCCTGGCGGATCCGGAAACCGGCTACGTCAAGGTGATGATTGACCACATGCCGCCCGCATTGCGTGGCCTGATGATTGCCAGCTTCCTGGCGGCCTACATGTCCACCATCTCCACGCAGTTGAACTGGGGCGCCAGCTACATCGTAAACGACTTCTACCGGCGCTTCTTCAAGCCGAAAGCGACGGATGCGCACTACGTGAACGTGTCGCGCGTGAGCACGGTGGTGCTCACCGTCCTGGCGGCCCTTGTGACCTACGTGATTGATTCCATCGCGGGTGCCTATCAACTGCTGATGGCAATCGGCGCAGGCACGGGCGGCGTGCTGCTACTGCGCTGGTATTGGTGGCGCGTGAATGCCTGGAGCGAGATCTCTGCGATGGTGGCCAGCTTTATCGTGTCGGTGTTCCTGCAGAACTATCTGGGCTGGGATCCGCAGACACCTGATGGATTCGCCTACGTGCTGTTCTGGACCGTAGGCATCACCACGGTGGTATGGGTGAGCACTACCTATCTCACGAATCCTGAGCCGGATGCCGTGCTGGTTCAGTTCTACCGGCGTGTAAAGCCGGAACTGCTGGGTTGGCGGCACGTGGCGGCGCTGGCGCCCGAGGTGAAGCCAAAGAACGACCTCATTCCCAATTTGCTGGATTGGGCTGCTGGCTGCACGATGGTGCTTTGTGCGCTGTTCGGCGTGGGCAGCATCATCCTGATGGATTACGGCAATGGAGTGCTGCTGCTGACGGTCTCAGTGGCGGCGGCCGGCTACATCTACTGGGACTTTCAGCGGCGTGGATGGAACACAGCGGTTGAATAACAGTGGGTCTTGCTGATAGGCTCACCGGACGGAGGACTTCCCATGCGCCATGTGTTTGCGGTGTTCGCAGTGGTCGTGCTGCTTTCGGCCTTGTTGTGGAGCAACGGCCCAGGGATGGAAGTGGACAAAGCCTTTCGCGGCGACCCGCCTTATCTGGTGAGTGACGGGTGGATCCCACTGCTGAATGGGCGGGACCTCACCGGCTGGCTCGCCCAGGGGGGCATGGGCACCAACACGTGGCTGATCACCAAGGCCGTGCTGTATGACATCGCCAAGGACCCTAAGGCGCTTGGCGCCAGGCCGGAGCCAGGTGATCGCATCCTGAACGGGCCAACCGGCAAGACCGTGAATCTGGTGACAGACATGAAGCATGGGGATATCGAGTTGTACGTAGAGTTCATGGTGCCGAAGGGTTCCAATTCGGGCGTCTACCTGCAGGGGCTGTATGAGATTCAGGTCTTCGATAGTTGGGGAGCGGGTGAACCAGAGACCACTGATTGCGGCAGCATCTATCACCGTTGGATCAATGAAAAGCCCGTGGGAGGTTCGGCCGCGAAGGTGAATGCCAGCCGCCAGCCGGGCCAGTGGCAGAGTTTCCACGCCTGGTTCCGCGCGCCTCGCTTCGACTCTAACGGCAAGAAGACGTCCAACGCGCGCTTTGAGCGCGTGCTGCACAACGGCGTGCTGGTGCAGGAGAACGTGGAACTGGATGGCGGCACGCGCGCACACATGCCCATCCCGGAAGCGGCTCTGAACCCGCTGATGCTGCAAGGCGATCATGGCCCTGTAGCATTCAGGAATATCCATTACCGGTCGTTGCCCTAGTAGGGCTGCTTTCACTCGGATTGCGAAGACCGAAGGGGGCCTGATTCAGAAGAACCGCGCTACTCTACAGAAGAAATGGACGCGATTCTTGAGATTGACGGGGTTTCCAAACGCTACAACCAGACGCTGGCGGTAGATGGCGTGTCCCTGTCGGTAAAGCGGGGAAGCTTCTTTGGATTGCTTGGTCCCAGCGGCTGCGGCAAGACAACTACGCTGCGCATGATTGCCGGGTTTGAGACGCCAGATTCAGGTGACATCCGGTTGAACGGGAAGTCCATCACCGCGCTGAAGCCCTACGAGCGCCGCATCAATACCGTGTTCCAGAACTATGCGCTATTTCCCCACCTCAGTGTGCGGGCCAATGTAGAGTTTGGGCTGCGAGGCTTGCCAAAAGCGGAGGCAGGTAGTCGGGCGGCCGACGCGCTGGCGCTGGTGCGGCTGACCGGGAAAGACGATCGCTATCCGTCGCAGTTGTCTGGGGGCGAAAAGCAGCGGGCGGCCCTGGCGCGCAGCCTCGTCTTGCAGCCTGAGGTGCTGTTGCTGGATGAGCCGCTGTCCGCATTGGATGCGCGCCTGCGCGACGACGTGCGGCAGGAACTGATGGCATTGCAGAAGCAGTTGGGCATCACCTTCCTTCTGGTGACGCATGACCAGGAAGAAGCGATGTCCCTGTGCGAGGAAATCGCCATTCTCTACCAGGGGCGACTGGTGCAGCAGGGTACACCACCGGACCTATATCTGCGTCCCGCATCGCGCCTTGTGGCCGGTTTCCTGGGCAAGGTGAACTGGATCAACGGATTTGGCATCCGGCCGGAGGCCGTGCGCCTGGCCACGAGCGAGCCTCCCTCCGGTGCCCGGGCAATGGAAGCGCGCGTGCGGCATGCGGTGTTCCTGGGCAACTGCCTGCAGGTGGAGGCCGCCCTGCCGGATGGGACGACGGTAGTGGCGGAGACTTCGCGCCTGAACGGCCACTATGGGCACGGCGACGCGATACGGCTGTGGTGGCTGCCGCAGGATGAGATGCATTTGCCGGAGTGCGTGCCCGGCAAACTGCAGCGGGAGACGGCGTGACCAAGGACGTGGGCGCCGGATTGCGCGCGCTGTTCCTGGCGCCGGCTTGGCTGACGATGGCCGGGTTGTTTCTGCTGCCGATGGGGGTGGTGCTGGCCTACAGCTTCCTCACACGCGGCGCCTATGGAGGGCAGGATCTGCCGTGGACCTTGGAGAGCTACGTGCGGATGTGGGATCCGCTGTACCTGGGGATACTGGTACGGTCGTTCGTGCTCGCCGCGGCGGTAACGACCTTGTGCGTACCGCTGGCGTTTCCGCTAGCGCTGTTCATTGCGCGCAGTGGCAAGCACAAACTGCTGTGGCTGAATCTGGTGATGCTTCCCTTTTTCGCCAGCCTACTTGTGCGTACCTATGCCTGGATGTTCCTGCTGCGCGATACGGGGCTCATCAATACTGTGTTGGTGAGCGTTGGGCTGACTGCCGGGCCGTTGCCATTGCTCTACAACGATGGGGCGGTACTTGTGGGGCTGGTGTACAGCTATCTGCCGTTCATGGTCTTGCCGGTGTACGCGACGTTGGAGCGGGTGGATCCTGCGTTGTTGGAAGCTGCGGCCGATTTAGGAGAGCGCCCGTGGGGGGTGATGCGCCGGGTGCTGCTGCCTTTGGCGAAGCCGGGAATGCTGGCAGGGGCGGTGCTCGTGTTCGTTCCGTCGTTGGGCTCGTATCTGACTCCTGATCTGCTTGGCGGGGGCAAGAGCATCCTTGTGGGCAACGTGATTCAGAACCAATTCACAAGTGCGCGGGATTGGCCCTTTGGCGCGGCGCTGGCCATCGGATTGATGCTGTTGGTGCTGGGTCTACTGCGGTGGTGGGAATCGCGCGGCGGAGCAGAGGTAGGATGAGCGCGCTGCGGATGAGCGCTTCCTTGCGAACTGGCGCGGGGCTGGTGCTCGCATTTCTGTATCTGCCCCTGGCGGCGCTAATTGCATTCAGCGTGAATGATTCGCCGTCGACCGTGTGGCAGGGCTTTAGTCTGCGCTGGTATGTCGAATTGTGGAATGACCCGCAGATTCTAATGGCTACGGCCAATAGCCTGACGATTGCAGTGGTGAGTACGATGCTTTCCACAGCGTTTGGAACGCTTGCGGCGTACGCGATATGGAAGCGCGGGTCGCGGCTGCTGATGAGCACCGTGTATCTCTCCCTGGTGACGCCGGAGATTGTGATGGGGGTGGCGCTGCTAGCGCTATATCAGGCAGTGTTCCGGTTCCTGGACCTCAAGCTGGGCATGCACACGGTGATCCTGGCGCACGTGTCGTTCTGCATCAGCTATGTGGTGCTGGTGGTGCTGGCGCGGTTGCGCACAATGGACGCAGCGCTGGAGGAAGCAGCGATGGACCTGGGGGCGACGGAATTTCAGGCCTTCTATCGCGTGACGCTGCCGGCCTTGACCCCGGCGATTGCGGCGGCGGCGCTACTAGCTTTCAGTACTTCCTTTGATGACTACGTGATTACCAGCCTGGTGGCCGGGGTGGACGCTGAGACGTTGCCGATGTTGATTTACGCCAAGGCAAGGCGGGCGATCAGCCCCTCAGTGAACGCGTTGTGCGCGGTAATTGTCGTGGTGATCGGTAGCTTGGTGTTGGCGGCGCAGAGGTTGCAGACACGATGAATCGGCGTACCTTCTTTCTGGGACTATCGGGTTTGGCGGGATGCACGCGCGAGGAAGGTGCCCGGCTTAACGTGTACATCTGGAGCGAATATATCGCCGCCAGCACACTGCAGGCATTTGAGCAGGAGTTTGCGGTGCGGGTGCACCATTCGATCTACGAGAGCAACGAAGAGTTACTGTCGAAGGTGTTCAGTGGCAACTCAGGGTGGGACGTAGTGTTCCCATCGCACTATTTCCTGAAGCCAATGCGGGAGCAGGGGCTGCTATCTGAGTTGGACGCAGGGCGATTGCCCTTGCTGGGGAACCTAACGGTGGAGATGCAGAGGCCGGCATGGGACCCAAGCCTGGAGTGGGGCGTCCCTTACATGTTGGGCGGGGCGGGGATTGTCCACCAGAAGAGCGTGCCCGCGGAGGAGCAAAGCTGGAACCTGCTATGGCGGGAGGATTTGCGCGGCAAGGTGACGATGCTGGATGACCCGGCGGATACGATTGGAGCGGCGCTGTTGAAGTTGGGGCTTCCATTGAACAGCACAGAGCCATCGGCTCTGCTGGCGGCCAAGAGGGAACTTGTCACTCAAAAGCGAATGCTGCGGGCGTATCTGAATTCTGAGGCACGGCAGCAGTTGGTGGCAGGGGATCTGCTGGCGTCCCATCTGTGGACAACGACCTCACTGCTTTCGATGGCGGAGAGCGATGCGCTGACCTACTACTATCCAAGGGAAGGCTTTGCACGCTATGCCGATTGCGCAGTGGTTCTGAAGGAGAGCACTCGCAAGGACGTGGCGCATGCGTTTCTGAACTTTCTGTTGCGGCCTGAGATTGCGGCCGCGAATGCAGAGGAAACCTGGACGACGACTTCGAACGAAGCGGCGCGTCCATTGCTGTCGGACGAACTGAGGGAAAGCGTGACGCTGTATCCTGATGCGGAGACGCTGGCCAGGGGGCAGTGGTTCTCGCCAATGCCTCCGGAAGCGCAGAGGCTGAGGGACCGCATCTGGACAGAAGTGAAGGCCCAGTAACGAGTTGGCAGAAGGAAGATCTGGATCTGCGAAGATCGAATGAGCGTTATGCCCATATCCCCGATGGCCGATAGTCCTTTCGCTGTGCTGACTACTGTAGTGGCACCGGCAATCCTGACGAATGCTTGCTCAGTGCTGGCGCTGGGAACGAGTAACCGCATTGCGCGGGTGGTGGACCGGGTACGCTTCATCAGTGAGCGGTTGATGACGCTGGCGGCGGATGACCCGGAGTGCGTTTACTGGGAGGGGCAGTTGGCAGGTTTGCGGCAGCGGGCGCGCTATTTGTTCTGGGCGCTGCGATTGATTTATGCGGCGTTGGGGGCGTTTGCATCCGCGGCCTTGATTGCGGTGTTGGGCTCAGCGTTGACAATGGCGCAGATTCCCGTGGTGTTTCAGGCATCGGCCATTGTGGGCCTACTGGTGGGGGCTGCGGGTGTCATCGGGCTGGCATTTGGATGCGTACTGATGGTGAATGAGGTGCGGCTGGCCCTGATGTTGACGCAGCGGGAAGCGGAATGGGCATCGCAGCATCATACCGTGCGAGGGCGCGGCGAGGAGCGCAGTGGAGGAGTGCCCCCGGTGGGGACCGGGTTGCTGTGAAGGCAGTGGTTGACAGATAGGGGGATGCGCAACCGGTGGGTTTGCATGGGGTGGAGCTAGCATGAGCAAGGCGAAGCGGCCAGACGGCGGTGGTGGATTTCCAGGATCTTGGCAAGACGAAGACGTCGCGGGCCGGGAACTGCTAGTGGCATCGTGGTTGTTGCTGGCGGGGTTGATGGCGCTGGTTCTGGTGTCCCTGGCACACCCGGTGGTTGACCAGGATGTGTGGCATGAGATTGCCCTTGCCCGCGAGGCCTTCGCCTTGGGCGGGGTGACCATGGTGGATTCCTTCGCCTATACGCCCACCCACGGAGTGGTGCAACATGAGTGGGGAGCCGGGGTGCTTGCGTTGCTGGCGATTGAGTGGCATGGGGCGAGGGGATTGCTGTGGCTGAAGTTTCTGCTGGGCGCGGCGCTAGTTGGATTGGTATGGGTGCAGTCGGCCGGAAGGGGGCTGTCTGCCCTTCTGTTTGTTCCTGTGGCATTCCTGGCGCTGAACATGATGCAGCCTGGCTTCGGGACGGTACGCGGGCAGATGTACTCCTTGGTAGCGGTGGCGGCGCTGTTGTGGTTTCTGCGGCTTGACCGCGAGGGATGGCGATGGTGGATCGTGGCTTGGTTTCCCCTGTTCATCGCGTGGCTGAACGTGCACGGAGGCTTCGTATTGGCCTTCGGTATTCTCGGCGCGGAGTGGATGGAGCGCGCACTGCGTGGTGAGCGGGAGTGGCGGCTGGTGGCGATTGGCGTCGCCATGCTGGGGGCGGTCGTGATGAACCCCTATGGCGTTGCCTACTACCCCTACATCGTTTCGGCATTGAGGATCCGTAGACCCGACATTCAGGAGTGGCAACCGATTTGGGTGGCCTTTGCCAACTTCCCTTTGGCGGTGATTGCACTGGCGGTGGCCGCCGGGCTGCTGGTCTACATGGTGAAGGCGCGCGGTTGGCGGGATACAGCGGGGTTAGGGGTTCTGTTGCTGCTACTTGCGGCGTCGATCCGCACAAACCGGATTGCAATGTTCTTCGGCTTGGCCTTTGTGTGTCTCGCGCCATCGGCCCTGCAGGCAAGCCCTCTGGCGCTGTGGCTGGCTGGGAGCATGCGCCGCTTCAGTAAAGCGTTGTTGGTGCTAAGTGTTTTGTTTGCCATCCAGTGCGGAGCATTGGCGTGGGCCAGGAACCCGTTTCAGGTTCTCGTTCCAGCGCGATCGTATCCAGAGTATGGCAACCAGCACGTGATCTATCCAGTGGGGGCGGTGGACTACTTGGCCAGGCAGGGTTTTCAGGGCAACCTGATGGTGAGCTTTCCGATTGGCGCCTATGTCATGTGGAAACTGCCTGGGGCGAGAATTTCCATGGATAGCCGGTATGAGGTGGCGTATGAGCCTGAATTGGTGGAGGAGGTAATCCGGCTCTACCGGACTGGCCAGGATGATGGCAACTTCTTGGGGCGATTTCCGCATGATGCGATTCTGGTGGAGTCAGAGTCTCCGTTGCGGAAAACGGTGGAGGCTATGGATGGGTGGCAGCAGGTTTATGGAGATCCGCAATATCTGGTCTTTGCGAAGCCCGCCGGCGGATTGCCCATGATGCTTGAGCAGCCGCTGCCCGAGGCCGGAACCATCCCGTGACGACGCGCTTTCAGGCATTACACCGTCGCGCGTGACTGCAGTCGGCGGTTAGACTGAAAATCGTTGTTTGAGGAGGATGCCGTGCAACTGAAGCTTGTTCCGATTGCGATTCCCGAGGGGGGTAACGTCATCATTGGGCAATCGCATTTCATCAAGACCGTGGAGGACATCTACGAAGCGGTGGTGAATACCAACCCAGCCATCCGGTTCGGGCTGGCCTTCAATGAGGCGTCAGGCCCTTGCCTGGTCCGCCATGACGGTAACGACGAGGGATTGCGGCAGGCGGCAGTGGAAGCGGCTCAGGCAATTGGGGCAGGTCACGTCTTCGTGCTGTTTCTCCGCGAGGGTTTTCCCATCAACCTTACGGGCAGGCTGCGCGATGTGCCGGAGGTGGTGCGGCTATTCTGCGCTACGGCAAATCCGCTTCAGGTGATTGTTGCCGAGAGTGAGCAGGGACGGGGCGTTCTGGGCGTGATTGACGGATGGTCGCCCAAGGGTGTCGAAGACGAGGACGGCATCGCATGGCGGCGGGATTTTTTGCGCAAGATTGGCTATAAGCGCTAAGCGTCCTGCGCGTATTGATTCAGGGAATGGGAGCGCGGGTGAATTGCGCCCAAGTTCGATCATGCTAAGCTCAATCGGTTTAGTATGGTTTAGCGGAAGCAACTGTTCCCGCAGTGGCTACGTGCCGCCACCCATCTCAACGAGGAGACGACGAAATCGATGTCAGACCAGCAAGAGCGAGCCCTTGGCTTCAATACCCGCAGCTTGCACGCGGGTTACAGTCCAGATAAGACGACGCACGCCCGTGCAGTGCCGATCTATCAGACCACCTCATTCACCTTCGACAGCTCTGAGCATGCTGCAAACCTGTTCGGGTTGAAGGAATTCGGCAACATCTACACGCGTATCATGAACCCCACGACGGATGTGCTGGAACAGCGGGTGGCGGCTCTCGAAGGGGGTGTTGCGGCACTGGCCACGGCTTCCGGGCAGGCGGCGCAAATGCTGGCGATCACCAACATCTGTGAGGCGGGTGATGACATAGTGGCGGCCAGCACGCTCTACGGCGGAACCTACACGCAGTTTGACGTGAGTTTCCGGAAGTTGGGCATCAATGCGATTTTTGTGGATCCTGATGATCCGGAAAACTTCCGCAAGGCGATCACCCCGAAGACCAAGGCAATTTACGGCGAGACAATTTCAAACCCGCGCGGCAACGTGCTGGATATCGAGGCCGTGGCAAAGATTGCGCATGAGCACAATCTGCCGCTGATTATCGACAATACCTTCGCCACTCCATACCTCTGCCGCCCGATTGAGCACGGGGCCGACATTGTGTTGCATTCACTCACGAAGTTCATGGGCGGACATGGGACAAGCATCGGCGGCATCATTGTGGATTCGGGCAAGTTCCAGTGGGCGGAAGGCAATTTCCCTAGCATCAACGAGCCCTCGCGGGCTTACCATGGCATGAAGTTTGGTGAGGCACTCGGCCCCATCGCCTACATCATCAAGGCGCGGGTGGAGGGCTTGCGCGACCTGGGTCCGGCACTCAGCCCCTTCAATGCGTTCCTGTTCCTGCAGGGCATTGAAACGCTTGGCCCGCGGATGGAGCGTCATGTAGGCAATGCGTTGGCGGTGGCGCAGCACCTCGAGAGCCACAGCCTGGTGAAGTGGGTGAAGTATCCCTCGCTGCCGTCGAGCCTCTACAACGGGCTGGCCCAGAAGTATTTGCCGAAGGG
>DAISIM010000050.1:0-33781 GCA_036821995.1 Bryobacteraceae bacterium
GTCCGTTCGGAACTCCGGACTTCGTCGCCGAGTTAGAGGAGAAACTGGAACGCACTCTGCATCCGAAGAAACGAGGCAGAAAGCCGAAGACAGAACAGGAACCCGAACCGACTCGCGCAAAGACCGTTGGCGGCCGCTCATGAGCGAGGACAAAATAGGTTTTGAGTTGCCTGATGGCGAAATTCTCTAGATTCTAGTTCTGGCTCTAGCCACGGGCCAGAGGGGAAATCCTGGAAGTCAGACCCGGGCTCAAGGGAATGGGATGGGGCTAATCGGATGGTATATCCGAGAGGGGGAAGGGGCACTGTTCGAGAGCGAGGCGGGCGTCTGCCCTTCCCTGAGTGATCCACCGGATGGCGTTTGGCTGGCTCCAGACAAGGAAGTCGCGGACGTTACCCAAAGGAAGCCGGGGCTGGATAAGGAGTAAGGAGGGTGGCGGTGGGGGACTGCTGTGGCGGCTGCAGCGGCGGAGGATTCGTTTCGCCAGGTTGCCTCCCCAGAAGGGGACTGTCGGGAGCAGGTTGACGGCGATGACGCGCTGGCAGTGGAGCGTGGTGGCGGCCCAGAGGGGGAGCGCCTGCAAGAGTCCGCCGTCCGTGTAGAGGACACCCTGGATCCGGTAGTGAGGGAACAGCAAAGGCATGGCGCAACTATTGGCGAGGTGCTGCCAGGTGATGTGGGGGGAGAGGATGAGTTCGGACTGCAGCGGGAGCACACGAGTCATGACAAGGGCGAACTCGCAGCGGGGTTGCAGATGGAGGTGCAACTCCTGGATCCAGCGTTGCAGGTAGCTGGCATCGACGAAGCCATCCAGCAGGCGACGGGGAAAACGGGGCCGGATTCGTGCAGCTTCAGGCAGGGCGAGCCAGCGGTCAGCGAGGGAATCGGCGGACATACCCCCGGCGATAGCCCAACCATTGAGGCTGCCGACACTGGCGCCGATGATGACATCGGGCTGAAAGCGTCCTTCGAGCGCCTGCCAGACTCCCGCCTGATAAGCGCCAAACATGGCTCCGGCGGAGAGAATAAGGGCAGTCCGTGGATGGGGAGGCAGGCCTGCATGCAGGCGGTCCCGCGCGGGAAGATCCATGAAGACTAGTGTTGCGCAGGAAGGGGCGGGTGCGGGTCACCCGCCCCTTCCGCTAGTTGGCCTGGAAGATGAGAAAGTTCTGGTTGGGAAGATAGTCGTGCTGGGCGACAGGGCTGAAGCCAGCGGCTGCCAGCTCAGATCGGATTTCCTCGGGAGTGAATCGATATTCGTCAGAGGGTCCCATCGCGGCGCCCTTTTTCCAGTCCACAATGGCCAGCCTTCCACCCTTGCGCAGGCCTTGGTGAACTTGGCGAAAGTAGGCAACGCGATCCGCAATGTGATGGTAGGTGTTCACCACCAGGACGGCATCCATGGGTTCTGGCAGCTTGGGACTGTCGGTAGTGGCGAGGACGGTCTTGACGTTCGCGAGTCCCTCTTCCCCGGCGCGCTTGGCCAGGTAAGCAAGCATTGCTTCCTCAATATCCACCGCATAGACAGTTGGCTTGGCGGTACTGCGGGCGAGGCGAACGGCGAAATAGCCAGTACCGGCGCCGATGTCGGCGATGCGCTGGCCGGGCTTCAGCGCAAGGTCAGCAATCACTCGATCCGGCATTTGCCAGGCGGCCCGCTGGGGGTTATCGAACGACTTGGCAAGCGCTTCCGGATCAGTGAAGCGTTTGTCCATATGGCCGCGTGCGTGGCCATGCCCGTGGTTATGGGCCTTGTTGTCAGACTTGCCATGGCCAGCGTGCGAGTGGTTGCCCTGGGAAGCATGGTTCGCTTGGCCGATTGCAGCGAAACTCGCGCCAACGAGGAAAACGGCAAGGACAAGAGCGGAATGAAGGTGCATGCGAACTTCCTTTGGTGTAGCGGATGAAATGCGAGCCGGGGATTACCCGGCTCGTAGGTGATTCCAGCGTATCAGTTCCCAGTTTCAGAAACCATCAGCTGGACCGCCAGCCGGTCAGATACCATCTTGCGGCCGAAGGTGACAAAAGTATGGAACGATGGGCCGCGCGGAAATCATCGCATGATGGCTGCACGCCGCCCATCGCACCTCATCAAGAGCGAAAACTAACTGAGCTTGGCGATGACGTCCTCAATGAGACGAGGGACGTAGGCGCGAAGTCGCTGCTCAAGGCCTTCCTGCTCGCGGGGAAGCGCACGAAGCCGGGCAAGAGCGGGCTTGGCGCGCATGTCCATCTGGTCAATCGCGTTGACAGCCGCCAGGGCGACGTACAGGCTGTTGGTGGCGAGGGAGGCAAGCTCCACAAGTGTGTCGAGGGCGGCACGGGCGTCCGCATCGGTACTGTAGCGGCCCAGCGCTTCGGCGGCAGCGATGCGAACCAGTGGAGCCTCGTCCGAGAGGGCCTTGCGGAGATCGCCGGCGTTAGCCGAGACCACGGCGTTGCCTCGCATCAGAATCCCCACGATGGTCCAGTAGCGGACGGCGCTATCGGCATCGTTGAGGCCAGCTGGATCCATGGGAGCCTGGGTGCCGGTGCCGTAGCCCTGTGAGGCGGCTTCGGCGGTTGTGAGGATGCGGTCAAGCGGATACTTGCCGGCTTCGCGCGCCATGTCATACGGGGTGCTGCCCTTGGAGCGGGAATGAATTTCGGCCTCTGGCAGCAGGCCCACATCACGGATTTCCAGCATCCAGTTGTGGACAGCCTGGCGCATCTTGGTGAGTTGGGCTTCCACCTCCGGGCTGCGCTCCGCGGCGGGGAGGGCGGCGAGGTTCTTCACTTCGTGGGGATCGTTCTGGAGGTCGTAGAGTTCCTCCCAGTGCTTGGTTTCCCAGAAATACGTTTGCGGGGGCTGCAGCTTGCCCTCATCGTAGAGGCGCTTCCAGACCTGCGTGGTGGGCGTTTCGAACATGTAGGCAATGTGCTGGCCGTAGATGCGGTGGGGCATGAAGTGGCGCAGGTATTGGTAACGCTGGTCGCGACAGGAACGCACGCAATCGTAGCGCTCGTCCATACGGCCCCGGAAACCGAACTGGAACTCAGGGGCAGGAGTGGCATACTTGCCAGCGAAGGCCTTGCCCTGCATCCAGGCCGGGGGCTGGGCGTCGGCGAGGCTCAGAACGGTGGGGGCGAGATCGACGAAACCAACAGGGCGTGGTGACGTGCCACCAGCGCTGTAATCGGGTGGGGCAAGGTGCTTGTACTTGTCCGGGATGTGCAACAGCATGGCGACATGGAGGCCCGAATTGTAGGGCCAGCGCTTGCTGCGCGGCATACCGGAGCCGTGGTCCCCATAGAAGAAAACGATGGTGTCTTCGGCGAGGCCATCCGCTTCAAGCTCCGCTAGAACCTTGGCCGCCTGACCGTCCATGGTGGTGATGTTGTCGTAGTACTGCGCCCAATCCTGGCGGACCTCCGGAGTGTCTGGATGATAGGCGGGGATGGGCGCCTTAGCGGGGTCGTGGACGAGCTCGTGCGGACGGCGGCGGATCTGACTTTCGTGGGTGGTGGTGAAATTGAAGATGGCGAAGAAGGGCTGGCCTTCAGGCCGGTTGCGCCAGTGGGCCTGTTTGCTGGATTCGCTCCAAACCTCGACGGGTTCTGCGAGGTTGTAATCCTTCTTCATGTTGTTGGTGACGTAGTAGCCCTGCTGGCGGAGCAACTCCGGGTACATGTTCATGGAAGGGGACAAAGGCAGCACGCTGCGCATGTGTTCGGCACCCAGGCTGGGGGGGTAACAGCCGCTAATGATGGTCGTACGCGCAGGGGCGCAGACGGGAGCGGTAGAACTGGCGTGGAGATAACGCAGGCTGCGCTTAGCCAGCTGATCGAGGTTCGGCGTGTCGGCGTAGGAATCGCCATAGCAACCAAGTTCGGGGCCGATGTCCTCACAGGTGATCCAGAGAATGTTGGGCTTCGAGGGGGCTTGTGCACAGGAGACAGCACCGGCCACGGCGGCGGCACCGAAGACGCTGCTGACGAAGTGGCGGCGGGAGAAGCCGGAAGTGGGAGTGGACTGCGTGGTAATAGACATGAAAAAGCCTCCCCACAGTCTATGCCATGTGGGAAGGGGATAGGGCAATGATTGGCACTGCGTTCCGCTTGTGCGTTCGGCGAAGGCCTAAAGCGCGGCCAGCACTTCCTTCAACAGGTAACGCGCGCCATCGACGCCGTCCCAGGGGCCCTCTTCGTATTCCAGCGCATAGATGCCCTGGAAGCCAGATTCTTCCATGATGCGGGTAGAGCGCTGCACGTCGTTCTTGGTCCAGCGGTCCCAGTATTTGGCATGGACTGTGGTGTGGGCTAGTGGGGCAACGGCGGAGAGGCCATGAAACAGCATGTACTCGTGCTCCCAATTGCAGTAGTCCGGGGATGCTTCACACCAGGGACTATTGACCTCTTCGATGATGATGCGGACGTTCGTAGGGTCAGCGGTAAGTCCCCAGTGGTTCTCCAGCGTGACCTTCACGCCCAGCTTGCCTCCGTAGTCGGCCATTTCCTTGAAGGAATCAATGGCGTGCTTGAGGTAAATCTCAATCTGGTTGTTCTTGGGATAGCTACCGGGCTGGGCGACGGCGCCGGGGACAATACGAGGTCCTCCGGAGTTGACACGCATGGTTTTGGCGCCCAGAGTAGCGGCGGCATCCAGCCACTTCTTGGCGACAGCAATGCCTTCCTTGCGCGGGCCTTCCTCCGGTTCGCTGATGTTGCGCGGGGCGTTGTTGGAGATGTGGTGGCAGCGCATGCCAAGAGCGGCGGACTTGTTGGCGAGTTCGTCCAGCCATCGGCGGGATGCAGGGGCGGCGGGGTTGAACTCAGTAACCTGGCGCTGCTGTCCTTCCCATTGCATGGAAGAGGTTTCAAACATGCTGGGGTCCTTCACATCGCCGAAAAGCGACGACCAGAGGTCCATGTGGAAGAGACCTGGGAACTGGTCGCGGGTGAATTGGGGCAGATCGTGCATGGTGATGGTTCCATACTTCTGCTGCATAGCGGTGGGCTGTTGATTGGGTCCGCGACGGGGAAACATCTGGCGTAGGGGCCAGGTGTTGATGGCGATGCGGGCGAGCTTTTCAGCCTCAGTGCGCGGACGGCGGGCGCTGGGCGGCGTGGCGGTGGCAAGTCCCGCGCCGGCCAGCGCGGCTCCGGTGGTGGTGGATGTCTGTAAGAAGCGACGGCGATTCATGATTACGGTGTCTCCTGGACGGCTGATGGGAATGAATGGGGGAACTTCCATGTAAGCAGATATTGAAGGAGGGGCGCACGAGCCATGGGCACCGGTGTGTGCCGGATCGCGTGCTTGGCTGCATAGCTAGTCCCGTGCGCTGGTAGTGGCGCCGGCCAGCGCGGGGGTGAGAATCCATTGGATTTCGCAGGCAGGGCGAGGGCCGGTACGGGATAGTTCAAACTTGGCCAGGCCCGCTTTCTTGAAGGAGTGAACATACTCAGACACGCCAAGGAGATAGCTGAAGAGGCTGCTGATGAGGGGGTCGTGGCTGACGGCAAGAATTGGATGGGACCGCTCATGCATGCGGATTTCGTCCCAGGCGGCAACGGGAGCCGCATTGGGAGTGAGGGCATCAGCAAAGAGGATGGGCTGCTTGCACTTGAGCAGCTTGTGGGCGTGCTGGGCGGTTTGGGTGGCACGCAGATAGGGGCTGGAAAGAATGAGGCCCGGGCGCACGCCAACGCCGGCGGCAACGCGAAGAACCTGTGCAAGGCGCTCAATGCCTTCGGGGGTGAGCGCGCGGTCACGGTCAAGTCCGGTGGACGAGCGATCTTCGGCGATGGCATGGCGGAGCAGATAGAGGGTCATGGCGGAGAAAGAAATTCCTAGGGAATATTGTGTCATGGCGCGGTAGGGTTGCCGGTTGTGAGTGGACGGGTGAGGCTGCAATACTGAATCCGGATTGAAGAACAGCGCACAAGGTGGCATGGCGGAGCAGTCCCGATGGCTGATGGCGGCGCGCTATGCGGCGATGGCGTCGGCTGTCAGCATCCTGGTTTCGATTCCGGTGAGCCAGATATGCCTGGGAGTAGCGTTGCTGTGCCTGGTGGCGGGACGGGCGCGCTGGCGATGGGCGGACGTGTATGTGCCACTGGGATTGTTCCTAGGCTGGATGCTGGTGTCTCTGGCCGCCTCACCAGAGCCTCTCGCGGGCTTGCCGCAGGTGAAAAAGCTCTATGTATTCACGATGCTACCCGTGGCCCTTACGGCCCTGCCGCGGGTAAGGGACTACCTGCATGTGTTCGCGGGCTGGGTGGTGGTGGCAGGGGCCAGCGCACTGCTTGCATTAGGGCAATTCGGATGGAAGTATCTGGCGGCGCAGGAGAGCGGACAGGCATTCTATGAAGCCTATGTGGGACAGCGGATCACGGGCTTCATGAGCCATTGGATGACGTTCAGCGGGCAGGCGATGCTGGTGACCCTGCTGTTGCTGGGCTATGTGCTGGTGGGCCCGCGGCTGAAGCGCACGCATCTGGCAGGAGTTGGAGCAATCCTGGCACTGCTGTTAAGCGGTGTGGTGCTGGGATACACGCGCGGAATCTGGATTGCCACCGCGATTGCTTCCCTGCCCCTGCTTTGGAACTACCGGCGCTGGACGGCGGTGGTCGCCCCTTTGGCATTCGTGCTGTTGCTAGCCTTTGGGCCAGCTTCGGTGCAGGATCGGTTTGTGTCGATCTTCCGTCCGCGCGGGGAAACTGATTCCAACCAGCACCGGGTGGTGACCTTTGCGACAGGGATGGCGATGATGCAGGCGCATCCGCTGGTGGGAATGGGTCCTGAGCGAGTGGGAAGGCATGTGGAAGAGTATGCACCGGCCTGGATCCGAAGACCATTTCCAGAAGGCTACTATGGGCACCTGCACAACATCTACGTGCACTACGGGGCAGAACGGGGCGTACCGGCGGTGGTATTCCTGCTGTGGATATTTGGCGTGTTGCTGTGGCGGCAGCATCGGGCGCTGGCGCGGCTGGAGCAAGACCGCGGCGTGGAGCGGGCGCTCCACCTGGGTGTCGTCAGTTGCGTGGTGGCTGTGATGGTTGGCGGGCTGTTTGAGTACAACCTGGGGGACAGTGAGATTCTCACGATGTTCCTGGTGATTGCGGCGGCAGGCTACTCCTCCGGCCCTTCACCGGGGACGGTGCGGGAATCCGGACCGTCCTCATCCCATGAAGTGGCGCCTGCTTCGTGACTCCAATTGCGACGCTGCTTCTTGCCCATGGAAGGCTTGCCGGGACCCTCCATGGCGAGGGTCTTCAGCGCCTGGACCTCAGTATTGGCGAGGGGGCGATGTTTGCCGATCTCCAAACCGGCGATTTCGAGAGGTCCGATGGCAGTGCGCACTAGCTTCAGCACCTTGGCATCGAGAGCCTCAACCATTCGGCGGACCTGACGGTTGCGGCCTTCGTGAATCTGGATTTCGACGTGGGTGTATTTGCCACTATCACGGACACGGCGGACGACAGCAGGGAGGGTGGGTCCGTCGGCGAGTTCCACGCCGTCCCGCAGGCGCTGTAGCTGCTCGTCGGTAAGCAGGGTGTTGGCCTTCACCAGATAAGTCTTCGGGACCTTGTACACGGGATTGGTGAGCAGTTCGCCAAGCTCCGTGTCGTTGGTGAGAATCAGTAGGCCGCTGGTATCGAGATCAAGGCGGCCGATGTTGAAGACCCACGACTTCACGCCGGACATGAGCTCATAGATGGTGGGGCGGCCTTGGGGGTCTTGTCGGGTGCAGAGATAGCCCTTGGGCTTATAGAGGACGATGTAGACGCGGTCTTCCGGACGAAGGAGGCGGCCGTCGAGGAGGATGCGGTCCGCGGTGGGATGGACCCATGCCTCGGGATTCCGCTCAACGCGGCCATTGACACGGACGCGGCCTTCACGAATCCAATCGGCGGCGATGGTGCGGCTGCCCACTCCGGAACGGGAAAGGACGCGATCGAGAGTTTTCCGGATGGCGTCGGGTCCGGAAGACGATGGGGGCTGGCTGGAGCGCGGCCGCGCTGGTGGACGAGAATCGTCACGGCGAGGGGCTGCCCGGTCATCGCGTCGGGGGGCTGCCCGATCATCGCGGCGGGGGGCGGGGCGGTCATCGCGGCGGGGCGCGCGGGTGTTGTCACGGTTTGCCGGTGCGCGATCATCGTCGCGACGCGGGGCATAGCTGCTCTCGCGACGGGCCGGCGGGCGGCTATCATCGCGGCGGGGCGCAGGCCGGTCATCGCGGCGGGGCGCAGGCCGGTCATCACGGCGAGCTGCCGGGCGGGAGGACGACGATGCCCCACGAGGCCGGCTGGTGGACGATGCGTCCGCATCCGGGCGACGGTAACCAGAAGAGCGGTTGGGACCTTGGGACGGCCCGGAAGAAGAGGGGCGTCGCGAGGGCGAGGCGGACTTGCGGGGACCAGCCCCTTTGCGCGGTCTACGTGGGGAATTCAAGCTTCTATTGTCGCGCGAAACCGGGGCTTCGCGGAACAGTGGTGGGGAGTGGGCGCGGCACGCCGCGCGAACAGGTTAGAACTCACCCCCTTTCGCGGTAGATCGCTCAACCCAAGCGGGGATAAGCGACCGTCCCCAAGTGGGGTATAACCCAAAACAATTTCAGTAATTTATGTTTTAAATACATGCAACATCGCATAAGGTTGAGGTATTGGAAACAGCGGTCGAGGTGGTCTAAAGGAGCGATACGGATGGCACCATGTTCACGGTAGGGCATCCGGCTGCGGAGTTCACGGTTCGGCGGGTTACGGAGCAGCGAATCCTGATTCGAGGGGCAAAGCAGGTGGTTACCCTGCAGGGGCCCGCACGGATGCGGGTTGGTAAGGAATTGGAAGACCCCGCTGTCTTGCGGGATGCCTCTGTCTTGATTGAACAGGGACGCATCGTGCAGATAGGGGGCACGCGGAGGCTTGAGAATCTCCGCAGCGCTTCTTCGCCGCGATGGGTGGATGCGCGCAACCTGGTGGTGATTCCGGGTTTTGTGGATTCGGTGAATGACCTGAACCCACACCTGATGGACACAGGAATGGGTGCAGCGTCCAGCGATCGTGGACCCGGAGGCGGTCTGCTTAGCCGGCGAATTACCCGAGAGGTCCAGCGTCTAGCGCTGGCGGGAAGCACCTTCGTGCGCGCGGGAATCTCGTACCCCGGGGATCCGGGAGAGCGGGGCCGTACCTTGCGGCAACTCCTACGTGTGGACTTGCCTCCAGCTTCGTATCAGGCGGGGCTACGGATTGACGCGCACACGATGCGATCAGACCCCATTCCGAACCTGACGTTGCGGAACCTGCTACCAGTGCCATCACGACAGCATCTGCGAGAGCTTACTCCGCTTCTGACGATGGAGTTGGATGGGGAACTACTGCGAAGCATGGATTCAGCACGGCGGCTGCAACTGGTGCGCTCCGCTTCGCAGACGGCGCATTGCCTGGTAAGCGGAGCGGATGCGTGGACGGCAAGCGAACTCCTGGACCTCAGCCTGGTTGTCCGTTTTCAGGCTGAGGGGGCACTTCCGGGGGATCCAGCAACGGTAGGACAACTGGCCCATTGGGGTTTTCCCTGGCTGGCCCGAGCGGGCCGTGACGCGCTTCGCGGAGACCCGTGGATTGACCGGATCAAGAAGGCCGTCGATGAGGGACTGGCGCTGGGGTTGGCGACTGGCTACAGCCGGGAACGGGCAGGAGTGCTTAGTCCGCTGGCTCTCTTGGCCTTGATGCGGGAACGCACCGGATTGGACGCGGGAAAGCTGCTGCAATTGCAGATCGCGAATACGGCACATAGCCTGGGCGTGGGAGATCGGATGGGCAGCCTGGAGGCCGGTAAGGAAGCGAATTTACTGCTGGTGGACTGCGAGGACTACCGGGAACTGGGCCTCCAGGTGGGCGCTCCACGGGTAGTGGCGGTGTACCGCCGCGGGCAACTGGTGCGGGAGGCTGAGACCCACTAGCGAATGTGGCATCCTGCGTCCCGCGCCCAACACGCGGGTTGGGGATCTGTGCTTACGACCCTTGGACGCAGCCCGGATCGTATGTTGCGGCGCGGGGTGTGCTATCTTCTTTTCTTTCGATCCGATCCCCCGCAGTGAGACCGCGATGGGTGGCCGCCGAAGGGCGTTGGTCCGATAGGCCCTGTTGCCCGGACACCCTGATGATTCGCGGAGTGAAGCCTGATAGTCCACAATTTGCGTCAAAAACTGGAGAAGCATGGCAAGCACGTTGTTCGCGAGAAAGTCACTGGCTGACCTGAAGGAACAGGCTGAGGAATCAGAAAGCAGTCTTAAGCGCACGTTGAGTGCGTCGAACCTGGTGGCGTTGGGAATTGGGGCGATTATCGGGGCGGGCCTATTCTCATTGACGGGACTGGCTGCCGCCAACTACGCAGGCCCCGCAGTGACCCTATCGTTCGTCTTGGCCGCAGTAGGCTGTGCGTTCGCAGGCCTCTGCTACAGCGAATTTTCCACGATGATTCCCGTAGCCGGCAGCGCGTATACCTACGCCTATGCCACGATGGGCGAATTCATCGCATGGATCATCGGGTGGGATCTGGTGCTGGAATATGCCGTGGGTGCAGCCACTGTATCCATTTCATGGTCAGCCTATGTGGTGAGCTTCTTGCATGACTTCAACATTAATCTGCCGGCTGAGTTGGTGGCGTCCCCCTGGCAGCCAGTGCGCCTGCCAAGCGGTGAATTGGTGTATGGCATTGTGAATCTTCCGGCAGCGTTCATTGTCGCTGTAATCTCATGGCTTCTAGTGACCGGCATTCAGGAATCCGCCAGGGCAAATGCCGTGGTGGTGGTCATCAAAGTGGCGGTAGTAATTGCGTTTATCGGGGCAGGGATCGCCTACATTAACCCCGTGCACTACGAACCGTTCATTCCCGAAAACACAGGGGAATTCGGCCGCTTCGGTTTTTCTGGAGTATTGCGGGCGGCGGGCATTATCTTCTTCGCCTATATAGGATTTGACGCGGTATCCACCGCAGCTCAGGAGGCAAAGAATCCGCAACGAGACATGCCAATCGGCATTATCGGGTCACTGATTGTATGTACGATCCTGTATGTGGGCTTCGCCACCGTGATGACGGGACTAGTGCCGTACACTGAGCTGAACAATGCAGCTCCGGTGGCGACAGCAGTGGATCGCACGCCATTTCGGTGGCTGAATTCGGCAATCAAGCTGGCCATTATCGCCGGCTATACGTCTGTGATTCTTGTGATGCTGCTGGGGCAGAGCCGGGTGTTCTTCTCCATGTCCCGCGACGGTCTGCTGCCCGGCATCTTCGCGCGCATCCACCCGAAGTTCCGGACGCCATGGCTGACAAACATCATCTTTGCGGTAGGTGTGGGCATTTTCGCGGCGCTGGCGCCCATTCAGGTGGTGGGCGAGATGACGAGCATCGGCACTCTACTGGCATTTGTGATTGTGTGTGCGGGAATTCTGGTGATGAGAAAGTCGAATCCCGAAGCGCCGCGCCCGTTCCGAACGCCCTGGGTACCCTTTGTGCCGATCATGGGCATCCTAAGCTGCGGCGCGTTGATGCTGGGCCTGGGCCTAAGCAACTGGCTGCGGCTGGTGGGTTGGCTGGCGCTTGGCGTAGTGGTGTATTTCTTCTACAGCCGCCACCATAGCAGGGTGCGCGCCAAGGCAGCGTTACGTGGCTAGCGGCTGCTTGCGCCGCGCTAGAGAAAGGGCCGGCTGAGGTAGAAGAAGCCCAAGGCGAGGTGGTGATCAATCTCCTTCCACGGGCCGGAGCGGGCAATGATGGTAAGCGCGCCCACTGTCGCGAGGGCGGAGAGCCAAACGGGGGGGGAAGGGCGTTTGAACATCACGCCAAGAGCCACTCCACCCTCAAGCATCGGCAAGGGCAGCAGATTCAGTATCGCCATGCGTAGGCATAGCTGTCCGGCACGGGCGGCGACAGGAGCACCGGCAAGGTAGACCTTGGCCAGCACAGCCATCAACATCGCCAGTAATACGGCCTGGACCAGATACGCTACAATCCCAGCCAGCCAGAGCCTGAGGGCCAGCCTTGGCTGACCGGGATGCCCGGCATCGAAGGGCTTCCCCCAAGCGATCACAGGCAGTGATGCCAGCGAAGTGAGGGCCGGGGCGAGCAGGGTACCCAACAGGCTGGTGTGGCGGACCGGGTCAATACTGAGGCGCTCGTCGATGGCCCTGGCGTGCAGTTCCTGTTGCGTGTAGAGGCCGCTGGCGGCCAGAAGGCGAGCCTGGCAATAGCGGGGCAGGGCTACCACCACCCAAGCGGCGGCGACGTCAATCAGAGCCAGATTCCAATCGAGCATGGTAAAGGGATGCGCGCGCGGCCTAGGTTGGCGGGCTATTGGGTGTTTGGAGGATCCCTGAAGGGGTTGAAGCGGAACTCAAGATTGCCCACCGTGCGCACGATCACGCTGCCATTCTGCAACGGTCCATGGGAACTTGCGAAGAATACGGCGCCATCGGTGGTGTCGGCAGAAAGCAGCTTGATCTTGACGAACGCGATTGCGCTGGCGGCTGCTGCTGCCTTCAGGTTCTTGAAAGAGAGCTCAGCAATCGCGGACTGGCGGCGGCTTTCGTAGCCGTTCCTGGAGTTCAGGCGTGGCGCCATGCCGTAAAGGCTCATCTCGTAGGTTCCCACCAGCTTGATGACATCGTCGCGGTTGGGATTGCGGATGAATTCGCGGACGACCTCATTGGCGGAGGAGGCCTGGAAGCTTCGTCCGTCGCGACGCTCAAAGAAGAAATCCTCAGGCTGGACGACCACCTCTCCAGCAGTACCGTTGGCTATGGAAACCTGAATCACCGAGTAGCTACGGAGGGAAGCGGGCAACCGGGCGATCATGACAGTGAGCCCCTCGCGAGTGAGAGTCTGATACTGCAGTCCTCCGCTTTCGAACTCAATTACCTGCGCAGCCGCTGGAACACAAAACACCATCCACGCCAGCACGCAGCAGGCCAGCCAGTGCAGTGAACGTTTCGTGCTGGATGGCGAATGGCGCATGGCGATGCACGGCAATCCCGAATCAAGCCGGGACGCGAACAAGGTGACTACTTGCCCATCTCCTGGGCAGCCTTGGTGCTGGCGATCAGTTCCATCAGTTTCTTGCGCTCCTTGCGAACGAGGGGATTCTCAGGGTACAGCGCCTCATATTGAGCAAGATACCGCTCACTCATCTCCGGTTGCTTCTGGCGCAAGAAAAAAATGGCCAGCAGCAGCTTGGCAAAGGGCTTAAACAGGTCGCCCTTGCTTGCGGCAATCTGGAGCTTGCGAAGACCTTCTTCCTTATTGCCTTCTGTGTCATCGAACTTGATGAACCATCGCATGAAAAAGGGAAGGCTGCCCAGAAGGTATTCGCTGAAGCCAGTGGTGCAATAGACGTCGTAGAATTCGGGGTCAGCCTTAAGCACGAGGACGGCATAGGACTGGGCAGCGCGCGCGTGCTTCAGGCTGGCGGCGTGCTTCTTGTCGACAAGCGCAAGGTAATCCATGCGAAGGCCTTCCGTGACGGTCATGCAGAAGAGCGCATTGGTGTCGCCAGCGTCCTTGGAGAGACGGGCAGTGGCCAGCGCCTGGGCCTTGGCGATGTTGTCGAATACCATCTTTCGAATGACGGGGTCGGGCTTCAGCCGTTTGCTGTCCTTGATCTTCTCGTCGTCCTTAAAAAACTCGCCCTCCAGGATGGAAAGCCGATCCAACTCCTGGAACAGCGCGATGGATGCGCGGACGGAATAACCCAGGGGATCGTCCGGATGAACGGCGATGAAGCTATCGATGGTGCTATGGGCTTTGCTGAACTGAAACCGGTAGAGCGCATCGAAACTCTGGCGAATGGTCCTGGTGTCCTGTGCGCTCATGCGCTTCTCCCCGGCAAACACCAGGGGATTGCCAAGGGCGGAGAGGCAGAGCGCGATGAGCAACAGCTTAGCCATAACAGTTATTCGATGCGGAACAGTTGCTGGAAGTAGGCGCTGGTGCGTTCCTGGATTTGCGCCAATTCCAAGGGAAGGGGTTGATCCTGCAAATGATCTGGTACCCATTTTCGCATTAATTCCACAAGGATATCCGATGCGGCGCCACTCGTGGGGAGTTTTCCGCCAGACTTTCCGGTGGAAATCCGCATGCCGTGGTCCAGTGCACGGTAGAAGGTGGCGGCATCGCGAAGAAATTCGGCATCGCTCCGCTCAAGGTGTCCCATCTTTTCGACGACGTCGATGCGCTGGAGTGTGTTCAGCACAGGGAAGTAAATGCCGGCGCTGCGGAGTCGCAGATAGAGCAGAGCGAAGTCAATGTCGTAGAACCCGCCACGGCCACTCTTCAACGGGTTATCGCTTCCCTGCTCCTGTTCCAGGCGGGCTCGCATCTGGGCAAGCTCCATGCGGGAACGGCCGTTCTGGCCCCAACGACGCCAATCCACCTGCTGCAGTTCAGAGAGAAAGGTCTCACAGCGCTTTGAGTCTCCGGCCACGGGGCGACTCTTCATGAAGGCAAGCCCCTCCCAGGCTTCCGCGCGGGATTCAAAGTAAGCGCGGTAGTTGTCCTCTGTTTGGACCAGAGAACCGGCGCGGCCATCCGGGCGGAGCCGGGTGTCGACGGCAAACACAATGCCTTCGGCTGTATAGGACGACAGAAGGCTGATGACGCGCTGGGCAACGCTGCGCCAGAAGGGAATCTCGGGGGCATCCTTAGGCGGCAGGACGAAGAGGAGGTCAGCATCGGAGGCGAGGTCAAACTCCAGCATGCCCAGGCGGCCCATTGCGATCACCATCATCTGGTTGGAGGGCTGATAGCCGGGAGTGGTGGGCTTCTGCTTGTCGAGGGTTTGGGCTAGGGCGATGCGGTAGGCGGTGTCAATGGCGGCATCGGCAAGCTCAGAACAACGGGCTAGGGTTTCGAAGACGGGGCGGTAGAGGCAAATGCTCTCCGCGAGAATGCGGAACAGTTCCCGGTGGTAGAAGCCCCGGAGCTCAGCGGGTTCCTCAAAGACGCTGGTGAGGTGGGCATAGGGGATATGGGTGCCCAGTGGATTGCGCATGGCGAGGAACTGAGAGACAAAATCGACGCGGCGGAGGATCTGCTCACTGAAGAAAGGACTGAGCTCGAAGATGGTGAGCAGGTCTCCCACTGCGGCGGGTTCGCTATCTAGGAGCGCAAGCCACTCAGTGTGGTCGACGATGGCCTCGGCAAAGGCTTCGAGATAGTGGTGGCCTCTGCGAAGGGCGCGGCGGCGCAGTTGCTGGGCCACTTGAGGGGCCTTCTGGTCAAGGAAGCGCAGAGCGTTGGTAGTCATCACCACCGCAGGGCGGTCATCGGCAGTCATGGACTCGGTAACCGGTAATGGAGAGAGATCCCGGGGACCTTCTTCAGTAAAGTACGCAGACTGCTGGGAGTGGATCACTCGGGCATGGATGGCGAGGACAGCATCGAGGTGGCGTTTGAGGACGGCCAGGAAATCCGCCGCGCTGGGGTTCAGGCCCAGTTCCCCGTGGGGCATCTTACGGGCAAGGGCCTGGATGTGAAGGGCGTCGTCAGGGAGGGCATGTACCTGGCGGTCGTGGTCGAATTGGAGGCGGTGCTCCGCGTGCCGCAGGAACTGATAGGCAGAGGCAAGCACGGCATACTCAGCGTCAGAGAGGTACTCCTTGCTATGCAGACGGAAGAGAGCCATCAGCGTGCCGCCGTGGCGGATCCAACGATCGCGGCCACCATGCAGGCGCTGCAGGCACTGGACAAGGAACTCAATGTCACGGATGCCACCGGGCCGGAGCTTCACATCCAGCTGAGTGGAGGCGCGGCGGTTAAGGCTGGCCTTTTCCTGAATGCGTAAGCGAGTTTCGCTGACCGCCTCCACCTTCTTGAAGTCGAGGGTGGTGGAGTAGATGAGGGGCTCTACAAACTGGAAGAAGCTGGTGCCAAGTTCCTGGCTGCCAGCGGCGGCGCGAGCCTTCAGCAGCATCTGCAGTTCCCAATCGCGTGCACGGTTCTTGTAGTACGTCTTGGCGGCATCGAGAGAGATGCAGATTTCGCCAAGGCTGCCTTCCGGCCTCAGGCGCATGTCGACGCGATAACACATCCCCTCCGGCGTGTAGGTGGAGAGGGTATCGCAAAGAAGATGGGAGAGCTTTTGGAAGAATTCCTTGTTGCTGATCGACCGCGAGCCGGATGTCTCTCCGTTAGCGGTGTAGAAGAACATCAGGTCAATGTCAGAGGAGTAGTTGAGTTCGCGGCCGCCCAGCTTACCAAGGGCGAGGATGCAGAGGTGGCACTGGACGACAGCGGGTTTGGAAGCGTCATCCGCGAACTCAGTCGTTGACGAAGGGCTAAGGGTTGCCATGGGCTGGCCGAAGCGGCGGACGAGATCATCGTAGAGGCGCTGGCAGGTGACTCGGAGAATGGCATCTGCAAGGTTCGACAGTTCCTCAGCCACCTCAGCGACGTTGGCCAGTTCATAGACATCCCTCAACACGATACGCAGCAGCTGCTTTCGGCGAAACCGAGCCAGCATCTCGGCCGCGGGTGGGCCGGAAGTCTCGGCGTTGAGCGCGTTTTCGAGGCGCCACTCGTATTGGTCAGCCGTCAGGGCAGTATCGAGGCTCTGGGTATTCAGCAACTCTTCCAGCCATTCCGGCGTGCGCAGCACCGTGTCACTCAGGAAGCGGCTATTCCCGAAGACGGCCATGAGGGCCTGCAAACCGCTAGGTGAAGATCCAAGGCGGTGGAAGGCCTGCGGCCGCTCCTGGCGCATGCGGTCAAGGTAGTGGAGCGTTTGGTCAGGCAGAGGGGAAGTCGCCAGCAACGCATGAATTTTCCGCAGAATCTCCGGACTGAAGAAAGAGGACAGCGCTTCAATGGCAGAGTTAGCGCGGGAGGGTTCCTGGAAGGCTAGAGTGTGGAGCAGGGTGTCCATAGGGTTTGAGTTAGACGACTGCGTCAGGCTGTTCATGACTAGCGGGAACCTGCGCGTGTTGGGGCAATCGAGCGATGGTATCGCCGGCCCGTACGAAGCCCTGTTGAAGCACCTTGGCGTAAAAGCCACTATGACCCCAGAGAGGAGATGCCGGGTCACCTTGCTTGACGCGGGAATCGAATACCCGCTGTTGGATGCCATTCCCATAGACGTCAAGCTTTGAACAGGGGGTACGGATTTTGGTAAGTTCGATGACCGCCTCACCCACCTGGAAGCGCATTCCAGCGCGTAAGTCCGCGAACAAAATGCCCTTTGTGGTGATGTTTTCTCCAATGGCGCCGGGGAAGACATCGTAGCCTTGGGCGCGAAGCGCATCAAGGGTTTCCACCGCCACCAGCAGGACCGCCTGAAGGGGACCGCCATGCAGCTTGCGGTTGTTCCAGCCATCCCCGGCAAAGCCTTCCACGGTAAGGCAACCTTCCAGAACGGCGCGATTCGGCATGCCGCCCGGCGAGGTGCTTACCTGCACAATGGTTCCCTGCAAGGTGAGTCTCCTTCTTTGCAGTAATGGATACTGCTGGCGCTATCGTACAACGCCAATTTCTGACTAAAGCGCAGGGGGCGTCAGGCCCCTGGCTCCGGTGGGGTCGTCGGCGTTCCCCTGCCGGTAGAGGGGCGGCAGGTAGTCAAAGGTTTCGTGCATCCAGTTGCTCAACAACTGTCGATGGCGTAACGCCTCCTGGCGAAGGTCGGGGCGGTTGATGACGTTTTCAAATTCATTGGGGTCGGTCTCCAGGTCGTAGAACTCCAAGGCGGGCCGGGAAGGTTCAAGCAACTGGGATTGAACTACGGTGAGTCCTCCCTGACGGCCCATGCGCTGGATGGAGGTCCAGGAGGGGGAATCCTCAATATCCCAGGCGGGGCGGTAGCCGGTATTGGCGTCGGCATTGAAAATGAGCTTGAAGCGGCGGGTCCGGACGCAGCGTTGAGGGTCAAAGGTATCATGCCAGTTGCGTTCACTGAAGATGGCCTCGCGCGGGGTGTAGGCGCCACCGGTGAGAAGGCCAAGGCAGCTGCGGCCCTGCATCTTCGGGGGTGTGGGAATGCCGGCACAATCCAGCCAAGTGGGCGCAAAATCGACGTGGGCGATGAGTTCATCGGTGACCACGCCCGGAGCGATTTTGCCTGGCCACCATGCGATGGTGGGAACGCGGATACCGGGATCGTAGAGTGTGCCCTTGGCCCTGGGAAATGGCAGGCCGTTGTCGCCGGTCATCAGAACAAGCGTGTTATCGAGAAGGCCCTGGGAACGCAACAGATCCAATAGCTCACCGCATTCCTGGTCGAAGCGCGAGATGAAGTCGTAATACAGGGCAAGGTCCGCACGGACCTGCGGCGTGTCCGGCAGGTAAGGGGGAACGAGGACATTGTCCGGGTGATGGGGAGGATTAACTGCTCCCGGGCGATAGGGGCGATGAGGGTCAGTGGAACCGAACTGGAGAAAGAATGGCGCGCCCGCGGGGAGGCTGTCCGTGAAGGCTTGAAAGGGAGTTGCGGCATCGCCATAGAAGTCGAGACGGTTCTGGAAATGGGCGCCCTGGTGATGCTTGCGAAAGGCAGCAGTGTAGTATCCCTGGCGCTTGAGGAGGTCGATGACAGTGGTTTCCCAGGGAGGCATTGGAGCGTGGAGCCTGGAGGTGCCAATGGTGTGAGGTGTGCATCCGCTGAACAGGGCGCTGCGATTGGGGCTGCACTGCGGGGAGGCCACATAACAATGGTTGAAGCGCATGCCCTCAGCGGCCAAGCGGTCAAGGTGCGGTGTGCGCACGTGAGGATTTCCATAGCAGCCCAAATCTGGAACGCTGTGATCGTCAGAGAGCAGGAAGACGATGTTGGGCGGACGAGGCGTTGCCAGCGTGGACGTTGTCTGCGAACGAAGCGGAAGACTGGCAGTGCTGGCAAGCGCGTTGGCGGCCAGGAAGGAGCGGCGGTTCATCGGAATACTCGCGGGTTGAAAGTCATTACTTGGGCCAGTATATCGGGAATCCACCCCGCAGAAGGGTTGCGGATCGTGCTGGACCGTTGGAATTCATGGCCCAAATCGAGAGTGAGCCGGAACGGCTGAGGTTGGGGACATATTCAGTGCTAGGGCCTTTGGCTGAGGGATGCGATAGCTTCGCGGGCGGCTCTGCGGATGACGTCGCGGGGGGACGCTTGGGTGGCGGCGTGCTGGAGCATGGGGAGGTCGCCCGGTCCCCCACAATTGCCAATTCCACGGAGGGCTTCGGCTTGTGCCAGGTAGCTGTCATCATCGCGGAACCGTTGGAGGAACCAGGGCCTCAGGGCTGGATCCCGTCGTGCCGCCAGTAGCTGCAGGGCGGCGACCCGCACGGCGGACTTTGTGTCCTGCGCGCGCTGTTGCCAGAATCCAATGAGGCCTTCGTCCTGGAAGCTGGCAGTTGCGCGTAGTGCCGCGCGACGGACACCCCAGAACGCGTCGTCCCGGGCGCTTCGCCGTAATGCCTGCAAAACGCCTGGCGCTTCCATGTGCTTCGCCAGTTGCTGCGCGGCCCACATACGGCCCGTCACATCATCGTGACTCAGTTGGTAGAGCAACTCCTCCAGCGGCTTCTCAAAGTCAAATTCGCACAAGAGATGATTGCCCTCGTCAAAGCGAACAAGCAGCGGCTGCGCGTCCGCGGCGAAGCGGAAAGTCTGCTGGCGCTGCCGCATCCACACCTCTTCCACGCGCTTGCCGGATGGCGTGGTGATGCCGAATTGGATGGGCATCTGAAACACCGCCGGTTGCCCGTGGCCGTCCTGGGTTTGCTGGACGTGGACTTCCACGGCCTGTTCGGTGGCAATCCATCGGGTTTGGATGGAGAGCACAGGGTGGCCCGGTTTGTGAATCCAGTCAGCGAAGAACGAGTCAAGCACCTGTCCGGTGGATTCGCGAATGGCCACCAGAAGGTCATGGGTATCGACGGACTGGAAGGCATGCTTCCTGAGGAAATGCGTGATGGCGCGGCGGTAGGCGGCGTCGCCCATCACCTGCCGCAGCAGACGAATGACCAGCGCGGCCTTCTGGTAGCTGTGGCGGTCAAAGTTCTGGTCAGGCACCTCCCAGCGGGGAGTGACGATGGGCCTGCGATAGCGGGTGCGCATCTCGGTAAGGTAGGCATCCCGTTTCAGCAGCCAGTCCACCGCCGCTTCGTCCTGCCCCTGGCTCTCGGTGAGGTAGGCGTTCTCGTAGTAGGTGGCGAAACCCTCATGGATCCAGGCGTGGGTCCAGTCGCGCATGGTTACCAGATTGCCCCACCATTGGTGCGCGGCCTCATGGGCCACCAGCCAGTGGGTGGGGAAGTCCTGCTCAGCCCTGGCATCGTGGATCGTGACATCGCCGATGACGGTGGCGCTGGTGCTTTCCGCACCACCTCCGATACCAGGAACGGTGATCTGGTGGTACTTCGCCCAGGGGAATGGGACGCCGAACTCGCTCTCAAAGTAGCGGATGATCTCGCGCGTCTTGCCAAAGCTGCGGGTTGCGTTCGGGACTGCCTGAGGGTAAACCCAGTAGCTCACGGGCAAGCCGGGTTGGGTATCGGGCACCTCGGCAAAGGGGCCGGCGGCCAGAACGAAGAGGTAGGTGGCGTGGGGCTTCTCCTGCAGCCAGTGAAATGTGCGTGTGCGCGCCTGTTCGTCCCGGGTGATCCCAACCAGCCGGCCATTGGAGATCACCTGATGGTCTTCCTGAACTGTCGCGATGAGTTCACTGGTTGCCTTGTCATTGGGATGGTCGTAGCAAGGGAACCAATGTCGTGCGCCCTCAGGAAACGACAAGGTGTTGGCAAGTGCCGGATTCGTTTCGGTATGGTGCTTGAAGCCCAGGCCAAGGTCGTAACCCTTGCTCATGCCGAACTTTTCAGGGTCAGGTTGTACGCCGTCGGCGTGATACCGAACCCGAAGCTCAGCAACTTCGCCATAGCCCAACGGCGCTGCCAGGGTGACAAGCAGGTTCCCATTGCTATGCGTGAAGGCAAGCGGTTGGCGATTGCTGTCGTAGACGGCTTCTACGGTGAAGGTCTCGGCATCCAGCGAGAGCTGACGGAATCCATCGGTGAGCGCGGTGAAGCGAATGGTAGTTTCGCCCTGAAAGGATCGCTTGGCCTGGTTCAGCGATAGCTGGATGCGATAGTGCTGGACGTCGAAGTCGTGGGTGCGCTCATGGCGCAGAGGGCGGGTGGAGATGTCGACGCTTTGCGCAAGCGCGACCGTTGCGTTGAGGGTCAGCAGCAGACCCAAGGCGAGCCATGGAAATCCGGAGTTTTGCGACATGATGATTCGGTGCGCTATGGGAGACGCGCGGGATACTGCTGCACAATGCCGGGTTCTGCCATAAGCCGTTCAATCTCCTCCGCCTCAGCCACCAGGAAACTGGTGAAGTTTTCCACGCCGGTGGCGGTGACCACCACCACGTCTTCCATGCGGATATACATCTCTTCTTCGGGAACCCACAGCATGGGATCAACGGCGAAAACCTGGCCCTCGACAAAGGGCTTATTGCGGTAGACGCCCACGTCATGAACAGTCATTCCCACGGGGTGCTGAAGATGCCCGGCAAAGTCCAGCGCCTTCTCAGCGGCGGCACGATAATGGCTCTTGCTGAAGGAGAGCGTATCCAGAAGCGTCTTCATCTCTACCCGCGCATCCTGCAGGACGGCCGCTGCGGTGACTCCCGGCTTGATTCTGGAGATGAGGGCATTACGGTAGCCCAGGATGAAGCGGAGGAAGGCCTTCTGGTCGCTGCTGTACTTGCCGTTAACGGGCCACCAGCGGGTGATATCACTGGTGTAATACCGGTAGTCCGGAGCATAGTCCATCAGCACCATGTCGTTGTCCTTGAGGGGACTCGCATTGCGGTAATAGTGGCCCAGCCAGGCATTGGTGCCACTGCCGACGATAGCGGGATAGGCCTCGTACTTCGCGCCGTTGGTAAGGAAGACGAAGCGGGCAGCGGCATCCAACTGATACTCCATCACGCCGGGCCGGGTGCTCTTCATGGCCTCTATCAGAGCCCAAGCGGCAATCTGCGACGCCTTACGGATGAGGCTAATCTCCCGCTCACTCTTCACCAGCCTTAGCTCATCCAGAATGGGAGAGAGGTCGCGGATGGGGAAGGCTGGGAAGCGGGATCGCAACTTGTCGACGAACCACGCCTCGCGAGAGGGACGCCCATCCCAGGGGTCAGACGAAATCAGCGCCTGCTGGTAGAGCAACTCATCGCGGCTGCTTTCCACCCCTTCCCAGGGAAGCATGGGGGTGTAGATGGTGGGGACGGGGGTCTTCACCTGCATGCGGCTGAGGTGGCGGGCGAGTTCTTCGACGGGATACACGGCGTCAACGCCGGTGAGTTCACGCAGTTGTTCGGCATCCTCGGCGGAAAGGATCTTGCCCGCATTGCTCTCGCGGTCAGGGTCCCGGTGGGGGAGGTACAGCGCAGTCTTGCGCGTTCGCCCATTCAGCAGGATGTAGGCGTGGGGCGACTCGACGCCGCAGAGATAGTAGAATTCATTGGACTGCCGGAAGACTTGGAAGCCTTGCGCAGCAGGCGCACCCGCGATAATGGCAATGGCGTCGTCACCAATTTGTTGGAAAACCTTGGTGTGCCGTGCCCGGAACTCTTCTGGCGGAAAGTCAGTCTGGTAGTATCCGTAGCTGGCGGCGTATCCCCAACCAGCAAGCAGGAGGGTGGCCAGAATCCATCGAATCAGCATCAAAAAACCCTTTCACAGCCGGGATGGCAAGTGGGATGCGCTGGTCCGCAGACGTCGCCAGCATCCCGAAACACGGTTCGAGCTTAGCCGTGGCTATGCTGCTGATGTCCACTGCGCGCGGCACGGCTTGGGTGAGCGTGGTGACCGTGATGGTAGTGAGCGGCCAACAGGTCACCGCCCCAATCGCCGGTGAAGTCCCGCCAGACGGAGTGAATGTGATTTCCTTCGTTCTGGGTGCAATCGTACTCGATGAGGAAGGTAGGCGCCTGGATACGGTAGTAGTGAGGATCCTTGAACTCCGGTCCGCCAGCCCAAGCGAAGAAGAGGCGGTCAGAGGCCTGACGGAGTTGCGCCTCGCGCCACTGGCGGGATTCCTCAGCGAGGTTTCCGGTATACTCGCGCACGATCGCCATTAGTTTGTCGCGCTGGGCGCCGGTCATCCTGGCAAAGGCCAAGCCATTGGGTTGGCCGCTGAGGGCGGCCTTGCGGTGATTGGCGGTGAGAATATCCGGGTAGGCAACGGCATCCACTACGGCTGTCTTCCGCTGCTCAGCGTTGAGGGCGTGCAACAGGTCGCGGCCCAGGTCTTCTTCGGCAGAGAGCACGCGCAGTCCTTTGCGGGCACCATGCCGCACCTCGCGCGGATTGGAGCCAAGGAAAGTGGGTGCCGCCAGCACCTTGCCGTCGCGAACGGTGTAATGGAGGCTGAGGTGATGGCCCTCCACACGATATCCCCAGATGCCTTTGTCGGAAGGCTCACCAAAGATACTGAAGTAATACTTCCCTGGATTGCGCCGCTCGCCTGAGTCGTTCTCCAGTACCTTCAGCACTTCTTCCAGGCTCATGATGGTGGCGGCCTTGATGTAGCCCCGCTGGCTGAGTCCGGCGCTGAGCAGCGCATGGGCCAGGTGCTGTTGTTCCGGACGCATCTCGCGGAGTGCAAGCCCTTTGCGCGGAATCGGCGTGAAGTGATAGACGAAGCGCTCATCGTCCATGAAGCTGAAGGTTGCCTGTTTTCGCTGCTCAGGAGTGAGCGAAAGCAGGAAGTCCTGCGCGGTGGCTGTCAGCAAGGAACTTGCATTCACGTGCAGCCGGGTAAGGTGGATGCCGCCCAAAGCAAGGGCGGCTTTACGGAGGAAATCACGCCGAGGGGAACACATGGGAGTCTCCAGCTTTCCGGCGCCCCTCAAGGGACGCCGAGTGCTGAAGATTCTATCGAAAGTAGACCGAAAAGAAAACTAAAAGGGCATTTCCCTGGCTTTGCCGTCGGCGGTAAGCGGGCGGCGCAGGAAAGGATAGGGGTTAATGGCAACACCGTTGATGCGGACTTCGTAATGCAGGTGTGTCCCGGTGGCACGGCCGGAGGAGCCCATGCCGCCGATGATTTCGCCACGCCGAACCTCCATGCCTGGCGTGACGCGCATGGAGGAAAGATGCGCGTAACGGGTCTGATACTGGCCGTGGTCAATCACGATCATCCGTCCATAGCCGCCCAGCCAGCCTGCCATAGTGACGATACCGTCCGCCGTGGCCTTGATGGGATCGCCTTGGTTGCCATTGATGTCGACGCCGGAGTGGAAGGCACCTAAACCACTGAACGGGTCAATCCGTTTGCCGAAGTTATCCATCAGGCGGCCATTGACGGGCCAGATGCTGGGGACGGAATTAGCGTGCCGCTTGCGCACGTATTCGCGGAACAGGCGGGAATAATCCGCGCTCTTGAGGAAGTTGTACTGCTCAATGGTCTCAGAGACGGTGGGTACCAGGCGCGCCTCGTTTGCGAAGCCTGACCCGCCGGCAAGGTCCTGTTTCAGGCCATAAGCCACCGATACTTCACTGGCAAACAGCTGCAAGGTGGCGAGTTGTTCGTTCTGCTCCGCTGCTTCCTTCTGCAGATCGCTGTAGCGATTGCGCAGGGTTTCTACCTCCACGCGGAGGTTGTTGTACTGGCCCACTTTCCACAGCATGCGACCATAACTTCCGATGAAGCCGAGGGCCGAAAAGGAGCCTAATACTGCCAGAAGCAGAATCGCGTAGATGAATGAGTGCGGAACATGGATGCGCTGGATGCGCCCGTGCACACTGTGCGCGAGCACCAGGATAAAGTAGCGTTGTTTCACGACTCGACCTCGTGAATGGAGATGAAAATCATGCGAGACAAAAAGACACAGGGGTGGGTTAGAAAAACCCACCGCAAGTTACAAACCTTACCAGGAATGGCCAGGTGTGTCAATCGGGGAAAAGAAAGAGAAACCGGTAACTGAACGGGGATTCCCGGCATCGAACGGTACGAACCAGGGGTTGAACGGCACTAGCCGGCAACCTTCGCCTGTTCACCTTTCTTGCGGATCTCAATGTTGAGCCGTTTGATTTTCTGGTTCAAGGTGGAGAGTGGGATGTGGAGCTTCTCGGCGGTGTCGGTCTGGCTCCAGGCATTGCGCTCCAGGTGTTCCAGGATGATCTTGCGCTCAAGATCGGCCATAATTTCGAACAGAGACGCATCCGGGGCTAGATTGCCCCGCTCGTCGCGGCGAATGCCCATGCCGTGGGCATGCAGTAGGGAATCAGGCAATACGCTTGCTGGGGCAATCGCGTCGGAGGCTAACACGACGGCCCGCTCCACGCAATTCTCCAACTCACGCACGTTGCCTGGCCAGTTATGCTCCATCAGGATGGACATCGCTTCGGCGTCGAAGCGCAGGCGGGTGCGGCCGGACTCGTCCAATAGTTTGGCGTTCTCTGCGCAGTATTTCTGGAAGAAGTGCTCCACCAGTTGGGGGATATCCTCCTTGCGGTCCCGCAAGGGCGGTAGGTCGATATTGATGACATTCAGCCGGTAATAGAGATCCTCGCGGAAGCGGCCTTCCTCCACCATCCGCTTCAGGTCAGCGTTGGTGGCGGCAAGGATGCGGACGTCCACTTTGATGGCCTCGGTACCACCCAGGGGAATGAACTCTTTTTCCTGGATAACGCGCAGGAGCTTGGCCTGGGTATCAACGTTGATGGTGCCGATCTCATCAAAGAAAATAGAGCCGTTATCCGCCACTTCAAAGTAGCCCTTATGGGAGGCCACCGCGCCAGTAAATGCTCCTCGGACATGGCCGAAGAGGGTACTTTCCAGAAGTTCCGGCGGCAATGAACCGCTGTTGACCGCGATGAACATATTGTCGGCGCGGGCCGAGTTCATATGGATGGCCTTGGCTATGAGTTCCTTGCCGGTACCGGTTTCTCCGGTGATGAGAATGGTGGAGCGGCTAGTGGCCACCTGCTTGACGAGATCAAGCACCTGCAGCATCTTCTCGCTTTTCCCAACGATCTCCGGGAAGGCGTAGCGCTGCTTGAGAGCCCGACGCAGCTGGGTGTTCTCCTTCTGCAGGCGGCGGCCATCAATCAGCCGGCCAATTTCGAGAATCAGCTTCTCGTTGTCGAAGGGTTTTGAGAAGTAATCGTTGGCGCCACTCTTCAGCGCTTCGACGGCCACGGAGGTAGAGCCGTGCGCGGTAACCATACACACCGGCAGCTCGCGGTCTTCCTTGCGGATGCGCTTCAGGGTATCCATGCCCGACATGTCGGGAAGCATGAGGTCAAGTAGCAGCAAGTCGTAGTCGCGCGCGGCAAGCTTGGCAAGGCCGGTGGTGGCGTCTGGGGCGGTTTCTACCTGAAAGCCCTCTTCTTCCAGGAGGAACTCGAGCATCTCCCTGACATCCGGCTCGTCGTCAATTACCAGGATGCGGGCGTTTTTCGGGGTGTGTGCCATGTGGGTGGATTACTCCAGCGGGGTGTCGATCGCCTTCAGCTAGCTCGCCAGCCCTTCGCGATGGGCTATTTGCTCTCTGGGCAACGTAAGGGTGAAGGTAGAGCCTTCGCCAAGCCTGCTGGCCACTTCAATGATACCGCCGTGCTCGCGGATGATGCCGTAGGAAATGCTAAGGCCCAAGCCGGTTCCCTTGCCGGGCACTTTGGTGGTGTAGAAGGGATCGAAGATCCGGCTGGCAATCTCCGGGGGGATGCCCGGACCGGTGTCGATGATGCGGACGTAGATGTTGTTTGGATCGTAGGCTGTCTCCACACGGAGTTCGCCACCCTGCGCCATCGCGTCACGCGCATTCATGAACAAGTTCAGCAATACCTGCTGCAGCTTTCCAGCATTGCCGCGGACCAAGGGTAAATCCTCAGCAAAGAGCTTCACCGTGTCGACATTCACCTTCTTCAACTGCGGTTCAATCAGCACCAGGGTTTCGTCAATGACGCTGTTCAATTGCGTGCTTTGGAAGCTGGTGGTGGCGGTACGCGAGAAACTCAGCAGGGAGTTAACGATCTCGCTGGCGCGGAAGGTCTGCTTGGCTATCTTGTCAAGAATACTGGCCTTTTTCTCGTCGCCGGCCAGTTGCTTGGCGAGGATCTGCGAATAGGACGAGATGACGGCGAGTGGAGTGTTGACCTCATGTGCCACGCCCGCGGCAAGTACGCCAATGGAGGTGAGCTTGTCGGTTTGGACCAATCGACGTTCTAGCTCAGTGCGTTCAGTGACATCTTGGAAAAGGATGAGACGGCCAATATGTTCAAGCTCGCGCGACACCAGAGGAGCGATGGCGATGTTCAGCATCCGCTCACCGGGTGAGGAGGCATCGGCATCATGTGGGGAAATGCCGCTGTCACCAGCGCCACCATTCCGTTCGGGTTCACGTAGCTCCGGCAGGGAGGATGCGGTGCCGGAGGATCCCATGATGCCCGCGGCGCGATGACTTACTGCGCGGTCAGCCGGAGACATGCGCTCAGAAGCCTCCAGGGTACCGGCCATCGCGGTGGCTGATCCGCCGCGGTGGGTTACCGCAAGCTGACCTTCGTTGCGTGCGTGGTTGCTTGAGCCAGCACCCGCAAGGACAAAGGACTCGTCTTCCTCCGCGGGATTGGCTACCAGGACTTCGGTTCCCTCTACTGCATGGGACGGCACGGTGTGCTGCGGCGATACGCGTGGCATCTCGGCTGGGCGAAGCAGGAACTGGTAGATGTTGTGGATGCCCTCCTCGGCGCTCACCGATGCGATCTCTTCACACAAGCCGACGGGCAGCAATTCCACGAGAGGCCGCCCGACGGCGTGAGCGCGGATAATCCCGGTGATGGCTTCCATCGAAGAATTCCAGCTCTCAACGCGGCCATCAAGGTCGGCCGCCAGAATGCCAACGTTGATGGACTCAACGATGTTCTCGTTATATTCCTTCAATCGCTCATACTCAGCGGCCTTGAGGCGCAGCGAGTGATAGAGGCGGGCGTTTTCAATGGCGATACCCACATAGCCGCTCAGAGTAATGAGAAGTTCCAGGTCGTCGGAGGTAAGGAAATCCCCACGGTCCAATCGGCTGACGCCAAAGTGGGCAATCGTGCGTCCGCGCGCCTGGCAGGGAAAATAATACGTAAGGTCCAGGTCGGCGATGGATTCGCGGGCTGAGGGGGGATGCTCCATCACGCGGGCATCGGGCAGATTGCGGGTACGCTCAAAGAACAGGTGACCCTTGTCGCTGCCGTGACGCAGGAAGGAAAGATCCAGTGGATAACCAGGTTCAATGGAGCGGCCCTTGCGGTCGCGGACGTTATCGGAGAGCCGCAGGGAGATGCTGCCGTCGTTTTCATCCACCAGGAAGAAGGCAATGTGGGAGATTCCCAACGTACGGATGAGGCGGTCAGCGACAGAGCTAAGCATGCGGTCAAGATCCGTCTCGGCGCTCAGTTCGCGGGCGAACTCGATGAGGGTGCGGCGGTAGTTGTACTGATCACGATAGAACACGTGACGGTCTAACTGTTCCTGCAGCCAGTTTCGGATGGGCTGGAAGGCGAAGGCAGCAATCAGAATGAGGATGGCCACGGCGGTGGGGCTGAGGTTCTCAAAATTGCCGATCGAGAAGATGAACAGGTAGAAGGTGCCCAGGACGCATAGCGTGGCCAGCGTGTAGACGTAGCCTTGCTGGAAAATCACGTCCACATCCATCAGGCGATAACGGACAATGGCATAAGCCCAGGTGAGGGGCATCAGCAGAAGGGCCAGCACGGCCATCTTGGCGGATTCGCCAGGGAAGGACCCCATCACGTAAGGGATGGAGTAGAAAATCGCAAACGGAAGAATGGCGAACACAGCACCGTTGCGAAGCCATTTCAGCTGCTGGCGAATGATGGCGTCCTTGGCCGTTCGGCTCTTGAATGCCAGCACAATGCCACCCAACAGGTAACCGCCAGTAAGAAAGGCCAGCCAAACGCGGTCAAGTGCCCAGGTGAGTTCCACCAATGGCAGGGCGGTCTGGATTGCGCCGGAGGCGAAGCCAACAAACAGTACGGCAAGGACCGAAGCGGGAGCATAGATGAGGGTGGCGCGCCCAAATCCGCGCAGCCAGCGATAGGGCTCAGGGAAGTTCAGGCAGAAGTGCAGGAAGATGGTGGGCGCAAACAGACCGGCAAAGACATTGCCCCAATACATCACCTTGTCGAAGTCATTGAGCTTACCGGTGTAGTGGAAGGTACTAAGGACGAACGAAGCGAGGCAGAGGACGTAGACATGCAGCGCCATCTGCGCCACGCCACGACGAAAGTAAATGAACAGGCCGATTACCAGATAGACGACTCCGACGAAGTACTGGTAATAGACCAATGTATGGCTGGCACGTTCACGCAGAATTACCTTGCTGGTGAACTCCACTCCACGCTCCACCAGCGTGTATTCCACAGCCTCCCAACTGGGCAGCCCGGCGAGAATGGCGGCTACGTCCTCAGGGCGGCTGACGGGCTGCCGGTTGATCCGCAGGAGTTGGGCGCCCTCGTGGACCCCGGCACGGGCGGCAGAGCTGGCTGGATCCACCATGAGGGCGAAGACACGCCCATCGCGCTGCGACCAAAACACGCCATCCTCGGGGACGCTGATCCCCGCCTGCTGGCGGAAATTAATGAACGCAGCAATGCACGCAGCCACCGTCAAAATGAGGAGGAATGCGCGAATGAGTTGCTGCCTGCTCTCGCTCATGGAGTGTTGCCCAACGTTGCCCGCTGATCTTGTTGTCAGGTGGGGCGAAGAACAGATTCACCCTGCAATCAGAATGCCATTCCCAGTATCGCCGTCAAGTGGTTCAGGCGCAATCAGTTGTTCGCTGCAGATCACGCCGCCGTAGGAGAAATCTACCGGGAACCGTATCGTTCTCCTACACAAATGTGGAGACAGTGACACAACCCGGCGGAAGCACCGCCTGCGATGCCTATTGAGGCAGCACCACAGCGAGGAAACGCGTCTGGGCTGTTCCCGCAACGCGCCCTCGCGCCGTATATCCAGCCCGTTCGACGTCTACTATTGGCGTTGACTGTGTGAGCAGAAGGGGTGGCGGGTTTGTCCGTACGCATTTGCGAAATTCTCCGTAAACGGGTTGGGGATGCTGGGTGGATGCGTAAGTGATTGTTGTGCAGTAGGTTGCGGGCTGTCCGTATGCGCGTTGTGGCTTGTCTGTTTGTCCGTATGATACGGAAAAATGCGGACACGTGCGGACACAGCGTGGGAGCTGATGGTCTGTTGGTGGGGACGCCGGATGGGCGATGCGGGCGCGGTTCGCCGCAGCGAGGGGATGGGCTGGGGCGGGAGCGCTGGGCGGGAGCGCTGGGCGGGAGGGCTCGGCGGAAGGGCTGGCGCGGAGTTTCTGGGCAGAAGAGTGGCGCGGGGATGGGAGCCGGGGTTCCCAGGCATATTGTCACATGGTGGGCATGGTAGGCCATCGCGGTACGCCTCTCTATTCCTTCTGTTTCTTCTGCTCTCCGTTAGTTGCATCTGTTCCGTCGCATGAGACGGGTCCAGGCGTGTGAAACGCCTGGCTATGCACTGCCAGTCGCTGACGCGACGGATTGCAGTTGGCCACTGCCGCGACGGCTTGTCCGGGAATGCGGGCCAGGACGGTCGGCGCGGATCGGCGATGTGGGGCCTTCGGCGGTCGGTCGACTGGGGCTCTTCTTGGCTGCGGAAGTTGGCGCGGGAGGGCCGATTTGCCCCCCAAGGCGGTGTATTCTCCAGCGTAACTCCGCTGGTATCTATGGTTTGTGTATGGGTGAAAGCGGTTTCTCGCCACCTCCTGCGCCGTCGCCATAACTGGCGAATACCAGGAACTCTCCGAACTCACCAGCCTCAGAACCCGAATCACCGCCCTAGTCGGCCACATCGCCGCCGAAGTCGCCAGACGCTGAGGCCATGCTCGCATCGCAGCGCTGGAAGCGGAACCAGTTCTAGAAAAAGAAATATCTGCTACCGCAATTCAGCGTCGGGAATCCGTATCCCGGGAAAAGCGCTTTCCTCCTGGTCCATTCGGTCGCCGGTTCGCGCGTGCCGGTTAAGGGGAAATACCTATGTCAGGACAAGATCACAAAATCCAATTGATTCGTGGGCTGGTTCAGTTCCTTGCCCTCACGCGAAAAGCTCTGTATCGTCGAGTCCAATGCGATGGCTTTCGGGAGTCGGGCGACCTGGACCGATTGCGCGAGGCCACCAGAACAGGAAGGCCATTTGGAGCACCAGACTTCGTGGCAGAATTGGAGGCAAAGATGGAGCGGAATCTGGCGCCCCAAAAGCCAGGAAGAAAGCGAAAGGAGAAGGCGGAAGCTGCCTCGGCAGGCGGGAATCAAACCGAAACCATTGCCAGAGAACTGGAAATAGGATTACCTGATCCCGAGTTTCCCTTGGAGTTTCCCTTGGAGTTTCCCTTGAGTTTCCCTTGGGCGGGCAGCGCCACGCGCAACCTCACTGCCTCGTCGCGAAAGGTACGAAATCCAGGGGCTTCCACAGTAAGTGTGTACTCACCCGGAGGCACAAGCGTAAAGAGAAAACGACCGGCCGTATCAGAGATTAGGGCACGAGTAAGCCCCGTGCCGTTGTTAGTCAGGCTAACTGCCGCTTCCGGAACCGCACCTCCCGTGGCGTCGCGAGCAATGCCAGCCAGAGAGGCCGTGTCGCTTTGAGCCAACAGAAAAATGGGTAAGGCAAGGAGGAAACACAGAGAGCGCAGAAAGGGTGCTTTTGTGATGTTCATGAAGATGTCGAGTGTTGACTACCGCCAGGTAGGACAGCTGGCGAGCGTGAACATGAGATGAACATCTCATGACAAATTGACAACGTAGTACGGATGGCTTCAGGGGCGATTCGAATCAAATGGCTTCGAATGGAGCTCCAGCTTGGGTCACAGAAATCGGGACAGATCCCGTTCGCTGCAAGAGCATTGTCTCGCTAGCGGCGAGATTCCACTCCGAACAAATTGCTCCTTGAGTGCTCTGCTGCCGCAATTCGGCAATCCTTCCGCTTGCCGGGAAGGCAATTTGGCGCTGCAGCTACAGGCGCCGCCGCCAATCGGGCACAGCACTGTTGGGGCGCGGTTATGCCACGACAGGCGGATGCGCCCCGTCTCGGACTCGCAAGCGGCACTAGTAAATGCAGCCGCCGTCAGGGCCGCAGGTAACCCCCGTGCCGTCAGAAAAAATGGCGCCCACCGTGCCGCCCCCGCCAGAGACACTGCCATACCAACCGCGATTGCCTGGTCGGCCCAAAGCACGGGATCCTTGGTTGCCCTGCTGGTTACCGCTGTTGCCACCACCGCCGGAAGTGCCTCCCGTGGCCGCGCGGGCTGCCGCAGCCTGCTGGCACATGGCGATAAGATTGCCTAGATTCCGTCCGCCCTCTTCGCCGACGTTGCCGTAGGCGTCCATCCAAAAGCGTCCCTTGCGAACAGTAACGCAAGCGCTAAGGCCGCGAACCTCATTGGCATGGAGTTCCCGGCCGTTGATGTAGGTTCCCGTGCCTGTGGAGTTTCCCTTTGCCGATGCGTTGACCTTCAAAGGACCGCCCAGCGGTAGGTTCGGGTGGATGGTTGCCCGCATGCCCTCGCCTTCCACACCGAACATCCCGGTGCCGGGGTCGTACCAATAGCGGCCCGGTGGGCAGGGTGTCTGATACGCCATCTCAAGCAGGCGCACAATCTTCTTCTCGTTCTCACTCAGGGGTTTGCCGTTAACGTATATCCCCCTGTCCTGTGCTAAGCCTTCCGTTGCCATGATGCACAGCGCAATCACAGGGAACCAAACGTATTTGGAAATCGAGGTAGCCATCATACCCATATAAGCGGAAAGGATGGCCAATATGGCTCAAACGATGAGTAAGAATTGCGTTACTGTTTTGTGAAAAAATCAGGCTTGAACTCCACGCTTAGAGCGTCACCAGTTCGGCGGCGGCAGGCATCTCGTCCCACGTTCGTGTGAACGCAAGGTTCGAACGCACACCCAGTCGTTATCTGAGACAGACCTTGGAGACCTTGTGGAAAGCCTCCGGGACCTTGAGAGACGTCGCGAATGGAGACAGGCTACGCTTCCACTCTTGGTGAGAACTCTTCCTGCCTCCGGCGACTATACCGGTGTCTGGCAAGAACCAAACGCGTGGTGGCCGTTTGACGGTGGGCTCAACCTCTACGCACTCCCGGCGCGGGTTTCGACTCGCCTAGTAGTCCCAACGGGACGCCAGAATTGTGTTGCCATGGGTGACAATCTTCCTGTTCCAGCAAGACGTCTTCAGTCCTTGTTAGTCCCAACGGGACGCCAGAGTTGCATCTGTTGCCGCAGAAATCAACCCTAGGATCCAAAGCCACTGAACCATCGAATCACGCCAGCAGATTCCAGCGCCCTCCAGCCCCAATCGCCGTCCAAGTCCCGTCCCCCGCGCAGCCAGCAAGCACAGCGCCGGAGGCACCACGCAGCAGGCGCCCATTTGCGCCTGCTGCACCCAGCCTTCCCTACCCGCGCCATCCCGATCGCGCCATCACAGCACGTTGACACGATATTTTCCTCACAAAATCAATCACTTCCGCGAACACCACCCGTTTTCGCGCAATCCCCGCCGCTATACTCACGCGACTGAGATTTTCTCTGCGGGAGGACCTTTTCCATGACGGACAAATGGGGACGGAGTGCTAAAAGAACAATAAGTTCTCGTAATCGGGTTACTCTGCCACACCTACGCCACCCTCTCTGGCGGCGGTTCCAATCTATGGGGACGGCTGGCGCAGGTGACGTCGAAGTTCTGTAATGACGCGGTGTATGGTG